>JBBRBF010000010.1:0-86472 GCA_038206105.1 Actinomycetales bacterium | reverse complement strand
CAGCGCCGCCTGCGCACCCGAGGCGATCACGACCTCCGTGCTGTCCGCGAACGCCTTGCGCCCCAACGCCACACTCGTGCCGTACCGGTCCGAACCCGCCAACCGCTCCACGTTCGACGCAGGAGCCGGCGACGGCGACGGCGACGGCGACGGCGACGGCGACGGGGACGGGGACGGGGTCGAGCTCGACGTCCGCAGCTCCGCGGAGATCGCGGACCGCAGCGTGCCCATCTTGGCGTAGAGGTACTGACCCGGGCACGCGGTGTAGGAGCTGTTCCGGTGCGCGAAGAAGGTCGGCAGCGAGACACGCTGGCCGGACGAGAACCGGCTGCTGCCACCGCCGCTGGACGTCAGCGTCACGCTCTTCGTCGGGTCGACGCCGTACCGCGACATGATCCACGCCGAGACCTCGGCGACCCCGTTCAGCAGCGACTGGGTCGGCGCGGTGACGTCGTAGTTGCCGATCGAGGAGACGCCCATGGTGTCGGTGTTCATGCCGCTCGCGTGGGCGCCGCGGACCGCGCGCGTCATGCTGCCACGGCGGCCCTCGTAGATCGTGCCGTACTTGTCGACGAGGAAGTTGTAGCCGATGTCGGACCAGCCCAGGTTCTGCGTGTGGTAGGCGTAGAAGCTGCGGACCTGGCCAGCCGCCTGCGACTGCGAGTAGCTGTTCGTCGAGGCCGTGTGGTGCAGCGTGACCGCCCTGACGCTGCTGTTCGTGGACGTCCCGCTCGCCAGCGACTCGTCGGCGCCCCACTGGGAGCGGGTGACGATCCGCGGCGCGGCGATGGCGGCGTTCGCCGACGCGGCCGGGGCCACGGCCGGGGCGGCGGGTGCGTCCCCGGCGTCGATGAGGGCCGCCTCGAGGCCGTCCGGGGACTGCCCGTCGGCGGTGTCCACGCGGAACTGGACGCCGTCCGCCTCGCTCGTCAGCAGCGGGGACGTGCCCATCTTCGCCCCCTCCGCCTCGGCGCTGCCGGCGTCGGGGCCCTCGCCGTCGAGCGCGGGCATCGGGAACCAGGGGGTCCACCCCTCGTCCTCGCGCACCCGGACCGCGACGTTGGGGGACTTCTCCCCGATGTCCCAGGTGACGCCGACGGCGCTGAAGCCGTCGGTCTCGATCTCGCCGGTCATCACCGCCGGCTCCAGGGGGTGCTCACCGGGCGCGGTCGAGGACACGGTCGGGGCCGGCTGCGGGGACGGCACGCCGGCCTCGGCCACGGCCTGCTCGGACGCGTCCTCCTGGTCGCCCAGGGCCGCGCGGTCGACACCGTCGAGCTCGACTCGCTGGAGCTCCGGCGTCTCGACGCTGGCCTGCGCCGGCAGCGACACAACCGGCAGCGCCAGCCCTGCCAGCATCAAGGAGGCGGTCACGGTCAAGGATGTTGCTCTGCGCATCAGGGGCCCCGTCAGGTCACGGCGATGGGTGGTTTCGCTGTGATGTCGGGTGGGGAGGGGCCGGGCTTGAGCCGGACCCCCGCGTCGGCGGTGCGCGGCGGGCCGCGAGCGCCTCGTCCCCGACGGGGCCCGGGGAGCGGGCCCGGGACGCGGGACCGCCCGGGATCAGGTGCGCGAGAATGCGAAGTGGGTCGCGGCAGCGTCCCGGTCGCCGGCGAGCAGGTCGCGCCAGGCAGCGACGACCCGGTCGGGGTCGAAGGACGCGGCGACCTCCGCCCGCGCCCGCTGCGAGCGACGGGCCCACGTGGCCTCGTCGGCGGACTCGAGCACCCATGCCGCCGCGTCCGCCGGCGACCGGCGCACCCAGGTGGCGTCCCACAGGTCCTCCCAGCCGGACCAGGGACGCAGCACGGGGACGGCGCCCGAGGCCATCCCCTCGGCCAGGGCGGCGTGGAAGCTCTCGATGTCGCTGAGCGACAGCACGTGCCCGACCCCCCGGTACCACCGCGGCATGTCCGGGCCCGGCGCGTCGAAGCCGACCGCGCCGCGCAGCAAGGGGTCCTCCTCCACGCGGCGCGCGCACCAGCGCCAGTAGTCGGTCTGGACGGGGTCGCGGCGCAGGTACGGCTGCCGCCACGGCACCTGGGAGCGCACGGCGAGTCGGAACCGGGGGTCCTCGCGGCGGAGCAGTCGGAGCACGTCGAGGGCAAGGTCGAGGCGCTTGCGGTTCGGGACCGCGCCGACCACGCCGAGCACGAATCGCGCCCCCGGGTGCTTGGGCCGGTCGTAGCGCGGCACGTCGACGAGGTTGGGGACGTACACCAGCTTCTCGGCCGGCCACCCCAGTTGTCGCCGGATCTCGCGGCCCATCGCCGGTCCCACGTGCACGACGGCGTCGACGCGGTCGATGTCGATGTCGGCGGGGTAGCGGCTCTCGATCTCGAACCGGTGGAGGCGCACGACGAGGTACTGGTCCGGTCGCTTGCGCGCGCTGAGCCAGCCGGCGTTCGGACGTGCCCACTCGGCGACCAGCACGTCGGCGCGGCGGGCCAGGGTGACGCTGGCGGGTGTCAGGTCCCCGGGGCCGGGCCACTCGTCGAGGCGAAGGTCGATGTCGCCCGGCTCCTTGAGCCGTTGCGCGAGCACCCGGAAGAACCGGTGGTCGAACCCGAACACGCCGACCATCGGCGCGCCCTCGGCGACCGGGCACGGGGTGGCCCGGACGGCGTCCGCGGCGGCCGGCCCCGGCGACTCCGCCGGGGGGGTTCCCGCGACCGGTCCCGGGTCCGCCGTGCCGACAGGCAGGTCGACCCACCCAGCACCCTCGTCGGGGGCGCCGTCGCCGGGGCCGCCCGTGCCGGGACCGCTCGGGTCGGGACCGCCAGCGGGGAGCGCGTACCACCGTCGCAGTCGCGACAGCGCCTCGGCGACGTCCTGCGGCCGCTCGGTCGACGCGTCACCGTCCGACCCGCCGGCGGCTCCGCCGCCGAGCGTCGCGTCGTCGACCGTGGCGTCGGCCGGTAGCACCGGCGGAAGCACGAGGACGTCGACCGGGTGGGAGTCGAAGGCGTGCTCGAGCGCCTCCCGGGACGCCTCCGTGTCGGTGAGCAGCCCGCGCACCCGCGACGCCACCTTGCGCAGCGGCTCGCCGAAGCGGAACGGCTCTCCGGGGGCGGGCACGTGCCCGGGCAGCACGTACACCCACGTGCGGGCCCGGGGCAGACCGCGGTTCGCCACGGCGTGCGCGAGGTACGGGGTCTCGCAGACGACGACGCCCGCGGTGGCCACCTGCTCCGGTAGGTCCGGCGGGTCCTGCCCGCGGCCCTGCGGCAGCCACGACACGACGGACACGTCGGCAACCGGTGCGAACGCCGCCGTCAGCGCGCGGCGGAACGCGACGACCGCCGGCTCCGGGGGCAGTCGCGCGTCCGCCAGCCAGACGAGGCGTCGCCGTCCGGCGGGGTCGACCTCAGCCACGACGGTGCAGGCCGACGTGCTCCGGACGGCCGAAGCGCGCCGCGGCTTCGGCGTAGCGGCCGCGGAGCAGGTCCGCCCACGCCCCCACGACGTCCGCCGGCGCCAGCGACCGGCGCATGTCGGCCCGTGCCCGGTCGGAGCGGCGCCGCCACTCCTCGGGGTCGGCGGAGGCCAGCACGTGCCCGACGGCGTCCGCCGTGGACGAGCGCATCCACGACTCGTCGTACATCTCGTCGACCCCGGGCCAGCGCCGCACGACCGGTACCGCCCCGGAGGCCATGCCCTCGCTGAGGGCGGTGTGGGAGCCCTCGATGTCGCTCAGCGACAGCACGTGCCCGACGCCGCGCAACCACGCGGCCACGTCACGGCCGAACGGGTCGAAGCGGACCGCGCCGCGCAGCCGGGGGTCGCTCTCGATCCGCTCCAGGCACCGCTGGTAGTAGCGCCGCTCCCCGGCGTCCCGCCACGCGTACTTCGACGCCCACGGCATCTGAGAACGCACCGCGAGGCTGAACCGGGCGTCCTGCTCCCGCACCGCCGCGAGCAGGTCGAGTGCCAGGTCGAGCCGCTTCAGCCGCGGCACCATCCCCATCATCCCGAGCGTGAACCGCGCGCCGGGGCGCTTCGGCCGGTCGAGCCAGTCCAGGTCGACGAAGTTCGGCAGGTAGACGAGCTTGTGCTCGGGCCAGCCGAGCTCGTCGACGATCCGTCGTCCCAGCGCCGGCGCGATGTAGACCACCGCGTCGACCCGGTCGATCTGGATCTGCGGCGGGTAGCGGCTCTCCAGCTCGAACCGGTGCAGCCGGACGACGAGCTGCTGGTCGGGCCGCTTCACCTGGCTGAGCCAGGCCGCGTTGGGCCGGGCCCACTCCGCGACGAGCGTGCTGGCGCCGCGGGCGACGGCCTCGGTGCGTCCCTCGTTGCGCGTGCCGGCGCCCGGCCACTCGTCGACGGCGAGGTCGAGATCGGGGACGGTCCGGAGCCGCTGCGCCAGCTCGGAGAAGAACTTTAGGTCGAAGCCCACGATCGCTACGCGGCGACGGCGGTCGGTGCCGTCCGACCCGCCAGCGGCACCCGGCGCGGCGGGGCCGGCACCGAGCAGCAGGCCGACGGTCTCCCGACGACGGTGCGCCGCGTCGACGCCGTCGGCATCGCCGTCGGGTGCCGACCATGCGGCGGGGACGGCGGCCGCGGGCGGGGTTCCGCCCCACGTCTCGACCTCGGGGTCTCCCGCGGCGACGAGACCGAGGTGGCGCCGCGCGGCGTAGTCCAGGCCGGGCGGCACCCCGGCCGCGGCTCCGGACGACAGCGCGTGCCACAGCTCGAGCTGGGCCCACGGGGACGCAGTTGCCTCGGCGCCCGGACGCCCGCCCACCCGGCCGCCGTCGTCGGACGGCTCGCCTCCGGACTGCTCCGTGCCCGGCTCGGCACCCGGCGCCGACTCGGTGTCCCGCGTCGACGTGGCCGCCGCAGGGTCCAGCGGCGGGAGCACGTGCACCGCGAGTCGCAGCGGCGAAAGCACCCGCTCCACCACGTCCCGGGCGTCCTCGTCGTCGGTGACGACGCCGGCCAGCCGTGGCGCCAGGGTGACGAGGTCACGCGCCCACCCGGCCGGCTCGCCCCATGCCGACCGCTCCGGCGGCAGCACGAGGCACCACAGCCGCCCGGCGGGCACTGCGTCCACGACGGCGGCGGCGGCCACGGTCCCTTCCGCCAGCACGGTCCCTTCCGCCAGCACGGTCCCGTCGGTCGGCACGACGCCGTCCACGGCAGCGACGCCGCCCGGTCCGGCCCAGTCCGGCAGCGCGGCGGGCGTCGCCGCGTCGGGGCCCCCGCCGGAGGACGCCGCCTCGTCCGTCGCCGACGCCGCAGGCACGCCGGCGACGGGTGCGGCGCCCCCGTCCCGCAGCGCGGCGAGGGCCGCCCGCAGGCGCCGAGCGGTACCCCCCCCGGCGCCGGGGCCTGCCGTCCGCACCGGCACGAGGGGCGCGGCCCCCGGCGCGGCGTCCGGTGCGTCGGCGGCGGGCACGGTCACGCTCTCGAACCGGCCGCCGCACGCCTCGACGGCCTCCTGCAGGACCCGCCGCCACCGCGTCACCCCCGGGCCGCTCCCCCACCCGGGGTCGCACGCCAGCGTCAGCGTCCGGGCGGGCACGGCGGGCTCGAGCGCAGCGGCGTCCGTCATGCCGATCACCCTAGGCGAGCAGCCGGTTGCGACGATCGGGTGACCGCCGCGCCCGGTCGGTGGCGCGCGCCGCCACCCACGAGGAGGCCCCTGGACGCACGACGGGACGCACGACGAGGCCGGCTGCACGCCGGTCAGGGCGGCGCGACGGGACCCGGACCGACCACCCCTCTAGACTCCGGCCTCGATGTCTGCCTCCAGCGCGTCGCCGTCCCCCCGCCACGTCGTCCGGTCCGTGGCGCGCCGCGCCCGGCCGCTGCTGCAGGTCGTCCGGCCGCTGCTCCCGGCGCGAGCACGTCGCGCTGCCGGGCGGGTGGCCCGGCGCGCCCTCGGCGCCCCGGGGCCGCGCCCGCCGCGCACCGGGTCCGCGCGGATCCGCTTCGCCGCCTGGGACGTCCTCGAGCTGCGACGCAAGCCCGGTGAGCCCTGGGAGCAGCTGCCGCTGGCCGACGGGACGTCGGCGGCCTGGCTGAACTGCTACTCGCTCGTGCTGCACGTCCCCGACGTCGGCAGCCTCGTGCGCCTCGCGTCCGCCGGCGTCGTGCAGGGCCGTGCCCGGCGTGTCCAGGCGCGCATCGCGTCGTTCCCGCGGGAGCACCGCGTCGGCCTGCGGCTCCCACGGCCCGGCAAGTCCACGACGTCCGTGCACTGGTCCCTCGACGAGGAGGACGACGACGACGACGGCGGCGGTGGGGCCCGGCTCTCGGTCCAGCACGCCTCGAAGCGGCCGCTGCCGGCCCTGGTGCACGAGGTGTGCCGCGGCGCCGTCCGCGCCCACCACTGGGACTCCGCGGGCGGGGTCCTGTTCGGGCTCGAGCGCAGCGCCGACCTCGACGGGGTGTCGGCGTGGCCCGCCGGGCTGATCCGCGACAAGCCGGTGCCGGCCTCGACGACGGACGAGCCGCAGTCGCTCACCGCCCCCCGCGCCGCCGGGCTGGCCGTGCACCGGACGCCCGCCGTGATGACGGTGGTCGCCAACCCCACGGGACGGTCCCTGGTGGGCAGTCCGCAGCGGTACCGCGCGGTGACCACGCCCGGCCGGCTGGAGCTGCACGACGCTGAGCTGCACGAGCCTGAGCTGCACGGCCCCGTGCCGCACGACGGCCCGGTGCTCGTGCTGGAGGACTCCCGGCCGGTCGAGGCCGCGCTCTGCGAGTCGACCTGGGCGCGGTACGCGGTGACCGAGCTGGCCGCGCCCCCCGCGGACGGCTTCGGCGAGCACGCGCTGCGCTGCCTGGCTGCCACGGGCATGGTCTTCGTCGTGGCCGACCGGGCACAGCGCGAGCAGGTGGTCGGTCTCGGCGTGGTGGCCGTCGAGGTGGCCGACCGCTCCGACCTGGCGTGGTACCGGCTCAGCGTGGACGCCTGGCGGACCGCGACGGTGCGCCACGACCCGCTGCTGCGACACACCTCCCTCGCCCCCGGCGGCGGGCCGGTCGCGCTCCCGACGGTCTCGGTGCTGGTCCCCAGCCGCCGCCCCGACGACCTGCTGCACGTGCTGCCGGACCTGGCGGGCCAGTCGTACCCCGCCGCGGAGATCGTCGTCGGGACCCACGGCTACCGCCTGGAGGACTCCGAGATGGCCCGCCTCGGCGAGCTCGGCGGGCCACCGCTGCGGGTCGTCGAGGTGCCTGCCGACCTGACGCTCGGGGAGTCCCTGGGCCGGCTCAGCCGCGTCGCGGACGGCGAGCTGCTGGCCAAGGTGGACGACGACGACCAGTACGGCCACCACCACCTGACCGACCTGGTCGTCACGCTGCACACCACCGGCGCGGACTGCGTCGCCAAGGGCGCCCGGTTCGTCTGGATGCCCGACCTCGACCTCACGATCGACCGCGCGTGGACCGCCCCTGAGCTGCACGACGTCTACGTCGCGGGGGGCACGATGCTGCTGCCGCGGCGGTCCCTGCTCGAGGCGGGCGGGTGGAGCACCAGCCCGAAGCACGTCGACACCCACCTCGCCGAGCGGCTGCGGCAGGGCGGCGGCACGGTGCGCCGGCTGCACGGGCTCGACTACGTCTACGTGCGCCGGATGTCCGGTCACACCTGGACGGCGAACGTCGCGGACATGCTCGCCCAGGGCGAGACGCGCTACGCGGGCCTGCCGGCCGAGGTCATCGAGCGCGCGCCGGGCACCGTGCGCGCAGAGCCGGGACCGGCGGCCCGGCAGGACGACAGCACCTCGCAGGTCTAGAAGACCTCGCGCAGGAGCGGCACCCGCCGGGCGATGGCGGCCACGAGCGCCGACGCCAGCACGGCGACGACGAGCTGCAGTGCGATGACGCCGAGCAGCGGGGCCGGCTGCGTCGGCAGGCCCGTGACCTGCCGGAGCAGGTCGAGGACGACGGGGTGCACGAGGAACACGCCGAAGGACAGGTCCGACATCCACCGGACCGCGGACCCGCCCGAGCTGCCGGGACCGCCGCGACCGTCGGGCAGCCGCTCGCCGGCCCGGTGCAGCAGCAGCAGCGCCGCCAGCGACATGATCACCACCAGGGGCGTCGCGTACGCGAAGACGTAGTCCGTGAAGACCGCCGCCCACAGCGTGGTCGCCACGACGGTGCTGACGAGCACGACCACGGCCCAGGCCGTCTGCGAGCCGCGCAGCAGCGTGTCGCGCAGCACCCATCCCGCGACGTAGTAGCCCACGAACGGCAGCCAGATGGTCACGGCGTTCGTGCCGCCGACCGGGACGAACGACATCAGCGCCTGGTTCAGCACCGCGATCGCGAAGAACACCGCGGCCATCACCGTGACGGTCTCGCGGCTGCCGTGACGGGTCACCAGCCGCAGGAACGGTGTCAGCAGTGTCAGCCCCGCGACGACGTACAGGAAGTACAGCTGCAGGAACGGCTCTCCGCTGGCGACCAGCTTCAGCACCTGCTCGGGACCGATGTCGTCCCCGCGGACGACGTCGCGGTACACGAGGTAGAACGCGGTCCAGAAGGCGAGCGGCACACCCACCCGCCGCAGCCGCTTGACGTAGAACGCGCCGACCGGGCCGCTGCGCGACGGCTCGAGCAGCAGCGCGCCGCTCACCATGAGGAAGACCGGCACGCACCAGCGGCTCGCGGCGTTGAGGCCGGCGGCGACCCACCAGGCCGGCTCGCCGCGCTCCGTCGCGGCCATCACCGGGACCACGACGTGCACCATCACGACGGCGACGATCGCGACCACGCGTGCCAGGTCGAGCCAGCCCGTCGGCGGCCGCACCGGCGTCGCGGTGCGCCCTGTCGCCGGGCTCGTGCCGGTGGTCACGGCGGACCCCCGCCGGCGAGCAGGTCCGCCAGAGCGGCGTCGACGCGCGGCGCCAGGGACTCCACGTAGGTGGCCGTCAGGTGCGAGCCCTGCCGGTAGACGAGCACGCCGCCGACCACCGGCGGGCACGTCGGGGTCGGGCAGATCGCCGCGGTGAGGTCGACGAGGCGCACCCCCTGCTGCCCCGAGGCCGCGTCGGCCAGAGTGCGCCGCGTCGGCGACGTCCCGCGCTCGAAGCCGCACTCGCCGGCGGGGTCGTCCAGGTTCTCCGCCACGCAGGCGTAGACCTCGAAGCCGGGGTTCTGGTTGTCCTGCAGCACGACGACCTGCGTACCCCGTTCGACGAGCGGCCGCCACTGCCGGCGCAGCCCCTCGACCATCGCCGCGGCGCTCTCCTCGCCGGACTCCAGCGCCGTGCCCCTGACCTGGGACGTCACCAGCACCTCGGGGGGGTCCGCGGCGAGCTCCGCCGCGACGCGCTCGTTCCACGCCGTGCACGAGGTGTAGGGGTCGCCGTCCAGGGACACCGTGGCCGCGCTGAACGGGCACGCGGACTTCGTCCAGGTCTCGACCCGCCAGCCCCGCCGGACGCCGACGACGTCCAGCGCGGGTAGCCACTGCAGCGCCTTGGAGTCACCGACGAGCGCGATCACCCGTGAGGCGCCCGTGTCGCCGTAGGCGCAGACCACCGGCTCGCTGGTCACCGCGTCGACCTGGCAGTCGTCGGCGTAGGCGGCCGGCAGGTCCTCGGTCGCGAGCAGGGGGTCGGGGGTGATGCCCTGCGCGGCGGCACCGTCGCCCCCTCCCGCGGGGTCGGTGCCGCCGTCCGTCTCCCCCCCGTCCGCCGCACCACCGCCCGCCTCGGCCGGCGCCTCGGAGCCGCCCGCCGTGGGGGCGTCGAGCACGCGGGCCCCCGGTGCCTGCCCCGTCGCCGGCGCCGCCGCCGTCGGCACCGCCAGCAGCAGCGCCGCGCCCGCGGCGACGCCGACGGCGGTGAAGCCGGCGCCCACCGCGAGCGCGCGCCGGGGACGGCGCGCGAGCGTCACCGAGTACCGCACCGGGTTCTCCAGCAGACGGTGCGTGAGCCAGGCCGGCACGGTCGAGGCGGCGACGACCGCGAGCCCGGCTGCCGGGGACAGCCCTCCGGTCCAGGCCTCCGCCGCGACCACGGCCGGCCAGTGCCACAGGTACAGGGAGTACGACAGCCCGCCGACGGCGACGAACGCCGGCCTTCCCAGCACGGCGACCGGGCCGCTGCCACCGGCCGACGGGCCCGCGGCGATCACCGCCGCGGTGCCCAGCGTGGGCAGCAGCGCCGCGTACCCCGGCCACGGGGTGCCGGTGGAGTACCCGACCCCGGCCACCACGACG
This sequence comes from Actinomycetales bacterium, assembly GCA_038206105.1. Classification (GTDB taxonomy): domain Bacteria; phylum Actinomycetota; class Actinomycetes; order Actinomycetales; family JBBRBF01; genus JBBRBF01. The sequence continues at coordinate 76,283 of JBBRBF010000010.1, read as the reverse complement.
GCCGCGAGCCCCAGCCAGCCGAGCAGCGGCGCCACGGCTCCGGGCACGCGGTGCAGGTGCGGCACGGCGAGCGCGACGGCGGCCCCGACGGCGAGCTCCCAGAGCCGGGTCGGCGTGACGAAGAACGCCCGGGCCGGGTCCGCGGCGGTCAGGTACACCGACCAGCCGAGCGACGGCACCGCGACGAGCGCCAGGCCGGCGGCCAGCGTCGGTCGCAGCGGCCAGCCGGACCGGCGCACCCACCACGCGGCCAGCAGGATCAGCAGCGGCCAGACGACGTAGAACTGCTCCTCGACGGCGAGGGACCAGAAGTGCTGCACCACCGAGACGCCGGTGTCCTCCGCCAGGTAGTCCACCGAGCGCGCGGCGAGCCGCCAGTTCACGACGTACAGGGCGGCGGCGACCATGTCGCCGCCGAAGGCACGCCAGTCCACGACCGGCACGAAGAGCAGCGTCGCCACGAGCGTGGCGACCAGCACGACCCCGGCCGCCGGTAGCAGCCGCTTGGCCCGGCGGCCGTAGAAGGTGGTCAGCGACACGCGACCGGTGGCCTCCAGCTCGCGCACGAGGAGCCCGGTGATAAGGAACCCCGAGATCACGAAGAAGACGTCGACGCCAACGAAGCCGCCGCTCAGGCCGGGCACCCCCGCGTGGTACAGCAGCACGAGCACGACGGCGACGGCCCGCAGGCCCTCGACGTCGGGGCGGTACCCGCGGGCGGCCGGGCGGGCCACCGGCCGCGCCCGGGCCGGAAGGCCCGTCGTCATGCCTCGGCGTGCGTGAACGGCTCGCCGTAGAACAGCAGGTCCGCCTTGCCGGCCAGCATGTCCTCCTCCGTGATCTTCCACGTGTGGCCCGCGACGGACGCGCGGCGCACCGAGACGTAGTTGAACCGGTCGCTGGAGTACACGTGTCCCCCGACCGCCCCGACCTTCTCCAGGAACGTCGTGTCCACCCGTCGCGGCAGCGGCTCGAAGCGCACCTGCGCGGCGGTCTCGCGCCGCGTCACGATGGTGCCCCCCTGCACCAGCCGGGTGTAGCGGTGCTCGGCCTGCGGGAACCGGAGCAGGGTGGCCTGCGACCCCTCCAGGTACGTCAGGTGCGCCCACTTGCCGACGACCTGCGCGTCGGTGTAATCGAACGCCCGGACCAGGTCCTTCAGGTAGTGCCGGCCGTAGTGGTTGTCGTCGTCCATCTTGGCGACGTAGGTCCCCGAGGCCGCGTCGACACCGAGGTTCATGCACTCCCCGAGCGTCAGCGCCGCCTCGGCGGCACGGACGACGACGCGGTCCAGGCCGCGGGCCGCGGCCCGGGCCTTCAGGTCGGTGTCGTCGACCTCGAAGCCGTGGGTGACGAGCACCAGCTCGACCTGGTCGTGCGACTGCCGGGCCGCGAAGTCGAGCACGTGGTCGAGCTGCTCCGGCCGCATCGTCGGCACGACCGCGCTCACGCTCCGGTCGGGCTCGACGACCTCGCGCCCGACGGCGCGCAGCACGGCGTCGACCCGGTGGGAGTACAGGTGCTCGTCGAACACGCGCCGGTGGGCCCGCAGCGCGAGCCGGTCGCGGAACTCGTCCTGGCGCACCAGCACGGCCAGCGCCTTGCGCGTCTGCTCGGCGTCGGTCACGACGGTGAGGGCGTCACCGAGGAACGGCTGGATCGAGGCGGCCGGCCCGGAGACCACGGCCGTCTGCGCGGCGGACAGCTCGAAGAGGCGGCGCGAGCACATGCTGGGCGAGCCGGTGACCGAGTTGACGTTGAGGAAGACCTTGTAGGAGGTGTACGCGGCGAGCATCTGCTCGTAGGGCAGCGACCCCACCAGCGAGTCGGTGTACCGGGCCGGGAACCGGTACCGCTCGTCGCCGCCCTGCAGCCGCGAGTAGATGTGCAGCCCGTGCTCCAGCGCCGGCTCCAGCACGTACTCCATCTGGGCGCGGCGCTCGTCGTGCTTGTCGGCGAAGTAGGTACCGGCGAACGCGACGTCGTAGCAGCGGCCGGTGCCACGGCGCACCGGGTTGTGGATCCTCGGCTGCGCCGCGAACGGCAGCAGCCCGACCCGGTCGTGGCCGAGGTCCTGGACGTACGCCGGGATCCGGTCGGCGTCCACGGTCAGCACCCGGTCGAACAGTCGGGCGGTCTCGATGAACCGCGCGTAGTTCGGGGGGTCCTCCTTGTTCCAGAAGACGCTGGGGACGCCGCGCTCGCGCGCCCACGCGAGCAGGGCGCGCAGCTCGTCGCTGGGGCGGTCGTCGCGCGTCATGTGCAGGCGCCAGCGGCCGTCGTTGCCGTTCCACGCCGACTCCACGAACAGCAGGTCCGGCGGGGTGCGCTCCAGCACCTCGCGCCAGTCGCTCGGCCCGAACGTGACCTGCCGCCACTCGTACCGGAACGCGAGCTCGGAGAAGGGGTCGAGCAGGACCGCGACGGTGAGGCCGGGCCGCGCCACGGGCCCCAGCGGGGGCCTGGTCGTCGGCAGCGGGTAGCGCGTCGGGCCCGCCGACAGCGCCTTGCCACCAGCGGTGCGGCCGAGGGCGGCGCGGGCGACGTCCTTCACCACGCGGCGTCGCCGCGACGGCACCCGCGCGGCGGCGCGCACCACCCGGGCGACCGCCCGCACCCGGACCATGACGCGGGCCGGCGAGGCCGAGCGGGCCTCCAGCGCCGCCACCCGCGCGGCGAGCGCCGTGACCTCGCGCCGCGTGTCGTCCGTCGCCACCGGGACGGGTCCCGGCTCCGGCTGCGGTGCGGGTTCCACTGCGGGGTCGGGCGCGGGGGGGGCGCCGCCGGGGTCCGGCGAGCCGGTCACGCGACCGCCCCGAGCACGGCGGCGATCCGCTCGCCGGCGTGGCCGTCCCACAGCGGCGGCACCGGCCACGTCTCCGAGCGCCCAGCGGCCAGGGCGTCGGCGACCGCCCCGGGCAGGCCTTCGCGGGTGACGAGACGGTTCGTCCCGTGGGTGATCGTCACCGGCCGCTCGGTGTTGGGCCGCATCGTCAGGCAGGGGACACCGAGGATGGTCGTCTCCTCCTGCACCCCGCCGGAGTCGGTGACGACGGCGTCGGCGCCCCGGACGAGGCCGAGGAACTCGACGTACCCGAGCGGGTCGACGACGCGCAGCGCCGGGTGGCCGAAGAGCCCGGCCTCGTCGAGGCGCGCACGGCCTCGGGGGTGCAGGGGCAGCACCACCTGGACCTGGTCGGCGACCGCGTGGACCGCCTTCACGAGGGCCGCCGCGTCGGCGGGGTCGTCGACGTTGGACGGACGGTGCAGGGTCGCGACCGCGTAGCGACCCGGCAGGTCGTGGGCCTCGCGGGCCGCGGCGACGTCGAAGCGGTCCATGTTCGCGAGCAGCGTGTCGATCATCGGGTTGCCGACGAGGTGGATCCGCGCCGGGTCGACGCCCTCGTTGCCGAGGTGCGCCACCGCGTCCGCGCTCGTGGCGAACAGCAGGTCGGCCAGGCGGTCGGTGACCACCCGGTTGACCTCCTCGGGCATCGTCCGGTCGAAGCTGCGCAGGCCCGCCTCGACGTGCGCGAGCGGGATCCCGAGCTTGGCGGCGACGAGCCCGGCGGCAACGGTGGAGTTGACGTCGCCGTACACCACCACCGTCGCCGGCCGCCGGTCCAGCAGCAGCGTCTCGAGCGCGGTCATGATCGCGGCGGTCTGCCGCGCGTGGGAGCCCGACCCGACGCCGAGGTCGACGTCCGGGGCCGGCAGGCCGAGCTGGCGGAAGAACACCTGCGACATGTGCTCGTCGTAGTGCTGGCCGGTGTGCACGAGCTCCTGCGACACGCCGCGGTCGGCGAGCGCACGGATCACCGGGGCCGCCTTCGGGAAGTTCGGCCTCGCGCCCGTGACGTGCAGGACCAGGTCAGACATGCGGGCCTTCCGGCTCGGCGGGTCGCGCGGTACCCGCTGCAGGGGCGCGCGTGGTCAGCGATCAGCGGGTGTTCAGCATGCCAGACTCGCCGGGTCCGTCCCTGCTACCCCGGGAGCGCCGTGTCCCGTGCCGCTCGCGGCGCCGCCGTGGCACGACGCGTCCGCAACGCACCGCTCGCCGCCGGCGTCGGGTGGCGGCACCTGGGACGCGACCCCGTCGGATCGCTGTCCGTCGCGCTGCGCGCCCTGCCCCCCGGCCTGCGGGCCCGCGCGGCGGCCCGGGCGGCGCGGCGTCCGGGGCCGGACGGAGCGACCGTCCTCGGGGTGCTCGCCCTCGCCGCGGCCGGAGACCGCCAGGGCGCGCTGGAGCGCCTCGCGGCCGGGGCGGCCCGTGCCCGGGGCGCGCGGCTGCACGGCCTCGTCGCGGCCGCCGTCGCGCTGCACGCACCCGGGCACGCGCGGGACGCACTCGCGGCGCTGCCCGAGCAGGACCCGGCGCGGCCCCGGCTGGAGGCGCTCGTGGCCGCCGAGGCGGGGCGGCTCACCGAGGCCGCCGGCGCCGCCGCCCGTGGCGGTCGCCGGACCCGGCGGCTGCACCGCCGGCTCGCCGGTGAGCTCGCGGTTCTGCGCGACGCCCCGGTCGGGGCGGCCGGGGGGCCGCCCGGCTCGACCTGCTCTCGCGAGGGGTCGCCAGTCCCCGGGGTAGCCGGCCGCGTGCTGCACCTGGTCACGAACGCGCTGCCCGAGGTCACGGCCGGCTACACCACCCGCACCCACGGCATCGCGGTGGCGCAGCGCGGTGCCGGGCTCGACCCGCACGTGGCGACCCGGCTCGGCTACCCGGTGACCGCCGGCCACCTCGCCGCCGACCCGCTCGTCGACGTCGACGGCGTCGCCTACCACCGGCTGCTGCCGCTGCGTCCGCTGCCGACCACGGCGGACCGGCTGCTGGAGCGGGACGTCGACCTCACCGGACGGCTCGTGGCGCGGCTGCGCCCCGCCGTGCTGCACGCCCACAGCAACCACCTCAACGGCCGCGTGGCGCTCGCCGTGGGCCGGCGCGCCGGGCTGCCGGTGGTGTACGAGGTCCGCGGCTTCCTGGAGGAGACGTGGCGAAGCCGCGGCAACGACCCGGACAGCGACACCTACCGGCTCGCCCGGGCCGCGGAGACCGCCGTGATGGACGCCGCGGACGCCGTGGTGACGCTCTCCGACGGGATGGCGGCCGACATCGTGTCCCGCGGGGTGCCCGCCGCGAAGGTGACGGTGGTGCCGAACTCCGTCAGCGACCGGTTCCTGGCTCCGCCGCCGGACCCCGGCCCGCTGCGGGCGGCCCTCGGCATCGACCCCGGGGAGGTCGTGCTGGGCACCGTGACCACCCTGAACGACTACGAGGGCGTCGACGTCCTCGTGGACGCGGCCGCGGTGCTCGCCGGCGGCGGCGCGCGCGTGCGCCTGCTCCTCGTGGGCGACGGACCGGCGGCCGTGGCCCTGCGCGAGCAGGCAGGTCGCGTGCTGGGCGACGCGGCGGTGCTGACCGGCAGGGTCCCGTTCGCCGACGTCGGCTGCTACCACGCGGCGATCGACGTCTTCTGCGTCCCGCGTCTCGACCGGCCGGTGTGCCGGATGGTGACGCCGCTGAAGCCGCTGGAGGCGATGGCGACGGGGCGCCCCGTCGTCGGCAGCGACCTGCCCCCGCTGCGCGAGATCGTCGACCCGGGCCGCACCGGCGACCTCGCCACGCCGGGCGACGCCGTCGCGCTCGCCGAGCGCCTGCGCCCGCTGATATACGATCGCGGCGCCCGCACGCGGATGGGCTCGGAGGCCCGGGCCTGGGTGTCCGCCCACCGGACGTGGGCAGGCGTGGCCCGCACCTACCGTGACCTGTACGCCGGCCTGGGCGTCGCAGCGCCCCGGCGCTGACGCCGCAGCCGGAGGAGAAGGAGCAGCACGTGTCGGTCGATGTCGTGGTCGTCGGGCTCGGGTACGTCGGGTTGCCCCTGGCGCAGGAGGCCGTCCGGGCCGGGGTCGGCGTGCTCGGCTTCGACGTGGACGAGCGGGTCGTCGCGGGCCTGAACGCCGGGACGTCGCACGTGGACGACCTCTCGGACGCCGACGTCGCGGAGATGGTGGCGGCCGGCTTCCGCGCCACCACCGACGAGACCGAGATCGGCGCGGCCGACGCGGCCGTCATCTGCGTGCCGACCCCGCTGTCCGAGGACGGCGGGCCCGACCTGACCGCGGTGCGCGGCGCCACCGCGGCGATCGCCCGGCAGCTGCGTCCCGGCATGCTCGTGGTGCTGGAGTCGACGACGTACCCGGGCACGACGGACGAGCTGGTGCGTCCCCTGCTCGAGGAGTCCGGGCTGGTCGCCGGGCGCGACTTCCACCTGGCGTTCTCCCCCGAGCGGATAGACCCCGGCAACCCGCGCTTCGGGATGCGGAACACGCCCAAGGTCGTCGGTGGCCACACCGGCGCGTGCAGCCGACGCGCGGAGGAGTTCTACGGGCGCTTCGTCGACACCGTCGTGGCCGCACGGGGTACCCGCGAGGCGGAGACCGCCAAGCTGCTGGAGAACACGTTTCGCCACGTCAACATCGCCCTCGTGAACGAGATGGCGCGGTTCTGCCACGAGCTCGACATCGACCTGTGGGACGTGATCCGCCTCGCCGCGACGAAGCCGTTCGGCTTCCAGGCGTTCTACCCCGGCCCCGGCGTCGGCGGCCACTGCATCCCGATCGACCCGAACTACCTGAGCCACAACGTGCGCGCGCGCCTCGGCTACCCGTTCCGCTTCGTCGAGCTCGCCGAGGAGATCAACGCGACGATGCCGGCCTACGTGGCGCACCGTGCGCAGAACATCCTCAACGCCGACCAGGTCGCCATCAACGGGGCGACGGTGCTCATGCTCGGCGTCACGTACAAGCCCGACATCGCCGACCAGCGCGAGTCCCCGGCGACGCCGCTCGCCCGCCACCTGTCGGCCCTCGGCGCGGTGGTGCGGTACCACGACCCGTACGTGCAGGACTGGTCGGCCACGGGTGTCACGGCCCGGCGGGTCGAGGACCTCGACGAGGCGGTCGCGGAGGCGGACCTCGTGATGCTCGTGCAGCGGCACCGCGAGTACGACGTGGACGCCCTCGCGGAGCGCGCCCAGCGCTTCTTCGACACCCGGGGGGCGACCACGAGCGAGAAGGCGCACCGCCTGTGACCCACTCGTCGCAGGCGACGGCCGCCGTGGGCGACGGTGACGGCGTGGACGCAGCGGCCCTCGCCGCCCGGTACGGCCTGCACCGGGTCGGCACCCGCCCCTCGCTGCGCACCTACCTGCGCCAGATGTGGGAGCGGCGCCACTTCATCGCCGCGCTGGCGTCGTCGAACGCCTACAGCCGCAACCAGAACAACTACCTGGGCCAGCTGTGGGCGATCCTCAACCCGCTGTTCCTGGCGGGGGTGTACCTGCTCGTGTTCGGGGTGCTGCTCGGCACCCGGGGCGGCGTCGACAACTACGTGGGCTTCCTCACCGTCGGCATCTTCATGTTCACGTTCGCGTCGACGTCCCTGATGTCGGGTGCCAAGTCCATCACGAGCAACATCGGGATGGTGCGGGCGCTGCACTTCCCTCGTGCGGCCCTGCCGGTCGCGGCCGTCCTCGCCGAGCTGGCGACGGTGCTCCCCGCGCTCGCGGTGCTGCTGGGGATCCTGCTGGCGACCGGTGAGCGGCCGACGTGGTCGTGGCTGGCGTTCGTGCCCGCCCTGCTGCTGCTGTACGTGTTCAGCACCGGCGCGGCGTTCGTCGCCGCCCGGCTGGTCGTCGGGTCCCGTGACCTGCTCAACCTGATCCCGCTCGCCCTGCGCCTCGCGCGGTACGTCTCCGGCGTCTTCTTCAGCATCCAGCACTACACCGGCGACAACCCGCTCGGCCTGCTGCTGGAGTACCAGCCGCTGGCGGTGTACCTGAGCCTGGTCCGGTCGTGCCTGCTGGCCGAGGTACCGCAGAGCGCGCTGCTGTGGGGCTTCGGCGCGGGCTGGGCGCTGCTGTTCGCGATCGGCGGCTTCCTGCTGTTCTGGCAGCGCGAGGAGAGCTATGGTCGCGGCTGAGGCGACCGGTCCCGTCGCGGAGGAAGAGCTCGGGGACCCGTCTGTCGTCGTGGACGACCTGCACGTCACCTACCGGCTGTACGGCGGGCGTCGTCACGTCGCGGACGACGACGCCAGCCGGCTGGCCCGGCTCGTGAGCCGGTCGCGCAACCACCTCGGCGGGGTCACCGAGGTGCACGCCGTGCGGGGGGTCTCGTTCGTGGCGCGCCACGGCGAGGCGATCGGCATCATCGGCCGCAACGGCTCCGGCAAGAGCACGCTGCTGCGTGCCGTCGCCGGCCTGCTGCCACCGGCCTCCGGGGCCGTGTACGTCGCCGGGCGGACCGCGCTGCTGGGCGTCAGCGCCGCGCTGATGAAGGACCTCACGGGTGAGCGCAACATCATGCTCGGGGGGCTGGCGCTCGGGCTCAGCCCGCAGCAGGTGCGGGCGCGGTTCGACGACGTGGTCGAGTTCGCCGGGATCGGCGACTCGGTGCACCTGCCGATGAGCTCGTACTCCTCCGGCATGGGAGCGCGCCTCCGGTTCGCGATCTCCGCGTCCGCCGCCCCTGACATCCTCATGATCGACGAGGCGCTCGCCACCGGTGACGCCGAGTTCCGCGCCCGCAGCCAGGACAAGATCGACGAGATCCGCGAGCAGGCCGGCACCGTCTTCCTCGTGAGCCACTCGGACGCGACGGTCCGCGCGATGTGCGGGCGCGCGCTCTGGGTGGACAAGGGCCGCCTGGTCCGGGACGGCCCCGTCGACGAGGTCTGCGACGCCTACAAGCGGTCGGCGAAGCCCCGGCGCCCGCCCGCACGGTGAGCGAGGGTCAGCTGGGCCGCCCGGACGACCCGAGGCGGCGGCGCGCACTGGTCGTGACCGTGGTGCACCACCCGGAGGACGCGCGGATCCGGCACCGCGAGATCGAGGCGCTGACCGCCGCCGGGTGGTCCGTGACCTACGCGGCGCCGTTCGCGTCGGTGGGGCTGGAGCCGACCTCCGGCGACCCGCTGCTGGAGGCGGTCGACCTGCCGCGCTCGCTCGGGCGGCGCCGGGTCACGGCGCTGCGCGCGGCGCGGTCGCTGCTGCGACGGCGCGGCCAGCAGCACGACGTCGTGCTGCTGCACGACCCCGAGCTGCTCGTGGCCGCCGCGGGCCTGTCGCTGCCGCCGGTGGTCTGGGACGTGCACGAGGACACCGCCGCGGCAGTGACCCTGAAGCCCTGGCTGCCGCGGCCGGTGCGGCCGGTGGTGGCCGGCGCGGTGCGCCGGGCGGAGCGGCTCGCCGAGCGGCGGGTCCACCTGCTGCTCGCCGAGGAGGCCTACCGGGAGCGTTTCGCGGGCGAGCACCTCGTCGTGCCGAACACCGTCTACGTGCCCGACTCGGTGCCCGAACCGGGCACCGGTGCCGCGGTGTACGTGGGGCACCTCAGCCTCGCCCGGGGGGCGGCCGAGCTCGTCGAGGTCGGTCGGCGGCTCGCCGAGCACACCGGCGGCGCGGCGCGGCTGCGCGTCATCGGGCACGCCGACGCCGCCGCCGCCGCCCTCCTGACCGCCGCCGGCGAGCGCGGGCACGTCGAGTGGCTGGGTTTCCTGCCCAGCGACGCCGCGATGCGCGTGGTGGACGGCGCGATCGCCGGCCTGTCGCTGCTGCACGACGAGCCCAACTACCGGGGCAGCATGCCGACGAAGGTGCTGGAGTACATGGCGCACGGCGTCCCCGTCGTGACGACGCCCCTGCCGCTGGCCCGCGACCTCGTGGCACGCTCCGGTGGCGGGGTCGTCGTCCCGTTCGCCGACGCGGGGGCCGCGGCGGACGCCGTTGTCGCGCTCCACGACGACGCCGGACGACGCCGCCGGCTCGCCGCGGCCGGCAGGCGGGCCGCCCGCCGCCACGACTGGCGCGCGCAGTCGCCGGCCTTCGTCGCCGAGCTGGAGCGGATCGCCTCCGGGGGCGGTTCGCGCGTCCCAGCCGCCGCCGTCCGGCCCCACCCCCGGCCCGACAGTCCAGGCGTGGACCTCCGAAGAGGCCGTGACGCCAGCCACGGTGCGTGCGATGGGTCGCGGGAGGACCTGACCTGAGCAGGGTGCATCGGCCGGCTACCACGGCGCACGCAAGTCCCGGCGGAGCCCGAGCCCTGGTTGCTACGATCCCGACGATCAGCAGGCGTCGGTGATGGGATCTGTGGGTTGAGCCGACCCGCGCCTCCCCGAAGGGATCAGCGTGCGGGTCGTTCAGATCGCGGGACCCTCCTACAGCGGCTCGACGGTGGTCGGCTACATCCTCAACGCCACCTCTGGCTGGTTCTTCGGCTCCGAGGTCTACCGCTTGCTCCCTGCCTTCATTGATGAGAAGGGTTCGAAGACCTCGCGGTGCGTCGCCTGCGCAGGGGACTGCCCCTACTGGAGCGAGCCGCTGAAGGCCGGCCTGGCTCGGCACGACGGAGCCACGTTGGCGGACCTCTACGACGCGTTCTCCCGACGGCATCCGGACGTTGAGAGCTTCGTGGACGGGTCCAAGGGCACCCGGTGGTTCGCCGGCGCCTGGTCTTCGGCGCAGGTCGTCCCGGCCAAGCACCCGATGCGCATGGTCGCCAGCTACCTGTACAACCAGAACGGCCAGCTCGGTTTCGCGCGGAACCCGACGTTCGCCGAGTTCCGGCAGCGGGCCGCGGAGCGCGACGAGGACGTTCTGAGCGCGGCCTCCCGGGCCCTGCAGGCGATCCTGCTGGACTACGACCGTGTTCTGGACGACGCGCCCAACGCGATCCTGTGCCGCAGCGACACCCTGCACGTCGACGCCTTCGCCGAGTTCCGGCGACTGTGCGCCCACCTCGGAATCAGCGCTGACGTGGCCACGGTGCTGCAGTTCAGTGCTCACGAGGTGCATCCGGTCGGAGGCAACCAGGCACCGCTGTGGCAGCGGCAGGAGAGCGAGGGAGTTGTCAACGAGCGCGCGAGGGCGGATGCCCGGCGCCTGTACTACGCCGCCCAGTCCCACGGCGAGCTGGGTGACTACCGCATCGACAACAAGTTTCAGGAGCTCCTCCCTGACGACGTCACGGACAAGATCACCGAGCTACCCCGCTACCGCCGGTTGTGCGACGTGCTCGGCTACCAGCCGGCGGCGCCGAGCACCGGAGCGGTCTGATGTGGCAGAGCGGATCGTGGAGCTGTCATCACGACGGCTCGGTGTCGAGTCAGGTCCCGGCACTGCGTGGGCTCACCTGGGCCCGCTCGGCGCCGCGCCAGAAGCCGGCGCCCCACGACAGGTGCATGGTGGCCAGCACCACCGGGAGCCGCGCACGCGCCCCCGGCGGCAGCGGTCTGGAGTCCGCCAGCGCACCCACGGCCACGACCGCCGCGTAGCCGACAGGCGCCGCCCACCCCCACCGCGCGACCCGCCACCCAGGGCGCAGCCCGAGCAGGCCGGCGAGGGTTCCGGCGACGACCGCGGCGGTCGCGACCGGCGGAGCCAGGTACCGCGCGCTGACGGTGCCCGGGTAGCGCTGCATCACCTGCCGCCGCCACTGGCCGGTGCGGTAGAACTGCCGCGCCAGCGCCCGCAGCGACGAGCGCGGACGGTAGGTCACGGTGAGCTCCGGGCTGAACCACACGGTCCCCCCCGCCTGGCGGATCCGGTGGTTGAGCTCCCAGTCCTGCGCGCGCACGAAGCTCTCGTCGAAGCCTCCGAGCCGTTCGAGGGTCGCGCGCCGGAACACCCCCAGGTACACCGACTCCGCAGGGCCCGCGCTGCCCCCGACGTGGAAGCGGGCGTTGCCGATCCCGAGGCGGGAGGTCATCGCGGCCGCGACGGCTCGCTCGACGTCGGTCTCCCCCTCCGCCGCCATGATGCCGCCGACGTTGTCCGCCCCGGTGCGCTGCAGCAGCCGGACGGCGGCGGCGATGTAGCCGTCGGTGAGCAGGCCGTGCCCGTCGACCCGGACGACGACGTCGTGGCGAGAGGCGGCGACCGCGGCGTTGAGGCCGGCGGGCGTGCGCCCGGTGGGGTTCGGCACGAGGCGGACCCGCGGCTCCCGCCGCGCCAGCTCGGCGGCCACGGCGTCGGTCGCGTCCCGGGAGGGGCCGAGCGCGAGCACGACCTCCAGCTCGCCGGGGTAGCCCTGGCGCAGGATCCGGTCGACCGCCTCGCCGAGGTGGCGCTCCTCGTCGAGCACGGGCATCACGACCGACACCCCGGGCCAGGGCTCGGCGGCGTCGACTGCCTCCATCGCGGGGATGCGTCAGCGGGCGAGCAGCTGGCGGGCCATCACCAGACGCTGCACCTGGTTCGTCCCCTCGTAGATCTGCGTGATCTTCGCGTCACGCATCATCCGCTCCACAGGGAAGTCCTTGACGTAGCCCGACCCGCCGAGCAGCTGCACCGCGTCGGTGGTGACCGACATCGCGACGTCGGAGGCGAAGCACTTGGCCGCGGCGCCGAAGAAGGGCAGGTCGGGGTCGCCCCGCTCGCTCTTCGCGGCGGCGGCGTAGACCATCGTCCGGGCTGCCTCCAGGGTCATCGCCATGTCCGCGAGCATGAACTGCACGCCCTGGAACTCGGCGACGGCGCGCCCGAACTGCTGGCGCTCCTTGACGTACGCCAGCGAGTGGTCGAGTGCGCCCTGCGCGATGCCGACGGCCTGGGCGCCGATCGTGACGCGGGTGTGGTCCAGGGTGCGCAGCGCGGTCCGCAGCCCCTCCCCGACCTCGCCGACGCGCCGGTCGTCGCCGACCCGCACCCTGTCCAGCAGCAGCTCGCGCGTCGGGGACCCCTTGATTCCCAGCTTGCGCTCCGGCTCGCCCCACGAGAAGCCCTCGTCCCCGGCCTCGAGCACGAAGGCGGTGACGTTGCGGCCGCGCGGGCCGTCGGGGTCGGTCACCGCCATCACCGTGTAGTACCGGGAGACGCCGGCGTTCGTGATCCACGACTTCTGACCCTGGAGCACCCAGTCGTCACCGTCGCGGACGGCGCGCGTGCGCATCGCGGCGGTGTCCGAGCCCGCGTCCCGCTCGGAGAGGCCGTAGGAGAACATCGCCTCGCCGGAGGCCACCGGCGGCAGGTACCGGGCCCGCACCTGCTCCGAGCCGGCGAGCAGCAGCGGGACGGTGCCGAGCTTGTTCACCGCCGGGACCAGCGACGACGACGCGCAGACCCGGGCGACCTCCTCGATCACCAGGCACGTCGCGAGGGCGTCGGCCCCGACGCCGCCGTACTCCTCCGGCACGTGCGGCGCGTGGAAGTCGGCGGCACGCAGCGCGTCGTACGCCTCCTGCGGGAAGCGCCCCTGCTCGTCCACCTCGGCGGCCCACGGGGCGACCTTGTCCCGCGCAACGGCCCGCACGGCCTCGCGCAGCTCCCGGTGGTCCTCGGACAGGGTGAAGGTGTCGGCGTCGACGCTCACCGTCGCGATGCTACCGGCGGCGCGGCGGCACGCGGCCTCCGGCGGTGACCGCCGGGCCGCTGCCCGTCGTCAGCGGGCGACCGCGGTCCGCAGGCTGTTCTCGACGGCCGCGCTCACCACGCCCGAGCTGCCGAACACGAAGCCGAGGGTGACGTCGCTGGTGTCGCCGCGCGTCTCCAGCGCCTCGACCGCAGCGGCCGTGACGGCGGGCAGCGCGTCCTTGCGGGTGAGCAGCAGCGGACCCTGGTAGAGCGCCAGCATCCCGCTGGCGGCGAGGGCGTCGGGCCAGTCGGTGCCGGTGGCCAGCCCGACGGTCGCGCCGACGTCCGTCGGGTTGTCGGGGTGCCCGAAGTAGTAGTCCGCCGTGACGGCCGCGGTCTCGTACCGGTCCCGGCCGTACAGCATCGCGTCGAACGCGTAGTCGGCGGCGGCCGCGGCGGCCCCGACCGCGGCCACCTCCTCCAGCTGCGGGTTGGCGTCGAGGTAGGCACGGGTCACGCCCGGGATCACCGACCCGTTCGTCAGCAGCACCGGCTCGAGGTAGGCGCCGGCGCCGGCGCCGGCGGCGAGCCCGTCCGGGAAGTTCGTACCCGTCGTCACGGCGGCGCCCGTGGGCGCGAAGCCGAGCACCTCCTCGAGCTCCTCGGCGATGGCGACCGCGGTGGCGTAGCGGTCCCTGCCCTGCAGCCGCTTCACGACGTACCCCTTGCTCGTCAGGCGACCCGCCACCGCCGGCGAGATCGCCGGGGTTCCGCCGAGCACGTACACCGTCTGGCCCGGGTCCAGCAGCCGGTCGATCTCGGCCTCCGTCGACCCGCGCAACGCGCCCGGCTGCGTCAGCAGCAGGGGCCCCTCGACGGCAGAGGCCAGCGGGGCGGCGGCCAGGGAGTCCGCGTAGGAGTCCGAGCGCGCCAGCACGACGGCACCGGCGGCGAAGGGCCCGCCAGCGTCGTCGAACGCGGCGCGGGACGCGGCGACCGCGGTGGTGTAGCGGTCGGCACCGCCGAGCCGCTCCACCTCCGGCGCCATGGCGACGGTCGCCTGGTCGATGGGCAGGGCGCGGGGGCCGGGGATGACCGTGCCGGCAGCGGACGGCGACGCGGCGGTGGCGGTGAGGGCGGCGGCGGCCAGGCCGGCGACGAGGGAGCGGCGGTACATGGGGGCCTCGCTGGGGTCTCGGGTGGGGCGGCGGGCGGTCGTGTCGGTGGCGCTGGGGTGGTGCAGCGGTGCTCGCGTGCTGTGTGTTCGTGTGCAGTTGATGTCGGCTCTGCCCGCGGGGCGCTGAACCCGCGGCGGCCGCCGTCCGCCGTCCGGCGTACCGTTCCGACATGACCGACGACGCCGAGTCAGGCCACCGCAACGACCCCGAGGTCGTCCGCCGGCTGCTCACCACGCCTGGGCGGTGGGCCGTGGTGGGGCTGTCGCAGAACACGCGCCGCACGGCGTACCGGATCGGCGCGTACGTCGCCGACACGCTCGGTCAGCGCGTGGTCCCGGTGCACCCGAAGGCCGAGGACGTGCACGGGGAGCCCGGGTACGCCCGGCTCGCCGACGTGCCGGGCACGATCGACGTGGTCGACGTCTTCGTGCGCAGCGAGCTGGCCGGTGCCGTCGTCGACGAGGCGGTCGCGGTCGGGGCCCGGGCGGTGTGGCTCCAGCTCGGCGTCGTCGACGAGGCGGCCGCCCGCCGCGCCGCCGACGCCGGCCTCGACGTGGTGATGGACACCTGCCCGGCGATCGAGGCCCCGCGCCTGGGCATCGGCTGATCGCACGACCCGGGGGGCCGGCACGGCCCCGATGCCAGGGGATGCCCACGACCGCCGGATACGCTGGCCTTCATGCCCGAGCCGAGCGGCGAGCCCCAGTGGGGGCCGGCCACCACCTACCGCGCCCGCCGCCGCCGCGGCGACGGGCACGTGCCCGCGTCCGGCGGTGACCGCGAGCCCGCCCCGCCGCGGGCGCGCGCGCAGGCCGGTGGTCAGGCAGCTGGTCGGTCAGGCGGGCAGGCAGGGCGTCCCGGCGGGAGCCGCGGCCAGCCGCGTCCGCCGCGCGGGGCGTCGGCAGCTGCGGGGCGCCCGCCGCGGCGGCGACCCGGGCTGCGGGCGGTCCTGGTGGTGCTGCTGCTGGTGTTCGTCGCCTACCCGCTCGCGCTCGGGCTGACCGCGTACCTGGCCGTGAACCGGGCCGGCGACCTGCCGGCGTCCGGGCTGGAGGGGACCCCGGGACGCACCACGCTGCTGGTCGGCTCGGACTCCCGCGAGGGGCTGACCGCCGAGCAGCGCAACCAGCTGCGCACGGGCTCGACCGAGGGACGGCGCACGGACACGATCCTGCTGCTGCACACTCCCCGCGGCGGCGGGCCGGCGGTGCTGGTGAGCATCCCCCGCGACTCCTACGTCGACATCCCGGGGCGCGGCGAGAACAAGATCAACGCTGCGTTCGCGTTCGGGGGCCCGGAGCTGCTCGTGCAGACCGTCGAGGAGGCCACCGGGCTCGCCGTCGACGGGTACGTCGAGACCGGTCTCGGCGGCTTCGCCGCCCTCGTGGACGCCGTCGGCGGGGTCGAGCAGTGCCCCGAGACCGCGATCGACGACCCCAAGGCGGGGCTGGACGTCGAGGCCGGGTGCCAGCAGATGGACGGCGCCACGGCGCTCGGCTACGCCCGGAGCCGGGACTTCGACCCCCGCGGCGACCTCGGGCGGGCCGAGCGCCAGCGCGGCCTCATCACCGCCATCATCGGCAAGGCCGCCTCGCCGGCGACGCTGGTCAACCCGTTCCGGGCGTTCCCGGCGGCGAAGGCGGGCGGCGGCGCGCTGACCGTGGACGACGGCACCGGCCCGGTGGACCTGGCGCGCTTCGCGCTCGGGGTGCGGGAGGCGGCGTCCCCCGACGGCGTGCAGCTCACCGTGCCGGTCGCGGACACGACCCGCCGCACCGGCGCCGGGCTCGTGGTCGACTGGGACGCCGACGCCGCCGAGGAGCTCTTCGCGGCCCTGCGCCGCGACGACACCGGTGCCGTGCGCGACCTCGTCCCCACCGCCGGCTGAGCGGGGGGACGACAGCTCCCCCAGCCGGTCGGGCTAGGGGGCGAACCCCGCGGGGCCGGCCGCCAGCCGCGACCGGAGCCGCTCCCCCTTGGCGCGTGCCTGCTCCCCGAGGTCCTGCTGGAAGTCGGTCATCCGCTCCCGCAGCCGCGCCGCCAGGTCGCCGTCACCAGCGGCGAGCACCCGGACCGCGAGCAGCCCGGCGTTGCGGGCGCCGCCCACCGAGACGGTGGCGACCGGCACGCCGGCGGGCATCTGCACGATCGACAGCAGCGAGTCCATCCCGTCCAGGTGCCGCAGCGGCACCGGCACGCCGACCACGGGCAGCGGCGTCACGGCCGCAAGCATCCCGGGCAGGTGGGCCGCGCCGCCGGCGCCGGCGATAAGCACCCGCAGGCCCCGACCCGCGGCGGCGCGCCCGTACTCCAGCATCTCGCCCGGCATCCGGTGCGCGGACACGACGTCGACCTCGTGGTCGACGTCGAACTCGGCCAGGGCCTGCGCGGCGCCCTCCATCACGGGCCAGTCCGAGTCGGACCCCATCACCACGCCGACCAGCGGCTGCGCGCCCATCGGGTCCCCCTCTCCTCGTCGTCCGCTCCCGTACCCGTCGGCGGGTCAGGAGTCGATGGTCCCCGCGATGAAGTCCGCGGCGTGCCGGGCCCGGTCGCGGACGTCGTCCAGGTCGTCCCCGTAGACGGTGACGTGCCCGACCTTGCGGCCCGGGCGCACCGTCTTGCCGTACAGGTGCACCTTGGCGCCGGGGTCGCGGGCCATCACGTGCAGGTAGGCCCGGTAGAGGTCCGGGTGGGCGCCCCCGAGCACGTTGACCATCACGGTCCAGGGGGCCCGGGCCCGCGGGCCGCCCAGCGGCAGGTCCAGCACGGCGCGCAGGTGCTGCTCGAACTGCGACGTCACCGAGCCGTCGATGGTCCAGTGCCCCGAGTTGTGCGGCCGCATCGCCAGCTCGTTGACGAGCACCTCGCCGGAGCGGGTCTCGAACGCCTCGACCGCCATCACCCCGGTCACGCCGAGGGCGTCGGCCACCTCCAGCGCCCGCGCCGTGGCCAGCGCGGCGAGGTCGCCGTCCAGCCCGGGTGCCGGCGCGACGACCTCGCGGCAGACACCGTCCGCCTGCACCGTCTCGACGACGGGCCACGCGGCGGCCTGGCCCGAGGGGCTGCGGGCCACGAGCACCGCCAGCTCCCGCACGAAGTCGACCCGCTCCTCGGCGAGCAGCGGCGCGCCGGAGGCGGCGGCCCGCTCGACCGAGCCGGTCACGTCGGCAGCGTCGGCGGCCACGACGACGCCCTTGCCGTCGTAGCCGCCGCGCGGTGTCTTCAGCACCAGCGGCCAGCCGACCCGGGCGCCGAACTCGCCCAGCTCGGCCGCGTCGTGCACCACCCGCCAGCGGGGACAGGGGACCCCCAGGCCGCTCAGCCGCTCCCGCATCACGCTCTTGTCCTGTGCGTGCACGAGCGCCTCGGGCCCGGGCCGGACGACGACGCCACGGTCCTGCAGCTCGGTGAGGTGCGCGGTGGGCACGTGCTCGTGGTCGAAGGTGACCACGTCGCAGTCCCGGGCGAGGTCGGTCAGGGCGTCCAGGTCGGTGTGGTGGCCCGGCCTGGAGTCGGGGACCACCTGGCTCGCCGACTCGCCCTCACCGGCCGCGAGCACCCGGAGCCCCACGCCCAGGGCCACCGCGGGCGGCTGCGTCATCCGCGCGAGCTGCCCGGCGCCCACGATGCCGACGAGCGGAAAGCCGGGAGCGCGGGAGGTCACGGCCAGTGACCCTATCGTGGACGACCTACCCGTTCGGGCGCGCCGGGAAAGGCCGATCGGTGACGGGCTTGCGAGACTGGCACGGCCCGGTCGGGGAACGGGACCGGTGGACGAGGAGAGGGTGGGGTTGGTGGGCGTGGTCGAGGTGCTCCTCGTGCTGGCGGCTGTCGGTGCCGGGCTGGTGACCGTGATGCGGATGGACGTCAGCCCGAGGGCCGGGGGCTCTGCCGTCCCGGAACCGGACCGGTCCTCGCAGCGCGACTCCTCCCCCTCGGCCTCCCGCGCGACCACGGGCACGGAGCCGGGCGAGGAGAGCCGCGGCGGATGACGACGACCGCCGGGGACGCCGGCGGCCTCGTGGTCACCGCGGGCCGCGGCGGCGCCGTGCGGCGGTGACGACGCCGGGGCGCCGCGGCGCCCGCCGCCCCGCGAGCCGGGTCGCCGCCGTGCCTGCCGCCGTCCGCGAGCTCATCGGGTTCGGCGCGGTGGGCGGGATCGCCTACGGCGTGGACGTGGGCCTGTTCAACGTGCTGCGCTTCGCGGGGCCGGGCCTGCTGGAGGACCGGCCGCTCACCGCCAAGGTGGTCTCCGCGTCCGTCGCGACGCTCGTCGCGTGGCTGGGCAACCGGTACTGGACGTTCCGGCGTCGGCGCCGCGTCGCCGCCCACCGCGAGCTCGTGCTGTTCGTCGTGATGAACATCGCGGGCCTGGGCATCGCGCTGGCGTGCCTCGGGATCTCCCACTACGTGCTGGGCCTGACGTCGGCGCTGGCGGACAACGTCTCCGCCAACGGCGTCGGGCTCGTGCTCGGCACGGCGTTCCGGTTCCTCGCGTACCGCCACCTCGTGTTCACCGGCGACCCGCCGCCACCCGGGAGACGCGGCGCCGTCAGCCGGCGCTGACGAAGACCGCGAACACCGGCGGACGGCGCCGCAGCAGCTCCAGGCGCCCCCCCTCGGCGGCCACGAGGTCCCGCGCGAGCGCCAGCCCGAGCCCGGTGGAGCTGCTCCCCGAGACACGGCGCTCGAAGACCCGGGTGCCGAGCTCCTCGGGGACCCCGGGACCGGCGTCGGAGACCTCGATCACGACGGACGGGCCGCTGCGGCGGGCCCGCACGGTGGTGGTGCCGGCTCCGTGCCGCAGGCTGTTCTCCAGCAGGGTGGCCAGCACCTGCGCGAGCGGGCCCGGCCGGGCCACGGCGCGCAGCCCGGCGGGGGCGTCCACGTCGACGTCGCGACCCACCGCGGCGTACGCGGGCTCCCACTCCTCCCGCTGCTGGGCGAGGACGTCCCGCAGCACCACCGGGCCGACGGGCCCGTCAGGGTGGCTGCGGGCGCGGGCGAGCAGGTCGTCGACGACGGTGACGAGGCGCTCGACCTGGTCCAGGGCGATCCGGGCCTCGTCGGTGACGTCGGGGCTGTCGCTGGCCGAGGCGATCTCCTCCAGCCGCATCGACACCGCGGTCAGCGGGGTGCGCAGCTGGTGGCTCGCGTCGGAGGCGAACTCCCGCTCTGCGGCGAGGCGTGTCGCCGTCCGCTCCGCGCTGCGGGCGATCTCCTCGGCGACGAGGTCGACCTCCTCGATGCCGGAGTCGGGCGCCCGCGGTCGCAGCTGGCCCGCGCCGAGCCGCTCCGCGCTGCGCGCCAGCTCTACCAGCGGCGCGGACAGCCGCCGTGCCTGCACCAGCGCAAGGCCGACGGCGGCGGCCACGGCGACCGCCGCGACGGCGACCACCAGCAGCACGATCTGCAGCGCCACCGCCCGGACCTCGGCCCGGGGGACGAGCACCTCGACCTGGGCCGCCCCCGACAGGTCGGTGCGCGAGGCCGTCGCGGCGGCGGCGTCGCCGGTGGTCGCCCGCCCGGCGACCGCCTCCTGCCCGGCGTCGTCGCCGACGGTGAGGACGTCACCGACCGCGGCTCCGTCCTCCCGCGGCAGCACCACCTGCACCTGGGCCGGCCAGTCCCGCTCGGCGTTCGTGTAGGGCTGCAGCAGGTCGTCGTCGATCTCCACCCCGGTCGCGATCCGTCGCTCGACCTGACGGGCGAGGGTGTCGGCGCGGTCCTGCGCGCTGCGCTCGGCCTGGCCAGCGACCAGGAACACCCCGGCGACGGCCAGCGGAACCCCCAGCAGCAGCACCGCCAGCAGCACCGACGCGAGCGTCGCCTGCAGCACGCGACGGCGCACGCCTCAGCCGTTCTCGAACCGGAAGCCGACCCCGCGCACGGTCGTGATGTAGCGGGGGGAGGTGGCGTCGTCGCCGAGCTTGCGGCGCAGCCACGACACGTGCATGTCGAGCGTCTTGGTCGAGGACCACCACTCGGTGTCCCACACCTCGCGCATCAGGTGCTCCCGGGTGACGACGGAGCCCGCCTCGCGCAGCAGCACCCGCAGCAGGTCGAACTCCTTGGCGGTCAGCTGCAGCTCCTCGTCGCCGAGGAACGCGCGGCGGCTGGCGGCGTCGACCCGCACGTCCTGCACGGCGCCCGAGCCGTCGGTCGCCGGCTCGTTCCCGCCACGGCGCAGCAGGGCCCGCACGCGGGCGAGCAGCTCGGCGAGCCGGAACGGCTTGGTGACGTAGTCGTCGGCGCCGGCGTCGAGCCCGACGACCGTGTCGACCTCGTCGGCGCGGGCGGTGAGGATGAGCACCGGGGAGAGCAGCCCGTCGGCCCGGATCCGGCGGCAGACCTCGAGACCGTCGATGTCGGGCAGCCCCAGGTCGAGCACGACGAGGTCGACCCCTGAGGCCGCCGCCGCGACCGCGCTCGCGCCGTCCGGGCTCACGGTCACCTCGTAGCCCTCGCGGCCGAGGGCCCGCGCGAGCGGCTCGGAGATGGAGGGGTCGTCCTCGGCGAGCAGCACTCTGGTCACGCGGGCATCGTAGGTGCGACCGCGCTCACACCGGGACGGTCCGCGTCCGCGGACCTGCCTTCAGCACGCCGCTGGGCAGCTCGTGCCCGACGACGTCCTGGGCGTAGGCGGCGACCTCGAGCAGCGCCTCGAGGTCGACGCCGGTGTCGACGCCGATGTCCTCGAGCAGGTGCACGACCTCCTCGGTCGCCACGTTGCCCGATGCGCCGGGGGCGTACGGGCAGCCACCGAGACCGCCGACGCTCGCGTCGAACTCGGTGGCGCCGTGCTCCATCGCCGTCATCAGGTTCGCCAGCGCGGTGCCGCGCGTGTTGTGGAAGTGCAGCAGGAACGGGACGTCGGGGTACTCGTCGAGGACGCCGTCGACCAGCTCGCCGACCAGCCGCGGGGTCCCCACGCCGGTGGTGTCGCCGAACGCGAGCCGGTCGGCCCCCGCCGCGACCGCGTGGCCCGCGACGTCGAGGACGCGGCGCAGCGGCACCTCTCCCTCGTACGGGCAGCCGAACGACGTCGCCACGATCACCTCGAGGGAGCCACCGCCGGCGTGGACGGCGTCCGCGACGGCCGTGAGGTCCTCCAGGGACTCCTTCGTGCCGCGGTTGATGTTGCGCCGGTTGTGCGTGTCGGACGCCGAGACGACCACCTCGATCTCGGTGAACCCCGCGGACAGCGCCCGCTGGGCACCGCGGAGGTTGGGAGCGAGCGCCGAGTACCGGACGCCGGGGCGGCGCGTCACGCGTCCCCACACCTCGTCGGCGTCGGCCATCTGCGGGATCGAGCGCGGGTGCACGAAGCTGACCGCCTCGATCCGCCGCAGCCCGGTGTCCGCGAGCCGGTCGATGAGCGTGACCTTCGCCGCGGTCGGGACCGGCTGCTCGTTCTGCAACCCGTCGCGGGGACCCACCTCGCGCAGGCTCACGCGTGCCGGCCAGCTGTCCATCGGGCACCTCCTCGTCGAAGCCTCACGCCCGTACCGTTGCCTGCGGCGCGCGCGGGACCCGCTGCCCCCTGTGGGCGGCAACCGCCACGCAGGTCCGGCTACTCCCCGGGCCAGCGTGGCGCACGACGCTCGGCGAACGCCCGTACCCCCTCGACGCGGTCTCCGGAGAACGCCGTGGCTCGCCACGCGGCGTCCTCGACCTCCAGCCCCGTGGCCAGGTCGACGTCGAGGCCGAGGCGCATCGCCTTCTTGGCGTTAAGGACGCCGACCGGCGAGTTCCCGGCGATCGTCGTCGCGACGTCGAGCGCGGCGGCGGTGGCGGTGCCCTCCGGCACGAGCCGGTCGGCGAGCCCGATGCGGTAGCACTCCTGCGCGTCCAGTCGCCGGGCGGTGAACACGAGGTCCGCGGCACGCGACCAGCCCAGCCGCCGCGTCACCAGCTGGGTCCCGCCGCCGCCGGGCACGACGCCGACCGAGACCTCGGGAAGGCCCATCACCGCGGTGGTGTCGGCGACGACGAGGTCGCACGACAGCGCGATCTCGCAGCCCCCGCCGAGCGCGTAGCCGGCGACGGCGGCGACGGCCGGCACCGGGAGGTCGAGCACGCCCCGGTAGGCGGCACGGGTGGTGTCGCGGTGCCGGCGCAGCTCGTCGTCGCTGAAGGCGTTGCGCTCCTTGAGGTCCGCACCGACGCAGAACGCCTTCGGCGTCGTGGAGGACAGGACGACGGCGCGCACCGTCGGGTCCGCCGCGACGTCCCGCGCGGCGGCGGCGAGGTCGACGGCCAGCGCGGTCGACACCGCGTTGAGGGCATCCGGCCGGTCCAGCAGGAGGTGGACGACGTGCTCACCGTGCCGCTCGACCCGTACCGACATCGCTGCTCCCGACCCCTCGCTGGTCCGGCGCAGGGTACCCGTAGTGCGCCTCGGTCGAGGGTCTCGACCCGGTCACCGACACCGACGTGACCGCCCTGCAGCACGTCGGCGCGCAGGCCGCCGCGATGGATCCTGGCACGCAGCATATCCGCGCGCGTCAGCCGCTCGAGGTGTGCGCACGGTTCGCTCCGCCGCACCCCGAGGCACATCGCCTCGCCGACCCGGAAGCGACGCCCGACCAGAGCGTCCAGGTCCACGCACCGCGTCACGACGTTGCGGCGCGCCTCGGTGGCCGCGACGCCCCGCGCGCCACCGGGCAGCGTCACCTGCTCCAGGGCCTCGGCCTCCACCAGCGTCAGAGCGTGGCCGCGCTTCCCGCCGCGCTGAAGGTGCCGACGCCTCGCGCGTAGCGGTCACCGTCGAGGCCGCACCCCGCGATCGCCGTGACGGACGGTACGAGGGCGGACGGGCCCGCAGGCCTCCGCGGCCACGGCCAGCGCCGCCACCGTGCCGGACACCTACGTGGCGGCGCGTTCGCCGCGCCCCTGCCGGCCCGCGCGGCCCAGCACGGGGTCCACAGAGGCGAGCACGAACCCGTCCCGCACCGGCAGGTCGGCTGCGGCACCACCGAGCAGGTCCGCGTCCTGGGGGCTCAGCACGACGCCGGGCGGGGTGCCGAACATCAGGGTCACCTGCGCCTCGGACCCGAGGTTCTCGGCGCGGCCGGGGTCGGGGGCCGCGCCCACCAGGTCGGCGGCCGGGCCGAGGTCGGCGACCTCCCTGAGGAGCTCGTCGACCGGGACCTCGCCCGCCGCGGCCAGGCACGCGACCATCGCCCGGACCGGCGCGGGTGCCTCACCTTCAGGCAGGGGGACGTCGTGCATGCCGCACTCTCCCACTGGTTCACCGGTGAGCGGCCGGTCGCGCTCGCCCCGACGACGGGTGACGACGGCCGCCGCGGACCTGGTGACCCACGTGCTCACCCTCGTCGTTCGTGGACCCCCGCGTCAGCAGGTGCGGGTCGACGCGGCCCAGGCCCGGCAGCTCCACCGTCGACTGTGCCGCCACCGCGAACCCGGGGACGGGCGCGAGCAGGCGGGCGGTCTCGGCGTCCACGAGCACGGTGCCCGCGGCCGCGGCGCCGGTCAGCCGGCTCGCGCGGTTCACGGTGTCGCCGTAGACGTCCCCGAGCCGGGCGACGACGTGCCCGGTGGCCATCCCCACGCGGACGTCGGGCAGGTCGGCGTCGTCGGCCAGCGCCTCGGCGATGTCGAGCGCGGCGCGGCCCGCCTCGGGCGCGGTCCCGGCGAGGAAGAAGACCTCGTCCCCGACGGTCTTGACCACCCGGCCGCCATGGGCCGAGACGATGTCGGAGGTCACGGCCTCAAAGCGCTGCACCAGCACGGCGAGGTCGCGCTCGGGCATCCGGCGCACGGCCCGGGTGAACGCGACGAGGTCCGCGAACGCCACCGAGCGCAGCATCGCGGGGTCGCCGCCCGAGCCCGCGGCGTCGGCGGCGTCCTCGGCGTCGGCGAGCAGCCGGGTCACCGTCGACGCCAGGTGCCGCCGCCACGCGTAGACGAGCAGCGGCTCGGTGCGGTCCACGAGCTCGACGAGCAGGTCCGCGGTGCGCCGGGCGGTCTCGCGGGGGTCGGGCACCGCGCCACCGGCCCTCTCGGCCAGGTGCGCGGCGACCTCCTCCGCCAGCAGCTGCACCTGCCAGTTCGCCAGCCGGTCGGCGTGCCGACCCATCGAGCGGGCGAGGCCGAGGGCGGTGGCGTCGTCCAGCAGCCCGTCGCGCACGAGGTCGACCACCCCCCGCAGCGCGCCGACGTCCCGGTCGGTGAAGGCCTCCTCGGGGTCCGCGACGTTGGGAAAGCCCAGGGCCCGCCAGAAGCGGCGCGCCGACAGCAGCGAGACGCCCGCCGCCGCGGACACCTCGCGGCGCCGCAGCAGCCGCCGCGCACCGAGCAGGGCCCGCTCCAGATCGTCGGTGCGACCCGGCTGCCCAGCCGCGTCCGGCGGCCCCGCGCTCACCCGTCGGTCCCGGCGTGCGGGGTCGTGTGCGCGGGCCGTCCGGGCCCAGCGGCATCGAGCACGGTCTCACGGACCTGCCCGACCCGCGGTACGTCCCGCAGCTCCAGCGGCTCGCCACCGGCGCTCACGACCCGCACCGTGCCCGCGCCGACCAGGCGGTGCCACGGCCGGCGCACGACGAGGACGTCCTCGACCCGGGACAGCGGCACGTCACGCCGCACGCGGTGCAGCACCCCGGTGGCGACGGCGACCCTGCGGTCGGTGAGCAGGTAGGTGGTAGCCCGCCACCGGGCGAACGGCACGAGCACGAACCGCACGGCGAGCACGAGGGCGACCACGACGAGAACCAGCCGACCCGGCGCGCTCGGGGCCCGCCCGACCAGCGCCCCGGTCACCGCGGCCAGCACCACGAGGGTCACGGCCGGCCCGCCGAGGCAGACCGCGTGCCGGCGCAGCCGCACGATCCGCTGCTCCCCCCGCTGGTCGTCGCCCACGCCCCCATCATGACCCGGCAGCCCCGTCGCGACCCGACAGCGTCTGCCGACCAGCAGCCCACCTGGGAGAGCTCCACGTCGGTCCCGCACCCGGCGTCGCGGCGCCGGCCGGCCCGGGCCGGTCCGTAGAGTCGGTCCGTGCCGACGAGCCGGAACCACCCCGCCGACGAGGTGGACGCAGGGCCCTGGTGGGGACTGGACGAGCTCCTGCGCCGCTCCCGCACAGCGGCGCCGCACGAGCTCGCCGGGCACGTCGCCGCGTGCGCCCGGTCGTGGGGTGCCCGCGACGCGGTCGCCTACCTCGTGGACCTCGAGCAGCACTGGCTGGTGCCGATGGTGGAGACCGCCGACGTCCACACGTGCCTGGCGGCCCTCGACGTGGACGGCACCATGGCCGGTCGCGCCTTCCAGACCGGACGCACCCAGGCGCAGCCCGTGGCAGGGCGGGTGCGCACCTGGGTGCCGTTGCGCGACGGCACCGAGCGCCTCGGGGTGCTGTCCGTGGACACGGACGACCGGGCGGCGGCGGACGCGGGCGAGGGTCGGCTGCCGGATCGGCTGGAGCGGCTCGCCGCCGTCACCGCGCACCTGGTCGTGAGCAAGTCCCTGCACGGCGACACCCTGGTGACCCTCCGGCGGCAGGGCGAGATGGGGCTCGCCGCGGAGATGCAGTGGTCGCTGCTGCCGCCCCTGACCTGCTCGACGACGGCGGTCTCGATCGCGGCGGCGATGGAGCCCGCCTACCGCGTGGCCGGCGACACGGTCGACTACTCGGTGGGACTGACCCACACCCACGTCGCCGTGTTCGACGGGATGGGGCACGGCCTCGAGAGCGCGCAGCTGGCCTCCCTCGCCGTCTCGGCTTACCGCAACGCACGGCGCTCGGGGAACACCCTGACGACCATCGCGGAGCGCATCGACGCGGCGCTGCAGACGGTGTTCGACGGGACGACGTTCACGACCGCCGTCCTGGCCCGGCTCGACACGGCCACGGGTCTGCTGCAGTGGCTCGACGCCGGGCACCCCGAGCCGCTGCTGCTGCGGGGCAACAAGGTGGTCAGGAACCTGCACGCCGTCCCCTCGCTGCCGCTGGGTCTCTGGTACGCCGACCCGGACGCCGTTCCGATTCTCGGCCAGGAGCAGCTCGAGCCGGGCGACCGGGTGCTGCTCTACACCGACGGGGTGGTCGAGGGCCGCTCGCCGCAGCAGGAGGCGTTCGGCGCCGAGCGCCTCGGGGACCTCGTGACCCGGCACCTGGCCGGCGGCCTGCCCGCGGCGGAGACCATGCGCCGGACCGTGCGGGCCGTGACGGAGCACCAGCAGGGCACGCTCGCGGACGACGCCACGCTGCTGCTGCTGGGCTGGCCAGGTGAGGTCGAGGCCGCCACACCCGCGTGAGCGAGGACGCCCGGCGCGACGCCGTGCCGACCGGGTCAGCGGGTCGCGTGCTTCACCGCGTACATCCGCGCGTCCGCGGCGGAGACCAGCCGGTCGAAGTCCTCGCCGTCCCCGGGGTAGACGGCGACGCCCGCGCTGACGCCGACGGCCAGCGGCCCGTCGCGTCCGGGGACCTGCACGGCGGCCGCGGCGACCAGGTCGGCCGCCACCTGCCGCGCCTGCTCGGTCGCCGCCGCGGCGTCCAGACCCGGCAGCACCACGAGGAACTCGTCCCCGCCGAGGCGGGCGAGGTGGTCGCCGCGCCGCAACCGGCCGCGCAGCCGGCGGGTCACCTCACGCAGCACGTCGTCGCCCGCCGCGTGCCCGAAGGAGTCGTTGACCGCCTTGAAGCCGTCGAGGTCGAGAAGGACGACGGCGGCGGCGCCTCCACCTGCACGCGCCTCCCACAGCACCTCCTCGAGCACCTCCGCGACCCGGCGGCGGTTCAGCAGCCCGGTCAGCGGCTCGGTCCAGGCCAGCTCCTCGACCTGTTCGGCGTAGCGGGCCGCGCGGTCCCGCTCGCGACGGAGGTCGGTCTCGGCCGCGACGCGCTCGGTGACGTCGTTCTGGACCCCGATGTACTGCACGACCGTCCCGCCGTCGTCGAACACCGGGGCCAGGTAGATCTCGTTCCACCACGGCGTCCGCTGCGGACCCCGGTGGTTCAGAATCGTCACCCGACACTCCCGGCCGGCCGCGAGCGCACGGCGGATGCGGGCCACGCTGGCGGGGTCGGTGCCCTCGCCCTGCAGGAAGCGGCAGGTGCGTCCGAGGACCTCCTCGGCCCGGTACCCGGAGAGCCGCTCGAAGGCGGTGTTGGCGTAGACGAGGGGGAAGTCGGGGCGGGTCGCGTCGGCGATCGTGACCCCGTTCGTCGTGGCGGCCAGGGCCCGGCGCAGCAACAGCGAGCCCCTGACGTCCGCGATCCGCGCGGCAGCCGCGGCGTCCGGGGCACGATCCGGGCACGGCGTCGTGACGACGGCACCGGTGCGGGGCGCGGTGGCCCCCAGCGACGAGAGCCGGGGCACGACCCGGCCGAGCAGGGCCTGGGCGGCGGCGGTCACGACGTCCCGGTCGTAGGTGAGCGCGAACTCGAAGCTGCGCTCCAGGTCGGGTCCGGTGTCGCCGAGGTCGCGGGCCAGCAGGGCCGCCGCGAAGTGGGGGCCGAGCACGACGATGTCCCACTCGCGGGTCAGCGGGTCGCAGGGGTCGAGGGCGGCGCCGCGTACACCCGTCACCGGCTCGCTGCCGAGGCCCTGCCCGAGTGCGGCGACGAAGGCCGTCCGCTCGACCAGCTCGCGGTACCGGTCCGCGGTGCGCGGCGTGAAGTGCCGGGCGTCCTGGAAGGTCGCGGCGACGACGGTGGTGGACCCGTGCCGCAGCGCCTCGCGCTCCAGGTGCTTGCTGACCTCGATCAGCAGCGGCTTCGCGGACCGACGCAGCGGCGCGGCCGCGGGCAGGCAGCCGAACGGGGACACGCCCGACCAGTCCTGCGCCGGGGA
This sequence comes from Actinomycetales bacterium, assembly GCA_038206105.1. GTDB lineage: Bacteria > Actinomycetota > Actinomycetes > Actinomycetales > JBBRBF01 > JBBRBF01. Next base: position 47,933 of record JBBRBF010000010.1, on the reverse strand, counting down.
CGCCGCGAGCGCCAGCGGAGCGTGGGTGAGCGTCTCGGTGCGCCCGGCCGCGGGACGCCCGAAGAGCCAGCCCTGGCCGAGCTGGGCGCCGAGCGCCCGCGCCATCGCGAGGTGGCGGTCGTCCTCGATGCCCTCGGCGAGCACCGTCGCGCCGTTGCGCTCGGCGTAGGCACCCACCGCGTTCATGATCTGGGCGACCGCCGGGCCCGGTCGCTGCTGCACCAGGCGGAGGTCGAGCTTGACCACCTCCGGACGCAGCAGCGGCATGAACGCCAGGGACATCTCGTCAGCGCCGACGTCGTCCAGCGCGACCGCCCAGCCCAACGACCGGACGCGCTGCACCGTCCGCAGCAGCTCGGCGGGGCGCGAGGCGAGCGCACGCTCGGTGATCTCCAGCACGACCCGCAGGCCGTCGGGCGCCGCCTCGCAGATGCCGAGCAGGTCGTCCAGTGGGGCGGCGTCCAGCGCCTCCGGCTCGACGTTGACGAAGACCCCCAGCGGCGCGGACACCCCGGCGGTGACGGCCGCCCGCAGCGCCGAGCGCCGGCACAGGGCGTCGAGCTCGGCGAGCCGGCCCTGCTCCCGGGCGGCGGCGAACAGCACGTCCGGTCGCTCCAGGTCGGTGCCCACCGGCCCCCTCGCGAGGGCCTCGTACGCGACGACGGAGCCGCTGGCGAGGTCGACGATCGGCTGCAGCAGGCTGTGCACCGCGCCGTCGGCAAGCACCTCGTCGACACTGACGCCGGCACTGACGCCGGCTCCCGCCGCTGCCGAGCCGTCCACCCGTGCCACCGCCCCTCGTTCCCGGGCCGAGCCCGGTCCACAGCTCCTCACCCGTCGTCGGCCGCCCCGCGGTGCGGCTGTAGCCCGGGGGGCGTGAGCGACGTATCAGGCGCCGCGGACGTGGACGACGTCCCCGGCCGCGACCGCATGGCGCGCGCCGGCGCCGTCGCGCACGACGAGCCGGCCCGAGCCGTCGATCTCCTGCGCCGCACCGGCCAGCGGCGGCAGCCCGCCCGGCCGCTCGACCCGGACCTCTCGGCCCAGCGTGGCGCACGCCTCCCGGACCCGGGCCGCGAGACCGCAGCCCTCGACGTCCCCGGCACTGTCCTCGAAGGCCGCGTAGCTGCGCGCCAGCTCCCTCAGGTAGGCGCGCAGCAGCGTGTCGCGGTCGGTGGTCGCCGCGCCGGCGAGCCGCAGGGACACGGGCGGCAGCGCATCGCCCACCGGTTGCGGCAGCTCGGAGGCGTCCTGGTCGACGTTGAGACCGGCGCCCACGACGACGGCGTCGCCGGCGACCTCGGCGAGCACGCCCGCGAGCTTGCCCGCCCCGGCAGCGGGCAGCGCCGAGCCGTCAGCCTCCAGCAGCACGTCGTTCGGCCACTTCAGGCGGGCCGGCACCCCGGCCACGCGCCGCACCGCGTCGGCGACGGCGAGCCCGGCCAGCAGGCCGAGCCACGACCACGTCCTCGCCGGCGCGCGGGGGCGCAGCAGCACGGAGACCGTCACCGCCGCCCGGGGCGGGGTCAGCCAGCCACGACCGAGCCGGCCGCGACCGGCGTCCTGGTGATCCGTGGCCAGCACGGAGCGGTCCGGCCACGCCGTGCGGTCGTTCGTGGCCGCCGCGACCAGGTCGGCGTTCGTGGACCCGGTCCGCGCCACCACGTCGAGGCGGGCGAACGGTCCGTGCGGCGCGACCAGGGCGGCGCGCAGGGCCGCCTGGTCCGACGGCGGGCGCTGCAGGTCGCTCCACCGCTCGCTCACGCCTGGCTCACCTGCGGCTCACCCGCGGCACGGTACGCGTCGGGGACGCCGCGACGCCGGGCTAGGCTCCGCGCGACCGACACGAGGAGGTGGCGATGGCCGGCGAGCGGCCCGCGCAGGAGGCAGGCGAGTCCCCGGCAGGGGATGTGAGCCAGCACGTCGACCCGGACAGTGCCGGCGGCACCGACGTGCCGGCCGACATCGACATCCGCACCACCGCCGGGCGCCTGCAGGACCTCGAGCGGCGGATGGCTGAGGCCGTGCACGCGGGCTCCGAGCGCGCGGTGTCCAAGCAGCACGACAAGGGCAAGCGCACCGCGCGGGAGCGGATCGCCGCCCTGCTGGACGAGGACTCGTTCACCGAGCTCGACGAGCTCGCCCGGCACCGGTCGACGAACTTCGGCCAGCAGGCCGACCGGCCCTACGGCGACGGTGTCGTCACCGGGTTCGGCACGGTCGACGGCCGCCCCGTGTGCGTGTTCGCGCAGGACTTCACCGTGTTCGGCGGCAGCCTCGGCGAGGTGTTCGGCGAGAAGATCGTCAAGGTGATGGACCTGGCGATGAAGACGGGGTGCCCGGTCGTCGGCATCAACGACTCCGGCGGGGCCAGGATCCAGGAGGGCGTGGTCTCCCTCGGGCTCTACGGCGACATCTTCCGGCGGAACGTGCACGCCAGCGGCGTCATCCCGCAGGTGTCCCTGGTGATGGGTCCCTGTGCCGGCGGGGCCGTCTACTCCCCCGCCATCACCGACTTCACCGTGATGGTCGACGGCACGTCGCACATGTTCATCACCGGTCCCGACGTGATCCGCACCGTCACGGGCGAGGACGTCGGCATGGAGGACCTCGGCGGCGCGCGCACGCACAACGCCACCAGCGGCAACGCGCACTACATGGCCGCCGACGAGGACGACGCGGTCGCGTACGTGCGCGAGCTGCTGAGCTACCTGCCGAGCAACAACCTTGCCGACCCCCCGGTGTTCGCGCCCGAGCACGCGGCGCCCGCGCTGGAGACCACGGACGTCGACCGCGAGCTCGACACGTTCGTGCCCGACTCCGCGAACCAGCCCTACGACATGCTCGGCGTGGTCACGCGCGTGCTGGACGACGGCGAGTTCTGCGAGGTGCAGCCGCTGTTCGCCCCCAACATCGTCGTCGGGTTCGGCCGCGTCGAGGGCCACTCCGTCGGGGTCGTGGCGAACCAGCCGATGCAGCTCGCGGGGACCCTCGACATCGACGCATCCGAGAAGGCCGCCCGGTTCGTGCGCACGTGCGACGCGTTCAACGTGCCGGTGCTGACGTTCGTCGACGTCCCGGGGTTCCTGCCCGGCACCGAGCAGGAGTGGGGCGGCATCATCCGCCGCGGAGCCAAGCTCATCTACGCGTACGCCGAGGCCACCGTGCCCAAGGTGACCGTGATCACCCGCAAGGCGTACGGCGGGGCGTACGACGTGATGGGGTCCAAGCACCTCGGTGCCGACGTCAACCTCGCCTGGCCCACGGCCCAGATCGCGGTGATGGGGGCCCAGGGCGCGGTGAACATCCTCTACCGCGCCGAGATCGCCGCGGCCACGGACGCGGGCGAGGACGTCGAGGTGCTGCGGGCCAAGCTCGTCGTGGAGTACGAGGACACCCTGGCGAACCCGTACGTGGCCGCCGAGCGCGGCTACGTCGACTCGGTGATCGCGCCGTCGGCGACCCGGTCGGCGGTCGTCCGTTCGCTGCGGATGCTGCGCGGCAAGCGCGAGACGCTGCCGCCGAAGAAGCACGGGAACATCCCGCTGTGAGCGACCACCCCGGCGACGCAGCCGATGCCGGGCCGGCCGACCCGCCTCGAGTGGGTGACCCGGAGCCGCTGCTGCGGGTGGTGCGCGGCTACCCCGACCCGGCGCAGCTCGCAGCGCTCGTCGCGGTGCTGGCCGCCGCCTCGGCCCGCGGCGCCGCCGAGTCGTCGGCGAGCACGGCCGGCCCCGACCCCTGGCGCGACCACGCCCGCCGCCTGGGCGCCCCGCCGTCCCCGGGACCGGGGGTGTGGCCGACCTCGGCCCGCCCGTGACACGGCGCCCCGCGGTGAGCGTGGCCGCCGCTCGCCCGGATGGCGACCGGTAGCGTCGCGCGACGTGCCCGGTACCCGCCCCGTCCTCGTGCTCGCGTCGGCGTCCCCGGCCCGGCGCGCGACGCTGGCCTCGGCAGGCGTCCACCCCGTCGTGGTCGTCTCCGACGTCGACGAGGACGCAGTGGTCGCGCGCTACGGGGTGGCGGACCCGGGCGACGTCGCGCTCGTGCTGGCCCGTGCGAAGGCCGAGGACGTCGCCGCCCGCGCGGGTGCCCTGCCGCCCGGTGCCCTCGTGCTGGGGTGCGACTCGGTGCTGGACCTCGACGGCAGGGCGCTCGGCAAGCCCGCCGACGCCGGGGCGGCCGTGGCTGCCTGGCACGCGATGCGGGGGCGCTCCGGCGTGCTGCGCACCGGCCACTGGCTCGTGGACACGCGCCCGGCCGGAGCCGGTGGGAGCGGCGCGACGATCGGTGCGGTGGGCTCGACGACGGTGCACTTCGCCGACGTCACGGACGCCGAGGTCGACGCCTACGTGGCCACCGGCGAACCCCTGCGGGTCGCCGGCGCCTTCACCGTCGACGGACTGGGGGGTCCGTTCGTGCGGGGCGTCGAGGGCGACCACCATGCGGTGGTCGGCGTGAGCCTGCCGCTGCTGCGCGACCTGCTGTGCGACGCCGGTGTCGCGTGGACGTCGCTGTGGCGCGCCACCGCCTGACCGGCTGCCTATGCTCCTGCGGATGGAGGACTCCCACGTCGTCGTGCTCTTCGGTGCGACCGGCGACCTGTCACGCCGCAAGCTGCTGCCGGGCCTGCTGCACCTGTTCCAGGCCGGCCTCGTCGACCGGCTGCGCGTCGTCGGCACCTCGCTCGACGACCACGACCGGGACTCGTTCGTCGGGCTCGCACACGCAGCGGTCCACGAGCACGGCAACCGCCCCCCTGACGACGAGCAGTGGCGCGCCTTCGCCGAGTGCCTGCACTTCGTGCCCGGGGCCGACGGCGCAGAGGGGCTGCGCACGGAGGTCGAGGCGGCGGAGGCAGAGATCGGCGGTGAGGCGCAGCGCCTGCACTACCTGAGCGTGCCGCCCGCGGCGGCGCTCGAGGTGGTCGCGCTGCTGGCGGAGGCGCGCCTCGTGGACCGCAGCAGGATCGTGATGGAGAAGCCGTTCGGCACCGACCTGAAGTCGGCCCGCTCGCTGAACGCGGCCGTGCACGAGGTGTTCGACGAGGAGCAGGTGTTCCGCATCGACCACTTCCTCGGCAAGGAGGCGGCCCAGAACATCCTCGCGTTCCGCTTCGGCAACGGCCTGTTCGAGCCGATCTGGCACCGCAACACCATCGACCACGTGCAGATCGACGTCCCCGAGACGCTCGGGCTGAACGGCCGCGGCGGGTTCTACGAGGCGACCGGCGCCTACCGCGACATGGTGGTGACCCACCTGTTCCAGGTGCTCGCCTTCACCGCGATGGAGCCGCCGACCGCCCTGGAGCCGGGCGCCATCGGCGAGGAGAAGAACAAGGTCTTCCGCTCGCTGTCGCCGGTGCGGCCCGAGCACGTCGTCCGCGGCCAGTACGCCGGCTACCGCGACGAGCTGGGCGTCGACCCGGCGTCGGACACCGAGACCTTCGTGGCGCTTCGCTGCGAGATCGACAACTGGCGGTGGGCCGGGGTCCCGTTCTACCTGCGCACCGGCAAGCACCTCGCCGAGGGTGCGCGCGTCATCTCGATCGCGTTCAAGGAGCCGCCCCGCAGCATGTTCCCGGCGGACTCCGGGCTCGGCGATCACGGCCCCGACCACCTGACCTTCGACCTGGCGGACGCCTCCCGGATGTCGCTGTCCTTCTACGGCAAGCAGCCCGGGCCGGGCATGCACCTCGACAAGCTCAGCATGCAGTTCGCGGTGCACGACACGAACTCCGCCGACGCCCTGCTCGAGGCCTACGAGCGGCTGATCCACGACGCGATGCACGGCGACCACACCCTGTTCACCACGGCCGAGGGGATCGAGCGCCTCTGGCAGGTCTCGGAGCCCCTGCTGGCGGACCCGCCGCCCGTCGGCGAGTACCCCGTCGGGTCCTGGGGTCCGGACGCGATGCACGACCTCGTCGCCCCGCACCGGTGGCGGCTGCCCTTCGAACGGTCCTGGCGCGACCCGAACGTCACCGGCGCCTGACGCGCCGGTCCTCGCGCCGGGACCGCACCTGCACCGGCCGGCGTCAGCCGGTGAACAGGGCCGTCACCTTCACCAACGTCTGCCAGACGCCGTAGGCGAGACCGGCCGAGACCACGACGTACAGCCCGATCGCGGCGGCCTCGGCGGACCTGCTGACGTGGGCCTCGGACTGCTCCTGGGCGGGTGTGCTGCTCATGGGGTGCTCCCTCGTCTCGTGTCGCGTGCGGGTGCGCGCCGCGGCGCTCAGGCCTCGGCCGAACGGCCGGCGGCGCGGCGTGCGGTGGCGGACTCGCGGTCGTCGTCCTGGTCGCCGGCGTCCTGGCCGGAGCCGGCGCGCTCCGTGCCGTCGTCGGACACCGCGTCCTCCCCTGCGTGGTGCTTGGAGTCCACCGCCTTGACCAGCATGTTGGCGATGAACCCGACCACGAGGACGCCCACCATGATCCGCAGCGAGAGGCCGTAGAGGGCGGCGCCCTCCTGGCCGCGGGCGATCTGGGCGTCGGCGATGGCGTTGACGATCAGCGGGCCGGCGATGCCGGCGGCCGACCAGGCGGTGAGGAGCCGGCCGTGGATGGCGCCCACCTGGAGCCCACCGAACAGGTCCTTCAGGTAGGCGGGCACGGTGGCGAAGCCGCCGCCGTAGAAGGAGATGATGATGCCGGTGGCCGCCACGAACAGGAACGTGGACGACGTGCCCCCGAGCGCGGTGAGCAGGTAGAGCCCGGCGCCGACACCGAGGTAGACGGCGTACATCATCTTGCGGCCGATCACGTCGGAGGTGGAGGACCACAGCAGCCGGCCGATCATGTTGCACAGCGACAGCAGGCCGACGTAGCCGGCGGCCGCCGCGGGCGTGACGTCGCCGAAGAAGTCCTGGATCATCGGCGAGGCCTGCTCCAGGATGCCGATGCCCGCGGTGACGTTGCAGAACAGCACGGTCCACAGCAGCCAGAACTGCGGGGTGCGGACCGCGGAGCTCGCGGTGACGCTGTTGGTGGTCCGCATCCCGCGGGACTCGGTCGGCGGCGTCCAGCCCTCGGGCTTCCAGTCCGGCGCCGGGACGCGCACGACCCAGGCGCCGAGCAGCATCATCACGGCGTACAGCACGCCGAGGGTCACCCACGTCGGGACCAGCGCGTCCTGCGGATCGGCGGCGAAGCGGCCGAGCAGCGCGGTCGACAGCGGGGACGCCACGAGCGCGCCGCCGCCGAAGCCCATGATCGCCAGGCCGGTGGCCAGGCCGGGCCGGTCCGGGAACCACTTGATCAGCGTCGAGACGGGGCTGATGTAGCCGATCCCGAGGCCGATACCGCCGATGACGCCGTAGCCGAGGTAGACCAGCCACAGCTGCCCGGTGGCGATGCCGAGCGCACCGACGAGGAACCCGGTCGACCAGCAGACGGCGGCGGTGGCCATCGCCTTGCGCGGCCCGCTGCGCTCCACCCAGGTGCCGAGCACCGCGGCGGACAGCCCCAGCATCACGATCGAGATCGAGAAGATCACGCCGATCGGGGTCAGCGACGTGTCGAAGCGCTCGACGAGGGGGTTCTTGAACACGCTGAACGCGTAGACCTGCCCGATCGACAGGTGCACCGCCAGGGCGGCCGGTGGGATCAGCCACCGGTTGTAGCGGTGCGGCGCGACGGTGTGCTCGCGGTCGAGGAACGACAGCACGGCGATGACCTCCTGGCCCGGGGGTACGGCACCGCACTGTCTAGTCGCGATCGTCCGGGCTCGCACCTTGAGACGTAGGTCACACGGCAGGCGGTCGCTGCCGCGCGCCGAACGGTCGTCCACGACCGGTTCCGTCAGGCGATATCCGGATTCCGCTGCTGGCCCCGTCGAGGGTCCGTCAGACGGGCGGCACGCCTCGACGCCGCTCGCTGAACCCCCGGTCCCTGCCCGCGGCGTACCGCAGCCGCGTCGCGATCTCGCGCCGCAGCTCCTCGGGCTCCACGACGGCGTCGAGCACGAGGTCCGCGGCGAGCCGCTCCAGGTCGACGTCGGCGAGGTACTCCTCGCGCCGGGCGGCGACGAACGCCTCCCGCTCGGCTGCGTCCTCGATCAGCGCGATCTTGTTCGCGTAGACGGCGTTCACCGCGGCCTCCGGACCCATCACGGCGATCCGCGCCGTCGGCAGGGCCAGGGTGGCGTCCGGGCCGAAGCCGGGACCGGCCATCGCGTACAGCCCTGCGCCGTAGGCCTTGCGGACGACCACGCACACCTGCGGCACGGTCGCCTCGGAGACGGCGGTGATCATCTTGGCCCCGTGCCGGATGATGCCGCCGCGCTCCACCTCGCTGCCGATCATGAAGCCGGGCACGTCGGCGAGGTAGACCAGCGGGATCGAGAAGGCGTCGCACCACCAGATGAACCGGGCCGCCTTGTCGGCGCTGTCGCTGAAGAGCACGCCGCCGCGGACCATCGAGTTGTTCGCCACGACCCCGACGGTGCGCCCGTCGACGCGCCCGAACCCCGTGACGAGCTCGCCGGCGAACAGCGGCTTCACCTCGAAGAACGAGTCGTCGTCCACGATCCCGTCGACGACCTCGTGGACGTCGAACGGCTGGCTCTCGACCTCCGGCACCACGCCGTCGCGCAGCGGGCGGGCGGGTGGCTCGGCGAGGTAGGTCGGCGGCTCGGCACGCCAGCTCGACGGCAGGTAGGAGAACAGCAGCCGGGCCTGCTCGACGGCGTCGGCGTCGTCCTCCGCGAGCAGGTCGCCGCAGCCGGAGACGGTACAGTGCATCCGGGCGCCGCCCATCTCCTCCAGGCTGACGCGCTCCCCCACGACCATCTCGGCCATCCGGGGGCTGCCGAGGTACATCGTCGCGTTGCCCTCGACCATGATCACGACGTCGCAGAAGGCGGGGATGTAGGCGCCGCCGGCGGCGCTCGGGCCGAACAGGCAGCAGATCTGGGGCACCTTACCGCTGAGCGCGACCTGGTTGCGGAAGATCCTGCCCGCGCCGCGGCGGCCGGGGAACAGTTCGACCTGGTCGGTGATCCGGGCCCCGGCGGAGTCCACCAGCCAGAAGACGGGTAGCTCCTCGCGCAGGGCCGCCTCCGTGGCGCGCACGATCTTCTCGACCGTCCGCGCGCCCCACGACCCGGCCTTGACCGTCGGGTCGTTGGCGACGACGACCACCGGGCGGCCGTCGACGGTGCCGCGACCGGTCACCACGCCGTCCGCCGGCAGCCCCGCGGCGGTCGCGTTGGCGTACCGGCCGTCCTCCACGAACGAGCCCTCGTCGCACAGCAGCGCGATCCGGTCGCGGACGTAGAGCTTGCCCTGCTCGGCGAGCCTCGCCGCGCCCTTCTCGGTCGGTGCGGCCGAGGCCTCGCGGGCCGCATGGAGCCGGGCGCGGACGTCGGCCACGCGCGGGTCGCCGGGGTGGGGCATGCGCGGATCCTCCTGGTCTCGCCGGTGCAGGGCGTCCTGCTCAGTGCGTCCTGTCCGACCTCGAGTGTGACCTCTGTGCGCGACTCGCCGGCGTGTCGTGCACAGACGTCACACTCGGGGCGGGCTGGGCTCCCCGGGCGGGCTGGTGCTCTCGGAGCGGGGTGGGCTCAGGTGACGGGCAGGCCGAGGCCGCGCGAGATCACGAGCTGCTGCACCTCGGAGGTGCCCTCGCCGATCTCGAGGATCTTCGCGTCGCGGTAGAAGCGAGCCACGGGGTACTCCTCCATGAAGCCGTTGCCGCCGAAGACCTGCGTAGCGGTGCGGGTGGCCTCCACGGCGGCCCGGGAGGAGTGGAGCTTGGCGACGGCGGCCGCCTGCTTCACCTCGGCGGGGCTGCGACGCCCGGCGGCGGCCTCGTCCTTCAGCCAGGCCGCCTTGTACGTCAGCAGCCGCGCCGCCTCCACGGAGACGGCCAGGTCGGCGACCGCGAAGGCGACGCCCTGGTTCGCACCGATCGCGCGGCCGAACGCGACGCGCTCCTTCGCGTAGCGCTGCGACTCCTCCAGGCACGCCTGCGCGAGCCCGACGGCGAGGGCCGAGATCGCGATCCGGCCGTCGTCCAGGGTCGCGAGGAACTGCGAGAAGCCCTTGCCGCGCTCGCCCAGCAGGTGGTCGCCGGGCACCCGCGCGCCCTCGAACGTCAGGCCGTGGGTGTCGCTGGCGTGCCAGCCGAGCTTGCGGTAGGCGGGCTCGACGGTGAACCCGTCGGTGCCGGCGGGCAGCATCACGGCGCTGATCTCGGGCCGGCCGTCGGGGCGCTCGCCGGTGCGCGCGGTGACGGTGACGACCGAGGTGATGTCGGTGCCGGAGTTGGTGATGAAGGCCTTCGCCCCGTCGACGACCCACTCGTCGCCGTCGAGCCGGGCACGGGTGCGGGTGGCGGCGGCATCGGAGCCCGCGTCGGGCTCGGTGAGCCCGAACGCGGCGAGCGCCCGCCCGGCGACGAGGTCGGGCAGCCAGCGGTCCCTCTGCTCGCGCGTGCCGAACGTCAGGATCGGGTTGATTCCGAGGCCGACTCCGGCCGACAGGGTGATGCCGACGCTCTGGTCGACGCGGCCGAGCTCCTCGATCGCGACGCACAGCGAGGTGAACGCGCCCTCGTCGATGCCCGCGCCGCCGTACTCCTCGGGGGCGACCAGGCCGAACAGGCCCAGGTCGCCCATCTTCGGCACGAGGTGGACCGGGAAGTGGTGGTCGCGGTCCCACCCGGCGATGTGCGGGGCGACCTCGGCCTCGGCGAACTCGCGCACCACCTTGCGGAAGTCCTCGTGCTCGGTGGTCAGCTCGAAGGTCATCGGCGCTCCTCGGGACGGATCCTCTTGACGTTGACGTAAACGTAAAGCAGGGTGGGCTCCATGGCAAGCCCCTCCCCCAGCCCGGACGGCGAGGTCCGCACGATCGCGCAGGTCGCCGAGGAGTTCGGCGTCACCCACCGCGCCGTGCGGCACTACGAGGACCACGGTCTGATCACCCCGGAGCGGCGCGGCACGCAGCGGCTGTACCACGCCCGGGACCGGGTGCGCCTCGACCTCGTGCTGCGGGGCCGGCGGCTCGGCTTCGCCCTCGACGAGATCGCGCGGATCGTGGACATGTACGACGAGACCCCCGGCGAGGCCGGCCAGCTCACCTACCTGCTGGAACGGATCGAGGAGCGGCGCCGCGACCTGCTGGCCCGCCGGGCGGACATCGACGCCACCCTCACCGAGCTGGACGGCGTCGCGGAACGGTGCCGTCGCGACCTCGCGGGTCTCGGTGGCGGGGCGGCTACGCTCACCCGGGCCCGGTCGGCCGGGACGACGGACGGCTCGGACCCGGCGGGGGCAGGACGCGGCGGACGAGTGCGAGCGAAGGGACGGCAGCGACGTGGCTGACCAGGACGCGGGACCCGGCACCACCCCGAGGTCCCTGACCAAGGTACTGGTGGCGAACCGCGGCGAGATCGCCGTGCGGGTCGTACGCGCCTGCCGCGACGCCGGGATCGCCTCGGTGGCGGTGTACGCCGAGCCGGACGCCGACGCCCTGCACGTCCGCTGCGCCGACGAGGCGTGGGCACTGGGCGGCTCTACGCCGGCGGAGTCCTACCTCCTCGCCGACACCATCGTCGACATCGCCCGGCGCGCCGGCGCCGACGCCGTCCACCCCGGCTACGGCTTCCTCGCCGAGAACGCCGAGTTCGCGCGTGCCGTCGAGGCCGCCGGCCTGGTCTGGATCGGTCCGCCGCCGGAGGCCATCGACGCCCTCGGCGACAAGGTGCGGGCCCGACACATCGCCGAGCGCGCCGGGGCCCCGCTGGTGGCCGGAACGAAGGACCCGGTGGCCGGGGTCGAGGAGGTTGAGGCCTTCGCCGACGAGCACGGCCTGCCGGTCGCGATCAAGGCGGCCTTCGGCGGCGGGGGCCGGGGGCTGAAGGTGGCCCGCGAGCGCTCCGAGCTCGCCGAGATGTACGAGTCCGCGGTCCGCGAGGCCGTCTCCGCCTTCGGGCGGGGCGAGTGCTTCGTCGAGCGGTACCTGGACCGTCCCCGGCACGTCGAGACGCAGTGCCTGGCCGACTCCCACGGCGGGGTGGTCGTCGTCTCCACCCGCGACTGCTCGCTGCAGCGGCGCCACCAGAAGCTCGTCGAGGAGGCCCCGGCCCCGTTCCTGTCCCCACAGCAGACCGAGGAGCTGTACCGGGCGTCCAAGGCGATCCTGTCCGAGGCCGGGTACGTCGGGGCCGGCACCGTGGAGTTCCTCGTCGGCCAGGACGGCACCATCTCCTTCCTCGAGGTCAACACCCGGCTGCAGGTCGAGCACCCGGTGACCGAGCAGGTCACCGGGATCGACCTCGTCCGGGAGCAGCTGCGGATCGCGGCCGGCGAGGCCCTCGGCTACGACGACCCGGAGGTGCGGGGCCACGCGATCGAGTTCCGCATCAACGCCGAGGACCCGGGCCGCGGCTTCTTTCCCGCGCCCGGCCCGGTCAGCGCGTTCCGGGCCCCCAGCGGACCCGGGGTGCGGCTGGACTCCGGTGTGGAGGCGGGGGACGTCGTCGCCGGCGCGTTCGACTCGATGCTCGCCAAGCTCGTCGTCACCGGTGCGACCCGGGCCGAGGCGCTGCAGCGCTCCCGTCGCGCGCTGGGCGAGTTCGTCGTCGAGGGGATGCCGACGGTGCTCCCGTTCCACCGTGCGGTCGTCGAGGACGACGCCTTCGCACCGCCCGGCGACCAGCCGTTCACGGTGCACACGCGGTGGATCGAGACGGAGTGGGAGAACACGGTCCAGCCCTGGGAGGCAGACGGTGGAGCCGGGGGCAGCGGCGACGAGCCTGGGCGGGAGCGCGTCGTCGTGGAGGTCGACGGCCGTCGCCTCGAGGTCGTGCTGCCCGCAGACCTCCTGGCCGGGCGCTCCGCGGCCGGCCAGGGCGGCGGCGCGCGTCGCGCGCCGCGCCGCACGCGGTCGGCGTCCGGTGCCGCCACCGCCGGCGGCGACGCCCTGACGTCCCCGATGCAGGGGACCATCGTCAAGGTCGTGGTGTCCGACGGGGCGACGGTCGCCGAGGGCGACGCGGTGGTCGTGCTGGAGGCGATGAAGATGGAGCAGACGCTGAGCGCCCACAAGGCGGGCACGGTCTCGGGCCTGAGCGCCGAGGTCGGCCAGACCCTCAGCGCGGGAGCAGTGGTCTGCGAGATCGCCGACGCCTGAGCTGCCTGAGCCGCCGGAGCGCTGCGGCGGCCACCGCCGTCGGGGCGCGTCAGGACGCGTCGGGTGAGACGTGCAGCCGCCGAGCGGCCTCGGCAAGGGAGCCGGACAGCGACGGGTAGACCGTGAAGGCGTTCGCGACGTCGTCCACCGTGAGCCGGTGGGACACCGCGAGGGTCAGCGGGTGGATCAGCTCCGATGCCCGCGGGGACACCACGACGCCGCCGATCACCGTCCCGGAACCGGTGCGGCAGAACAACTTCACGAACCCCTCGTGGATGCCCTGCATCTTCGCCCTCGGGTTGCCCGCGAGCGGCAGCTTCACGACCACGCCCTGGGCCTCACCGGACTCGATCTGCGCCTGCGTCCACCCCACCGTCGCGATCTCGGGAGCCGTGAACACGTTCGCGGACACCGTGCGCAGGTCCAGCGGCTGCACGGCGTCGCCGAGCGCGTGCCACATCGCGATCCGCCCCTGCATCGCGGCGACGGACGCCAGGGGCAGCACGCCGGTGCAGTCCCCGGCGGCGTAGACCCCCCGGACCGACGTGCGCGACACCCGGTCCACCTCGACGTGACCGGCGTCGGTGCGCGCGATCCCCGCCTCGTCCAGCCCGAGCCCCGCCGTGTTCGGGACCGATCCCACCGCCATCAGCACGTGCGACCCCTCCACGGTGCGGCCGTCGGTGAGGGTCACCACGACGCCGTCTCCCTTGCGGCACACCGACTCCGCCCGCGAGCGTGACAGCACCGTCATGCCGCGGCGCGTGAAGACGTCCTCGATCACCTCCGCGGCGTCGGCGTCCTCGCCGGGCAGCACCCGGTCGCGGCTGGAGACGAGCACGACGTCGGCGCCGAGCGCGTCGTAGGCGCCCGCGAACTCCGCGCCCGTGACGCCCGAGCCCACCACGACGAGACGCTCCGGAAGCTGGTCCAGGTGGTAGAGCTGGGTCCACGTCAGGATGCGTTCGCCGTCCGGCATCGCGTCGGGCAGCTCACGGGGCTGCGCGCCCGTGGCGAGCAGCACGACGTCCGCCTCGAGCCTGGTCTCGCCCTCGTCCGTCGCAGCGACCACGGCGTTCGGGCCCTCGAGGCGCCCGGTCCCGTCGACGAGGCGCACCCCCTCCTTCTCCAGCCGGGTCGACACGTCCTCGGACTGGGCCCGCGCGAGGCGCCGGACGCGTGCGTTGACAGCGCCGAGGTCCACGCGCACGGACGCCGCCGGGTCGCCGGAGCCGCCGTCATCGTCGCCGCCGGGAAAGCGCACGCCGAGCTCGGTGGACGCGTCGACGAGCGTCATCACCTCGGCGGTCGCGATCAGGGTCTTGGACGGCACCACGTCGGTGAGCACGGCCGCACCACCGAGGCCCGCGCGCTCGACGACCGTGACGTCGGAACCCAGCTGGGCGGCCACCAGGGCCGCCTCGTAGCCGCCGGGCCCACCCCCCACGACCACGACGCGCGTCGGGCGGGGGGTCCGGGGAGTCGTCGCGTCGCTCACCGGCGCCATTGTGCCCGCTCCCCCGCGCCCCCACCGCACGGCGCCTGGATACCCTCCCCGGCATGGCGCTCTACGCCGCGTACGGCAGCAGCCTGCACCCAGAGCAGATGGCGCGCCGCGCACCACACTCCCCGTCGCGGGCTACCGGCTGGCTGCACGGCTGGCGGCTCACCTTCGGCGGCGAGGACCGCGGCTGGGACGGCGCGCTGGCGACGGTCGCCGAGGCCGCCGGCTCCGCCGTCTACGTCGCGCTGTACGACGTCACCGACGCGGACGCTGCCGCCCTCGACGAGTGGGAGGGCGCGAGCATCGACCTGTACCGCAAGCTGCGGGTGCGGGTCGCCACCCTCGACGGCTCGGTGACCGCCTGGCTCTACGTCCTCGACGCCTACGAGGGGGGCCTGCCGAGCGCCGCGTACGTCGGCATGCTGGCCGAGGCGGCGGAGGTCGCCGGTGCCCCCGACGACTACGTCGCCTCGCTGCGGGCGCTGCCCTGCCGTTCCATCGGGTGAGCCTCTCGCCTCGAAATCCGCCACGGGACGAGACGGGCTCGACCGGCTAGCCTGCCGGGCCATGACACAGACGTCACCCGGGGCGCCCGCCCACCCCGAGGGTCTGCCAGACGACCCGTTCGCGCTCGCGGCCGCGGCGGCCACGCGGCTCGCGGACCGGACCGGTGTGCGTGGCCACGACGTGGCCCTCGTGCTGGGGTCGGGGTGGTCCGCCGGCGCCGACCTGCTCGGCGAGACCACAGCGAGCGTGCCCGCACCGGACGTGCCCGGCTTTCCCGAGCCCGCGGTCGAGGGGCACGTCGGGACCATCAGGTCGGTGGCGGTCACCGGCGCCGACGGCTCCCCGGCCGGGCATGCGCTCGTGTTCGGCTCCCGCACGCACCTGTACGAGGGGCGCGGGGTGCGCGCCGTCGTCCACGCGGTGCGGACGGCGGCCGCGGCCGGCTGCCGCACCGTCGTGCTCACCAACGGCTGCGGGGGGCTCGACCCGGACCTGGCCCCCGGTACGCCGGTGCTCATCGCGGACCACGTGAACCTCACCGGCACCTCGCCACTGGAGGGCGCCACGTTCGTCGACCTCACCGACCTGTACTCCGCCCGGCTGCGTGCCGTCGCCCGCGAGGTCGACCCGGCGCTCGGTGAGGGCGTGTACGTGCAGTTCCCGGGGCCCCACTACGAGACGCCCGCCGAGGTGCGGATGGCACGCGTGATCGGGGGCGACCTGGTCGGCATGTCCACGACGCTGGAGGCCATCGCGGCCCGGCACGCCGGCATGGAGGTGCTCGGGATCTCGCTGGTCACGAACCTGGCAGCAGGCGTCGGCAGCGAGGCCCTCAGCCACGGCGAGGTCATCGAGGCGGGGCGCGAGGCGGCGCCGCGGATCGGGCGGCTGCTCGCGGACGTCGTCCGCCGGATCGTGACGCTGGCCCCGTGAGCACGAACGACGCCGGGGCACCGGCCGCGCTGCTCGCCCTGGCGCGGGAGTGGGCCGCAGCCGACCTCGACCCGCAGACCACGGCCGAGCTCGAGCAGGTGATCGCGGCAGCAGAGACCGGCGACGCGGGCGCCGCGGAGGACCTGGCGGACCGCTTCGACGGGACGCTGCAGTTCGGCACCGCCGGGCTGCGCGGTGCTCTGGGCGCCGGACCGAACCGGATGAACCGGGTCGTCGTCGTGCGCGCCGCCGCAGGCCTCGCCGCCTGGCTCCGGGCCCAGGGACACACCGGCGGCACGGTCGTCGTCGGCTTCGACGCGCGGCGGCTGTCCGACGTCTTCGCCCGGGACACCGCCTCCGTGATGACCGGCGCCGGCTTCGACGCGGTGCTGCTGCCCCGCACGCTGCCGACGCCGGTGCTCGCGTTCGCGGTGCGCCGCACCGGCGCGGTCGCAGGCGTGATGGTCACCGCGAGCCACAACCCGCCGCAGGACAACGGGTACAAGGTCTACCTCGGCGGGCCCGGGCAGGAGGGCTCGCAGATCGTGCCCCCCGCGGACGCCGGGATCGCGGCGGCGATCGAGGCGGTCGGTGCGGTCGCGGACGTCCCGATGCCGGCCGACGGGTGGCAGGTTGCGGGTGGCGACCTCCTGGAGGCCTACCTGGACCGGGCCGCAGCCGTCGCCGTCCCGGGCGGGCCGCGGGACCTTGCCGTCGTCCTCACGCCGTTGCACGGGGTCGGTGGCGACGTCGTCGTCGAGGCCCTGCGTCGTGCCGGTCTCACCGACACGTGGACGGTGCCGGAGCAGGCGGAGCCGGACCCGGCGTTCCCCACCGTGGCGTTCCCCAACCCGGAGGAGCCCGGCGCGATCGACCTGGCGCTGGCCGCCGCCCGCGAGCGTGGCGCCGACGTCGTGATTGCGAACGACCCCGACGCCGACCGGTGCGCCGTCGCCGTGCCCGACCCCGGCGCCGACCGTGGCTGGCGGATGCTGCACGGCGACGAGGTCGGCGCGCTGCTGGGGGACCACGTCGCGCGCCGCGCCCAGGCCGGCGGACCGCCCGCCGACGGTGCCGGCGCCGCGGTACTGGCCCGCTCGGTGGTCTCGGGACGGCTGCTCGACCGGGTGGCCTCGGCGCACGGGTTGGCGGTGGCGGTGACCCTGACGGGTTTCAAGTGGATCTCGCGGGTGCCGGGAATGGTGTTCGGCTACGAGGAGGCCCTCGGGTACTGCGTGGACCCGGAGGCGGTCCGCGACAAGGACGGCGTCTCGGCCGCCGTGCTCGTCGCCGAGCTGGCGGCCGGGCTGCGCGCGCAGGGTCGCACCCTGCTCGACCGGCTCGACGACCTGGCACGCGAGCACGGCGTCCACCTCGACGACCAGGTGTCGGTGCGCGTCGAGGACCTGGGCCTGATCGCCGCGGCGATGGCGCGGCTCCGGGAGAGCCCGCCGACGTCCCTGGCCGGCAGCGACGTCGTCGAGCGCACCGACCTCGCGGAGGGTTCGGCCGACCTGCCCGCCACCGACGCCCTGCTCTACCGCACCGCCGACGACAGCCGGGTGGTCGTGCGCCCCTCCGGCACCGAGCCGAAGCTCAAGGCCTACCTCGAGGTCGTCGTCCCGGCCGATCCCGACGACGGGCTCACCGCCGCGCGGACGACGGCACGTGAGCGGATGGCCCGCCTGCGCGACGACGTCCGCGCCGCCGTCGGCCTGGACTGACCGCGGCCCTCCCACTCCCCGCACGCCACCCGCGCCCTGGCCCACCCGCGCCCTGGCCCACCCGCGCCGTGCCGCTCAGTTGGCACAGGGCGCCCCTGTGCCAACCCGGTTGGCACAGGGGACCCCTGCGCCAACCGCGAGTTGGCACGATCGCGCCCACCCCGCCCGGGAACGAGACGTGTGGCGGGTGCCCCGCCCCTGGCGCGCCGGGCGACGGCGCGGCCATAGTGGAGGCGCGACCGACGAGGGAGGTCCGAGTGACGACAGCGCGCCCGCAGACGGCGGTACGGGACTCCACGGTCGCCCTGACCACGTCCGTGGTGCTCTGCACCGCTCTGGCCCTGTATGCGGGGATCGCGGCGATGACCGGTGCGGCCGTCATCGCCGGCATCGGTGTCGTCGCCGGCGCCGCGCTCGCGGTCGGCTCCCGCGCGGACCGGTGGAGCGGGCCCGCGGACCGGGTCACCCTCGCCCGCACGGTGCTGATCGGGGGGTGCGCGACCGTCGTGGTGCTGGCACTGGCCGGCAGCATCCCGTTCCGCGCCTGGTGGCTCGTCGCGCTCGCCGCCCCGGCGCTCCTGCTCGACGCCGTGGACGGCGCGGTGGCCCGGCGCACCGGAACGGCCAGCGCCGCCGGTGCCCGGCTGGACATGGAGATGGACGCTGCGCTGCTGGTGGTGCTGTCGGTCGCGGCGGCGTCCCCGGTCGGGGCGTGGGTGCTCGCGATCGGGGCGATGCGCTACGCCTACGTCGCGGCGTCGTGGGTGCGGCCGGCGCTGCGGCGGCCACCTCCGGTGAGCGCGCTGCGACGGCCGGTGGCCGCGCTGCAGGGCGTCGCGCTGCTGGTGGCACTCGTCCCCGTCGTCCCGCTCCCGGCGGCTCGGGCGGGAGCGGCCGTGGCGCTGGCGCTGCTCGTCGTCTCGTTCGGCCGTGACGTGCTCGCCCTGGAGCGCGCCGCCGCTGTCCCCGCACCGGCCGCCGGTCGGGTGCCCGACCAGCGCCGCCCCGCAGCGACCGAGCCCGCCACCGCGGGGTTCAGACCAGCAGCGTCGCGGCGCTCGCGGCACCGCACCCCACCAGTGCCACCAGCACCGGGACCGACCAGCTGACGCGCACGTCCGGCGGGGCGCCTTCCGACGCGGCTGCGTCCATCGCAGGAGATGCCGTGCTGGACTGCCCCCCCGACGCCTGCTCCCAGCGCAGCCGGACCATCAACGCCGCCCCGCCGGAGTCGGTCCCGGGGGACGCGCTCGCGCTGACCCCGTGGTCGAGGTCGGCGCCGAGCACGCCGAGACCCCGGGCCTCACGCCGGGCCACCGTGCCCGCGAGGCGGCCCGGCGCGGGCGCCGCCCAGGCGGTGAAGCGCCCCGCCGGCGTGAACAGCGTCAGCGCGAACCGCGTCGTCACCGCCTCCAGCACCGACCAGGGCACGCGGACGTCCCGCACGAGGTTGCGCAGCTCGACGCCGTCGTCGTCCACGACGACCGCGGGCCGCCAGAAGAGCACGTGCACGACCACCGCCAGCAGCGCGAGCCACGGCAGCCACCGCACCAGCGCGGCAGGGTCGTCCAGGCTCACGGTGACCACGCTGACGGCGAGCGCCGACCACGTCACCACGGCCAGCCCCCGCACGAAGGCGGGCTGGTAGACCACCGACCCGCTCGCGCCCACCGGCCCATGGTGCACCTGCGCCGCAGCCGCGACGGCGGGCGGCACGCTGCTCCGCCGTGCCCGGCGGGCAGGTAGGGTCCACATGGTGAGCACGACGACGGCGACGGCGCCCCCCGCGGACCCGCTCGCGACGGCTCGGGAGATCGTCGGCACCTCCTCGCTGGACGAGAAGTCGCTGCGCCGGTTCCTGCACGGTCTGCCCGGCGTCGACCAGGTCGGCGCCGAGCAGCGTGCCGCGACGCTCGGCACGCGGTCGATCAAGCGCGAGTCGAAGGCGTGGGCGCTGGAGCTCGCCGTCCGGATGGTCGACCTCACCACGCTGGAGGGCAGCGACACCCCAGGCAAGGTCGCTGCCCTGTGCGCCAAGGCATCCCGGCCCGACCCCTTCGACGCGACCTGCCCGCCGGTGGCCGCCGTCTGCGTCTACAACGACCTCGTCGGGATCGCGGTGCGGCAGCTGGCCGGCACCGGGGTGAAGGTGGCAGCGGTGGCGACCGCGTTCCCCTCCGGGCGGGCCTCGATGCGTGTCAAGCTCGCCGACACCGCCGACGCGGTCGACGCCGGCGCCGACGAGATCGACATGGTGATCGACCGCGGCGCGTTCCTGTCCGGCCGGTACCTCCAGGTGCTCGAGGAGGTGGCCGCCGTCCGCGAGCAGTGTGTGCGGCCCGGCGGGGAGCCCGCGCACCTGAAGGTGATCCTCGAGACCGGCGAGCTCGCCACCTACGACAACGTCCGCCGCGCCTCGTGGTTGGCGATGCTCGGCGGGGCCGACTTCGTCAAGACGTCGACCGGCAAGATCTCACCCGCCGCCACGCTGCCGGTGACGATGGTGATGCTGGAGGCGGTCCGCGACTGGCGCGCCGCGACCGGGGCGATGGTGGGCGTCAAGCCCGCCGGCGGGATCCGCACGGCCAAGGACGCCGTGAAGCACCTCGTGGTCGTCAACGAGACCGCCGGCGAGGACTGGCTCGACCCCGACTGGTTCCGCTTCGGGGCCTCCACGCTGCTCAACGACCTGCTGCTGCAGCGGCAGCGGATGGCGAGCGGCCGCTACTCGGGCCCGCACTACGTCACGCTCGACTGAGCCCCGACGAGAGAGACTCCTGCCATGCCCACCTTCGCGTACGCACCGGCCCCAGAGTCCCGGGCAGTCGTCGACCTGCGCAGCAGCTACGGGTTGTTCGTGGACGGCGAGTTCAGCCCCGCCGCGGACGGCGCCAGCTTCAAGACCGCCTCCCCCGCCACCGAGGAGGTGCTCGCCGAGGTCGCCGAGGCCGGGCCCGCCGACGTCGACCGCGCAGTGGCCGCCGCGCGCCGGGCCTACGACCGGATTTGGTCGCGGATGTCCGGCGCCCAGCGCGGCAAGTACCTGTTCCGGATCGCGCGCATCATGGCCGAGCGGTCCCGCGAGCTCGCGGTGACCGAGACCCTCGACAACGGCAAGCCGATCCGCGAGAGCCGCGACGTCGACATCCCGACCGCGGCGGCGTTCTTCTTCTCCTACGCCGGGTGGGCCGACAAGCTCGAGCACGCCGGCCTGGGCCCGGACCCCCGGCCGCTCGGCGTCGCGGGGCAGGTGATCCCGTGGAACTTCCCGCTGCTGATGCTCTCGTGGAAGATCGCCCCGGCGCTGGCGTGCGGCAACACCGTGGTGCTCAAGCCCGCCGAGACGACTCCGCTGACCGCTCTGCTGTTCGCCGAGATCTGTCAGCAGGCCGACCTGCCGCCCGGCGTCGTCAACATCCTGACCGGTGGCGGCGCGACCGGGCAGGCCCTGGTGGAGCACGCCGGCGTCGACAAGGTCGCGTTCACCGGGTCCACCGCCGTCGGCAAGGCCATCGCACGGTCGGTGGCCGGCAGCCGCAAGAAGGTCACCCTCGAGCTCGGTGGCAAGGCCGCCAACGTCGTGTTCGACGACGCCCCGATAGACCAGGCTGTCGAGGGCATCGTCAACGGCATCTTCTTCAACCAGGGCCACGTGTGCTGCGCGGGCTCCCGCCTGCTCGTGCAGGAGAACGTGGCGGACGACGTCGTCGAGCGGCTGGAACGGCGGCTCGGCACGCTGCGCCTCGGGGACCCGCTGGACAAGAACACCGACGTCGGCGCGATCAACTCCGCCGAGCAGCTCTCCCGGATCACCGAGCTGGTGCAGGCCGGCGAGGCCGAGGGCGCGACCCGGTGGTCCGCGGCCTGCGACCTGCCGGAGAAGGGCTACTGGTTCCCGCCGACGGTGTTCACCGGAGTCTCCGCGAGCCACCGGATCGCGCGAGAAGAGATCTTCGGGCCGGTGCTCTCGGTGCTGACCTTCCGGACGCCTGCCGAGGCGGTGGCCAAGGCGAACAACACCCCGTACGGCCTGTCCGCGGGGGTGTGGTCGGAGAAGGGGTCGCGGATCCTGTGGATGGCCGACCGGTTGCGCGCCGGCGTGGTGTGGGCCAACACGTTCAACCGGTTCGACCCGACCAGCCCCTTCGGGGGGTACGGCGAGTCCGGGTACGGCCGCGAGGGCGGGCGGCACGGGCTCGCCGCGTACCTGACCACGACCCAGGGGGACGCGGTATGAGCCCGACAGCCGCACGCCGGAGCGCCTCCCGCCGGTCCGGGACGGACGAACGCGTCGCCGTCCGCAAGACCTACAAGCTGTACGTCGGAGGGGCGTTCCCGCGCAGCGAGTCCGGTCGCTCGTACGTCGTCACCGACGCCCGCGGACGCTTCCTGGCCAACGCCGCGATGGGCTCGCGCAAGGACGCCCGGGACGCCGTGGTGGCCGCCCGCGCGGCCGCGCCGGGCTGGGTCGCCGCCACCGCCTACAACCGCGGCCAGGTGCTGTACCGGGTCGCGGAGCTGATGGAGGGCCGCCGCGCGCAGTTCGTCGACGAGGTCGCCGCCGGCGAGGGGCTGCGCCGACCGCAGGCCGGGCGGGTCGTGGACGCCGCGATCGACCGCTGGGTCTGGTACGCCGGCTGGACCGACAAGGTGGCCCAGGTCGCCGGCTCGGCGAATCCGGTCGCCGGGCCCTACTTCAACCTCTCGGTGCCCGAGCCGACCGGCGTCGTCGCACTGCTCGCTCCCCAGCGCTCGTCGCTGCTCGGCCTGGTGTGCGTGCTCGCGCCGGTGCTCGCCGCCGGCAACGTGGCCGTGGTCCTCACGTCGACGGAGCGGCCGCTGCCCGCGGTGACGCTCGCGGAGGTGCTTGCCACCTCCGACGTGCCCGGCGGCGTCGTGAACGTGCTCACCGGTGACACCGCCGAGGTGGCGCCGTGGCTCGCCTCCCACATGGACGTGAACGCGATCGACCTCGCCGGCGCCGCCCACCTGGACTGGGCAGACCTGGAGCGCGCTGCCGCCGAGAACCTCAAGCGCGTGCTGCGTCCGGCGCCGACGGCCGACGGCGGCGAGCCGACGTGGGACGCCGTCCCCGACGGCCCGGCGCGGATCCTCGCGTTCTGCGAGACGAAGACGGTCTGGCACCCCAAGGGCCTGTGACGTGCCGCCCGCGGGGCGTACCCGAGATGCATGATCACCGCACCGGCGTGGACGTGATCATGCACGTCGGGTACGCGGGCGTACCCAAGATGCATGATCACCGGAGAACTCGTGGCGGGTGGGGTGGGTGCTCGGTCAGGTGAGCGCGGCGTAGCCGGGCTTGACGACGTCCTCGATCAGGGCGAGGCGCTCGTCGAAGGGGATGAACGCCGACTTCAGCGCGTTCACGCTGACCCAGCGGAAGTCCTCGGCCGTCCAGCCGGCGTGCTCGGCGAGCAGCTCCATCTCGCGCGTCATGCTCGTGCCCGACACCAGCCGGTTGTCAGTGTTGAGCGTCACCCGGAACCGCAGGTCCTTCAGCCGCGTGATCGGGTGCTCGGCAAGCGAGGCCGCCGCCGACGTCTGCACGTTGGACGACGGGCACATCTCCAGCGGGATGCGCTTGTCGCGGACCCAGCCCGCCAGGCGACCGAGCACAGGGTTGTCTGCGTCGCCGTCGACCACCTCGATGTCGTCCACGATCCGTACCCCGTGGCCGAGCCGGTCGGCGCCGCAGACCTGCACCGCCTCCCAGATGCTCGGCAGGCCGAACGCCTCCCCCGCGTGGATCGTGAACGGGAAGTTCTCGCGGTGCAGGTACTCGAAGGCGTCGAGGTGACGTGACGGCGGGTACCCGGCCTCCGCACCGGCGATGTCGAAGCCGACGACGCCGGCGTCGCGGTGGCGCACGGCCAGCTCGGCGATCTCACGGGAGCGGGCGGCGTGCCGCATCGCCGTCAGCAGCGTCCCGATCCGGATCGGGTGGCCCGTCGCCGCCGCCTCGGCACAGCCGGCGGCCAAGCCCTCCTGCACCGCGACCGCCACGTCGTCGAGCGACAGCCCGCCGTCCAGGTGCTGCTCGGGGGCGTACCGCACCTCGGCGTACACGACGCCGTCGTGGGCCAGGTCGAGCGCGCACTCCGCGGCGACCCGGACCAGGGCTGCGCGGGTCTGCATCACCGCGACCGTGTGCGCGAACGTCTCGAGGTAGCGCTCCAGGGAACCCGAGGACGCCGCGGCGACGAACCAGGCGCCGAGCTCTCCCGCCTCGTCGGTGGGCAGCCGGTGGCCTGCCTCGCCGGCCAGCTCCACGATCGTCTCCGGGCGCAGCCCGCCGTCGAGGTGGTCGTGCAGCAGCACCTTCGGGGCGCGGCGCAGGCTGCCGGTCACGGGCGAGGCGCGTCGTCGTCGTCGTCGCCGACCTCGAGTCGCTGCTCGGCGACGTCGGCCGGGTCGGCCTCGTCGGGCACGGGCACGGTCTCGGGGTCCTCCGGCAGGTCGGCAGGCCACCGCGCGCCGGCCTCCAGGTCGTCGTTGCCGGGGCGCGCGTCGCGGGACTGCTCCGCCCGGTCGGCGGGGTCGGACGCTGGGATGCTCATCGTGACGCCTCCTGGGTCGCTGGCCTGGGTCGCTGGCCTGGTCATGTGCTGGTGGCGGCCTGCTCGTCGTCGCGGTGGGCGAGGTCGGGACCGAACGCCGGCAGGCACACCGCCACGTACTCGGCGCCGTCCGGCCCGACGGTGTACCGCACCCGCTCCCCGGCCCGGGTGAGGACGGCGGTCCCGGCGGGCACGCGCGTCTCGCCGCCGTCGTGGGCGACCACGACCTCCCCGGCGAGCACGAGGGTGACCTCGTCGAACTCCGGGGTCTGAGCCGGCTCGTCCCAGCCCGGCGGCGCCTGCATCCGCGCGACGGACAGGCTCGTGGTGCCGGTGGCGGCCCGTCCGACGAACTCGTCGATCACCTTGCCGCCGGGGACGGGCACGCGGCTGGGGTCCAAGATGAGCTGGGGCACGCCAGCACTCTACGCACGCGTCTCAGTCGGCGGCGACACGCTCGATCACGACCGCCGGCAGGTCCGGGCGCGACCCCTCGGGAGCCACCACGACGGCGTCCTCGAGGGCCTCCAGGGCCCGCTCGAACCGGTGCGGGGTGTCGGTGTGCAGCGTCATCAGCGGCTCGCCGCCCCGCACGCTCGCACCGGGCTTGGCGTGCATCTCGACCCCGGCGCCGGCCTGCACGTCCTCACCCGGGCGGGACCGGCCCGCCCCGAGCCGCCACGCCGCGACCCCGACGGCGTACGCGTCGAGCCCCACGAGCACGCCGTCCGCGGGTGCCAGCACGGTGTGCCGCTCCCGGGCGACCGGCAGGTCCGCGTCGGGGTCGCCGCCCTGGGCCGCGAGCATCGCCCGCCAGGTGTCCATCGCCGACCCGTCGGCGAGGCGGTCGGCGGGGTCGACGTCCCCGGCCCCGGCGGCGGCGAGCATCTCGCGGGCGAGCGCCAGGGTGAGCTCGACGACGTCGGGCGGGCCGCCACCGGCGAGCACCTCGACGGACTCGCGGACCTCCAGGGCGTTGCCGGCGGTGAGGCCGAGCGGGGTGTGCATGTTCGTCAGCAGGGCGACGGTCGTGACGCCTGCCGTGGTGCCCAGGTCGACCATCGTGCGCGCCAGGTCCCGGGCCGAGTCGAGGTCCTTCATGAAGGCGCCGGAGCCGACCTTGACGTCCAGGACGAGCGCCCCGGTGCCCTCGGCGATCTTCTTGCTCATGATCGACGACGCGATCAGCGGGATCGACTCCACCGTGCCGGTGACGTCGCGCAGCGCGTAGAGCTTCTTGTCGGCCGGGGTGAGACCCGGCCCCGCCGCGCAGACCACCGCGCCGACGTCCTCGAGCTGGCGCAGCATGTCGTCGGTGCTCACGTCCGCCCGCCAGCCCGCCACCGACTCCAGCTTGTCGAGGGTGCCGCCGGTGTGTCCGAGGCCGCGGCCCGACAGCTGCGGCACGGCGACGCCGCAGGCCGCCACGAGCGGGGCCAGGGGCAGCGTGATCTTGTCGCCGACGCCACCCGTGGAGTGCTTGTCCGCCGTAGGCCGCGAGAGGGACGAGAAGTCCATCCGGTGGCCGGAGGCGATCATCGCGGCCGTCCAGCGTGCGATCTCCTCCGGCGCCATGCCCCGCAGCAGGATCGCCATCGCGAGCGCCGCCATCTGCTCCTCGGCGACGACGCCGCGCGTGTAGGCGTCCACCACCCAGTCGACCTGCGCCTCGCTCAGCGCGCCGCCGTCCCGCTTCGTGCGGATCACGTCGACGGCGTCGAACGGCTCTCCCGTGGTGGCGGCGTCGCTCGTCGTGTCAGCCATGTTGCTCCTTCAGCGCCGGTCGAGGTCCTCTGGGCCGAAGGCGTCCGGCAGCACCTCGGCCATGCTGCGCACCCCGCGGACGGTCTCGACGCGCAGGCCGGCGCCGCCGTGCTCCCAGAGCAGCTGACGGCAGCGGCCGCACGGCATGATCACCTCGCCGCGACCGTCCACGCAGGTGAACGCGGTCAGCCTGCCGCCTCCGGTGGCGTGGAGCGAGGACACCAGTGCGCATTCCGCGCACAGCGAAAGGCCGTAGGACGCGTTCTCGACGTTGCACCCGACCACGACCCGGCCGTCGTCGACCAGGGCCGCTGCACCGACGGGGTAGGAGGAGTAGGGGGCGTACGCCCGCCGCGAAGCCTCGCGTGCCGCCGTCCGCAGCGCGTCCCAGTCCACGCCGTCGCCCGTCGGGACACCCCGGTCGCCCACCCGCCTCAGCCCTTCACGTACGGCTGGCCGCCGGCGGCGGGGGCGCGCACGCGTCCCGCGAGCCCGGCGACCGCGAAGATCGTCGCCAGGTACGGCGCCATCAGCAGGAACTCGCTGGGGATCGGGGTGCCGATGATCCCCAGGATGGACTGCACGTTGTCGGCGAACCCGAACAGCAGGGCCGCACCGAGGGCACCGAGCGGGCTCCAGCGCCCGAAGATCATCGCGGCGAGCGCGATGAAGCCCTTGCCGGCGGTCATCTCCGGTCCGAACGCGCCCACCGAACCCAGGGTGAAGAAGGCGCCGCCCAGGCCGGCCATGCAGCCACCGAGCAGCACGTTGCGGAACCGCACCTTGAGCACGTCGATGCCGAGTGTGTCCGCGGCCTTCGGGTGCTCGCCCACCGCGCGCACCCGCAGCCCCCAGCGGGTGCTGAACAGGGCGACGTGCACGAGCGCCACGGCGGCGTACATGAGGTAGACCATCACGGTCTGTTCGAAGAGCACCGGGCCGATGACGGGGATGTCGCCGAGGACCGGGATCTTCAGCCGCGGGAAGCGGCCGGGGGTGTTCCAGACGTCGGCGCGCGGCGCCAGCAGCTGGCCGTACAGGAAGCTCGTGAGACCGATCACGAGCACGTTCAGCACGACGCCGACGATGATCTGGTCCACGAGGTAGCGGATCGTGAAGACCGCGAGCAGGGCCCCCACGAGCAGTCCCGCGAACGGGGCCGCGAGGAGGCCCACGTAGACGTTGCCCGCGAGGCTCGCAGCGACCGCGGAGAGGAACGCCCCCGCGAGCAGCTGGCCCTCGATGGCGATGTTGATGACGCCGGCCCGCTCGCACAGCACCCCGGACAGGGCACCGAAGACCAGGGGGACGGCCAGCAGCAGGCTGCCCTGCAGGATGCCCACGAGCGAGACGGTGTCTCCCGCCACCGCCCACGTGAGGAACGCCAGCAGGAAGGCGACGGCGAAGAGCGCCGTGGCCCACAGCGGCGTCCGTCGCGACCGGGACGTCAGCCACACCGACCACGCTGCGATCGCGACGCAGACGAGGCCGAGCAGCAGCCCCGCGGCGCGCGACGGCAGCTCCAGCGGCGGCAGGATCATGAGGTCGTCGCGCGTGGCCAGGCCGAACGTGCTCGTCAGGTCGCCCTCGGCGAAGACGCCGAAGGCGATCAGGGCGAGCAGGGCGAGCAGGCCGAGGATCACCGCGCCGCGCCAGCCGACCGGCGGGGCGTCCGCGGAGTGCTCGATCGGGGTGTCGGCGGACTGCGGGTGCCGGGGCGTCGTCACGGTGCTCACCCGTTCCACCCCTTCGAGATCTGCCCGACCCCGGCGCCGCCGGCGGTCCGGATCCGGAACACGGCACGGACCAGCGGCGGAGCGGCGATGAACAGCACGATCAGCGCCTGCAGGATCAGCACGAGGTCGATCGGGGTGCCGGTGCGCGCCTGCATCGCGACGCCACCCGCGCGCAGCGCACCGAAGAGCAGCCCCGCGAGCACCGTCCCGAAGGGGCTGGCCCGGCCCAGCAGGGCGACCGTGATCGCGTCGAAGCCGAGCCCCGCGGACACGCCACCGGTGAGGTAGCCCTGGGTACCGAGCACCTGCGAGACACCGGCGAGCCCGGCGAGCCCGCCGGCGATGAGCATCACCCCGGTATAGCTACGCCCGACCGACATCCCCGCCGTCCGGGCGGCGGCAGAGTTCGCGCCGACGGCGCGGAACCGGAAGCCGAGGGTGCTGCGGTGCAGCAGCCACCACACCCCGGCCGCTGCCAGCAGCACGATCACGAAGCCCAGGTGGAGCCGGTAGCGGTCGCCCAGCAGCCCCGGCAGCGCCGCCGTCGACGCCACCTCGGGACTGATCGGGTCGGCGCGGCCCTCCCGCTGGAACGCGCTGAGGGAGAGCATGTACAGCACGAGGAAGCGGGCGACGTAGTTCAGCATGATCGTCGTGATGACCTCGTGCGCGCCGGTACGCGCCTTGAGGAAGCCGGGGATGCCGCCCCACAGCGCCCCGCCGAGCATGCCCGCGGCGATCGCGACGACGAGGTGGACGACGATGGGCAGCTCCCATGTGAAGCCGACGTAGGAGGCCGCGATCGCGGCGACGATGATCTGTCCCTCGGCACCGATGTTGAAGAGCCCGGCCTGGAACGCGAGCGCCACCGCCAGGCCGGCCGCGATCAGCGGGGTGGCCGCGGTCAGGGTCTCTGTGAGCGGGCGCAGCGCCTGCGCCGGGGAGCCGGCGTCGAAGCGAACCACCGCACCCTGGAAGAGGGCCGAGTACGCCGTGGACACCGACGACCACGCGGCCGAGAGCATGTCCCCCGGGCGGGAGAAGAAGTACGACGCGGACTGCTGCACCTCGCTGTCGCTGACCGCGATCAGCAGGGCGCCCACGGCGAGCGCGAGCAGGATCGACAGCGCGGTCAGGACCGCAGGCCCGGCCTGGTAGCGGCTGCCGGACCGGGCCTCGGGCTCGGGCTCGGGCGTCGCCGGGGGCGCCGCCTCGTCGGTCGTCGTGCTCACCGGCCACCTCCGGGGCTCGTCGGTGCCGCGTCCGCGGTGGCCTCGGCCTCCTCCTTCGGGACGCCTGCCATCATCAGCCCCAGCACGTCGCGCGACGTGTCGCCGGGCACGATGCCGACGACGCGGCCGCGGTACATCACCGCGATCCGGTCGGCGAGCGCGAGCACCTCGTCGAGCTCGGTGGAGACGATGACGACCGGGACGCCGGCATCGCGCTCCGCGACGATCCGCTTGTGCACGAACTCGATCGAGCCGACATCGAGCCCTCGCGTCGGCTGCGAGGCCACGAACAGCTTCAGCGCCCGTGACAGCTCGCGCGCGAGGACGACCTTCTGCTGGTTGCCACCCGACAGGGTCCCGGCGGCGACGTCGACGCCGGAGGTGCGGACGTCGAACTCGGCTACCTTCTGCTCCGCCTGGCGTCGGATCTCCGAGGGACGCAGCGACAGGCCGCGCGCGAAGGGGGGCCGGTCGTGCAGGTTGAGCACCATGTTCTCGGCCACCGTGAAGGATGAGATCAGGCCGTCCGTCGTGCGGTCCTCGGGCACGAAGCCGACGCCGGCCGAGATGATCCGCTTGGCGCTGCGGCCGCTGAGCTCGCTGTCCCCGAGCCGGATCGAGCCGGTGACATCGGACTGCAGCCCCAGCACGGCCTCCACCAGCTCGGTCTGTCCGTTGCCCTGCACACCAGCCACGGCGAGGATCTCGCCGTCGCGCACGTCGAAGGAGACGCCGTCCACCACGCGGTGCCCGCGCGGGTCGGTCACGACGAGGTCGCGGACGGAGAAGCTCGGCTCGCCGGGCTCGGCGGGTGCCTTGTCGACCGTGAGGGACACGTCGCGCCCCACCATCAAGGAGGCGAGCTCGGCCTCGCTCGCCGTCGGCTCGGCGGTCCCGACCACCTTTCCGCGGCGGATCACGGTGATGCGGTCGGCGACGGCCCGCACCTCCCGCAGCTTGTGGGTGATGAACACGATCGAGGTGCCGGACTCCTTGAGCTGGCGCATGATCGCGATCAGCTCGTCGGTCTCCTGAGGCGTGAGCACGGCGGTCGGCTCGTCGAGGATGAGCACGCGCGCGTCCCGTACCAACGCCTTGATGATCTCGACCCGCTGCTGCACGCCGACGGGGAGGTCCTCGACCACCGCATCGGGGTCGACGGCGAACCCGTACCGGTCGGAGACCTCGCGGACCTGCTCGCGTGCCGCCGCGACGTCCAGCAGCCCCCCGGCACGGACCTGCTCGTCCCCGAGCATCACGTTCTCGGCCACCGTGAACACCGGCACGAGCATGAAGTGCTGGTGCACCATGCCGATGCCGGCGGCCATCGCGTCGCGCGGTCCGTGCAGGGCCACCCGCTCGCCGTCGACGAGCACCTCGCCCTCGTCGGGCGTGAGCAGCCCGTAGAGCACGTTCATCAGCGTCGACTTGCCGGCACCGTTCTCACCCAGCAGGCAGTGGATCTCGCCGGGCTCCACCACGAGGTCGATGGCGTCGTTGGCCACCAGCGACCCGAAGCGCTTCGTCACCCCCCGCAGCTCGAGCTTCAGCGCTGCTCATCTCCCGTCGTCCTCGTCGGGGCTGTCCTGTCGGCGCCCCGCACGGGTGCGGGGCGCCGACAGGACGCGGGTCGGTCGGTCAGCCGCCGGGGGTGGAGGGGGACTCGACCACGATGTCGCCGCTGACGATGCCCTCGCGCAAGGTGTCGAGCTGGTCCTTCAGCTCCTGCGGGACCTCGTCCTCGAAGTCGTGGAACGGCGCGATCCCGACGCCCTCGTTCTCCAGCGTGCCGACGAACGGCTCGCTGGTGAAGTCACCGGACATCGCCTCGGTGGCGGCGTCCTCGACGGCGGTGTCGATCCGCTTGATCACGCTCGTGAGGAACAGCGGGCCGTACTGGGCGGCGGACTCGTAGCCGTCGGAGTCGACCCAGATGATCTTGACGTTGCCATCGGCCTCCGCAGCGGCCGCCGCACCGAGCCCGACCGGTCCCGCGACGGGCATCACGATGTCGGCGCCCTGGGAGATGAAGTTCTCCGTCAGCTGGCGGCCGGCGCTCTGGTCGTCGAAGTTGCCGGTGAACGACCCGTCCTGCGCCTCCTTGTCCCAGCCGAGGACCTTCACGTCGGTGCCGTTGTCCTCGTTGTACCGGGCGACGCCGTCGACGAAGCCGTCCATGAAGATGGTGACGGACGGGATCGGCAGGCCCCCGAACGTGGCCACCGTGCCGCTCTCGGTGACCCCCGCCGCGGCGTAGCCGGCGAGGAAGGACGCCTCGGCGGTGTTGAACAGCAACGGCTTCAGGTTGTCGATCGGCTCCGCGGGAGCGGAGTCCACGAGCGCGAAGCTCTCCTCCGGGTTGGCGGTGGCGGCTGCGCTCGTGGCGGGCTCCAGCAGGAAGCCGACCGTCACGACGATCCCGCAGTCCTGCGAGACCATCTGCGACACGTTGGGCTCGTAGTCCGCGTCAGAGGTCGACTCGGCCAGCTGGACGTCGATGCCCTCGCTGCTCTCGAGGTTCTTCAACCCCTCGTAGGCCGAGGCGTTGAAGGAGCGGTCGTCGACGCCGCCGGCGTCGGTGACCATGCAGCCCGTGAAGTCCGAGGACGCCGCGGTGGTCTCGCCGCCACCGCCCCCGCCGCTGTCCTCCGGCGCGTCGCCGCAGGCGGCGAGGGCCAGTGCGGCCACCCCCAGGAGCGCACCGGTCCGGATGGTCCTCTTCACTACAGCCTCCGCAAGGGTTGCCGCGGCACGGTCGCCGTGGGGGTGGAAACGCCTGCGCAGCATAGACGCGGGACGGGACGATCGGGGGGCGGACGGCGCCGCTGCACCGACTTGTTACCGATCCGCGACCCCGGCGGCCGCGGACGTACGGTCGCCGGCCTGCAGCGCACTGCCCGCCACGTCCGATCTGTCGGCCTCGTCGGCGTGCCGCAGCGCGGCGGCGACCAGCAGCCGGACGCCGACCTCGATCGCGCCCTCGTCGATGCGCAGGTCGGCGCGGTGCAGGTCGTAGGTGGCGCCGCCCGGGGCGCGGGTACCGAGCCGCGCCAGGGCGCCGGGGACGTGCTCCAGGTACCAGGCGAAGTCCTCGCCCCCGAGGCTCTGCTCGGTGGGCAGCAGCGCGAGCTCGCCGAGCTCGGCCACGGCGGCACGCTCGAGCAGCGCCACGGACGAGGGGTCGTTCACCACCGGCGGCACCCCCCGGACGTGCTCGACCTCGGCCCTGACCCCCAACGGTGCGACGACCTCGTGCACGGCACGCGTCAGCAGCGTGCCGGCCTCCTCCCAGGCACCGCTGTCGAGGCAGCGGAGCGTGCCCTCGACGACGCCGAGGCGGGGGATGGCGTTCGGCGCACCCCCGGCGGCGATCCGCCCCCACACCAGGCTCACCCCGGCACGCGGGTCCAGGCGGCGCGAGAGGACGGCGGGCACGCCGGTGACCACCTGGGCGAGGGCGAACACGAGGTCGCCGGTCAGGTGGGGGCGCGACGTGTGGCCGCCGTCTCCCCGCAGCCGCACGAGCACCTGGTCGGCGGCCGAGGTGATGGCCCCGACGCGCAGTCCCACGGTGCCGACGTCCAGGTGGGGGTCGCAGTGCACCGCGAGGATCTCCTCCACGCCCTCCAGCGCGCCGGCCGCGACGGCGTCGAGGGCGCCACCCGGCATGAGCTCCTCGGCCGCCTGCAGCAGGATGCGCACCCGCCCCGGGAGCAGGCCGTCGCGGTGGGCGTCGGCCAGCACGAGGGCGGCGCCCACGACCACGACGGTGTGCACGTCGTGCCCGCACGCGTGGGCCACGCCGTCCACCGTGGATGCGAAGGGCAGGTCGGTTTCCTCCGCCAGCGGCAGGGCGTCGAGGTCCGCGCGCAGCGCCAGTGCCCGCTCGCCGTGGCCGATGTCGCAGACCAGGCCGGTCCCGGGCAGCAGCAGCGGCTCCAGCCCCGCCGACCGCAGCGCGTCCGCGGTCACGCGCGTCGTGCGGTGCTCGGCCCGGCCCACCTCGGGGTGCGCGTGCAGGTCACGCCGGAGAGCGACGAGCGCCGGCAGGTGGGGCGCGAGCAGGCTGGCGACGGTTGGCGTGTCCACGGTGCGAGGAAGGGTAGCGAGCGGCGTCAGAACACGTCGTTGGGCGTGTAGGTGCCCCAGACCTCCCGCAGCGCGTTGGAGACCTCGCCGACCGTGGCCCGTGCCTGCAGCGCCACCCGCATCGGTACGAGCACGTTGTCCGACCCGGTGGCCGCGGTGCGTAGCTCGTCGAGGGCAGCGATCACGGCTGCGCCGTCCCGGTCCGCGCGAAGCCGCTCCAGCCGGTCGCGCTGGTCGGCCTCGATCGACGGATCGCCGCGCATCGGCTCGTACGGCTCGTCGTCGTCGGTGCGGTACCGGTTCAGCCCCACCACCACGCGCTCGCCGCCGTCGATCTGGTTGGCGATGCGGTAGGCGGACCGCTCGATCTCGGCCTTCTGGAACCCCTGCTCGATCGCCTCGACGGCGCCGCCGCGCTCCTCCACGGCGTCGATCAGGGCGGTCACCGCGTCGTCGATGTCGTCGGTCATCTTCTCGACCACGTACGAGCCCGCGAACGGGTCGACCGTCTTGGTCACGTCGGTCTCGAACGCGATCACCTGCTGGGTGCGCAGCGCGAGTCGTGCCGCGCGGCTCGACGGCAGCGCGATGGCCTCGTCGAAGGAGTTCGTGTGCAGGCTCTGGGTACCGCCGAACACAGCGGCGAGCCCCTGCAGCGTCACCCGGACCATGTTGACCTCGGGCTGCTGCGCGGTCAGCTGCACCCCGGCCGTCTGGGTGTGGAAGCGGAGCATCTGCGACTTCGGGTCGTCGGTGCCGAAGTCCTCCTTCATGATCCGGGCCCAGATCCGGCGCGCCGCCCGGAACTTCGCCACCTCCTCCAGCAGCGACGTGCGCGCGACGAAGAAGAAGGACAGCCGTGGCGCGAACTGCTCGACCGCCAGGTCGGCCGCGAGCGCGGCCCGTACGTACTCCTTGGCGTTGGCGAGCGTGAACGCGATCTCCTGCACGGGCGTGGCCCCGGCCTCGGCCATGTGGTAGCCGGAGATGGAGATGGTGTTGAAGCGCGGCATCGTCGTCGCGCAGTACCCGAAGATGTCGCTGATGAGGCGCAGCGACTCCTTCGGCGGGTAGATGTACGTGCCGCGGGCGATGTACTCCTTCAGGACGTCGTTCTGCACCGTGCCGGTGAGCTTCTCCGGCGGCGTCCCCTGCTCCTCGGCGACGAGCTGGTAGAGCAGCATCAGCAGGCCGGCCGGGGCGTTGATCGTCATCGACGTCGACACCTCGCCCAGCGGGATGCCGTCGAACAGCGTGCGCATGTCGTCGATGGAGTCGATGGCCACGCCGACCTTGCCGACCTCGCCGTGGGCGATCGGGTCGTCGGAGTCGTAGCCCATCTGGGTCGGCAGGTCGAACGCCACGCTCAGCCCGCCGGTGCCCGCGGCCACGAGCTGGTGGTAGCGCTCGTTGGACTCCTTCGCCGTCCCGAAGCCCGCGTACTGACGCATCGTCCACGGCCGGCCCGTGTACATCGAGGGGTACACCCCGCGGGTGTACGGGTAGGCCCCCGGCTCGCCGAGCGCCGTCGCGGGGTCCCACCCGTCGAGGTCGCCGGGGCCGTACCGCGGCCGCAGCGGCAGCCCCGACTCGGTGCTCCCCTCGGGGTCGTCGGCCGGTGCTCGTCCAGGGGTGGGGTCCGCCATGCACGCGAGCGTAGCCAGGTCGGCCAGGTTCCGCAGGGGTCCGGCGTGCGGGTTCCCGCACCACCCGTGCAGCGAGGTGCCCGGACGGCCTCAGAGCAGGTCGGTGCGGCCGGCGTCCCGCACCGCCTGCACGACCCGCCGCACCTGCTGGGCGCGGTCACGCCCGGCCACGAGCAGCGCGTCCGGCGTGTCGAGCACGACGACGTCCTCGACCCCGAGCAGCGCCACGAGGCGGCCACCCGCCGCGGCGACGAAGCCGGTGGCATCCACCGAGACCACCCCGGCCGGGTCGCCGAGCACGCGCACGTCGCCGGTCGGGTCGCCCACCAGGCCGGCGAGGGCCGCCACGTCGCCGACGTCGTCCCAGCCGAAACCGCCCGGGACGACCGCGAGCCCGCCGGCCGCGGCCACCGGCTCGGCGACCGCGAGGTCGATCGGCACGGCCTCGAGGTGGGGCCAGACCTCCGCCAGCACGGCCTGGCGGTCGCGGGTCTCCCAGGCTGCTGCGATCCGCAGGAGCCCGGCCGCGAGCGCGGGGCGGTGCTCGGCGAGCCGCTCCATCAGCACGGCCGCGCGGACGACGAACATGCCCGCGTTCCACCGGTAGTCCCCGGCACGCAGGTAGGCGGCTGCGCGGGCTGCGTCCGGCTTCTCCACGAACTCCAGGCCGAGGCGGGCCAACGGGGCGCCCGCCAGGTCGAGACGGCCGCCCGAGCGCACGTAGCCGAAGCCTGTGGCCGGGTAGTGCGGTGCGACGCCGATCGTCGTGAGCCACCCCTGCTCTGCGGCGGCGACGGCCTGGCGCACCGTGTCGGCGAACAGCTCGAGGTCGCGGACGACGTGGTCGGCGGGGAAGGACCCGACCACCGCGTCCGGCTCGCGGCAGGAGAGCAGGGCCGCGGCGAGACCGATGGCAGCCATCGAGTCCCTCGGCGAGGGCTCGGCGAGCAGCTGGGCGGGGCCCACGTCCGGCAGCTGCGCGGCGACCGCCGCCGCGTGCGCCGCCCCGGTGACGACCGTGACGCCTGCCGCCCCCGCGAGCGGGGCCAGGCGGTCCCAGGTCTGCTGCAGCAGGCTGCGCCCGCTGCCGGTGAGGTCCAGCAGGAACTTCGGCGACGCGGCGCGCGACAGGGGCCACAGCCGCGACCCGGCCCCCCCTGCCGGGACGACGACGTGCAGTCCCGGGATCGCCTGCTCCATGGCCCGGAGCGTGCCACAGCACACGTCCGGTGAGGCGTTCGTCACGACGCGCCGACCGGGCGCGACGCCGCGCTGAACCTCTCATTACAGTGACTCCCGACACCGCCGTCCCGCCGACCAGGATCCGGGACGAGCGGCGAGCAGACGAGGAGGAACTCGTGCCCACCGCTCCCGCCGGCACG
This sequence comes from Actinomycetales bacterium, assembly GCA_038206105.1. GTDB lineage: Bacteria > Actinomycetota > Actinomycetes > Actinomycetales > JBBRBF01 > JBBRBF01. The sequence goes on along the minus strand of JBBRBF010000010.1, from coordinate 11,700 downwards.
CTGTACCGCGGCCGCGAAGGCATGTGGTCCTGGGTGGCGCACCGCGTCACCGGGGTGCTGATCTTCGTGTTCCTGCTCGTGCACGTGCTCGACACCTCGCTCGTGCGGGTCTCCCCAGAGGCCTACGACGTCGTCATCGAGAGCTACAAGAACCCGATCGTCGGGCTGGGAGAGGCCGGCCTCGTCGGGGCCGTGCTGTTCCACTCCCTCAACGGCCTGCGCGTGATGGCGGTCGACTTCTGGTCCAACGGGCCGCGGTACCACCGGCAGATGCTGTGGGGCGTGGTCGGCATCTGGGTCGTGGCGATGGTGCCGTTCCTGATCCGCCACCTGTCCAACGTCTTCGGAGGGTGAGCATGGCCGCCGACACCACCACCGGTCAGGGCACCGGCGGGAGCGGGAGCCCGGCGCTCGACGCGCCGCGCTCCCCGTACCGCCGGAACCGGTCCACGCGCAGCAACTACGAGCTGTACAGCTGGGTGTTCATGCGGATGTCGGGCGTGCTGCTCGTCGTCCTCGTGCTGACCCACCTGTTCGTCAACCTCATGGTCGGCGACGGCATCGACGGCCTCGACTTCGCCTTCGTCGCGGGCAAGTGGGCGAGCCCGGTGTGGCAGGTCTGGGACCTGCTGATGCTCTGGCTCGCGATGATGCACGGCACGAACGGCGTCCGGACCATCATCAACGACTACGCCGAGTCCGACCGGACCCGGATGTGGCTGAAGATGGCCCTCTACATCGCCTTCGTCGTCACCGTGGTGCTCGGCACGCTCGTCATCTTCACGTTCGACCCGTGCCCGACCGGGGGGGACGCCGCCCTGCTGCCGTCCTTCTGCGGAGCCTGACCGCCGCCGGACCGGCGTCGCCACCCACGAGGAGGATCCCCGCCGTGCAGACCCACAAGTACGACGTCGTCATCGTCGGCGCCGGTGGCGCCGGCATGCGTGCGGCGCTCGAGTCCGGCAAGCGGGCCCGCACCGCCGTGCTCACGAAGCTGTACCCGACGCGCTCCCACACCGGTGCCGCGCAGGGCGGGATGTGCGCCGCGCTCGCCAACGTCGAGGACGACAACTGGGAGTGGCACACCTTCGACACGGTCAAGGGCGGTGACTACCTCGTCGACCAGGACGCCGCCGAGGTGATGTGCCGCGAGGCCATCGACGCCGTGCTCGACCTGGAGAAGATGGGCCTGCCCTTCAACCGCACGCCGGCCGGCCGCATCGACCAGCGCCGCTTCGGGGGGCACACCCGCAACCACGGCGAGGCCGCCGTACGGCGTTCCTGCTTCGCGGCGGACCGCACCGGCCACATGATCCTGCAGACCCTCTACCAGCAGTGCGTCAAGCACGAGGTCGAGTTCTTCAACGAGTTCTACGTGCTGGACCTGCTCATCACCGACGTGGCCGGCGAGCAGCGCACGGCCGGGGTGGTCGCGTTCGAGCTCGCGACCGGCGAGGTGCACCTGTTCCAGGCGAAGTCCGTCATCTTCGCCACGGGGGGGTCCGGCAAGGTCTTCAAGACGACGTCGAACGCCCACACCCTCACCGGGGACGGCATGGCGATCGCCTACCGGCGCGGACTGCCGCTGGAGGACATGGAGTTCTTCCAGTTCCACCCGACCGGCCTGGCCGGGCTGGGGATCCTGCTGTCCGAGGCCGCCCGCGGCGAGGGCGGGATCCTGCGCAACAGCGAGGGCGAGCGGTTCATGGAGCGCGACGCCCCCACCATCAAGGACCTCGCGCCCCGAGACATGGTGGCGCGGGCGATGGCGAACGAGGTGCGGGAAGGGCGGGGCTGCGGGCCGGAGAAGGACTACGTGCTGCTCGACCTGACGCACCTGGAGCCAGCCCACATCGACGCCAAGCTCCCCGACATCACCGAGTTCGCCCGCACGTACCTCGGCGTCGAGCCGTACACCGAGCCGGTCCCGGTGTTCCCGACCGCGCACTACGCAATGGGCGGGATGCCCACGACGGTGGACGCGGAGGTGCTCCGCGACAACACGCACGTCGTGCCCGGGCTGTACGCCGCGGGCGAGGTCGCCTGTGTCAGCGTGCACGGCGCCAACCGGCTGGGCACGAACTCGCTGCTCGACATCAACGTCTTCGGCAAGCGGGCGGGCATCGCTGCCGCTGAGTTCGCCCGCACCGCACCGTGGGTCGACATCCCGGAGGGCCCGGCCGACGAGACCGTGAAGCTCCTGGAGACCCTGCGCGAGCGTGCCGAGGGCGAGCGGATCGCACCGATCCGCGCCGAGCTGCAGGAGACGATGGACCGCAACGCGCAGGTCTTCCGCACCGAAGCGACGCTGAAGCAGGCGCTCTCCGACGTGCAGGGCCTGTGGGAGCGCTACCAGCGGGTGTCGGTGCAGGACAAGGGCCGACGCTGGAACACCGATCTGCTCGAGGCCGTCGAGCTCGGCTTCCTGCTCGACCTCGCCGAGGTCATCATCACCGGCGCGCTGGAGCGAAAAGAGTCCCGCGGTGGACACTTCCGCGAGGACTACCCGACCCGGGACGACGTGAACTTCATGCGGCACACGATGGCCTACCGGGCGGTGGAGCCCGGCGGCTCGGGTGCCGCCACCGTGCGGCTCGACTACAAGCCGGTGACCGTGACCCGCTACCAGCCGATGGAGCGCAAGTACTGATGCCGAACGAGAACCCCGAGGGGCAGCCCCCGGCCGACCCGCAGACCGGCACCGGGACCGGGACCGGTGACGTGTCCTCCGCAACGGGCGCGCCGGCCGACGAGTCGGCTTCGGACCCCAGCGGTGTGGCGGCGGACGACGCCTCGGAGAACGCGGGCGAGGAGGCGGAGGAGAACGGCCCCGTCGAGCCCGACCCCGATCACGAGGAGAAGATCAAGGAGGTCGTGCAGGCGGAGGAGAGCGGCCCCGTCGAGGTGCCCCGCTTCGACGTGACGCTGCGGATCCGGCGCTACGACCCCGAGGTCTCCGACGAGCACCGGTGGGAGGAGTTCACGGTCACCGCGCACGGCACCGACCGGCTGCTCGACGCGCTGCACAAGGTCAAGTGGGAGCAGGACGGGTCGCTGACGTTCCGGCGCTCCTGCGCCCACGGCGTCTGCGGCTCCGACGCGATGCGCATCAACGGGCGGAACCGGCTGGCGTGCAAGACGTTGCTCAAGGACCTGAACCCCGACAAGACGATCGTGGTCGAGCCCATCAAGGGCCTGCCGGTGGAGAAGGACCTCGTCGTCGACATGGAGCCGTTCTTCCAGTCCTACCGCGAGGTGATGCCGTTCCTCATCACCAAGGGGCACGAGCCGACGCGGGAGCGCGTGCAGTCGCAGGCCGACCGGCAGCGCTTCGACGACACCACCAAGTGCATCCTCTGCGCCGCGTGCACGTCGAGCTGCCCCGTGTTCTGGACCGACGGCCAGTACTTCGGGCCGGCAGCCATCGTCAACGCGCACCGGTTCATCTTCGACAGCCGCGACGAGGGGTCGGACCTGCGCCTGGAGGTCCTCAACGACCGCGAGGGCGTGTGGCGGTGCCGTACCACCTTCAACTGCACCGAGGCCTGCCCCCGCGGCATCGAGGTCACCAAGGCGATCCAGGAGGTCAAGCAGGCCCTGCTGACGCGCAAGGTCTGAGCCTCGGCGCGCCGTACCGGCCCCGCAGTCACCCGCATCTAGGGTGACGCGGTGCCACGGGTTCGTCACGCTCTCGCGAGGGTCCGCTGCGGTGTGGCGGTGGCCGCCGTGGTCGCGCCGCTCGCCGTCCTGGGGTCGGTGCTGTCCACCCCGGTCGGCCGGGCCGAGGCGGCAGCACCCGCCGCGGATGTCGACACGTGGCTCGTCGACCCGGGCGTGCTCGTCGACGACAGCGCCCCGCCGGTCCCCGGCACCGACGCGGCGGCGTGGCTGGTCGCCGACCTCGACGCGGACGCGGTGCTCGCCGCCCGGTCCGCACGCGAGCCCCTGCCGCCGGCCAGCACGCTGAAGCTGCTGACGCTGCTCGCCCTCGCACCGGGGCTCGACCCCGACGCCGAGCACACCGCCACCCGTCAGGACGCCGCGGTGGAGGGCAGCCGGGCGGGTCTCGTGCCCGGCTCGGTATACACGACGCGCGACCTGCTGCACGGGCTCGTGCTCTCCAGCGGCAACGACGCCGCGGCTGCGCTCGCCCGCGCCGCCGGCGGCACCGGGCCGGCGACGTCCGTCATGCAGCGGGTCGCGGACGGTCTCGGCGCCACCGGCACCGTCGTCCGCACCACCAGCGGTCTCGACGCGGACGGCCAGACGTCGACGGCCGCCGACCTCGCGCTCGTCGGGCGGGCCGCGCTCGCCGACGAGACCGCGGCGGCGCTGGTGGCCACCGACCGCTACGACTTCCCGGGAGCCGGCACGGCGGTCGGGCCGGGCCGGCAGACGTACGAGATCGCGACCAAGAACCGGCTCCTCGACGACTACGACGGCGCCCTCGGGCTGAAGACCGGTTTCACGCGCGCCGCCGGCGGGAGCTTCGTCGGAGCCGCGGAGCGCGACGGGCGCCGCTACCTCGTGACGCTGCTCGGTACCCGCAGCGACCCGCAGCCGCAGGCCCGTGCCCTGCTGGACTGGGCGTTCGCGGCGGGCGACGCCGTGGATCCGGTCGCCCCCCTCGACCCGTCGGGCGTCAGGACCGTCGGCGTCGCAGCGGCACTGACGACGCACCCGGCCGGTGCGGCGACGTCCCGTACCGGCGAAGGGGCCGTCGAGGAGGCCGCCGGGCCGCTCGGCGTCGCGCTGCGGACGCTGGCCTGGACCGTCGCCGTGCTGGCGGTGGTCGTCGTCCTGCTGCGGGCCCGCGTGCTCGTGCGGCGTAACCGCCGCCGACGCCGTGCGGCGGCCGCGCCCCGCCCCGGCTGACCCGCGCCGCCGGCACCAGCCGGCGGCGTCGGCTCGGCGTCGGCGTGGGGAGGCTCGCGCCAACCCGGTTGGCACAGGGGTCCCCTGTGCCACCCGGGTTGGCACAGGGGCGCCCTGTGCCAATCAGTGGTGGGCGCCCGCCGCGGGGCGTCGGTCGCGGGCGCGTCAGTCACGGTCGCGGTCGTCGCTGAGACGGACGACGTCGCCGACGGCCCGCACGGCGCCGATCGCGACGCGGACGCCGGCCCCCACGATCAGGCCCAGCGTCGCACCGGCCGCGAGGGTGGTCCGGTCGGCCGAGCGCTGCCCGAAGCTGACGGCGCTCACGTCGCGCGGTCCGGCCGGCACCGGGTAGTCCAGCCGGGGCGGGCCCTCCGGGACGGACATCGACCCGGCGTCGGTGGCGTCGGTGGCGGCCCAGGACGCCGCAATGAGGGTGATCCGGCCGACGAGGTTCAACCAGACGAGCAGGCCGCCGACGACGCCCGCCGCGGCGATCACCGCGTTTCCCTGGCCGGCAGCCCCCAGCAGCTGGCCGCCGAGCAGCTTGAGCAGCCCGAGGCCGACGGCGCCGAGCAGCGCCCCGCCGATCAGGTCGCGCCACGGCAGGGCCAGTCCCGACAGCACCCGGAACAGCAGCAGGAAGATCGCGGTGTCGACGACGAGGACGACGGCGAGCCCGAGCACCGTCAGCAGCACCGCACCGACGGTGGAGGACTCGAGCCCGAACAGCCCGAGCACGAACCCGGCGGAGGCGTTGACCACGAGGGAGGCCACGACCGAGACGAGGATGGCGATGCCGAGGGTCGCGAGCACGAAGGCGTCCCGCAGCTTCTTCAGCACGATGTTGTCGTCCAGGAACGGCTGCGAGAACATCGCCCGCACGCCCTGCCGCATCGCGTCGAGCCATCCGAGCCCGGTGTACAGCAGCAGCAGCAGGCCCAGCGTGCCGGTCACCGACAGCACGTTGCTGCGCTGCAGGTCGTCGACCTGCACCAGCCCGTCCGGCCCGATCACCCCCGGCAGCACGTCGTCCACGCTCGCGACGACCTGCTGCTGCAGGCTCTCGTTTCCCCCGAGCACGAGCCCGAAGATCGTGAAGCCGAGCACGAGCGCCGGGAACAGGCTGAACACCGCGAAGTAGGCGATCCCCGCCGCGAGCACGTTGCCCCGCGACTGCACGTAGTGTTGCCACGTGCGGACGGGCTTCGACGCCGTGACCTTGCCGGCCGTCTCCTTGCCCCGCTCGACGACGCTCACCGCGGGCCTCCCAGCGTGAAGTGCTCGGCGGGGCGCCAGACGCCGTCCTCGCCGTGCTCGTACAGGTCGAAGCCGCCGACGTCGAACACGACCTCGTAACCGGCCAAGGCGTCGAACGCGCGGTCGAGCGCCGCTGCGCCGACGTCGTGGGCCACCGTGACGTGCGGGTGGTAGCTGAACTGCGTCTCGCGGCACAGCGGTCCCGACCGGACGCCTCGCTCCAGCTGCTCGCACTCGGAGATCCCGCGCGCCACCTGCACGAAGACCACGGGGCTGACCGGGCGGAACGTCCCGGTGCCGCGCAGGTGCATCCGGAACGGGCGGGCGGCGGCGGCGACGCCGGCAAGGTGCTCGCGGGCGCCCAGCAGCCGGTCGCGCGCCAGCGGCGTCGGCGGCAGCAGGGTGACGTGCGTGGGGATCGCCTCGGCGAGGGGGTCACCGAACTCGGACCGGCACCGCTGCAGGTGCGACGCGTGGGGCTCGGGGACCGCGACCGCCACGCCGATCGTGACCTCGCCGTCGGCCGCGGGTGGAGTCACCGCGTCGCCGGCCCGGTCGCGGGCAGCAGCCCCACGGCGTCGTAGACACGGGCGAGGGTGGCGGAGGCGACGACGCGAGCGCGCTCGGCGCCGTCGGCGAGGACGGCGTCGAGGGCGGCCGGGTCCGCGAGCAGCTCGTGGGTCCGCGCACGCAACGGGGCGAGCGCCTCCACCACGACCTCGGCGAGCTCCTTCTTCAGGTCGCCGTAGCCGCGGCCCGCGAAGTCGTCCTCCAGAGTGGCGACGGGGCGTCCGGACAGCGCGGAGTGGATCGCCAGGAGGTTGGAGACGCCGGGCTTGGCCGCCGGGTCGTAGCGCACGTCGCGCCCGGTGTCGGTGACCGCCGAGCGGATCCGCTTGGTCACCACCCCGGGCTCGTCGAGGATCTCGATGATGCCGTTCGGCGCCGAGGCGGACTTGCTCATCTTGCTCGTCGGGTCCTGCAGGTCGAGCACCTTCGCGGAGCCGGCGACGATCGCCGGCTCCGGGACGGTCAGCAGCGGGCCGAAGCGGCCGTTGAACCGCTGGGCCAGGTCACGGCTCAGCTCGAGGTGCTGGCGCTGGTCCTCGCCCACGGGAACGCGATCGGCGTCGTACAGCAGGATGTCCGCGGCCTGCAGCACCGGGTACGTGAACAGGCCCACCGACGTCCGGTCGCTGCCCTGCTTGGCGGACTTGTCCTTGAACTGCGTCATCCGCGACGCCTCGCCGAAACCGGTGAGACAGCCGAGCACCCACGCCATCTGGGCGTGCTCCGGCACGTGGCTCTGGACGAACAGCACCGACCTGGCCGGGTCGACGCCGGCGGCGAGGTACTGCGCCGCCGCCCGCCGGGTGCGCTCGCGCAGGACGGCAGGCTCCTGCGGCAGCGTGATGGCGTGCAGGTCGACGACGCAGTAGGTGGCGTCGTGGTCGTCCTGCATCTCGACCCAGCGCACCAGGGCACCGAGGTAGTTGCCCAGGTGCAGGGAGTCGGCGGTGGGCTGCATCCCGGAGAACACCCGGGGCCGGCGGCCACCGGCCGCTGCGTTGGCGGCGTCGACGGACATGGCGGACATCATGTCAGCCGGGCGGTCACCCCCACGGTCCAGCCCGAGCCGGCGCGAGGCGGGTCAGATCGAGGTGAGGTGCAGCAGCACGTCCTCTCCGGGATGCAGCAGCGGAAGCTGCAGGCCCACGTCGGCGAGCACCGAGCCGGTGAGCTCGACCGAGTCCCACCACGACGGTGCAGCGATCCCCGCGGGCTGCGCAGAGACCTCGTGCCGGGCCCGTACGTGGAGCTGCACCAGCGGGCCGAGCCCGGCCGGCCAGACGGCGGTGTCGACCGTCCAGTCGCCGAGCCCGGCCCTGTCGTGGCGGCGGCCCACGAACCAGCCGTCGTCGAGTACGAAGCGCTCGACGCCGATCCGTGCGGCGATGTCGGCCAGCTCGCGCAGCCGGTCGAGGTCGCGGTCGTGGTCGTGGTCGACGGCCTCCCACGTGTTCAGCACGAGGGGACGCGGCAGCGGCGGGTGGTGCGGTCGCGCCCGCAGCCATCGATGCACGCGGGTGGACGCACCGTCCATTCCGGTGTCGGACCGGGTGAAGCAGACCCCCGGCGTGGCGTAGGAGTCCCCCGCGGCGAGCCGCACCTCCCGGCGCCGCAGCAGCTCCCCGCCGACCAGCACCCCGGCCGCCGCACCCGCGCCCTCGGGCAGCCGCTCGGCGGCGTGAACGTGGTCCCCGCTCCACGCGACGTGCACACCGCGAACCTCGCCGTGCCCGAAGCCGAAGCCGGCCGTGCCGGCGAGCAGGAACAGCGGGACGTCGTGACCGGTACGACCGCGACGTGACTCGCGCAGCCAGGTACCGAGCGAGAACGCCCCGCCGCTGCGGCGACCGCTCGCGGCACCAGCGGCCGGTGAGGTCGAGCAGCTCGGTGGCCTCGACCGGCACCGGCATGGCGACCTCGAGGCCCGACACGTGCAGCACCGGGTCGTCGCCTGCAGGCGGCTCGACGTCGGCGACGCCCTCGACCGGGACGGACCCCGCTGGCGGCGTGACCTCCAGCTCGTGCCGCATCCCGCAGCAGGCCGTCGGCCTCCAGGCGCAGCGTCGTCAGGCGCAGCTGCTCGGCCTCGTCCTCGCACAGGGTCGCGAGCGCGACCGCGCCGTCGTCCTCCACGAGGTCGTGCCCGCTGGGAGCCAACGGGGCAGCACTGCGCGCGTCCCGCGGTGGGCGCGCAACGCGGGTCGGCCCGACCAGCCGTCCGCCTCCCCCGGGAGCACCGTGAGCCACCAGGGGGTGTCCAACGCGCTGTGGGGGGACGGCGGCGGACGCCGCGGTACTCAGACCGTGGACGTCCGCCGCGGCGAGGTCGCCGAGGTCGCGGCCCCAGTGCAGGACGACGGGGGGCCGTCCGCCGGGAGGTCGACCAGGATCGCGACGTCGGCCCGGCGGAGCAGCGCGTACTCCCCGGCGAACGAGGACGTGGTGGCGCTCACCCCTTCGTCGAGCCGTGCGTGAGGCCGGCCACGAACTGCCGCTGCAGCGCGAAGAACACGACGAGCACCGGCAGGGCGGCGGTCACCGAGCCGGCGGAGAGCAGGTCGTAGTCCACGAAGAGCTGTCCTCGCATGCTGTTCAGCGAGCTCGTCACCGGGAACTTGACGGGGGTGAGCTGCCAGAACTGCCGGAAGACGCTGGCGCCGTCGAGCATGGCGGACTCGGAGATCTCGTGCGGGAGCGTCTTCATGTAGTTGCTCAGCACGAACGTGCAGAAGCCGAGCCGGAACGCGACGTTGATGATGGTGAGGCCCAGGTAGCTGCCCCACATCTGCCCGGTGGAGCTCATGAACTCCGGTAGCGGGATCCACAGGTACGCCCGGAGGATCGGGACCAGCAGCGCCTGCGGCGGCAGCAGGTTCGCCGCGAGGACCACCCCCAGCAGCGCCAGGTTGAAGCGGTAGCTGAACCGCGCCGGGACGAACGCGGTGCAGGAGGCGAACAGCAGCACGGGGATGACGGCCGGCACGGTGATGAGGAGCGAGTTGACGAAGCTCTGGCCGAAGGCGCCGCGCTCCCACGCGTTGTAGTTGTCGAGCGTGAAGCCACCGAACGACACGTACCCGTTCTCTGCCGTGTAGGCGTAGTCGCGGAACGAGTTGAAGACGGCCCACGCCACCGGGAACAGCCACGACAGAGGTCACCGCGGCCTTTGCCCGGGCGGGGTTCGCGGCTCCTGGCTGCTACCGCGTCCGCACCGGTCCCGGTGCGGCCCGGAGCGTCCCGCCGGGCTGACCCGGCACCTCGAGCACTCGGGCCCGCGTCACGGCTCGTCCCGCCCCAGGACGGCGACGGCGCGCTCGACGAGGCGGTCGACGACGTCCTCGGGCTCGCCGTGGTGGACGGCCGAGGCGACCTGCTCCAGCGGGAACACCGCCGCCCAGGCGCGCGCCCGCGCGAGGACGCCACGGTCGGCCACGGCCTTCGACACCGCCGCCCAGCCGTGCCACCCGGCGAGGCAGGCGACGTCGACCGCGGGGTCCCACGCGCTGGCGAAGTCCCAGTCGAGCACGGCGGGCAGTCGCGCCGGCCCCCACAGCAGGTTGTGCCCCGCGAGGTCACCGTGCACGAGACCCGTTGCCACCACTGGCATCTCGGCGACCGCGGCCACCCGCCGGGAGGCGACGCCACGCCACCGCGGCGGGATGCGTGGCAGGACCTCGGCGACGAGGCTCGGCCACCGCGCCCCGCCGGCGTACCCCCGCGGTGCGTCGAGCACGTCTCCGAGCCCGTCGGTCGGCACGGCGGCGAGCGCCGCCAGCAGTGCCCGCAGCACCGCGGGGTCGCCGCGTCCGCGAGGGTGGGCCCTGCCGTCGAGCCAGGCATGGGCCACCGCCGCGGTCGGGCCGCCCGGGCCCGCCACGGCAAGCACCTCCGTCAGCGGCCGTGGCACAGCCACGGGCAGCCGGCTCTCGACGTGGAGGTGGTGCAGCCGGTGCAGCAGCGTGGTGCGGCGCGGCATCGCGCTCGCCGACCGGGCGTCGCGGGCGACCCGGACCGCGGCGACCCCGGGCAGCAGCAGCACGTCGTGGAACTGTCCCCGCGCATGGTGCGCGCCTGCGAGCGGGCTCGTGGGCAGCAGCCGGGCCGCGGCCTGCAGGACGTGCTCGGGCACCGGCCCGGAGCCGTCGGCGGCGTGCCCGCCCGCGGCGAGCGCCGTCACCGACGGGTCCGGTCCGGGTGCAGGGCGAGGAACACCGACCACGGCTCGGCATCGGTGTCGGAGGGCAGCTCGGCGGCCTCGGCGAGCAGGTCGTGCAGCCGGCGTCGCACCTCGGCGAGCCGGGACGGCGACAGGCGGAGCCCGAGCCGGGTCAGCTCCAGCTCGCCGAGCTCCACCAGCGCCAGCTCGCCGACGAACGCGTCGAGCAGCCCCCGGTCCCCCGGGGCCGTCGTGAGGTACCACGACTTGCCCGTCGCGAGGTACGGCACCTCCCGGGCCCCGCGGGTGCCGCGCCGCTCGTCCTGGGCGACGAGGAACCCCGTCGCCACCAGCGTCCGGACGTGGTGCAGAACCGAAGCGGGGTTGCGGCCGAGGCGCTCGGCGATCTCCTGGTTGGTCAGCGGCTCGTCGAGCGTCAGCCGCAGGATCCGCAGCCGCAGCCCGGAGGCCAACGTCCTCGCCTCGGCGTCGTCCGCCGGACGCCGGCTCCACCACCCCAGACCGCTGCCGCTGCCGGGGTCCGCCGGGCCGTGCGGGGGAGGGGTCCGCTCGGCGGGATCCCGGTGCTGCGGGACCCGGCCGCCGGGTGGGACGGGCCCGCCGGGCGCGCCGTTGCCGTCGCGCGGCTCGTCGACGTCGGGCACCTCGGGAACGCTCCCCATGCCGCCCAGGGCACGGGCACCGGTCGAGCAGACCCGCGAGGCCGTCGCGGTGACGACCAGGCCGCCCCACCGGCCCATCACCCCCATGGCGGGGAAAGTGATTGACGAGTCCCAATCACTGTCTTGCTGGCCACACGACCCGGTCCCCTGCGCGAC
>JBBRBF010000009.1:0-93533 GCA_038206105.1 Actinomycetales bacterium | reverse complement strand
CGTCGCGGTAGGGCAGGCCCCACCGCACCCACCTCCCGGTGGACCGACCCGGTCCGCCGCAGGGACGACGCGCCGCCGCACCCCTGCCGTGAGGCGGGGTGCGGCGGCACCGTCAGGACGGGTCAGTCGCCCGACGTGTCCTGAGCCGTGCCTTCTTGCCCTTCTCCGCGGCTCGCTCCGAGGCGTTCTCCGCCGCCTCCTTCGTCTCGGCGGCTTTCTCGGCTACTTTCTGCTTGGCGTCGGCGGACTCCTCGGCGGCTGGGCGGACTTGTGCTCGGCACGGCGCTGCGCCTCAGTGGCCTTGGCCTCGGCCCTTTCCTGCGCCCGGGTGACCCTTCAGCTCGGCCTGGGCGGACTTCTGCGCCGCACGCTCCTGGGCGGTCCGGCCGTCGCCGTCACCGTCCTGGTCGTCGGCGACGCCGTCCTGGTCCTCGTCCTGGTGCTCGCCCTGGTCCTCGTCCTGGTCGGCCGCCTGGGCGATCCCGGTCACGGCGGAGGTGAAGGTGTCCTGCGCGGGCGTGGGCAGCACGGCTGCGGTGCCGGCGGCGGCCACGCTGGCGGCAGCCACCGACGCGGCCAGGCTGAGCTTCGCGGCGAGCCCGAGGCCCGCCAGCCATTCGACGATCATGCGTTGTCTCCGTTTCGGTTCCCCGGACGCGCGCGGGGCGCGCGCCGGAGCGTTGCTGGCTGCCGTAGCCGGCAGGTCGCCCTTGTCGGCGCAGAGACCCCGGAACGCGACACCGCGCTCCAGGAGAGCGGCCAGCGCGGCGTCGGGCCGCGGTGGCCGGTCGTGGGCGGCCCGGACGAGGTCGCCGACCGCCCCCGCGGCGAGCTGCCGCTCGGTGCGGGCACGGTGCCCCGCACCGAGCAGCAGTACGCTGCGGAGGTCTTCGACCACGGTCCGTATGCTCATCTCACTCCCGCAATCGCCGGACCGCCCTGCACGGCTACGCGGCCGTCACCCATCCGGCGGCGCAGCACGTCGAGTCCGCGGCGCTGCAACGCCTTGACGGCGCCCGGCCGACGACCCGTCAGCTCCGCGACCTGCGGGACCGTGAGGTCCGCCACGAGGCGCAGCAGCAGCACCTCGCGCTGGTCGTCCGACAGGTCCGCGAGGAGCTCGACCGTCCGCTCGGTCGCGACGCGCTCCAGCACGGCGTCCTCGGCGCTGGTGTCCTGGCGCGCGTCGTCGGCGGACTCGAAGGGCACGCCCTCGGGACGGCGCGCGCGACGTCGCCGCTCGTCGACGACACGGTGGTGGGCGATCGTGAACACGAAGGAGCGGAACGCCGCCGCGTCGCCGGAGAACTCGGCCAGGCGGGTGAAGGCGGCCAGGAAGACCTCGCTGGTCAGGTCGTCGGGCTCTCGCGCCCCCTGTCCGCGGGCGTAGGCGGCGACAGCGGGCGACAGCTCGGTCCAGAGGACGGCGAACGCCCAGCCCTGGCCGGTGCGCGCCGATGCGAGGACGCGCGCGGACGCCTCGTCACGGTGCACGTCCGGGTATCGACATCTGGGCGAGGCCGCTGCAGGCCCCGATCGGGTGAGCGAGCGCGCGGCGGCGCCGCGCGTCAGCCCTCGTCCCGCCCCGGCGCGTCGATGTGCCCCGCTGCGGTGCCGGACGCCCGGGCCGCCGCGTCGCCGGGCAGCGGCGGCGGTGTGCCGCCGTGCGCCGGGCACAGCGGCTTGTGGTGGCACCAGTCGCAGAGACGGCCCGGTGACGGCCGCCAGTCCCCGGTCTCGGCGGCACGGGCGATCGCCTGCCAGAGGGCGAGCACCTTGCGCTCGGTGGCACGCAGCTCGGCCTCGTCGGGGGAGTAGCGCAGCACCTCGCCGCTGCCCAGGTAGACGAGCTGCAGCACCCGGGGCAGCACGCCGCGGCTGCGCCAGAGGACCAGGGCGTAGAACCGCATCTGGAACAGCGCCCGCGACTCGAAGCGCTCGCTCGGCGCCCGGCCCGTCTTGTAGTCCACGACGCGGACCTCACCGCCGGGGGCGACGTCGAGCCGGTCGACGTAGCCGCGCAGCCGCAGACCCTGTTCGAGATCCGTCTCGACGTACAGCTCCCGCTCGGCCGGCTCCAGACGCGTCGGGTCCTCCAGCTCGAACCAGCGCCCGAGCAGCCGGTCGGCGCTGTCCAGCCACGCGGTCAGGGCCGCGTCGTCCCCGTCGAACAGCTCCGCCAGCGCGGGCTCCTCGGCCAGCATCCGCTCCCACTGGGGACCGAGCAGGTCACGCGCCGCCGCGACCGTCCGGGACGCGGCGGGCAGGTCGAACAGCCGCCCCAGCACCGCGTGCACGACCGTCCCCCGGACCGCTGCCGGGCTGGCCGGCTCGGGCAGCCCGTCCACCACCCGGAAGCGGTACAGCAGCGGGCACTGCACGAAGTCCGCGGCGCGCGACGGCGACAGGCTGCGGGACCGGTCGCCGGCCGGGCGTCGGCCGCCGGTCCCCGCCGGGCTCGGGGCCGGATCGACCGCCGGGACGCGCGATCCGACGTCTGTGCTGACCTCTGTGCTGACGCAGGGGCTGGGCATGGCACCAGGCTAGGTGGGGGCACCGACGGCGACGGCCCGCCCGCGCCGGTGGCACCGGCCCGGGGCCGCCGTAGGCTTGCCGGGTGGCAGCGCGCACCGGCACCCGGCACCCGGAGGGCTGGCAGATCGGCAGCGTCGCGGGCGTCCCCGTCGTCCTCGCCCGTTCCTGGTTCCTGATCGCCGCGGTGATCACCTTCGTGTTCGCGCCCACGGCGGCCCGGTTCGCGCCGGGGCTGCCGACGGTGGCGACGTACGTCGTCTCGTTCGGCGTGGCCCTGTTGCTGTTCGGCTCAGTGCTCGTGCACGAGCTCGCCCACGCGGTCGCCGCGCGTGCCGTCGGCATGCCGGCCTCGCGCATCGTGATCAACCTGTGGGGTGGCCACACCCAGTTCGAGACGGAGGCGACCACCCCGGGCCGCAGCTTCGTCGTCGCCGTGGTCGGCCCGCTGTCGAACGCCGCGCTGGCGGTCCCGGCCGGGCTCGGGGCCGCCGCGTCCGGCGAGCGCGGCCTGACCTTCGCGCTGCTGATGTTCCTGGCCGTCACCAACGCGATCGTCGCGGCCTTCAACCTCGTGCCCGGGCTTCCGCTGGACGGCGGCCGCGTGCTCGAGGCCGCCGTGTGGCGGGCCACCGGCAACCGGCACACCGGGACCGTGGTGGCGGGGTGGGGTGGACGCGTCACCGCGGTGCTCGTGGTCGGCTACGCCCTCGTGTGGCCGCTGCTCACCGGCAGCGGGGTGCGGCTCGTCACCGTCGTGTGGGCGGCCCTCGTCGGGGGGTTGCTGTGGAGCGGTGCCGGCGCGGCGATCCGGCAGGGCGGCATCCGCCGGCGCGCCGGGACGACGAGCGTCGCCGACCTGGCCCGGGGCGTGGCGGTCGTGCCGGTCACCGAGAGCATCGCGGGCGCGATGCGGGCCGCCGGCGCGGCGTCCCCCGCAGACCTGGACCGGCGTCCTGTGCTGCTCGTCCCCCCTGACGACGGGGTGGTGGGCCTGCTCGACCCGGCCGCCGTCTCCGCGGTGGACCCCGCGCGCTGGGAGCAGGTCCAGGCACGGTCCGCGGCGGCCGTGCTGCCGCGCGGCGCCGACGTGCCGGTCGGGCTCTCCGGCGAGGAGCTGCTGCGGTGCCTGTCCGGGCTGCCGGGGGACACGTGGGTGGTGCGCGACCCGGCCGGGCGGCCGGTGGGCTTGCTGCGGGGCACCGACGTGCTGGCGGCCGTCGCGCCCGGCCAGCGTCAACGGCGCTGACGGGCGCCCACCCTGCACCCCGGCGGCGCGTCGCCGTCTGCCACGCTCCCGCCATGGTGGGCGACCCGGTGGGTGACGCGGCGGCGACCCCGGGCGACGACGAGGTCCGGCCGGCGCCCACCGGAGCCGACCTGCGGCGGGGCACGCTGCGAGCCGGGGAGCGGGTGCAGCTCACCGACCCCAAGGGACGGCTGCACACCATCACCCTGGACCCGGCGAAGGACTTCCACACCCACCGCGGGTCGTTCCGCCACGCCGACCTGATCGGCACCCGCGAGGGCACCGTGGTGCGCAACACCGCCGGCATCGACTACCTCGCGCTGCGACCCCTGCTGGCCGACTACGTGCTGTCCATGCCCCGTGGTGCCGCCGTCGTCTACCCCAAGGACGCCGGCCAGGTCGTGGCGATGGCCGACGTCTACCCCGGGGCACGCGTGGTCGAGGCGGGCGTGGGCTCGGGCGCGCTGAGCATGTCGCTGCTGCGCGCCGTCGGGGACGGCGGCTACCTGCACTCCGTCGAGCGGCGGGAGGACTTCGCCGACATCGCACGCGGCAACGTCGAGGGCTTCTTCGGCGGCACCCACCCGGCCTGGCGTCTGAGCACCGGCGATCTCGCCGACGTGCTGCCGGTCGCCGAGGAGCCGGCGTCGGTGGACCGCGTCGTGCTCGACATGCTCACGCCGTGGGAGTGCCTGGACGCCGTCGCCGTGGCGCTGGCCGCCGGCGGGGTGCTGATCGGCTACGTCGCCACCGCGACGCAGCTCTCGCGACTGGCCGAGGAGCTGCGCGCCGACGGCCGGTTCACCGAGCCGTCGGCGTGGGAGTCGATGGTGCGCGGCTGGCACCTGGAGGGTCTCGCGGTGCGGCCCCAGCACCGGATGGTCGGGCACACCGGCTTCCTGCTGACGACCCGCCGGCTCGCCGACGGCGTCCAGGCCCCGCCGCGCCGGCGACGACCGGCGAAGGCGTCCCGCGGGGAGCCGGTCACGTGGGGCGAAGCGGGCGAGCCCGACGAGACCACGACCGGGACCGCCGCCGGCGGCGAGCGGGACCGTTGGACCGCCGAGGAGCTCGGCGAGCGGACCGTGTCGGACAAGAAGGTGCGCCGGGTCCGGCGCGACCTGCGTGCCCGCGCCCTGCCGGCCGGTGCCGAGCCCTCCGGTGGTGAGACGTCCGCGGGTGAGTCGTCCGGCGCCGAGCCGTCCGGGGGACACGGCGGGTCCGGCGGGCCCCGGCCCGGGAC
Organism: Actinomycetales bacterium; assembly: GCA_038206105.1. Classification (GTDB taxonomy): domain Bacteria; phylum Actinomycetota; class Actinomycetes; order Actinomycetales; family JBBRBF01; genus JBBRBF01. The sequence continues at coordinate 88,509 of JBBRBF010000009.1, read as the reverse complement.
CCCGGGTTAGGGTCGAGAGCACCGAGACCCCGGGCGGTCCCGCGGTTGGGAGAGCACCCGGAGACCGGTGCGGCAGCGAGGAGGTGCGGCGATGGTGGCAGGGCCGGGTGACCCAGGGCGCGAGGCGGCGGACCTGCGCCGCCAGGTGACCGTCCTGACCGACGAGCTCAGCGCGCTGCGCCGCCGCCTGGCCGAGCAGCCGCACCGGGCGCGCGCTATGGAGGACCGGATCACCGCCCTCCAGCGCGAGCTCGCGCACCTCGGCGGACAGAACGAGCGCCTCGCCAAGACCCTCGGCGACGCCCGCGAGCAGATCGTCACGCTCAAGACGGAGGTGGACCGGCTCGCGCAGCCGCCGAACGGCTACGCCACGTTCCTCACCGCGCACGAGGACGGGTCCGTCGACGTGCTGCAGTCCGGTCGCAAGATGCGCGTGGCGCTGAGCCCCACCCTCGACGTCGACGACCTCGGCCCCGGCCAGGAGGTCGTGCTGAACGAGGCGATGAACGTGGTCCGGGCCGCCACCTACGAGCGGACCGGGGAGATCGTCACCCTCAAGGAGGTGCTGGACGACGACCGCGTCCTCGTCGTCGCGCACGCCGACGAGGAGCGCGTGGTCCGGGTCGCCGCGCCGCTGCAGGGGGTCCGGCTGCGCGTCGGCGACGCGCTGGTGCTGGAGAACCGGTCCGGCTACGTGTACGAGAAGATCGCGCGCGCCGAGGTCGAGGAGCTCGTCCTCGAGGAGGTGCCCGACATCGAGTACACCGACATCGGTGGGCTGGCACCGCAGATCGAGCAGATCCGCGACGCCGTCGAGCTGCCGTTCAACCATCCCGACCTGTTCCGCGAGCACGGGCTGAAGGCCCCCAAGGGGGTCCTGCTCTACGGGCCGCCCGGCTGCGGCAAGACGCTCATCGCCAAGGCGGTCGCGCACTCCCTCGCGGTGCAGGCCGCGGAGCGGCAGGGACTGAAGGAGGCGAAGTCCTACTTCCTCAACGTCAAGGGCCCCGAGCTGCTGAACAAGTACGTCGGCGAGACCGAGCGCCACATCCGGCTGATCTTCTCCCGCGCCCGGGAGAAGGCCGGTGACGGCACACCGGTGGTCGTGTTCTTCGACGAGATGGAGTCCCTGTTCCGCACCCGCGGCTCGGGTGTGTCCTCCGACGTGGAGACCACGATCGTGCCGCAGCTGCTGGCCGAGATCGACGGCGTGGAGCGACTCGAGAACGTGATCGTGATCGGTGCCTCCAACCGCGAGGACATGATCGACCCCGCGATCCTGCGGCCCGGCCGCCTCGACGTGAAGATCAAGATCCAACGACCGGACGCCGAAGGCGCCCGCGACGTGTTCGAGAAGTACCTCGTCGCGTCGCTGCCGCTGCACCCCGACGACCTCGCCGAGCACGGCGGGTCCGCCGAGGACGCCGTGGCCGCGATGATCCAGCGCAGCGTCGAGCGGATGTACGCCGAGACCGAGGAGAACCAGTTCCTCGAGGTCACCTACGCAGGCGGCGACAAGGAGATCCTGTACTTCAAGGACTTCAACTCGGGGGCGATGGTCCAGAACATCGTGGACCGGGCCAAGAAGTCCGCGATCAAGGACTTCCTCGCGACGGGCGTCAAGGGGATCCGGGTCGACCACCTGCTCGCCGCATGCGTCGACGAGTTCAAGGAGAACGAGGACCTGCCGAACACCACCAACCCCGACGACTGGGCGCGGATCTCCGGCAAGAAGGGCGAGCGGATCGTCTACGTCCGCACGATCATCCAGGGCAAGGACGGCAACGAGCCGGGACGCTCCATCGACACGGTCAACGGGACCGGGCAGTACCTCTGACGACCGCCCGACCCCTCGCGACCCCCCGGTCCCTCGCGACCCCCCGGTCCCGAACCAGCTCCCGACCATGGACCACCGCACGCCAGCCGAGCAGCCCGGCGGCGAGGACGATCGCCGCCACGACCACGACGTCCAGGGCTGCCGCGGTCACGGGTCGCACGTCGCAACGGTAGCCGCGGCCCCCGCGGGTCCCGCGGACGGCGGCCCGTAGGGTCGCCGTCATGGGTGTACGGCGCGTGATGGGCATCGAGACCGAGTACGGCGTCTCGTCACCCGGGCACCCCGAGGCCAACGCGATGCTGCTGTCGGGCCAGGTCGTCAGCGCGTACGCCGTGCCGCTCGGTCACCACGCCGGGCGCGCCCGCTGGGACTACGAGGACGAGTCACCGCTGCGGGACGCGCGCGGCTGGGAGCTCGCTCGCTCCCAGGCGGACCCGAGCCAGCTCACCGACGAGGTCGCCCGTGGCGGCCAGGACGGCCAGACCCTCGCGGACGTGATCGCCGAGACCGAGGACCCGGCACTGGCCAACGTCGTGCTCACCAACGGCGCCCGCCTCTACGTCGACCACGCCCACCCCGAGTACTCGTCGCCGGAGGTCACGTCGCCACACGACGCCGTGCTCTGGGACAAGGCGGGCGAGCAGGTGATGCTGGCCGCGCAGCGCCGCATCACTGCGTCCCCAGGCCTGGGTCCGGTCAACCTGTACAAGAACAACACCGATAACAAGGGCGCCTCCTACGGCACGCACGAGAACTACCTGATGCGCCGCGAGACCCCCTTTCCCGACGTCGTCCGCGGCCTGGTCCCGTTCTTCGTCTCCCGCCAGGTCGTCACCGGGGCCGGCCGCGTCGGCCTCGGGCAGGAGGGCCAGCAGGGCGGGTTCCAGCTGAGCCAGCGAGCCGACTACGTCGAGGTCGAGGTCGGGCTCGAGACGACGCTGAAGCGACCGATCGTGAACACCCGCGACGAACCGCACGCCAGCGCGGACAAGCACCGTCGCCTGCACGTGATCATCGGCGACGCGAACCTCTGCGAGGTCGCCACCTACCTCAAGCTCGGGACGACGGCGCTCGTGCTCGACATGGTCGAGGCCCGGGCGCTGCCTGACCTCGCCGTGGACCGGCCCGTGGCCACGCTGCACGCGGTCAGCCACGACCCCTCGCTGCGTACGCTCGTGGAGCTGCGCGACGGCACCCGCCTCACCGCGGTGCAGCTGCAGTGGCGGTTCCTGGAGGCGGCGCACGCGTTCGTCACCGACCGCGAGGGCGACGACGTGGATCCTCAGACCGCCGACGTGCTCGCCCGCTGGGAGTCGGTGTTGACCCGCCTCGAGCAGGACCCGATGCAGTGCCACCGCGAGCTCGACTGGGTCGCCAAGCTCCGGCTGCTGGAGGGGTTCCGCGACCGGGAGGGCCTGTCGTGGGACGCCTCGCGGCTGGAGCTGATCGACTTGCAGTACGCCGACATCCGACCGGAGAAGGGTCTGTACCGTCGCCTCGAGGCGCGCGGCGCCGTGGAGCGGCTCGTCACCGACACCGAGGTGGCCGACGCCGTCCTCGCGCCCCCGCACGACACCCGGGCGTTCTTCCGCGGGGAGTGCCTGGCACGCTACGGCGAGCACGTCGCCGCCGCGTCCTGGGACTCGGTGATCTTCGACGTCCCCGGTTACGGGTCGCTGCAGCGGGTCCCGATGCTCGAGCCGACCCGCGGCACCCGGGAGCACGTCGGGGGCCTGCTCGACCGGTGTGCCTCGGCGCGCGAGCTCGTGGACCAGCTCACCGGACGGTGAGCCGGGTCACGAGCCGGGGAAAGGTCGCCGGGCCGCGGGGTCACCGGTCGCATCCCCCGCCGCGGACCTAGGATCGACGTCAGCAGCACCGATCCCGAGGAGGGACGCGATGGCCGGTCAGGAGCAGCAGCGCCACGCACGCAAGGACGACGGCGAGCCCGACGACGCGGCCCCGCCGCCGCAGGGCGCCCCCGCGACGCAGACCAAGGACGACGACGTCGACGCCATCCTCGACGAGATCGACGGGGTGCTGGAGGCCAACAGCGAGACCTTCGTGCGCGGTTTCGTGCAGAAGGGCGGCGAGTGAGGCGAGGCCGCCGCCCCACGGTGGCGGCGACGGCCTCGCGTCACGTCGTGGCGCCGTCCTGGCGCCGGCGGCTCAGTCCAGGGGGCTGATCCGCACCGACACCGTGAGCGTGCTGCTGGCGCCGGCCGTCGTGTCCAGCTGCAGGATCGTGAAGGCGGTGTTCGAGCGCCCCCCCGGGGTGCTCGGCGGAGACTGGGTCACCAGCCGCCCGGGGGTGCCGTCGTCGAGGACGACCTCCGCCTTCTTGCCGCCCCGGCTGAGCACGGCCCGCCGGCCGTCACCCGCCACCGAGACGTAGGCCTCGGTGTGCAGCCGCCAGCGCAGCGGCGTGGTCGAGGAGGCCGAGACCTCGTCGACGAGACGGATGGACTCGTCGGGCAGCAACGTCGCGGTGCGGCGTGCCGAGGGCACGCGCAGGGCGTCGCTGAGGTCGGCCCGCACGCTGTACGACCCGTCCGAGCCCTGGCCGAGGCTGCGCAGCGGCGCCTTGGTCGACCAGGTCTGGTTCTCGTCCCGACGAGACATCGTGGACGCCGCCGCTGTGGAGTTGCGGAAGTACGTCGCCCGCTGCCTCGGGCTGAAGTAGCCGGGCAGCGAGTAGTTGTCGAGACCGTACGCGGACACGAAGCGCTGCCCGGACATCTCGAGGACGAACGAGCCGAGCTGCAGCTGGGAGTGGCTCGCCTCGTTGGACCCGCCCTTCATCGCCAGCCATGTGGACTGTGACGACAGCCCGCTGCGCAGGGACGCCAGCCCGGACTTGGGGAACACCCTGCCGATCGGCCGGTCCCGGGGCGGGCTGCCGGTGCCGTTGCGCCACACCAGGAACAGCGGGTTCGCGCCGCTGTTGGCGCGCAGCCGCTGGTCGCCGAGCCACGACCCGAGCCGGTTGTTGGAGCTGTAGCCGTTCCAGACCGCGAGCTGCGGCTTCGGACCCTTGGGGTCACTGTCGCCGAAGTTCGCCGACAGGCCGCTGGGGCCCGTGACGTGGTGGCTCCACGCGGCGAAGCCCGGCACCTTGCGCACCGAGGACAGGCCGGTGCTGCCGAAAGCCCGCTCCATGCTGGCGGTCAGCGTGGACGCGTAGAAGCCGATGTAGTTGTGGTACCCGGAACCCTCGGCGGTGCCGCCGTCCGACAGCTCCGCGAGGGCACGGTTCTCGTAGTACAGCGACTTCGACAGCGCCGCCGCCGCGAAGGCCTTGTGCCCGTCGGACACCACGAGGGCTGCCATGCCCATCGCGGCGTTGGTCACGACGGCCCAGTTGTCGGTGGACGCGATCTGGCGGTGCCGCTGGCGCCATAGGCAGCTCGCCGGCGTCAGGGCCTTGTCGACGAGGGCCCTGCGGGTGCGTGCCCGCTCGTCGATGGTCATGTGCCGCGACGCGATGCTGTAGCCGATCGAGACCGCGGCGGCGAGCTCGGCGGTGTCGAGGAAGTGCTCGTTGCGCCACTCCGGGAACGCCACGATCGCGGCGACGTCCTTGCGGATGCGGTCGGTGTAGACGCGGTCGTCGGTGGCGTAGAAGCCGTAGCCGAGGGAGATGATCCGCCCGACGGCGTCGTTGCCCATCCTCGCCTTCGGTCCCGTCGTGTACTTCGGGAGCGGCCGCTCCAGGGACGTCTGGGCCCACCCCAGGTAGCGCGCGGCGTAGGCCTTGGTCTCCGGGTCGCTCGCCGCCCGGCGGATCGTCGCGCGGTCACCGGCCCCGTACACGACCCGGGGGTGGGGCGACACGGAACGCATCCGCGACTCCCAGGTGAAGTTCCGCGACATCGTGCAGCCCCCCTTCGGTGTCATGGTGCTCGAGACCGCGAGCACGGGAGCGGGGACGGGTGCTGCGGCGGCCTGGGTCGGTGCGAGCACCGAGCCCACGACCGCGGCGAGCGCCGCCGTCACGACGGCGCCGCGGAGCCGGACGGGCAGGCGGGTGCGATTCACGTGCTTCTCCTTCGTCGGGGTTCGTCCCTGCGTCGGCACCCCCGCGGGTCACCTGAAGCCCGGTCCGGTGTCGCCGCCCGGCCGCGCCGCGTCGTAGGGTCCGCGCGTGAGCAGCGATCACCTGGGCCCCGGCCGGTTGCCGCCCGAGTACACGACGCCGGGCTCGTCGTCGTTCGCGGACTTCGTCGGCGACCACGCGCCCGACCTGCTGCCGGGCCGCCCCGCCCTGCCTGCCGGCGACGCACCTCCGGTCCCGCACGGGACGACGATCGTGGCGCTCGTGTTCGCCGACGGCGTCCTGATGGCCGGTGACCGGCGCGCGACGATGGGCAACTACATCGCCCACCGGGAGATCGAGAAGGTGTTCCCCGCCGACGAGCACTCGTGCGTCGGGATCGCCGGCACCGCGGGGCTCGCGGTCGAGCTCGTGCGGCTGTTCCAGGTCGAGCTGGAGCACTACGAGAAGATCGAGGGCACGTCCCTGAGCCTGGACGGCAAGGCGAACCGGCTCTCCACGATGATCCGGCAGAACCTGGGGCTGGCGATGCAGGGGCTCGCCGTCGTCCCGCTGTTCGCGGGGTACGACCTCGCGACCGGTCGCGGTCGCATCGTCAGCTACGACGTCACTGGCGGCCGGTACGAGGAGCGGGACCACCACAGCGTCGGCTCCGGCTCGGTGTTCGCCCGAGGTGCCCTGAAGAAGCTGTGGCGACCGGCGATGGACAGGGGCGCGGCGGTGCGCACCGCCGTCGAGGCGCTGTACGACGCCGCGGACGACGACTCCGCCACCGGCGGCCCGGACACCGTGCGGCGGGTGTGGCCGGTCGTGGCCACGGTCAGCGCCGACGGGTACGCCCGCGTCGGCGACGACGTGCTCGGCGCGGTGGTCGAGCAGATGCTGGCCGACCGGCGCGGCGACCCCGGCGGAGGAGCGGTCCGGCGCGATGCCGGTGACGGCGGGCAGGGGGGCCGGCAGCGATGAACATGCCGTTCTACGTCTCGCCCGAGCAGCTGATGAAGGACCGGGCGGACTACGCGCGCAAGGGCATCGCGCGAGGCCGTTCCGTGGTCGTCGTCGAGTACGAGGGCGGCATCGCGTTCGTCGCCGAGAACCCGTCGCGGGCGCTGCACAAGGTCAGCGAGATCTACGACCGGATCGCCTTCGCGGCGGTCGGCAAGTACAACGAGTTCGAGAACCTGCGCGTCGCCGGGGTCCGCTACGCGGACCTGCGCGGCTACTCCTACGACCGCGTCGACGTGACCGCCCGGGGCCTGGCCAACGCGTACGCCCAGACGCTCGGGACGGTCTTCACGACCGAGTCCAAGCCGCTGGAGGTGGAGATCGTCGTCGCGGAGGTCGGCGCCACCCCGGAGGCCGACCAGATCTACCGGCTCACCTACGACGGGTCCGTCGCCGACGAGCGCGGCGTCGTGGTGATGGGCGGACAGGCCGAGCAGGTCGCCCCGCGGCTGCGCGAAGGCTGGCGACCGGGGCTGTCGCTGGCCGAGGCGCTGCGGCTGGCGGTCGGGGGGCTCGCCGCCGACCCGGCCGGCGGCCAGGCCCGCGACCTGCCCGTGGACGCCCTGGAGGCCGCGGTGCTCGACCGGCACCGGCCGCGGCGCGCGTTCCGCCGCCTGGAGGGCTCGCTCCTGGAGCGGCTGCTCGGCGACGCGCGGGCCGAGGGGGCGACCGGGGAGGACGACACGCCTCAGCCGGGGGCCGCGCAGGACGCGCCCGACCAGGACACGGCGTCGCCGGACGTCCCGCCGCAGGAGACCCCGCCGGACGCCCCGGCCGGCTAGCGCCGGACCCGCGCCCTCGCCGGTGCGCGGACCCGGCCCGACGTAGTGTGGCCGCATGGACCGCCGGATCATGGGGCTCGAGACCGAGTTCGGCGTCACCTGCGCCAGCGACGGCCAGCGGCGGCTCTCCGCCGACGAGGTCGCCCGGTACCTGTTCCGCAAGGTCGTCTCGTGGGGCCGGTCCAGCAACGTCTTCCTCCGCAACGGTGCCCGGCTGTACCTCGACGTCGGCTCCCACCCGGAGTACGCGACCCCGGAGTGCGACGACGTGCGCCAGCTCGTCGTCCACGACCGCGCCGGCGAGCGGGTGCTCGAGGGCCTGATGGTGGACGCCGAGCGCCGGCTCGCCGAGGAGGGCATCGACGGCGAGGTCTTCCTGTTCAAGAACAACACCGACTCCGCCGGCAACTCCTACGGCTGCCACGAGAACTACCTCGTCGGCCGGCACGGCGAGTTCGGGCGCCTTTCCGACGTCCTCATCCCCTTCCTGGTCACCCGGCAGGTCCTCGTCGGTGCCGGCAAGGTGCTGCAGACCCCGCGCGGGGCGGTCTACTGCCTCAGCCAGCGCGCCGACCACATCTGGGAGGGCGTCTCCAGCGCCACGACGCGGTCGCGACCGATCATCAACACCCGCGACGAGCCGCACGCCGACGCCGAGCGCTACCGCCGGCTGCACGTCATCGTCGGCGACTCGAACATGTCCGAGACGACGACGATGCTCAAGGTCGGCGCGTGCGAGCTCGTGCTCCAGATGGTCGAGGCCGGCGTCGGGATGCGTGACCTGACGCTGGAGAACCCGATCCGGGCGATCCGGGAGATCAGCCACGACCTGACCGGGCGTCGTCCGGTGAAGCTCGCGAACGGGCGCGAGGCCTCCGCCCTGGACATCCAGGAGGAGTACCTGGACCGGGCACGCTCCTTCGTCGACGGCCGCGGGTCGCCGAGCGGGACGACCAAGGCGGTGCTCGACCTGTGGGAGCGGGGGCTGCGGGCGGTCCGCGAGGGCGACCTGTCGCTGGTGGACCGCGAGCTGGACTGGGTGATCAAGCACCGGCTCGTCGAGCGGTACCAGGCCAAGCACGACCTGCCGCTGTCGAGCGCCCGGATCGCCCGGCTCGACCTCGCGTACCACGACGTGTCACGCCGCCGGGGCCTGTTCTACCTGCTGGCGCGCCAGGGGATGGTCGACCGGGTGAGCCACGACATCGAGGTCTTCGAGGCGACCGCCGTGCCCCCGCAGACGACACGTGCCAAGCTCCGGGGCGACTTCGTGCGGCGGGCCCAGGAGCGGCGCCGTGACTTCACGGTCGACTGGGTGCACCTCAAGCTCAACGACCAGGCGCAGCGCACGGTGCTCTGCAAGGACCCGTTCCGCAGCGTCGACGAGCGCGTCGAGCGCCTGATCGCCGGGATGTGAGGCGCCGGGACCTGGGGCGAGCGGTCCCCGGCAGCCGTCGTACGGGGGAGCGGGGGCGTCCGGCGGTGGGGTTAGGGTCGTGCGTCTTGCCCGCCACCTCCCGAAGGGGTCCCGTGCGCCGCCTCGTGTGCCTGCTCGCCGCCGCCCTCCTGCTGGTGGGGTGCGGCGGATCCGACGCCGCTTCACCCGAGGCGACCGCCACCGCGACGAACGCGTCGCTGGACGACATCACGGTCACCGGTGGTGACGGCGAGAAGCCGGTCCTGGACCTCGGCGGCACCGTGTCACTGCCCGAGACCACGACGCGTGTGCTCAGCGAGGGTGAGGGGGCCGCGGTCGAGGACGGGCAGAAAGTCAGCATCGAGTACGTGGGCGTCAACGGCGCCAACGGCAAGGAGTTCGACACCTCCTACCCGAACGGCCCGACCACCTTCACCCTCGACGACTCGGTGATCCCCGGCTTCGCCGAGGGCCTCGTCGGCGTCCCCGTGGGCAGCCGCGTGCTCGTCGGGGTCGCGCCCGCCGACGGCTACGGCCCGCAGGGCGGCATCCCGGACGCCGGCATCGGCCCGGACGACACGCTGCTGTTCGTCATCGACGTCCGGGACGCCGAGTCGGTCCTCGCCCGGGCGCAGGGTGAGGCCGTGACCCCCGCGGAGGGGCTGCCCACGGTGGCGCTCGCCGAGGACGGCGAGCCGACGATCACGCTGCCCGCCGGCCCGCCCCCCGACGAGCTCGTCGTCCAGCCGCTGGTCCGCGGCGAGGGCGCCGAGGTCCAGCAGGGGCAGACGATCAGCGCCCACTACGTCGGCGTCACGTGGCCCGGGGGTGAGGTCTTCGACTCCAGCTGGGAGCGCGGCTCGCCCGCGCAGTTCCAGATCGGGACCGGCGCGGTGATCGCGGGCTGGGACGAGGGCCTCGTCGGGACCACCGTCGGCAGCCAGGTCCTGCTCGTCGTGCCGCCCGACAAGGGCTACGGCGAGGACGGCAACGAGGGCGCGGGCATCAGCGGGACGGACACCCTCGTCTTCGTCGTGGACGTCCTCGACGTCTCCGGCGAGCCCACCGGCTGACCGGGCGCACCCCGATCCGACAGACGCGACACACACCCCCACGGAGGACCCAGCATGGACAAGCCCGAGGTCGACTTTCCCGGCGGCGAGCCGCCGGCCGAGCTGCAGGTGCGCGACGAGGTCGTCGGGGACGGCGACGAGGCGGTCGCGGGCAGCACCGTGCTCGCGCACTACGTCGGCGTCGCGTTCTCCAGCGGCGAGGAGTTCGACGCGTCGTGGAACCGCGGTGAGCCGCTGGAGTTCCAGGTCGGCACCGGGCAGGTGATCACCGGGTGGGACACCGGGATCGTCGGGATGCGCGTCGGTGGCCGCCGCCACCTCGTCATCCCCCCGGAGCTGGCCTACGGCGACCGGGGCGCCGGCGGCGTGATCGCCCCGGGCGAGACGCTCCTCTTCGTCGTGGACCTCGTCGGGGTCTCCTGACCCCCACCCCCGCGGTGATCATGCACGTCGGGTACATCGGACCCGACGTGAATGATCACCGAGAGGGGGGTGGGAGCAGGGTGGCGGCGTGGCGGCCTGCCGCGGCCGAGGCGAGGAACGCGGCGGGGTCGGCGGACAGGGCCCGGCCCATGGTCGACAGCCGGACGCCGGTCGCCGGCTCGACGGCGGCCAGCGCCTCGGCGAGCCCGCCGGTGTCCACCTCCACCAGGCGGTGCCGTCCGCCGGGGGCGCAGAGCGACGCGGCCTGAGCCGCGACGTCCGCGCCCAGACCGGCCAGGTCGCCGGTGAGGCCGGGGACGACCACGTCGGCGGCGGCGAGCGCCACCCGCCCGTAGGCGGTCAGCGAGTGGTGCGACACGCCGAGGTGCCGGGGTCGGGGGTCCGCGCCGGAGACCCGCAGCGCGGCGACCGCCCTCCCGCCCAGGACGGCGGCCGCGTTCACCGCCTCGCCGGCGGCCACGCCGGAGAACCCCCAGCGGGTTCCGCTGCCGAGGTTGCCGGGGCCCTGGGCGACGACCGCGACGTCGGCGCCGAGCACGTGGCGCGCCGCGAGCAGCCCGGTGTGCAGGGTGACGGCCTCCGCGTCGCCGCCGAAGGCCTGCCCGACGGTGACGCAGCCGGCGAGCCAGCCGGCCGACCGCAGCCCGGCCACTGCGTGCGAGAACCACGCCGGCAGCGCGCCGCCGTCCGTCATCACGTAGACGACCCGGACGTCGGCACCTCCGACGCGGAGACCGGCGAGGACCGCCGGCAGGGCCGAGTGCAGGTCGGCGACGACCACGGGCATCCCGGTCAGGTCGTCCGCGGCGGCCATCGCGGCGTGGTCGGGGGACTCCTGCTCGTCGACGCCGAGCACCATCGCCTGCAGCGGCGTGTACCGCGCCTTGACCAGGTGCCCGGGTCCGGGGGGTGGGTCCGCCGGCAGCCGGTCCGGCATCGCCACCACGAGCGCGAGGCCGCCGGTGCCGAGCCCGCGTGCCAGGGCGGTCGTGTTGAGCAGCACCGCGTCCCCCGGCTCGGGCAGCCCCACGAGGGCGGGGTAGGCGAGCGCCCGCGCCGGGGTGGTGCCGTTCGCCGCGTCGCCGGCCTCCTCGACGTCGCCGGACCCCTCGACGTCGCCGGACCCCTCGACGTCGACGTCGAGCTCGACGGCGCCGGGCCAGGCGCGGCGCACCGCCACGACGGTGCCGCGCCGCCACCGCACGGCGGCGCGCGGCGCGGTGCCGCCGTCCTCGGCTGCATGCCCCCCGACCGCGTGTCCCCCGGCTGCCTGCCCCACGGTCGCGGACGCTACTCGGGTAGCGTTCGCCGGCGATGACCGCGCGCCGCACCGAGCGACTGCTCAACCTCGTGATCGCGCTGCTCGCGACGCGGCGGTGGCTGAGCAAGGAGCAGATCCGCGCCTGCGTCCCGCAGTACGCGGAGTCCGAGTCGACCGAGGCCTTCGACCGGATGTTCGAGCGCGACAAGGAGGAGCTGCGCGACCTCGGCGTGCCGCTGGTCACCGGGACGGACTCGATGTGGTTCGAGGACGAGCCGGGCTACCGGATCGACCGCGACGCCTACGCGCTGCCCGAGATCGGCTTCACGCCCGCCGAGCTCGCCGTGCTCGGCCTCGCCTCCCGGGTGTGGCAGCAGGCCAGCCTCGCCGGCCCGGCGGCGCGCGCGCTCGTGAAGCTCAAGGCGCTGGGGATCGAGCCCGACGAGCACTCCCTCGTCGGAGTCGAGCCGCGCGTGCGCACCCGGGAGCCCGCGTTCGAGCCCCTCTACGGCGCGGCGCGCGACCGGGCGCCGGTTCGCTTCACGTACCGCACCCACCGCACGGGGGAGACGGCCCGGCGCCTCGTGGAGCCCTGGCTGATCACGTCGTGGCACGGTCACTGGTACCTCGTCGGCCACGACCGGGACCGGCAGGCCCCGCGGGTCTTCCGTGTGGACCGGGTCAGCGGCACGGTCCGGCGCGCGGGGGCGCCGGGGGAGTACGAGGTGCCCGCGGACATCGATGCGCGCGCGATGGTCTCCGGTCGCGCCGCCGACGCGCCCGAGCGCACCGCGCGCCTCGTGCTCGCCGAGGGCGTCGGGCAGTCGCTGCGGCTGCGCGGCGGGGCGACGGGGACCGCCGCCGCGACCGTCGAGGTCCCCTTCACCGACGTCGGCCGGCTCGCCGAGCAGGTCGCGTCCCTGGGCGCCGGTGCCGTGGTCGCCTCGCCCGAGGACCTGCGTGACGCGGTGCGCGCCCTGCTGGTCGGGGTCGCCACCGCGCACGGCGCCGGGCCCGCCGCCGGTGTGCCCGCGGCCTCCGGGGGCACGCGGTGAGCCCGTCCGCACCCGCCGGGCGGTCACCGGCGGTCGCCGGCGGCGCCGCGGACCGCCTGTCGCGGCTGCTGGCGATGGTGCCGTACCTGCTCGCCCGGCAGGGGATCGCGCTCGACGAGGCCGCGACCCACTTCGGCATCTCCACCGACGAGCTCGTCGCGGACCTCGAGCTGCTGTTCGTCTGCGGCACGCCCGGGCACATGCCCGACGACCTGATCGAGGCCGAGTGGGAGTCGGGCCGGGTCTACCTCGGCAACGCCGACGCCATCTCGCGCCCGCTGCGCCTCGGCCTCGACGAGGCCCTCGCGCTGCTGGTCGGGTTGCGGACCCTCGCCGCGGTCCCGGGCGCCGGCGACCGGGAGGCGTTGGAGGGGGCACTGGCCAAGCTCGCCGAGGCCACGGGCGACGCGGCCGGCGCCGCCACCGCGGTCTCGGTGGACCTCACCGTCGACGCCGGCGGCTCCGAGCGCGCGCTCGTGGCCGCGCGGGAGGCCCTCGCCGGACGGCGGCGCCTGCGGCTGCGCTACCTCGTGGCGGCGCGCGACGAGGCGACCGACCGGGACGTCGACCCGATGCGCCTGACCGCCCTCGACGGCCGCTGGTACCTGGAGGCGTGGTGCCACCGCGCCGAGGACGTGCGCCTGTTCCGGATGGACCGGGTGCTCGACGCCCGCGTCCTCGACGTCGACGGCACGCCCCCGGACTGCGCGGTGGGTCGCGACCTGGACGACGCCCTGTTCACGCCGGGGGAGCAGGACCTGCTCGTCGTGCTCGACCTCGCGCCCCGAGCCGCGTGGGTGGCGGAGCACTACCCGACCGAGGCGGTCGAGCGCGACGGCGACGGCGACGGGCTCAGGGTGCGGCTGCGGACCGCCGACCCGGGCTGGCTGCAGCGGCTCGTGCTCTCCCTCGGCGGTGCGGCGCGCGTGGCGGAGCCGGGCTGGCTCGCCGACCAGGTCGCGGCCGCGGCGGTCGCGGCGCTGCAGGCGTCCGAGCGGGCCTGAACCGGCGCCGGGCGCCCGCCCTCGGGTGCGGGACCGTGTCGGACGACGAGGACCGGGGTCAAGTCGACGGTGTCGTCGACCGAGGAACCTGCTACGGGTCGCGGAGGCAGCGGGCCGCCGGGACCGGGAGACCGGTCCACGACGAGGAGGTGGCTCGACGATGACGAGCATCAAGGCGTCCTGCCCTGAGTGCGGTGACGTGCGCCTGACGGCCACGCAGGTCCGGCTGGTGGTGTGCACGGTCCGCGAGTGGTCCTACTACGCGTTCACCTGCTCCGGTTGCGCCGTGGAGGTCCGCAAGCCCGCCGGTGAGGAGGTCGTGCGCCTGCTGCGCACCGGTGGCGTGCTGGTCGAGACCTGGACCGTCCCGGCCGAGGCGCTGGAGGAGCGGGAGGGCCCCGCGATCGCGTGGGACGACCTGCTCGACTTCGCGCTGTGGCTGGGCTCGGCCGACCACGTCGCTGCCGCGGCGGCCGCCCACGTCGCGCACCGACGTCCCGTGGCGGGCGCCAGCAGCAGCGTCGCCCCGCCGCAGTAGCCGTTCACGGGGCCACCGCGTCGGGCACGGCCGCCGGTCGTCCGCCGGGTCGCTAGTGTCGCCGCGTGCTCTGGTTCCTGATCTGGTCGGTGCTCGTCGTCGTTGCGGCCGTCGTGCTGTTCCTGCTGGTGCGGCGCATCGTGCGGGGCGGGCTCGCGGTGCTCACCGAGGCCGGTCGCGCCTCGGAGCGGCTGGGTGCGATCTCGGCACAGGTCGACCGGCTCGGGGAGCCCGCCGCAGCGGGACCGCCCGCCGTGTTCGACGACCCGGCGGAGCTGCGCCGCGAACGGGACCGGCGCCGGCGCGCCGCCCGCAGGCGGCGCCGCTGACCGAGTGCCGCTCACGGGGCGCCGCTCACGGGGTGCCGCTGACGGCCGTTGCCGCTGACGGGAGTTGCCGCTGACGGAGTGCCGCTGACGGTGTGTGCCCGGACGGGTGCCGATCCGGGCGGGTCCTGGGGTACCGGGCTCGGCCCGGCCCTCCGCCGCCCTAGGATGGGTACACCGGACCTGGAGGGACCATGGGACGCAACTTCTTCGACAACCCGCTGCTGCTGATCGTCCTCATCCTGCTCATCGTGCTGATCTTCGGCGCGAAGCGGCTGCCGGACATGAGCCGCAGCGTCGCCCGCTCGATGCGGATCTTCAAGTCCGAGGTCCGCGAGATGAAGCGGGACGACGACAAGCCGCACCCTCCGAGCCGCCCTGTCGAAGGCCGCGTGATGGGCGACGAGCGGTCCGCCGCGGACGAGCCTGACCGTCCCGACACCGAGGCCGACCGACGCCAGCGGGACGCGGAGCGCAGCAGCACCGAGCGTCCCTTCGACGCCTGACCCCGTACGCGACCCGGGACCCCGACCGGTGGCCGTCACGACCCCACGCCGCAGCCGCGACCCCGAGGGGCGGATGCCCCTGCGGGACCATCTGCGTGAGCTGCGTAACCGCGTCCTGAAGGCGGGCCTCGTCGTCCTCGCGGGCAGCGTCGTCGGCTGGGTGCTCTACGACCCGGTCTTCGAGGCCCTGATGGACCCGGTGCTGCGGCTGTCCCAGGTCGAGGGCCGGCAGGCGACGGTCAACTTCGGTCAGATCGCGACGTCGTTCGACCTGAAGGTCCGGGTCTCGATCTGGCTCGGGGTGCTGGTCTCCAGCCCGCTGTGGCTGTACCAGCTGTGGGCGTTCATCACCCCCGGGCTGACACGCAAGGAGCGGCGCTACGCGGTCGGGTTCGTGTTCGCCGCCGCGCCGCTGTTCCTCGCCGGGTGCTACCTCGCCTGGCTGTTCGTGCCCAACGCCGTCCGCTTCCTCACCGGCTTCACGCCCGAGGGCGCGTCGAACCTCATCGACGCGCAGTACTACCTCGGGTTCGTGATGCGGATCGTGCTCGCCTTCGGGGTGGCGTTCCTGCTGCCCGTGCTCCTCGTGGGGCTCAATCTCGCCCACCTGCTCTCCGGGCGCACCGTGCTCAAGGCCTGGCGGTGGGTGCTCGTCGTCTGCTTCGCGTTCGCGGCGATGGCGACCCCCACGCCGGACGTCACGGCCATGTTCATGCTCGCGTCGCCGATGATCGCGCTGTTCGGCGTCGCGATCGGCATCTGCCTGCTGGTGGACCGGCGCCGCGCGCGGCGTGAGCCGGCGTGGGCCGACGGCGAGGCCAGCGAGATCTGAGCGTCGTCGCCCTCGTGGCCAACCCCGCCGCGGGTCGGGGCGGCGCGCTGCGGCTGGCCGCCCGCGCCGCTGCCGCGCTGGGCGCCGACGGCCACGTCGTGCACGACCTCACCGGGGGAACGGCGGCCGACGCCGCCGGGCGGCTGGAGCGTGCGGTCGCCGGTGGCCTCGACGCGGTCGTGGGCGTCGGCGGGGACGGGGTCGTGCACCTGCTCGCACAGCAGGTCGCGGGCACGCGCGTGGCACTCGGGGTGCTGCCGGCGGGTACCGGCAACGACGTCGCCCGGGCGCTGGGGCTGCCGGTCGGGGACGCCGCCGCGGCGCTGAGGTGCCTGCTGGCGGGGCTGCGCCGCGACCCGCGGCCCGTGGACGCGCTGCGCGTGCACGACGCCACCGGGCGCAGCAGCTGGTGCGTGGCCGCGGTCGCCGCCGGCTTCGACGCGGCCGTCAACCGGCGTGCGAACGCCATGGCCCGCCCGTGGGGCCGCGCCCGCTACCTCGTCGCCGTCGTCCGAGAGCTGCCCCACCTCGTGCCGCGGCGCTACACGCTGACGCTCGACGGAGCCGTCGAGAGCGTCGACGCGGTGCTCGTCACGGTCGCGAACACGCCGTCCTACGGCGGCGGGCTGCGGATCGCCCCGGACGCGTCGGTGGTGGACGGCCGCCTGGACGTCGTCGTGGTCGGCGCGATCCCGCGCGCCGAGCTGGTGCGGATGCTGCCGACGCTGCGCACCGGCAGCCACGTGCACCATCTGGCTGTCAGCACCCGGACGGCGCTCGACGTCCGAGTCGCCGAGACGGGCCCGGGTGCGCCGGTGGAGGCCTTCGGGGACGGCGAGCACGTCGGCCCGCTGCCGCTGCGCTGCGTCGTCGTCCCCGGCGCGCTGCGGGTCCTCGCGTCCGCGCCGCCGCCCGCCGCGACGCAGCCGACCGCGACGAGGTGAGCCGCGGCGCGGGCCCGCACACCGTGACCTAGCCTGGCGGCGTGGCAGCCCCCGCCGGCGGACCGGCCGACGAGTCGCCCGCAGCCCGCTACGCCGCGTCCCGCGTGCGGCAGGCCGAGCGCACCCGCTACCCGCAGCTGCGACGCTTCGCCGCCGGGCTCGGCTTCACGCTCGACGCCTTCCAGCGCGAGGCGTGCCAGGCCCTGGAGGACGGCCGCGGCGTGCTCGTCGCCGCCCCTACCGGTGCCGGCAAGACCGTCGTCGGCGAGTTCGCCGTCCACCTCGCCCTGGCGGGAGGACGCAAGGCCTTCTACACCACGCCGATCAAGGCGCTGAGCAACCAGAAGCACGCCGAGCTCGCTGCCCGCCACGGGGCCGACGCGGTCGGCCTGCTCACCGGCGACACCGCGGTCAACGGCGAGGCGCCGGTGGTCGTGATGACCACCGAGGTGCTGCGGAACATGCTGTACGCGGGTTCGCCGACCCTCGCGGGCCTGGGGTACGTCGTGATGGACGAGGTGCACTACCTCGCCGACCGGTTCCGCGGCGCGGTCTGGGAGGAGGTGATCATCCACCTGCCCGAGACGGTGCAGGTCGTCTCGCTGTCGGCGACGGTGTCCAACGCCGAGGAGTTCGGCGCCTGGCTCGACACGGTGCGCGGCGACACCGCGGTCGTCGTCTCGGAGCACCGACCGGTCCCGCTGTACCAGCACGTGATGGTGGGTGGGCGCACGTACGACCTGTTCACCGACCGCGCCGAGGCCGACCCGGGCCGCGACGGCGCGGCGCCGCCGCGGGTCAACCCCGAGCTGGTCCGCATCGCCCGGGAGGACCAGCGGGCGGGTCGCGCGGGGGCCCCCGGCCGGGGCCGGGGCCGGAACCGGCCGGGACGCCGTCCCCCCGCGGGGCGGGGGCACTCCGGGGTGCCGAGCCGCGCCCAGGTGGTGCAGCGGCTGGAGGCGGACGGGCTGCTGCCGGCGATCGTCTTCGTGTTCAGCCGCGCCGGCTGCGACGCGGCGGTGCGCCAGTGCCTGACCTGGGGCGTCGACCTGACCACGCCGGCCGAGCGCGAGGAGATCCGCCGGACCGCTACGCAGCGGACCGCGCACCTGCCCGCCGCGGACCTGGCGGTGCTCGGCTGGTGGGAGTGGTCGGAGGCGCTGTCGCGCGGGGTCGCCTCGCACCACGCCGGCCTGCTGCCGGCGTTCAAGGAGGTCGTGGAGGACCTGTTCGCCCGCGGCCTGGTCCGGGTCGTGTTCGCCACCGAGACCCTGGCGCTGGGCATCAACATGCCGGCGCGCTCGGTGGTGCTGGAGCGGCTGGTGAAGTTCAACGGAGAGACCCACGCGGACGTCACCCCGGGTGAGTACACCCAGCTCACCGGCCGCGCCGGACGCCGCGGCATCGACGTCGACGGCCACGCCGTGGTGCTCTGGGCGCCGGGGGTGGACCCGGAGGCGGTGGCGGGACTCGCCTCGACGCGTACCTACCCGTTGCGGTCGAGCTTCCGCCCGACGTACTCGATGGCCGTCAACCTCGTCGCGACGGTGGGGCGGCACCGGGCCCGCGAGATCCTCGAGACGTCCTTCGCGCAGTTCCAGGCCGACCGTGCTGTCGTCGGCCTCGCCCGCCAGGTCCGCAAGCAGGAGGAGGCGCTGGCGGGGTACGCGGAGGCCATGACGTGCCACCTCGGTGACTTCGGCGAGTACGCCCGGCTCCGCCGCCGGCTCTCCGAGGCCGAGAAGGCCGCCTCCCGGGACGCCTCCGGGCGCCGACGCGCGGACGCGCTGGCGTCCCTAAAGGCGCTGGGCCACGGCGACGTGATCGAGGTACCCGCCGGACGGCGGGCGGGGCTCGCCGTCGTCCTCGACCCCGGCGTCCCCGGCGGGGTGGACGGGCCGCGACCCACGGTCCTGACCATCGACCGGGAGGTGCGCCGCCTCTCCCTCGGGGACGTGCCGGGCGCCGTGCGCACGCTGACCCGGGTCCGGGTGCCGAAGGACTTCAGCGCCCGGAGCTCGACGTCGCGGCGCGACCTGGCAGCGATCGTGCGCGCCGCCGCCGGCGGCGCGCCGTCCGCCCCGGCGGCGCGGGCGCCGGACGCCGTGCCCGACGCCGCGAACGGCGCCGCGGACGTCGACGACCTGCGGCGGGCGCTGCGCCAGCACCCCTGCCACGGCTGCTCCGAGCGGGAGGACCACGCCCGCTGGGCCGAGCGCCACCACCGCCTGGAGCAGGAGACGCGCCGACTCGCGCAGCGGATCGAGGGACGCACCAACACGATCGCCCGCACCTTCGACCGGGTGTGCGACCTGCTCGGGGAGCTCGGCTACCTCGCCGGCGACGGCGACGCCACGACGGTGACCCCGGCCGGGCAGTGCCTGCGCCGGGTCTACACCGAGAAGGACCTGCTCGTCGCGCAGAGCTTGCGCCACGGCGTCTGGGACGACCTCGACGCCCCATCGCTCGCTGCGGTCGTCTCCGCGGTGCTCTACGAGTCGCGCCGCGACGACCACCCGGTGAGCCCCCGACTGCCCGCCGGCCCGGTGCGGGCGGCCCTCGCCGAGACCGCCCGGGTGGCGCACGGCCTGGCTGATGCCGAGGCGGCGCACCGGCTGCAGCAGACCGGCGAGCCCGACGCGGGCCTTGCCCTGGCGGTGCACCGGTGGGCGTCCGGGCGGCCGCTGGACGAGGTCCTCACCGAGAGCGACCTCGCGGCGGGGGACTTCGTGCGCTGGTGCCGGCAGGTGCTCGACCTGCTCGACCAGGTCGCCGCCGCCGTCATGGGCGGGGACGCCGCCGCCGCGAGCAACGACGACGACGCGGCCAGCGGGCACGCTGCCGTCGTGAGCGGGGACGCAGCCCCCGCCGGCAGGACCGGCGCCGTCGCGGGAGGCCGGCTGCGCCGCACCGCGCGTGCTGCTGCGGCGGCGGTGGACCGCGGCGTCGTGGCCACCGCCAGCGCCCCCCGCCACCCCTGACCCCCGCCACCCCCTCTCGGTGATCATGCACTCCGGGTACACCCCCCGCGGTGATCATGCACTCCGGGTGCGCCCGCGACGTCAGCCGGCAGCGACGGTCAGCGCCGTCACGACCCGGCCGAGGCTGCCCGCCAGCCCCCAGCGCTCGGCGAGCGCGACGACGGCGTCCCGGTCCACGGGGGTCGCCGGCAGCGTGTCGTCGACCTCGGGCAGGTCGGCGTCCCGCAGCACCCGGACGACGGCCGGTGCTGCGGCCAGGTAGTCGCGCGCAGCGTCCAGGCGGCGCCGCTGCGCCGGCGTGAGGTCGGGGTCGCCCGCGTCGAGCGCGGCCACCACCCCGGCCAGGTCGCCGAACCGATCGAGCAGTGCGACGGCGGTCTTCTCGCCGATGCCCACCACCCCGGGCAAGCCGTCCGAGGGGTCGCCGCGCAGCACGGCCATGTCGGCGTACCCGTCACCGGAGGCCACCCCGTAGCGCTCGCCGAGCCGGGACCTGTCGACCACCTCGAGGTCCCGGATCCCACGAGCGGTGTAGAGCACCCGGACGGCGCGCTCGTCGTCCACGAGCTGGAACAGGTCGCGGTCGCCGGTCACGACGTCCACGCTCCTGCCCGAGGGTGCCCGGGTCGCCAGCGTGCCGATCACGTCGTCCGCCTCGCAGCCCGGCGCCCCCACGCGGGCGATCCCGAGGGCTGCCAGGCACTCGGCGATGACCGGCACCTGCGGCGACAGCGTGTCCGGTGCCACCTCGACGTCGGGGTCATCGCCGGGGACCTCCTCGGCGACGCGATGTGCCTTGTAGGACGGGATCGCAGCGACCCGCCACGCCGGCCGCCAGTCTTCGTCCCAGCACGCGACGCACCGCGTCGGGCGCAGGTCGGTCACGAGGCGGGCGACCATGTCGAGGAAGCCGCGGACGGCGTTCACCGGCGTCCCGTCCGGAGCCGTCACCGAGTCGGGGACGCCGAAGTAGGCGCGGAAGTACAGCGACGCGGCGTCCAGCAGCAGGAGGCGGTCAGCGGGCACTCCGCGATCCTGCCAGCCGGGCGTACCCGAGGTGCATGATCACCGAGGGGGGCGTACCCGAGGTGCATGATCACCGAGGGGGGCGTACCCGACGTGCATGATCACCGAAGGTAACGTGGGGCGGGGGTTCTACAGTGGGCACGCACGGCGACGGCGCCGCGACCCGGTCGGCCGTCGTCCCCCCGACCCGGACGCGAAGGAGACCCCGCCGTGACCACCACCGTCGAGCGCGAGCTGCCCACCGAGGAGGCCCGCGACCTGCTGGGCCTGGTCCGCGAGATCGCCGCCGGCGAGCTCGCCCCCCGGGCCGCGGACGCCGAGGAGCGGGGCGACTTCCCGCACGAGACGCTCCGCACCCTGGGCAAGGCGGGGCTGCTGTCCCTGCCGTACCCCGAGGACGTCGGCGGCGGCGCCCAGCCGTACACCGTCTACCTGCAGGCGCTGGAGGAGCTCTCGGCCGCCTGGGGCACCGTCGGTCTCAGCGTCAGCGTGCACACCCTCGCGTGCTACCCGCTGGCCGCGTTCGGCACCGAGGAGCAGCAGCAGCGGTGGCTGCCCGACATGCTCGCCGGCGAGCTGCTCGGCGGCTACTGCCTGTCCGAGCCGACGTCCGGCTCCGACGCCGTGGCGCTGCGGACGAAGGCGGTCCGGGACGGCGAGCAGTACGTGCTCGACGGCACCAAGGCCTGGATCACCCACGGCGGCGTCGCGGACTTCTACTCTGTGTTCGCGCGCACCGGCGAGCCCGGCGCGAAGGGCATCTCGTGCCTGCTCGTCGACGGCTCGACGCCGGGCCTGACCGGCGCCCCGCCGGAGAAGAAGATGGGCTTCACCGCCTCGCGCACGTCCCAGGTCGTGCTCGAGGGCGCGCGCGTGGACGCCGACCGGCTGCTCGGCGAGGAGGGACAGGGGTTCGCGATCGCCCTGTCCGCGCTCGACTCGGGGCGCCTCGGGATCGCCGCGTGCGCGGTGGGTATCGCGCAGGCCGCCCTGGACGCGTCGCTGGCCTACGCGAAGGAGCGCGAGCAGTTCGGGCAGCGGATCGTCGACTTCCAGGGCGTCGGCTTCATGCTCGCCGACATGGCCACCGGGATCGAGGCGGCGCGCGCGCTGTACCTCGTCGCGGCCCGCCGCCGCGACGCCGGCCAGCCGTTCGCGCGCCAGGCCGCGATGGCCAAGCTGCTCGCCACCGACACGTGCATGCGGGTCACGACCGACGCGATCCAGGTGCTCGGCGGCTCCGGTTACGTCCGGGACTACCCCGTGGAGCGGTACTTCCGCGAGGCCAAGGTGCTCCAGATCGTGGAGGGCACCAACCAGGTGCAGCGCATGGTGATCGCGCGCCATCTGGCCCGCTGAGCGGTGGGCTCACCGGCAGGCGGATCGACCCGCGCGGCCGGCCGAGCGGCCCTAGGCTGCCCGCTGTGGAGGACACCGACCGGACGATCGTGGCGCTGCTCGCGCGCGACGGCAGGATCAGCTACACCGAGCTGGCGAAGGCAGCGGGCCTGTCGACGTCCGCGGTGCACCAACGCGTGCGGCGCCTGGAGCAACGCGGCGTGATCCGGGGCTACGGCGCCGTCGTCGACGCCGCCGCCGCCGGGCTGCCGCTGACCGCCTTCGTCTCGGTGACCCCGTTCGACCCCGCGGCGCCGGACGACGTGCCGGACCGGCTGCGCGCCCTGTCCGAGATCGAGGCATGCCACTCGGTGGCCGGCGAGGAGTCCTACATCCTCAAGGTCCGCGTCGGCGAGCCCACCGACCTGGAGGACCTGCTCGCCCGGATCCGCGCGGCCGCGTCGTGCTCCACCCGCACCACGGTGGTGCTCTCGACGCCCTGGGAGGCGCGCCCGCCGGTGGTGTGATCGCCCGGGTGCGTCCGGGTACGGTGTGCACCCCGCGGGCGCCGGTGCCCATCACGCCGGCAGCGGGACGTCCGAGCACGTCGTCCGGTGGCCGCCGGCCTTCGAGGGAGGAGCCGGGTGCTCGCCGTCCTGCTCGCGCACGTCGTGCTCGGCGCCCTCGCCGCGCTCGTCGCCCGCCGGTGGGGGCCCCGGTCGTTCCTCGTGGCGGCCCTGGCCCCGCTCAGCGGTGTCGTGCTGGCGGTGGCCGCCGCCCCCGACGTGCTGGCCGGCGGGGCGTGGACCTCCGACGCGGCCTGGGTGCCGGGGCTCGACCTGTCGATCGCGCTGCGCCTGGACGCCCTGTCGCTGCTGATGCTCGTGCTCGTCAGCGGCGTCGGCACGGTGATCTTCGTCTACTGCGCCTGGTACGCCGAGCGCGACGGCACCCTGGTGCGGTTCGTCGCGACCCTGACCGCCTTCGCGGGTGCGATGGTGGGGCTCGTCGTCTCGGACGACGTGATCCTGCTGTACGTCTTCTGGGAGCTGACGACGGTCACCTCCTACCTGCTCGTCGGCCTGGACGACGAGGACCGCGAGTCCCGCCGTGCGGCCCTGCAGGCGCTGCTCGTCACGACGTTCGGCGGCCTCGCCATGCTCGTCGGTCTGATCGTGCTGGCGCAGGCGGCCGGCACCACGCGGCTGAGCGAGATCGTCGCCGAGCCGCCGGAGGGGCCGCTGGTGCCCGGGGCGCTGCTGCTGGTGCTGCTCGGCGCCGTCACGAAGTCGGCGCAGGTGCCGTTCCACCCGTGGCTGCCGGCGGCCATGGCCGCCCCGACGCCGGTCAGCGCGTACCTGCACGCCGCGGCGATGGTCAAGGCGGGCGTGTACCTCGTCGCCCGGCTGGCACCGGGGTTCGCGGACGTCTCGTGGTGGCGTCCGGTGCTCGTGCCGCTGGGCGTCGCCACGATGCTGCTCGGCGGGTGGCGGGCGCTGCGCCAGCACGACCTGAAGCGGCTGCTCGCCTTCTCGACCGTCAGCCAGCTCGGCTTCCTCACCGCCGTGGCCGCCTGGGGGACCGCGGAGGCCGCCGTCGCGGCGGCCACGCTGCTGCTGGCGCACGGCTTCGCGAAGGCCGCGCTCTTCCTGTCGGTGGGCGCGGTCGACCACGCGGCGGGCACCCGCGACCTGCGCCTGCTCGACGGGATGGCCCGCCGGATGCCGGTGCTCGCGGTCGCCGGCGCGCTCGCGGCGCTGTCGATGGGCGGCGTGCCGCTGCTGCTCGGCTTCGTCGCGAAGGAGGAGGTCTACGCGGCGATGCTGGCCGAGCCCGGCCCGCTCGCGATCGCGTCGCTCGTCGGGCTCGTGGCCGGCAGCGTGCTCACCCTCGCGTACGCACTGCGGTACTGGTGGGGTGCCTTCGGTCCCGCGGTGCGCCGCGAGCCGGGTGCCGCCGCGGACCCCGACGCCCCCCCGGACGGCGGGCAGGTCGTCACGGTGCCCGCCCACCCCGCCGGCGTCGGGCTCGTCGCGCCCGTCGCGCTGCTGGCAGCCGTCAGCCTGCTGCTCGGCGTCGTCCCGGAGCTGATCGACCCCCTCGTCGCCGCGTACGCTGCGGCCTTCCCGGAGGCGGAGCCGGCGGCGGGCCTGGCCCTGTGGCACGGCCTCACCCCGGAGCTGGGGCTCTCGGCGGTGACGATCGCCCTCGGCGTCGCGGTCTGGGTCGGCCGGACCGGCTGGGCGGGGCTGCAGTCCCGGGTCGCCCAGGTCCTGCCCGGGGGGCTGGACGCCGACGCCGGCTACGAGCGGGTCGTGGCGGCGCTGGAGCGGGGCGCGGACGTCGTGACCGCCCGGACGCAGACCGGGTCCCTGCCGCGGTACCTCGGCGTGATCAGCCTGACGGCGGTGATCGGGCCCGCGGTCGCGCTGAGCGTGCGTGGCGCGGACCTCACCGATGCCGTGTGGTTCGACCAGCCGTCGCAGGTGGCCGCCGGGGCCCTCGTCGTCGTCGCGGCCCTCGCGGCGACCCGGGCCCGGGCGCGCCTGTCGGCGGTGCTGCTGCTCGGCGGGGTCGGCTACGGCGTGGCCCTGCTGTACGTGCTGCAGGGGGCGCCGGACCTGTCGCTGACGCAGTTCCTCGTCGAGACCCTGTCCCTGGTGATCTTCCTGCTGGTGCTCCGGCTGCTGCCCCGGCACTTCACCGTGCCCGAGCGCCCCCGCACCCAGGCGGTGCGCGCCGTGGTCGCGCTCGCGGTGGGCACCGTGATGACGGTGCTCGCGCTCGCGGCCGCCGGGGTACGTACCCGCGCCAGCGTCGCCGAGGAGTTCCTGGCCCGCTCGTCCTCCGAGGCCGGCGGCAAGAACGTCGTGAATGTGATCCTCGTCGACTTCCGGGGCCTGGACACCCTGGGCGAGGCGACCGTCGTCCTGGTGGCGACGCTGGGGATCGGTGCCCTGGTCCTGACGGTGCGCCGACCCACGCCGTCGACCGAGCACGACGAGCCGGAGCAGGGGCCCGACCCCGGCAGCGCGGTGCGGGAGGTGGCCTCGCATGGCGAATGAGCCGCTCCGGTCGCTGGTGCTCGAGACGTGCGTGCGTCTCGTGGTCCCCGCCGTCCTCGTGACGTCGCTGTTCTTCCTGTTCTCCGGGCACAGCGCCCCCGGCGGAGGGTTCGTCGGGGGGCTGGTCGCCGGCACCGCCCTGGTGCTGCGCTACCTCGTGCGGGGGGACCTCGTGGCCGTCGTCCGCGTGCACCCGGCGACCCTGCTCGGAGCCGGCCTCGTGCTCGCCGCGGGCACCGCTGCGGCCCCGTGGCTCGTGGGCGGTCAGGTGCTGCAGAGCGTCCACACCGAGCTGCACGTTCCGGTGCTCGGCGAGGTGCCGCTGAACACGGCGCTGGCGTTCGACACCGGGGTCTACCTCATCGTCGTCGGCCTCACCCTCGGCGTGCTCGCGACGCTCGGCACCCAGCTGCAGGCCTCCCTCGGCGGGGACGTCGAGGGCCCCGACGAGTCGACCCGGGACGGCGCCCGGGACTGGAGCGCGACGTGAGCCCGGGCGGGTGGCTGGCTGCGGCGCCCGCCGCCGAGGTCGTGCTGGCGCCCACCGGTGCGAGTGTCGTGTCGGCGGTCGTGGTGGGTGTCCTGTTCGCGACCGGGGTGTTCCTGCTGCTGCAGAGGGCGCTGACGCGGGTCCTGATCGGGCTGACCCTGCTCACCCACGGCGCCAACCTGCTGCTGCTGCTCGCCGGCGGCCGTGCCGGCGCGCCGCCGTTCGTGAAGGACGACGGGAGCGTGCCCGCCGGCGTCGCCGACCCGCTGCCGCAGGCGATGGCGCTGACCGCGATCGTGATCTCCTTCGCCGTCAGCGCCCTGCTGCTCGCGC
Organism: Actinomycetales bacterium; assembly: GCA_038206105.1. GTDB lineage: Bacteria > Actinomycetota > Actinomycetes > Actinomycetales > JBBRBF01 > JBBRBF01. The sequence goes on along the minus strand of JBBRBF010000009.1, from coordinate 62,198 downwards.
TGGCCTACCGCAGCTACGCCCTGACCGGGGACGACGTCGTGCAGGACGACGTCGAGGACGCCCGCATCTCGCAGGTCACCCTCGGTGGGGGCGAGCCGGCAGGGGCGGTCGCCGACGAGCAGGCCGGGGCACCGGAGCGGGCCGAGACCGGCGTCGGCCGCAGCGACCCCGCAGACCCAGGCCAGGACGACGAGCCAGGGGGTCGCACGTGAGCGCCATGGCCGACGTCGCCCGCGCTTTGCCGCCCGGCCTGCTCCTGTCGCTGCCGATCGTGCTCCCGCTGCTGGGTGCCGCGGCCAGCATGCTGCTGCGCCGGCGTACCGCACAGCGGGTGATCGGGATCGGCGTCCTCGTCGTGCTGCTCGTGGACGGGCTGCTGCTGCTGGCACGGGTCGACGCCGACGGGCCGCTGGCGGTGCAGGCCGGCGACTGGGCCGCGCCGTGGGGGATCACGCTGGTGGCGGACCGGTTCTCGGCGCTGCTGCTGCCGGTCTCGGTCGTGGTGCTCCTCGTCGTGCTCGTCTACGCCCTCGGGCAGGGCACCGCCGAGTCCGGTGGCAGCACGGCGGACCAGCGGCTCGTGCGCGTCGTGTTCCACCCGGCGTACCTCGTGCTGGCGTGCGGGGTCTGCTTCGCGTTCCTCACCGGCGACCTGTTCAACCTGTTCGTCGCGTTCGAGGTGATGCTGACCGCGAGCTACGTGCTCATCACCCTCGGGACCGGTCCCCGCGGGGTGCGGTCGGCGATGACGTACGTGGTCGTGTCGCTGCTCGCGTCCGCCCTGTTCGTCGCCACGGTCGGGCTGGTCTACGCGGCCACCGGCACCGTGAACCTCGCGGACCTGCGCGGGGCGCTGGGGGAGCTGCCCGACGGCGTGCGGCTGTCGCTGTCGCTGCTGCTGCTCGTCGTCTTCGGGATCAAGGCGGCGCTGTTCCCGCTCTACTTCTGGCTGCCGGACTCCTACCCGGTCGCCCCGGCGCCGGTGACCGCGGTGTTCGCGGGCCTGCTCACCAAGGTCGGCGTCTACGCCGTGATCCGCACGCAGACGCTGCTGTTCCCGGAGGACACCGCGGTGATGGGGCCGGTGCTCATCGTCGTCGCGGGGCTGACGCTGGTGTTCGGGATCCTCGGCGCCATCGCGCAGAACGAGATCAAGCGGGTGCTGTCGTTCACGATCGTCAGCCACATCGGCTTCATGGTGATGGGGCTCGGCTTCTTCACGCTCGCCGGCGTGGCCGGCGCCGTGCTCTACGTGGTGCACCACATCGTCATCCAGACCACGCTGTTCTGCGTGGAGGGGCTCGTGGAGCGGCTCGCCGGGACCGGCGAGATGGACCGGATCAGCGGCCTCGCGCACCGGTCCCCGCTGATCGCGGCGCTGTTCGCCCTGCCCGCGCTGTCGCTGGCCGGCATCCCGCCCTTCTCGGGATTCGTCGCCAAGCTGGCGCTGCTGCAGGCCGGCTCGTCCGTCGGGTCGTGGGTGATCGTGGGTGTGGCGGTCGCGACGAGCCTGCTCACCCTCTACGCGATGGCGACGGTGTGGGGGTCGGCGTTCTGGGGTCGCCCGACCACGCCCGTGGAGGACCCCGACCCCGGTGACACGCTCGACGTCGGTGTCCGGGTCGTGCCCGCGACGATGACCGCGGCCACGGCGGCGGTGGTGGTGGTCGGGCTCGCGATCCCGTTGGCCGCCGGCCCGTTGTACGCGCTGTGTGCCCGCGCGGCCGCGGACCTGCTGTCCGCCGAGCCCTACGTCACTGCCGTGCTGGGAGGCTGAGCCGTGGTCCGTCGAGCTCTCGCCACCGGCGCACTGGTGGTGGTCTGGGTGGCGCTGTGGGGAGACCTGTCCTGGGCGAACGTCGTCGGCGGGGTGCTCGTCGCCTCGCTGGTGCTGGCCGTGGGCGGGCCGGGTCGCGATGGTCCGGTGCGGCGACCGGGGTGGGGCGCCGTGGCCCGCTACGCCGCCGAGTTCGCCCGCGACCTCGTGGTCGCCACGTGGGAGGTCGCGCGGCAGGTGTTCTGGCCGGTGAGCCGGCTGCGCCCGGCCGTGGTCGCCGTCCCGCTGCGCAGCGCCGACCCGGGCCTGCTGGCCCTCGTCGCCGACTCCATCACCCTGACCCCGGGCACGCTCACCGTGGAGGCAGACGACGCGTCGTCCACGCTGTGGGTGCACCTGCTGCACCTGCCGGAGGACGGCGTCGACGACGTCGTGGCGCAGGTGCAGCACCTCGAGGACGTCGGCGCGCGCGCCCTGGGTGTCGCACTGCCCGAGCCCGGGCGCACCGGAGGGGGGCGGCAGTGAGCCTGGTGCTCGGCACGGCCCTGGCCGGCCTCGCCGTCGCGGGGGCGATGATGCTCGTGCGGCTCGTGCGGGGGCCGACGTCCAGCGACCGGATCGTCGCGCTCGACACGCTGCTGCTCGTGATCGTCGCCGCGGTCGCCGTGCAGGTCGCGCGCGCGGGGGACCGGTACTACTCCGGTGTCCTCGTCGTGGTATCGCTGCTCGCCTTCACCGGGACCGTCGTGGTCGCGCGGTTCCTGGAGAGGCGGGGCGCCCGGTGAGCGCCGTCCTCGACGTCGTCGCGTCGGTGCTCCTGCTGGCGGGGGTCGCCCTGTCGCTGCTGGCGGGCATCGGGATGCTCCGGTTCCCCGACGTGCTGACCCGGATGCACGCGCAGACCAAGCCTGCCGTGCTGGGGCTGCTGCTCGTGCTCGCCGGCACCGCGCTGGCCGTGGACGACCTGGGCCTGGCCGCGACCCTCGGGCTGGTCGCGGTCTTCCAGGTCGTCACCGCGCCGGTGGGGGCGCACATGATCGGCCGGTCCGCCTACCGCGCCGGGCACGTCGATCGGGCGCTCCTGGTGCGCGACGACCTCGAGGGCACCGAGCCGCACGCGGACTGACCGGCGGCCCCAAACGGTCGTGGTCCTTCAGTCGGCTGCCGCGCGGCTCAGGCCGGCAGCCGGGCGTGCCGGCGGCGGGCTGCGGCCTCCACGCCGTCCGCGAACGCGGTGAACGGCGTCGCCTCGAGGTCAGTGGCCCGCGCGCCGCGCTTCGGCCGCCACGTGCCGACCACCCGGCCGGCGTGCTCGCGCGCGAGCACCGCGGTGCGGTCCGCGTAGCCGAGCAGCAGCTCGTCGAACCCCGGCAGCAGGTGCACCCCGCGTGCCCGGCGGCGGTGTCGCCGCAGCCGCTCGGTGGTGCGCGGGTCCAGCCACAGCTCGACGCCGTCGACGTCCGGGCGCTCCAGGTGCCCTCGGGCAACGGCGAGCCCGGTGCGGGACGTCGGCGTCGCGCAGGTCGGCCCTCCGGGCGAGGTCATTCGCCGTCGCGGGCCCGTGACCGGCGAGGTAGCGCTGGGCCAGGTCGCCGAGCGCCTCGTCGCGGTCGGGGGCACGCGGCGGTCGGGGTCACCCGCCCGTCGCGAAGCCCCACGGCCGGGGTCACCTCTTCTGCCGTCGGCTGCCCGCGTGCCAGTCCTCCTGCGTGCCGACGGCGCCGTCCTCGACCCCGAGACCTCGCAGCTGCGGCAGCTCGCGCAGGCTCCGCTTGAGCTCGGCGAACCCGGGGAACCGGGCGAGGGCCACGACGTGGTCCCACAGCTCGACCGCCTCGTCCTCCCCGGGCAGGCGGCTGATCACCGGGCCGAAGAACGCGACCCCCTCGGGCGGCTCGAAGTGGATGATCGGCGTCCCGACGTCCTTGCCCGTCAGGGACAGCGCCTCGTCGGTCTCGGCGCGGACCACTGCGTCGAGGGAGTCGTCGTCGAGGGCGTCGGCGAGGCTTGTCGGCAGGTCGAGGTCCGCCAACGCGGGGCGCACGAAGTCGGCGGTGCCGCGGTGGTCGCCGGCCGGGTCGTCCTGCTCGGCGGGCGGGCTGTCGAAGATCCGCGTGCCCAGCGCCTCGTAGAGCCGGCCGACGGCGTCCTGACCGTGCTCGTCCCGGGTCCGAGCGGCGACCCGCAGGAGCCGCAGCCCGGCGGTGTGACCGGCCTCGTACTCCGGCGGGAAGTGTGCGTCGTAGTCGATGTGCGCGTTGAGCAGCCGCAGCGAGATGAAGCGCCACTCCACGGTGTAGTCCCGGCGTGCCATCACGCGTCGGACCCACGAGCTCGTCATCCACGCGAAGGGGCAGACCGGGTCGAAGTAGAACCTGATGTCGGCGTCGTCGTTCACGCCCGCCAGCGTAGGCGCCGGGCTCAGACGCGGACCTGCCCCCGGCCTGCGCCGAGTGGGAGGTCTGTGCGCGACACGCCGGCGTCTCGCGCACAGACCTCCCACTCGAGCCAGCGGGCGACCTCAGAAGAACTGGTCGATCAGCACCGGGTTGCCGTCGGGGTCCTCGAGCATGATCGAGGCGGGCCCGCTGCCGTCGGGGTCGGCGCGGGTCGTGGGCTCCAGCCCGGCCGCCTCGACCCTGCCCTGCACCTCGCGGACGTCGGTGTACGACTCCAGCCGTTCCATCCGGTTCGTCAACCCCGGGTTGAAGGTCAGGATGTTCTTGTCGAACATGCCGTGGAACAGCCCGAGGGTGCTCTCGCCGTTCTTGAGGATGAGGTACCCCGCGTCGGCGTCGCCGCCGGTGACGGCGAAGCCGAGCCTCTCGTAGAACGCGCGTGACGCGGCGAGGTCGGCCACCGCGAGGGAGACGGAGAAGGCGCCCAGCTCGACCGTCCCCGGCAGGTCGGGGTCGGCGGCGGGCGCGGCTGGCATGTCGACGAACGGGTCCTCGCCCATCCGGCCATGCTGACGGGCCACCTGGCTCGGGGTCAACGACGAGTGCGCCGAGTGTGAGCTCTGTGCAGGACACGCCGGCGTGTCCTGCACAGAGCTCACACTCGAAGGGGGCCGGGCGCGGGACCGACGGTGTAGACCTGTCGATCCAGGCGGTTCTGGTTCGTCGCAGGAGTGAGCCGGCGGGACGGGCCCGCCGCCGAGAAGGGACACCACCATGGCGCACTACCTGCTCTCCGTGCACACGTCCGACGCGCCGCTCCCCGCCGACGCCCCGGCCATGAACGAGACGCAGACGCAGGAGTCGTGGCAGCGGATCCAGGCGCTGGAGGCACGGATGAAGGACGAGGGCGCCTGGGTGGCGTCCGTCCGGCTCGCCGGGTCCGAGGCCACCACCGTGGTCCGTCGCTCGGGGGACGACGTCCTCACCACCGACGGGCCGTTCGCCGAGTCGAAGGAGCACCTCGCGGGCTTCTACATCGTGGCGGCCGACGACCCCGACGCCGCGCTCGCCTGGGCGGCGGAGGTGACCGCCGCGGTCCGGATGCCGATCGAGGTGCGGCCGTTCCAGGGCTTCGAGTCCTGACCGGCGTCCCCGGCCCGCACGGGGGCCCTGCTGCCGACGACGTGGCCCGTGTCTTCCGCGCCGAGTACGCCCGGGTGGTCGCGGGTCTGATCCGCCGGCTCGGCGACATCGACCTGGCCGAGGACGCCGTGCAGGAGGCGTTCGTCGTCGCCCTCACCGCCTGGGCGCGCGACGGGCTACCCGACAGCCCCGGCGCGTGGATCAGCACGACGGCCCGGAACCGCGCGGTCGACCGGCTCCGGCGGGAGTCGCGCGGTCGCGAGCTGATGCAGCGGCTCGCGGCCGAACCGCCCGGTCCGGCCGCACTCCAGGAGGTGGGCCCGGTGGACGACGACCGGCTCCGGCTGGTGTTCACCTGCTGCCACCCGGCCCTGTCCACGTCGGCGCAGGTCGCGCTGACGCTGCGGCTGCTCGGGGGCCTGACGACCGAGCAGGTCGCCCGGGCCTTCCTCGTCGCCAAGCCGACGATGGCCCAGCGCCTGGTGCGCGCCAAGCGGAAGATCGCCCTGGTGCGGATCCCGTACCGGGTGCCCGCCGAGAGAGAGCTCGCCGGCCGGCTCCGGCCCGTGCTGGCCGTGGTGTACCTGATCTACACGACGGGGTCGGACGCCGGGCACGGCGGGGACGACGACCTGTGCGGCGAGGCGATCCGGCTGGCGCGGTTGCTGGTCACCCTGATGCCGGGCGAGCGCGAGGTCGCCGGGTTGCTTGCGTTGCTGCTTCTCACCGAGTCGCGCCGGTCCGCACGTGTCGCCGCCGACGGGTCCTTCGTGCCGCTGGCCGAGCAGGACCGCTCGCAGTGGGACCGCGCGCTGGTCGACGAGGGCCTCGCGCTGGTGCGCGGGTGCCTGCGGGCCGGTGACCCGGGTACCTACCAGCTGCAGGCCGCGATCGGCGCGGTGCACGCCCAAGCCGGCTCCGCCGCGACGACGGACTGGCCGCGGGTCGTGGCGCTCTACGACCGGCTCTCGGTCGTGGCGCCGACGCCCGTCGTCGCCCTGAACCGGGCCGTGGCCGTGGGGGAGGTCGACGGGCCCGCTGCCGCCCTGTCGCTGGTGGAGGGCCTGGGGCTGGACGGCTACCAGCCGTTCCATGCCACCCGTGCCGACCTGCTGCGACGCCTGGACCGCCCCGGAGAGGCGGCGACCGAGTACGCGCGGGGCGGCGGAGCTGGCGCCCGACGACTCCCAGCGCGCCTTCCTGCTCGAGCGCGCGACGGGTGCGCCGCGGGGCGCCCCACCCGTAGCATCGCTGACCGTGACCGCGTTGCAGGACCTTCTCGACGGCGCCGACGAACCGGCGCGCTCGGTGCTGGCGCGGATCCGTGCGATCGCGCTCGACGTGGTGCCCGGCGCCGTCGAGGGCGTCCGGTACGGCGTCCCGGTGCTGCTGCACCGCGACCAGCCCCTGCTCGGTGTTGCGGTGCGACGCGACGGTCTGAGCCTCTACCCGTTCAGCCCGGCGGCGCTCGACGCGTTCCGCGATCGGCTCGGGTCGGCGGCCGCCAAGGGCACGATCCGTTTCACGGCAACGGATCCGGTAGCGGACGACATCGTGGGCGACCTGGTCCGGCTCCGCCGCGACGAGATCGACGCGCGTCCGGGTTAGGACCACTGCCGGGTGGCCGCGAGGGAACGACGAACCGACAGCGGCGCATGATGGGCGTCCTCACCACGGGTCGCCGTCCCGCCGGTCGCACGTCAGGTCGCACGTCGGGTCGAGCCCGGCGGAGAACGGCAGCACGTGGACGGCGTCGTCGTCCCCGGGCGTGCGCTCGGCGCCCGCCGCGGTGAGGGTCGACGTCGGACCGCGCCACGGCAGCCAGCCTCGGTGCAGGTAGAAGCCGCGAGCCGCCTCGGTCGTGGCGAGCGCCGCGAGGTCGTACGCGCCGCGGGCGAGCGCCTCGACGGCGGACATCACCGCGGCGCCGTGGCCGTGGCCGTGGCCGCGGACCCCGGCCCGGACGGCGACGCCCTCGACGTACCCGGCGCGCAGGGCTCGTCCGTGGTGCAGCAGGCGACGCTGCACGACGCACGCGTGGGCCAGGAGACGGTCGCCGTCGACGGCGAGCGCGTGCATGCCCCCGAGGCAGTGCTCCCAGTCGTCGCCGGTCCACTCGGGCGCGAACGCCTCGGCGAGGAACCATCGGAGCGCGTCGATCTCTGCGGGCGACTGCTGCCCGGTGTGCACGAGCCGGACGGGCGCGACCCGGACGGGTGCGACGCGGACGGGCGCCGGGCCCCCGGTCACGCTGCGGGCGGCCCGTCCCATGGGCCCCGGGCCCGCTCGTACACCGCGCCGGCGCGCAGCACGGTCGCGTCGTCGTATCGGCGGCCGACGAGCATCAGCCCGACGGGGAGGCCGTCCGCGAGGCCGCAGGGCACGCTGAGCGCCGGGCTGCCGGTGACGTCGAAGGGCGCGGTGTTGTGCAGGTTGCCGAGGGCCGCGGCGACCCGCTCGGAGACCGGCGCACCGGCTGCCGGGACCGGCTGCGCGGTCATCGCGGTCGTCGGCAGCAGCAGCACGTCGACGCGCCCCAGGGCGGTCTCGTAGCGGCGCAGCAGGGCGCGCGACAGGTTCTGCGCCTTGGCGTAGTACCGGTGACCGGCGCGCTCGGTCATCCAGTCGCCGGTGAGGACGGTGACCGCGACGGTCGGGGGGTAGTCGTGTCCGCGCGCCCGCCGCGCGGTGCCGTACGCGTCGACCAGCGCGGTCGGGTACCCGCCCCGCCACCCGGTGCCGACGGCGTCGCCTCGGACCATCTGGTCGGTCGCGCCCTGCGTGGCGACGACGTTCCAGATCGCGAGGCCGTCGCGGTGCATCGGCACCGACACCTCCTCGACGCTCGCGCCGGCGTCCCGCAGCGCGTCCGCCGCGGCGCGCACGACGGCGTCCACCGCCGGGTCCGAGACGCCCGGGATGCCGAAGCCCTCGGTGAGCACCCCGACCCGCAGGCCCTCGGCACCCTGCTCGGTGGCCGCGGCGTACTCCTGCAGGCGCACGCCCTGCTGCCGCGGGTCGAGCCCGTCCTCGCCGGCGAGCACGTCCAGAGCCCGTGCGCAGGTGAGGACGTCGCGCGCCATCGGGCCGAGGTGGTCCAGCGACGTCTCGATCGGGAACGCGCCGGTGTAGGGCACGAGGCCGTGCGTGGGCTTGTGGCCCACGCAACCGCTCCACGACGCGGGCAGCCGCACCGAACCGCCCTGGTCGCCGCCGAGGGCGAGGTCGACCTGGCCGGTGACGACGACGACCGCGCTGCCGTTGGACGACGACCCGGCCATCCGGGTCGGGTCCCACGGGTTCACCGGCTGCGGGTCCGGGTAGCCGGTGATCCCGCCGCCGTCGAAGCAGTACGCGGGGACCGCGGTCTTGCCCACGACCTCGGCGCCGGCGTCCAGCAGGCGCGTCACCACGGTGGCGTCCTCGCGGGGCACGTAGCCCTCCAGCATCGAGCTGCCGTTGAGCAGCGGGACGCCGGCGACCGCGATGTTGTCCTTCACCCCGACCCGCATCCCCGCGAGCGGGCCGTCCGGGGCACCCGGCACCGAGCAGCGCCACGCCCACCCGCCGCAGGGGTTGTCCTCGGCCGCCGGCCGGCGCCCGAGGTCCGCCCTCGGCCAGCGCACCGGGACGTCGTCCTCGACCATCTCGTCGAGCCGACGCGTGGCGGCCAGGCCCCCGGCGACCAGGGCCGCGTACTCGTCCGCGGTGTCCGCCGTGACGGGCAGGTCGTGGACGGCGGCCAGCCGCAGGACGTCGGCGCGGGACGGGGGTTCGACGGGCACGGCTGCCTCCACGACGGCTCGGGTGTGGCCCACCGTAGGGCAGCATGACCGGGTGGGTACGGATCACCAGCAGGGGTTCACGGGCCTTCCCGAGGCGGCGTTCACCTTCTGGGAGGGGCTTCGGGCCGACTAACACCACGGCGTACTGGACCGACCACGCGGCCACGTACCGCACGGCGGTCGCCGAACCGGTCGCGGCTCTGGCCGCGGCTCTGGAGGAGCGCTACGGCGAGCTGCACGTGTTCCGGCCGTACCGGGACGTGCGCTTCAGCAAGGACACGAGCCCGTACAAGGTCTCCGCGAGCATGGTCGCGGGCTCCTTCCACGGCAGCGGCGCCCTGTACGTGCAGGTAAACACCGATGGCCTGCGCGTCGCCGGGGGTACTGGCAGCCGAGCACCGTGACCCTGAACCGGTTCCGCACCGCGATCAGCGATCCCGACGTCGCAGGGTCGTTGGACGCCGAGCTCGCCTCGCTGGCCGACGACGGCTTCGACCTGGACGGCGACGAGCTGAGGACCGTGCCCCGCGGCTGGGCCCGCGACCACCCCCGGCTCGACCTGCTCCGGCTGCGGAACCTCGCCCTCGCCCGCCCGCCGCAGACCGAGCCGTGGCTGCACACCGCCGAGTGCCTCGACCGCGTCGTCGCGGCGTGGGACCGCCTGGACGTCTGGAACGCCTGGCTGCACACCCACGTCGGGCCCCCGCCGGAAGGCTCCGGGCGCCACCGGCGTTGACCCGTGCGCACCAGCGTCCTGCGTTCGTGGCGGTGGTGCCGACGGAGGAGGCGCAGGTGTGCGGGTTCGCGGGGTCCTGGCGGCGAGCGCGCTCGACCGCCCGGCGGGCCCGGGGCTCGTCGCGAGCCGCCGATCTCGAGCGCGCCGCGGCGTGGTGGACGCAGCACGTCGTGCCCAGCTCCCACCGGTGCCGCGGAACGGTCTCGCTGCGCGACCACCTGTGCGCCCTTCGGCTTCGTGACGCCGACGGGTGCTGCCGCGCCTGACGCTGCGGGCGGGCGGCCAGGGAATGCCGCCCGCCCGCCCCTTGCTGTACATTTGTACATGAGGAGCGCGGTCGGCGGCGGAGGTGGACCTGTGATGGCGTACGTGTTCCTGGTAGCGGCGATCCTCGCCGAGGTCGCAGGCACCAGCCTGCTCCAGCGCACCGACGGGTTCAGCCGGCTCTGGCCGACGGTGGCCACCCTGGGCGCCTACGCGGTGGCGTTCGCGCTGCTGGCCCAGGCGGTGCGGCAGGTGCCCGTCGGCGTCGCCTACGCGATGTGGTCGGGGCTGGGGACGGCGGCGATCGTCGCCGTCGGCGCGGTGTTCCTCGGGGAGCCGCTGACGCTCGCGAAGGTCGTCGGCGTCGGGCTCGTCGTCGCGGGCGTCGTCGTGCTCAACCTGGGCGGCGCAGCGTGAGCCGCGACCGTCCCGCCGTGACACCACGCGCCCGCCGCAGGGCTACCGGCCGCACTGCGGCCGTGCGCGACCCCGTGGCCCGTCGCGGCGCGATCCTGGCCGCGGCGCTCGAGGTGGTCGCCGAGGTCGGGGTCGGCCGCACGACCCACCGCGCCATCGCCGCCCGCGCCGGCGTCCCGCTCGGGTCCACGACGTACTACTTCCCGACGCTGGACGACCTCGTCGCCGCCGCCCTCGAGCAGGCGGCCGACGCGACCCGCGAGCTGCTCGCACACTGGGCCGAGGAGCTCGCGGACCGCGACGACGACCTCCCGGGCGCGCTGGCCGGCCTCGTCTCGGACTACCTGGCCGACCGGCCGCGCGCCCTGCTGGAGTGCGAGCTGTACCTCGCCGCGGCGCGCAGCCCGGTGCTGCGCCCGCTCGCCGACGCGTGGCTCGACGGCGCGCGCGACCTGCTCGCTGTCAGGGTGGGGCGGGACCGGGCGACCGCGCTCGTGGCACTGGTGGACGGCGCGATGCTCGCCGGGGTCGTCCGGGGTGAGGACGCCGACCCCGCCGTGCTCGAGGCCGCCTTCACCCGGCTGTGCCGTTGACCCCGCCGCTCGGCGGCCCTGCGTTCCCCCGGGCGGCGGGCAGGACCCGGTAGGTGGTCTGCACCATCCCCCGGGGAAGACCTGGGTGCGCACGTGCTCGAGGTCGACGTCCCGGGTCAGGGGGCCGAGCAGGGAGGCGCCCTGGCCGATCAGGACCGGTACCCGCGACAGCGTCATCTCGGCGACGAGCCCCGCGTCCAGGAAAGCGCGCACGGTCCGGCCGCCGTCGACGTACACGCGGCGGCATCCGGCGCCGGTCAGCGTCGCCACGACCGCGCCCAGGTCGCGGTGCACCGTGACGCGCGGGTCGACGTCCGGCGCGAGCGTCCCGCTCAGCACGTGCACCGGGCGACCCTGGCACGGCCAGTCCGCGACGTCGGCGATCGCTGCGTAGGTGCCGCAGCCCATCACGAGCGCGTCGACCGTCGCCACGAACCCAGTGAAGCCGACGTCCACGGCAGCCTCGCCGCGGCCCGTCAGCCACGACAGGTCGCCGTCGGGGCGGGCGATGAACCCGTCGACGCTCATCCCCAGGAACACGCAGCCCTGGAACGGCGCGTCGTCCTCGGCCACGCGCCCAGCGTGGCAGGGGTGCGGGACGCCGTGCCAGGGTCGGTGTCGTGGAGCCGACCTCCCGGGGACCCGTGCGGCGCGACGAGCGGGCGCTCGCGCCAGACCTCGCCCGGGGCACGGCGTTGCTCGGCATCGCCCTGGCCAACAGCGTGCTGCACGTGCACGGTCGCCTCCTCGGCCCGGGCTACCGCCCCGTGGACGGCAGCACGGCCGACCGGGCCGTGGACGTCGTCGTGGGCGTGCTCGTGGACAACCGGGCCTTCCCGATGTTCACGCTGCTTTTCGCGTACGGGCTCGTGCTGCTCTCGCTCAGGCAGGCCGAGTCCGGCACGCCGTCGGCCGCCACGAGGACGCTGCTGTTCCGGCGCTGCGCGTGGCTCGGCGCGTTCGGCCTGGTGCACCTGCTGCTGCTGTTCGACGGCGACATCCTGCTGGCCTATGGCCTGCTGGGCCTCGCGCTGGTGCCGATGCTGCACCTGTCCGACCGCGCGCTCGTCGTGGTCGGCGCCGCGTCCCTGGCCGTGTTCGTCGCGCTCTCGTCCTCCGACGGCCTGGCGGACGTGGACTCCACGGGGGGGTTGTTGCCGTTCGACGACGCGACGGTGCTCGGTGCGCTGGGCTCGCGGGCGACGCAGGCCGCGCTCGAGCTCGTGGCGGCCCCGGTGGTGGTGCTGGCGCTGCTGACGCCCGCGGCCCTCGGTGTCCTGCTCGCGCGACGGCGGGTGCTGGAGCGCCCCGCTGAGCACCTGCGGCTGCTGCGCTGGACGGCTGCCGTGGGGTTCCCCGTCAGCGTGCTGGGAGCGCTGCCGATGGTGCTGGCGACGGTGCAGGTGTGGACGCCGAGCACCCCCGCCGGCCTGCTCACCGGGGCGCTGCACGGGCTCACCGGGCTGGGCGGGTCGCTGGCGTTCCTCGCGCTGGTGGGGCTGGTCGTCGTCGCCCTCGAGCGCCGGCAGGGTGGCCGCGCCCCTCGCGGGGTCGTGGGCGGTGTCGGCTCCCTCGCCGCTGTTGGCCGACGGTCGCTCACCTGCTACCTGCTCCAGTCGCTCGTGCTCGTGCCGCTGATGGCGCCGTGGGCGCTGGGGCTGGGGGTCGGTGCCGGGACCGCCTTCGCAGCGGCGGTCGGCGTCGGTGCGTTCCTCGTGAGCGTTGCCCTCGCCGTCGCCCTGGAGCGGGCCGGGCGTCCCGGGCCGGCCGAGGTGCTGCTGCGCCGACTCACCTACGGCGCCCGCCCCGCGGCCGGCCCCCGGCGGCGGGAAGGGGTCAGCGACGTGCCGGCTGCGCCGGCCGCCCCGTGACGTGAGGCGTGACCGGCTGCCCAGTCGGCAGCGTCGTACACCATTCCTACACACACAGGTGTACGCTACGTGTATGGCTCGGCACCGGACCAACATCGAGATCGAGAGCAGCTACGTCGAGGCCGTGATGACCCGATACGGCGTCCGCACGAAGACCGAGGCCGTGGACCTGGCTCTCCGCCACCTCGCGGGCCAGCCCATGACGCGTGAGGAGGCCTTGGCGATGCGCGGGGCGCACGCACTCGGCGACGCGCCGTTCGAGGAGTCCCCCGTCGACGTCGCGTGATCCTCGCCGACACGTCCGCCTGGGTCGAGTACGACAGGGCGACGGGGAGCGCGGTGGACCGACGCGTGACCCGCCTCATCCGGGAGGACGGCCCACTGGCCGTCACTGAGCCGGTGGTGATGGAGGTGCTGGCGGGAGCCCGCAACGGCTCGCGGGAGGTCGAGCTGCGCCGGCTGCTGTCGCGGTTCCGGCTCCTGCCGCTCGACGCAGCAGCGGACCTCGAGTCCGCGGCGCGCATCTACCGCAGGTGCCGGCAGGTGGGCGTGACGCCGCGTGGCCTGATCGACTGCCTGGTCGGCGCGGTGGCGTGGCGCACGGGCGCGCCGCTGCTGGCGCAGGACGGCGACCTGCTGCGCCTGGCGGACGTCGTGGGGATCGCCGTGGACGGCGGTCGGGGCTGACCGCACGGCGCGTGGCGTCGCTACCGTCTGATGCCGTGACTGCGCACGCGTACGCCGTACGCGAGGCCGTGGTAGCGGACGCCTCGGCGTGTGCGGCGGTGTACGCGCCCTACGTCACCGGCACCGCGGTCTCGTTCGAGAGCGAACCGCCCTCGCCGGGGCAGATGGGTGAGCGCATCGTCGCGGCGGCTCGGGACCACGCGTGGTTGGTCCTCCAAGCGGCCGGCGACGTCGTCGGCTACGCGTACGGGACCGCGTACTCGCCCCGCCCCGCGTACCGCTGGACCTGTGAGGTGAGCGTCTACCTCGCGCCCGGCGCCGCGGGACGTGGCGGGGGACGAGCGCTGTACGACGCGCTGCTGCCCCGGCTCGCCGCCCGCGGGTACCGCACGGCGGTCGCCGAGATGACGCTGCCGACGACGCCAGCGTCGCCCTGCACCGCGCGGTCGGCTTCGAACCGGTCGACACCTACCGTCGGGTGGGGTGGAAGCTCGGCCGCTGGCACGACGTCGCCGGGGTGCAGCGGTCGATCGGCGACCGCGACGACCCGCCGTCCGAGCCCCGGTGACCGAACCGCTCGGTAGGGCCGACCGGGCGGCCTGACCCGGCCGACCTGGCCTGCTCCGCTCAGGTCCGCGGGACGCCGTCCGACGCCCGGCGCAGGGCGGCCAGGTCGAGCTTGGTCATGCCGAGCATGGCCTCCATCGCGCGCCGCGCCCGTTCGGGGTCCTCGTCGGACAGCGCCTCCTCCATCCCCTCCGGTACCACCTGCCACGACAGGCCGTACCGGTCCTTCAGCCACCCGCACTGGTTCTCCTGACCGCCGTCGAGCAGACGGTCCCAGTAGTGGTCGACCTCGCCCTGGTCGGCGCACGTGATCTGGAACGACACCGCCTCGGTGAACGGGAACTGCGGGCCGCCGTTGATGCCGACGAAGCGCTGCCCGTCGAGCTCGAACGCGACCGTCATCACCGTGCCCGCGGTGCCGGGACCGGCCTCGCCGTAGCGCGTGACGTCGAGCACCCGGGAGCGCGGGAACACCGAGCAGTAGAACTGCGCGGCCTCCTCGGCCTGGGTGTCGAACCACAGGTTGGGGACGATGCGCTGCGACATGGCGTGCTCCTCTCGTCGGGTCTCCGGTGGCGCCGTCCGATGCGGCGCCGTCAGCGAGGTAGACGTCCGACCGGTCTCGAACTCATCGTCCGCCGCGAACCCCGTGCTACCGGGGCCGGTGCGAAGTCACCACTGTCGCGGTGGAGCTGGTGATCGCCCGGAACCCGGACCCCGCCGCACGCTGCCGTTCCTGCTGCGGCTGCCGATGGGGGAGGGGTGCTCCGGACCAAGGGCACCTGGCCCCGCACGAGCGCGCTGAACTGCCACCCGGTCCCCGCCACAGAGTGGCCGCAGGACCCGGACGTCGTCGAGCGGGTGCCGCTGCGCCCCTGCACCCGCCGGGGGGTCGCGATCGACGTCCTCGCCGACCGCGGCCGCGAGCACCGGTCCCAGGTCGTCTGCACGCGGGCCCGGGGCCGGGAGATGGTCTTCTGGCAGTCGCCGCGCACGCGCAAGCAGGCGCGGCCCGATGTCCGGCTGCCGACGGCACGGGCGGCCGGCGTGCCGGACCTTGAGATCGTCGTCGACGCCCACGAGCGCTACCCGTACCGGTTCGTGGGGCAGCAGGTCTCTGTGGTCCGTAGGGGCCTAGCCTGCGGCGACTACGCGGCGACTACGCGGCGACCCGCGACGGCTCTGTCGTCGCCGCGGTGGAGCGCAAGTCGCTGGCCGACGCCGTGTCGAGCCTGACGAGCGGGCGGCTGCGGTACGCGGTGAC
Organism: Actinomycetales bacterium; assembly: GCA_038206105.1. Taxonomy (GTDB): domain Bacteria; phylum Actinomycetota; class Actinomycetes; order Actinomycetales; family JBBRBF01; genus JBBRBF01. The sequence continues at coordinate 46,695 of JBBRBF010000009.1, read as the reverse complement.
CGAGCTCTCGACGCTGCCGCGCGCCGGAGTCGTCGTGGAGGACCGCTACTCCCGCGTGTTCACCCTCGAGCGGGTGCATCCGGCGCAGGTCGCGGACGGGCTCGCCGAGCTGCAGGTGCGGTGGACCTACCGCTTCCTCGCCCCCGCCTTCGCCTGGGCGGAGACCGAACCGCTGGCGACCGCCCGGATCGGTCTCGACGACCCGCTCGTCACGCCGGGCGGGCGGCCCGAGCCCGCCACGGCCGAGGTCCGCGCCTGGGCGCTCTCGCAGGGGCTCCCGGTCGCCGATCGTGGCCGGCTGCGGCCCGAGGTGCTCCGCGCGTGGCACGAGGCGCGCGGCGGCTGACAGGCACCGAGGCCGGGCAGGGGTCAGGCCGTGACCGCTCCGGGCGCGTGCGACGTCTTCGGGGAGGTGCCGGACCGGTCGGAGCGGGGGTCGCCGTCCATGACCTCGAACACGTGCTCGCCGCCGCGACACGGCTGAAGGTCGACGTCGACGCGACCAACCCCGATCGTCCCGGGCCACCCCCACGACCGCTGACCTCGTTGTCGCGGTCGCGGCCGGCGCCGCCGCCGGGGCGTACGCGATGAGCCGCCGCGACGTGTCCTCCTCCCTTCCCGGCGTCGCAGTGGCGATCGCGCTCGTGCCACCCCTGAGCCTGGTCGGGATCAGCGCCCAGGCGGGCGCGTGGGACAGCGCCACCGGTGCCCTGGTGCTGTTCCTCACCGACCTGCTCGCGATCCTGCTGGCCGGGGGGCTCACGTTCGTGCTCACGGGCGTGGTCCCCCTGGTCGTGCCCGTGAGGCCCGCCGCGCCGTGCGCAGCGCCTCGCTCGTCGTCGCGGCGCTCGCGGCGCTGGTCGTCCCGGCGCTGCTCCTGAACGGCGCCGGGCTGGCGCAGGACTCGGTCGCCGGCGCCCTGGCCACCGACCTCGGCCGTGAGGTGCGCCGCGATCTGCAGTGGGTGCCGCGGCTGCAGGTGGTCGTCCGCTCGGACGCGTCCGGCTGACACCCGCCCCGGCACGCCCCGCCGGGCGGTGCCGGATCGCATGTCGCCGGGGAGGGGTGGGGCTCACGGCTCGGCGAGCGGCCGCAGCATGGCGATGTCGTGCTGGTCGACGTCCCGCGGCTCGTACCCGCGGCGGAACGCGAGCTGGGGCCGAGTCGTCAGGCAGTCGGTCTCGACGACGTAGCCGAGGCGGGCCAGGGCGTCCAGGGCGTCCAGGCCGCCCGCGTCGACGGCGAGGTCGAGGTCGTCCCGCGTCTGGTGCCCCACGAGCGCGTCGACGCCCCAGCCACCTGCCGCCGTTGCCCTGCAGCCGGTCTTGCGGAGGGCGTCCAGGACGGCGAGCACCTCGTCGGCGCTCGTGAGGTCGGCCACGAGCTGCACGCTACGACGGGGCGTACCCGAGGTGCATGATCACCGGGGAGGGGTGGACCGGAGGTGCATGCACCGGGAGGGGGTGGTCAGGCGAGGGCCGGTTCGTCGGCGGGGCGGGCCTCGCCGCGCTGAGCGGCGGAGGCGAGGCGGGAGCCGGCGGCCGCCGCGAGGGCGGCGTCGTGCGCCGCGGTCGCATCGGTCTGCTCGGCCCACCAGCGGCGCCCGGTCTCGGGCAGGGTGTCGATCGGGTCGTAGTAGACGTACTCGCGGCTCAGCGCGGCGGTGTCGGCGGCCTCGATCGACGTCCGGTAGTTCTTCGTCCAGTACGACGTCCCGCGCTCGGCGTCGTACGAGTGCACCTGGTGCACCCACCGCTTGCCGACGAAGGGGACGTCACACACGATCCGCGGCGTCGCGAAGCCCGGCAGGTACCCCATGATCGCGTGCTGCAGGTGCTGGGCGCGGGCCAGCGGGAGCCGCCAGTGCTCGGCGAACGGGATCATGTCGCACATGTAGAAGTAGTACGGTGTCACCGACGCCTCGTCCTGCAGCCCGAAGCACAGGTCCAGCAGCGCCTCGGTGGAGTCGTTGACTCCCCGCATCAGCACGCCCTGGTTGCGCACGTCGCGCACCCCCGCGGCGAGCAGCGCACGGGACGACTCGGCCACCAGCGGCGTCAGCGACTGGGCCGCGTTGACGTGCGTGTGGACGGCGAGGCTCACCCCGCGCTCGCGGGCGATCGACGCGACCCGCGCGACGCCGTCCAGCACGTCGCCCTGGAGCCAGTGCTGCGGCAGGCCCATCAGCGCCTTCGTGGCGAGTCGGATGTCGCGGACGTTCTCGATGGCCAGCAGCCGCAGCAGGAACGACTCCAGGTTCTTCCACGGCATGTTCGCCACGTCGCCGCCGGAGACGACGACGTCGCGCACCGACGGCGTGGCCCGCAGGTAGGCGAGCATGCGGTCGAGCCGGTCGACGGGCTTGAGGTCGAACTTCAGCTTGGGCACCTGCGGCGTGGAGTTGCCGACGAGGTCCATCCGCGTGCAGTGGCCGCAGTACTGCGGGCACGTCGGCAACAGCTCGGCGAGCACCTTCGTCGGGTACCGGTGCGTCAGGCCCTCCGCGACCCACATGTCGTGCTCGTGCAGCGAGTCGCGTGTGGCGTGCGGGTGGCTTGGCCAGTCGGTGCGCCGGTCGGAGAACACCGGGAGCATGTAGCGCCGGACCGGGTCGGCGCGGAACGCCGCGGTGTAGGCCGCGCCAGCCGCCGGCACGCTGCCCTCGTCCCACACCCCCGTCGCGGGCACGATCGTGTTGAGCATCTGCGGCGGCAGCAGCATCGACATCGTGGCCCGCTCGGCCTGGTCGCGCTCGAGGTCGGCGTACACCTCGTCGAGCAGCAGGTCGCCCATCACCTCGTGGAGCTGGCGGACGGTCTTCACGCAGTGGGCCCGCTGCCACTGGGCGCTGGCCCACTCCGCCGCCGTGACGCTCGCCCACCCCGGCAGCCGCTGCCAGTCCGGCTCCACGAGCGGTCGGCGGCGGTAGGCGTAGGGCTGCTCGATCGTCTCCGTCATGGCGCCAGGCTACGGGACGATCCCCGGTGCGCGACGTATCTGGCAGGATGATGTCCGGCGATACCGCAGGACGACAGACCAGGAGGGCACTGTGACGAGGACGACGACGGGTCCGGCTGCGCGCGGCCCCGCGTCCCCGGTCGGCCTGCACCGCGTGCTCGACCCGCCCGGGGTGCTGCCCCAGGCGGCGGCGCGGCTCGACGCGACGCCCGAGCTCTGGGACGACGAGGTGCGCCTCGACGTCGAGCTGCTCACCCTCGACGCCGCCAGCCACCGCCAGCTCGCGGGCGCCCACACCCGTGCCGGCGGCGGGACGGACGGGGACGCCGTCCGGGCCGCCGTCAGCACGATCGTCGCCGAGCGGGGCAAGATGCAGAACCCGGTCACCGGGTCCGGCGGGATGCTCGTCGGCACCGTCGCCGAGGTCGGCCCCGCCTCGCCCCTCGGGCTGCGCGTCGGCCAGCGGGTCGCCACGCTGGTGTCCCTGTCGCTCACGCCGCTGCGCATCACCGACGGCCTGCGTCGCTGGGACGGTCTCGGTGAGCGCGTGCCGGCCGCGGGCCACGCCATTCTGTTCGGGCGCTCGGTGGTGGCTGTGCTGCCGGACGACCTGCCCGCCGAGCTCGCGCTCATGGTGATGGACGTCTGCGGCGCCCCGGCCCTCGTGCAGCGGGTCGTGCGCGGCCGCCTCGCCGGTGGGCACTTCGCCGGTGGGCACCACGTTCTGCCGTCGGTGGCGGTGCTGGGGGCGGGGGGCAAGTCGGGCTCGCTGTCGCTGGCCGCGGCCCGGGACGCCGGGGCCGGGACCCTGGTCGGGGTGGTGCCGACCGCCGCCGAGGCGGCTGCGCTCACCACGTCGGGGCTGGCGGACGTGGTCACCGTCGCCGACGCCCGCGACCCCGTCGCGGTGTCGGTCGCCGTCCGCGAGGGGGTTGCCCGCATCGACGCACGCGAGGGCGGCGCCGACGTGACCGTGGTCTGCGTCGACGTGCCCGGGTGCGAGCACGGCGCGGTGCTCGCTACCGCCGACGGCGGCACGGTCGTGTTCTTCTCGATGGCGACGTCCTTCAGTGCGGCGGCGCTCGGCGCGGAGGGCCTGGCCGCCGACGTCACGATGCTCGTCGGCAACGGGTATGTGCCGGGGCACGCCGACCTCGCGCTCGACCTGCTGCGGCGCTCGCCCGGGGTCCGCGCCCTGTTCGAGGCACGGCTGGCGCCGGTCGCCGCCGGAGCCCGAGCCGAAGCCGGAGCCGCCGGACCAGCCGGAGCCCGACCGGGCGGGGGACACTGACGCACGTGAGCAGCCCGTACCCCGCCGACCGCCCGCGCACCCTCTACACCGGGGGGTCGGTGCACAGCCCGGCCGCCCCGTTCGCGACCGCGATGCTCGTCACCGGCGACGAGGTCGCATGGGTCGGGGGCGACGAGGCGGCCGCCTCCCACGCCGACTCCGTCGACGCCGTGGTCGACCTCGGCGGCGCGCTCGTGACCCCGGCCTTCGTGGACGCCCACGTGCACACCACCGAGACCGGGCTCGTGCTGGACGGCGTCGACCTCACCGGCGCGCACTCCCTCCCCGACGCCCTGCGGCTCGTCGCCCTCGCCGCCCGGCGGCGGCCCGGCGCACCGCTGGTCGGCCACGGCTGGGACGAGACGACGTGGCCCGAGCAGCGCCCGCCGTCCGCTGACGAGCTCGATAGGGCCGCGGACGGTAGCGTCGTGTACCTCTCCCGCGTCGACGTGCACTCCGCCGTCGTCTCACCCGCCCTGGTGCACCAGGCCCTCGCCACCGGGGTCGACGTGACCGCCCTCGACGGCTGGGACGGCACCGGCCGTGTCGAGCGCGACGCCCACCACGCGGCCCGCGACCTGACCCGCACCATGCCGGCCGGGGTGCGCCGGGCCCTGCAGCGCGCCGCGCTGCAGGCCGCGTCGGCGGTGGGGATCGCCTGCGTCCACGAGATGTCGGCGCCGCACATCGCGCCGGAGGACGACCTGCGCGACCTGCTGGCGCTCTCGGCGGACCCGGACGCCGAGCTGCCCGAGGTCGTCGGCTACTGGGGAGAGCTCGCCCGCACCCCCGAGGACGTGCAGGCACTGCTGAAGCGGCTGGACGCGCCGGTCGCCGGGCTCGCCGGGGACCTGTGCGTCGACGGGTCGATCGGCTCGCGCACGTCGGCCTTCACCGAGCCCTACACCGACGCGCCGGACACGTGCGGCCACCTCTACCTGGAGGCCGCCGAGATCGCCGACCACGTCGTCGCGTGCACGCTCGCCGGGGTGCCGGCCGGCTTCCACGTGATCGGGGACGCCGCGACCGCCGCGCTGCTCGCCGGGCTGCGGTCCGCGGACGCCACGCTGCGCGCCGCGGGGGTTGTCGCCGGCGCGGCCGCGGTCCGCCACCGGGCGGAGCACCTCGAGGACGTCGACGAGGACTCCGCCGCGACGCTGGGGGCGTTCGGGGTGGTCGCCAGCATGCAGCCCGCGTTCGACGCGGCCTGGGGCGGCACCGCGGGCATGTACGCCACGCGGCTCGGCGCACACCGCGGCGACCGCCTCAACCCGCTCGCGCGGCTCGCCACCGCGGGCCTGCCGCTGGCGTTCGGCAGCGACGCCCCGGTGACGGCGTTCGACCCGTGGGGGACGGTGCGCGCCGCCGTGCACCACCGCACCGCCGACCAGCGGATCAGCGCCCGCGCGGCGTTCGCCGCCCACACCCGCGGTGGCCGACGTGCCGCCGGCCAGGCGGGCGGGGTGCTCGCGCCCGGGGCGCCGGCGACGTTCGCGGTCTGGTCCGCCGGCGAGCTCGTCGTGCAGGCCCCCGACGAGACCGTGCGCGCCTGGAGCACCGACCCCCGCGCCGGCACCCCCGGCCTGCCCGACGTCTCGCCCGGGGCAGAGCTGCCGACGTGCCTGCGCACCGTGCGCGACGGCCGCTCGATCTTCGACGTCGGCGCGCTCGAGGACCGATGAGCCGATCAGCCGGTGAGCCCAGGACCCGAACAGCGAGGGAGGCCCGATGAGCGGGGCAGCGGCGCCGCGACGACCGGCGACGACGCGACCGCGTCCCACGGCAGCGCGGACGGCGGTGCTGGACCTCGACCCGGTGACGGTGCGGCGTGCCCGCACCCTCGCGAGCCGGGCGATCCGCCCCGTCGTCCGGCTCGCCCGCACCCGCACCACGGTGTCGGTGGAGCGGGCCACGCTGCGGCTGGCCGGCCTCACCGGCGCGGACGCCGAGGGGGTGCCGTGGGTGAACCACCTCGCGACGGCCGTCCGCGACCAGGTCGGGCTCGCGCACGGGGTGTGCCTGCCGGTCTGGGACGCCCTGGCCCGCGGCGAGGCCGACGACCTCGCGGTGCTCGCTGCCAAGTCCGCGAGCGGGTCGGTGTCGTTCCGCGTGCCGGAGGGCAGCGAGGCCCGTCGCGCGGGACGGGCCGCCCGCACGGCCGTCGCCGTCGGCGTCCGCCGCCTCGACCGGGCTCGCCGCGAGCGGGAGCGGCTGGTGCGGCGGCTGGGCGACCCGCCGCAGCGTCCGTGGATCTACCTCATCGTGGCGACCGGCGACATCCACGAGGACGTGCCGCAGGCCCAGGCGGCGGCGCGGGCCGGTGCCGACGTGATCGCCGTGATCCGGTCCACGGGCCAGTCGCTCCTGGACTACGTGCCCGAGGGGGCCACCCGGGAGGGGTACGCCGGCACCTACGCGACGCAGGAGAACTTCCGCATCATGCGGGCGGCGCTGGACGACGTCGGGCGCGAGCTGGGCCGGTACGTGCGACTGACGAACTACGCCTCCGGGCTGTGCATGCCCGAGATCGCGGCGCTGGCCGGCATGGAGCGCCTCGACATGATGCTCAACGACTCCATGTACGGGATCCTCTTCCGCGACATCAACCCCGTGCGCACCTTCGTCGACCAGCGCTTCTCCCGCCAGGTCCACGCCCGCGCCGGGATCGTCATCAACACCGGCGAGGACAACTACCTCACCACCGCCGACGCGGTCGACGCGGCGCACACGGTGACCGTCAGCCAGCTCGTGAACGAGGCGTTCGCGAAGGAGGCCGGGCTCACCGACGACCTGCTCGGGCTCGGGCACGCCTTCGAGATCGACCCCGACCTGCCGGAGTCGTTCCGGCTCGAGCTCGCGCACGCGCTGCTGGCGCGCCAGCTGTTCCCGGACGCGCCGCTGAAGTGGATGCCGCCGACCAAGCACATGACCGGTGACGTGTTCCGCGGCTACCTGCTCGACGGCTTCTTCAACCTCGCCGGGGCGATGACGGGCCAGGGCATCCTGCTGGTGGGGATGATGACCGAGGCCGTCGTCACCCCTTGGCTGTCGGACCGCGACCTGGCGCTGCAGAACGTGCGGTACGTGCTGAACGCCGCGGCCGGGCTGCGCGAGGACTTCCACCCGCCGCCGGACGGGTTCATCGCCCGCCGCGCCCGGACCGTGCTCGGCGAGGCCGTCGAGCTGCTCGAGCGGGTCGTCGACGACGGGCTGCTCGAGGCCATCGGCGACGGCACCTTCGGGCTGATGCGCCGGCCCGCGGACGGCGGTCGCGGCCTCGACGGGGTCGAGCAGCGCGCCGACGGCTACCTCAACCCGGCGACCGACCTGCTCGAGGAAGGAGCGACCCGGTGAGCGAGGCTGCCGTCATCCGCCCCTACGGGGACACCACCGGGGACGGCATGGTGCAGGTGTCGTTCACCCTGCCCCTGGCGCACGGCAAGCGCGCCGAGGGCGCGGCCGCCCAGCTCGCCGGGAGGATGGGCATCGAGCCCGCTCTCGTCGTCCACGCCCGGCCGATGGGACCGGACTTCACGTTCTTCGTCGTCTACGGCCCGGTGCGCCACCTCGTCGAGCCGGGTGCGGTGACGGTCGTGGAGCGGGAGTACCCGCTGCTGACCCCGAAGGAGATCAACGCGGCCGTCCGGTCGCGGCTGCGGCGCAAGCTGGTCGTCGTCGGCGCGTGCATCGGCACCGACGCCCACACGGTCGGCATCGACGCCATCTGCAACATCAAGGGGTTCGCCGGCGACAAGGGCCTGGAGTACTACCGGGAGCTGCGGGTGGTGAACCTCGGCGCCCAGGTGCTCGTCCCCGACCTCGTGGAGCGCGCCCTCGCCGAGACCGCCGACGCCGTGCTGGTCTCGCAGGTGGTGACCCAGCGCGACGCCCACCTGCACAACACACGGGAGATGTCCGCGGCCTTCCGGGAGGCGTTCCCCGCGGGGCGGGCGCCGCTGCTCGTGGTCGGCGGGCCGCGTTTCGACGAGGCGGCGGCGACCGCGCTCGGCGTCGACCGGGTCTTCGGCCGGGGCACCACCCCCGGCGAGGTCGTCTCCTACCTCGCGCACGCGCTGCTTCCCGCTCCTGCGGCGCCCGCCCGGGTGTCGGCATGAGCGTCGGCACCGCCACCGGGGACGGCCCGGTGGGCCTGCGCGTGGTGCACCGGCGGTACGTGGCCCACAGCCACGCCCACTACGGCGGGGACCTCGTGGACGGCGCGTTCGTGCTGGCGTGCTTCGGCGACGTGGCGACCGAGGTGTGCATCCGCACAGACGGCGACGAGGGGCTGTTCGCCTCGTACACCGACGTCCAGTTCACGGGGGCGGTCCGGGCCGGGGACGTGCTGGAGGTCGAGGCGGTCGTCACGCGGGTGGGCCGGCGGAGCCGCGAGCTGCACCTGAGCGCCCGGGTGCTGTGCCGCAGCCGTCCGGACCGCGGACCGAGTGCGGCGGAGGTGCTCGCCGACCCGCTCGTCGTCACCACCGCACGGGGCACCGTCGTCGTGCCGGACGCCGCGCCCGGAAGTGGCCGCTGACGGGGTCGCTCTCAAAGTGATCATGGTCCGACGCACCGCGACCATCGGGGCGGGCGGGCGACACGCCGCCGACACGCCGCGGCCGCCCGACCGGCCGCCGTCCGTGGCCTCCGCGGGCCCCGCGGCTGACCTGCGCAGACGCACGAAGGCCCAGGTCAGGGCGCGGTTGACACCGCGATGGGGGGGAGTAGCGTCTCCCGCGGTCGTCGTCGAGCGGCGCCTGACGAACCGCACGGAGAACACTGGATCGCACCCCGGGGAGCGGGCCCACGGCCCGCGGGCACCAACCCGCAGGTACGGCCGAGGACGGGCGGGGACGTTCCACCGCGGGTGGACCGAGGTCGGGCCCGCGCGCTCAGTAGAAAACGGCTCGCACCGCGGCGCCACCGCGGCCCGGGCCGGCCCGAAGGGCGCGCGGGTGCCGACCGGAACCCCGCGTGATCATGCACCTCGGGTCCACCCCCCGCGGTGATCATGCACCTCGGGTCCACCCCGCGTACCCGAACTGCATGATCACCGTCAGGGCGGGTGGTGGGTAGGTGGGTGGGTCGCGTCCGGAGGGGGCCGGACTCCGCCCGACACCGGGAGCGGCCGGGCACCCGGGGCGGAGCACGTACCGTTGCCCGGGTGAGAACCTCCGAGCCGGGCCCCGGCGTCCCGGCCGCGAGACGTCGCCCAGCGGTCCCCCTGGCCGCCGCCCCCGCGGTCGCCCTCGCCGGAGGTCTCGGGACCTGGCTCGCGTTCCCCGCCACCGGCTGGTGGCCCCTGGCCGTGCCGGGCCTCGCGGCACTCGTCGTGGCGGTGGCAGGCCGGCGTCCCCGCGCGGCCTGGCCGCTGGGCCTGGTGTGGGGACTGGGCTGCTTCGTCCCGCTGCTCGCCTGGTCCGGCGTCTACGTCGGCGCGCTGCCGTGGCTGGCCCTGGCCGGTCTGCAGGCCTCGTTCGTCGCGATCATCGCGGCGGTGCTGCCCGCCGCGCTGCGTGCGCCGGGTGGCGCGCCGCTGCAGGCCGTCGCGGTCGCGGGCGTGTGGGTCGCCGGTGAGGCGGCTCGCGCCCGCGTGCCGTTCGGCGGCTTCGGATGGGGTCGCCTTGCCTTCTCGCAGTCGGACTCGCCGCTGCTGCCGCTGGCGGCCCTCGCGGGCGCTCCCGGCGTGAGCCTCGCGCTCGCCCTGCTGGCTGCGCTGACCGCTCTGACGGTGCTGGCCGCCCTGGCCGCGGCGCGACCCCAGAGCGGTGTCGGGGAGGGCGTCGCACGCCGGGCCGGTGGCAGGCCCGGGTCCGCCCGGCGCGCAGCCGTGGTACGGGCCGGCGCCCTGGCGGGCTGCGCGGCGCTGCTGGTCGGCGGCGCAGCGGCCGTGCCGACACCGGCGGTGGCCGAGGCGGGCACGCTGCAGGTGGCGGCGGTGCAGGGCAACGTGCCCCGACCGGGACTGGACTTCAACGCGGAGCGACGAGCGGTGCTCGACAACCACGTCCGGGCGACCCGTGCCCTGGCCGACGACGTCGCGACGGGCCGGGCCCCGGCCCCGGACGTCGTCATCTGGCCCGAGAACTCCAGTGACATCGACCCGCTGCGCAACGCCGACGCGTATACCGAGATCGACGGGGCCGCGCGCGCCGTGGGCGTCCCCGTGCTGGTCGGCGCGGTCCTGTCCGAGCCGGAGGGGACGCTCAGCAACGCCGTGCTGGCCTGGGAGCCCGGCCGCGGGGAGGTCGACCGCTACGTCAAGCAGCGGCCCGCGCCGTTCGCGGAGTACGTGCCGTACCGCTCCTTCTTCCGGGTCTTCTCCGACAAGGTCGACCTCGTGCGCCGTGACTTCGCGGCCGGCGACCGGATCGGGGTGCTCACCCCCGGCGGAGCCCCCGTGGGCGTGGCGATCTGCTTCGAGGTGCTTCTCGACGACCTCGTCGCCGACACCGTGGACGCCGGCGCGCAGCTGCTCGTGGTGCCCACGAACAACGCCACCTTCGGCTTCACCGACGAATCGGTGCAGCAGCTCGCGATGTCGAGGCTGCGGGCGGTCGAGCACGGTCGGGCCGTCGTCCACATCTCCACCGTGGGGGTCAGCGAGCTCATCTCCCCGGACGGCTCGGTGCTGGCCACAGGCGGCCACTTCACGCGCGAGGTGCTGCAGGCCGCGATGCCGCTGCGCACGAGCCGCACCCTCGCCACCCGGCTCGGCGGGTGGCCGGAGGCAGCCGCCGCCGTAGCGGGGCTGCTGCTGGCCGCGGCCGGGGCAGGGCTGCTCGGACGGCCCCGACGACCGCGGCGACCCGGGCGTGGCAGCGGCGCCCCCCCGGGGACCACGGTCGACCCGACGCTGCCCGCACCGGCCGCTGCCGCCGCGGGCACCGGGACCGGCGGCGGGAGCGACTCCAGGTGAGGGTGCTCGTGGTGACGCCGACCTACTGCGAGGTCGAGGCCCTGCCCCTGACGCTGGCGCGGCTGCGCGCGGCGGTGCCGAGCGCCGACGTGCTCGTCGTCGACGACGCCAGCCCCGACGGCACCGGCGGCATCGCCGACCGCCTGGCCGCCGCGGACCCCGCCGTGCACGTGCTGCACCGCGCCGGACGCCGTGGTCTCGGCCCCGCCTACCTGGCCGGGTTCGCGTGGGCGCTGGAGCACGGCTACGACGTCGTCGTGGAGATGGACGCCGACGGCTCGCACCGCCCCGAGCAGCTCGACCGGTTGCTCGCCGCGGTGCGGCCGGAGGCCGACGGCGGCGGCGCTGACCTCGTGCTGGGGTCGCGCTGGGTGCCGGGCGGGGCGGTGCGGCGGTGGCCGTGGTCGCGCCGGCTGCTCAGCCGCGGCGGCAACGCCTACACCCGGGTGGTGCTCGGCATCCCGCTGCACGACGCGACGGGTGGCTACCGGGCGTTCCGCGCCGACGTCCTGCGCGCGCTCGACCTCGACGGCGTCGCGAGCCAGGGCTACTGCTTCCAGGTCGACCTGGCCCGGCGGGTGTGGGGTGCGGGCTACCGCGTCGTGGAGGTCCCGATCACGTTCGACGAGCGAGAGGTGGGCAGGAGCAAGATGTCGGGGAGCATCGTGCGCGAGGCGCTGTGGCGGGTGACGGCCTGGGGGATGGCCACCCGGGCGTCCCAGCTGGCCCGGTCCCTGGGCGGCGACCGCGCGGCCACGTCCCGGCGGTCGGGGGTGCGGTCGTGAGCGGAACCACCGCCGGTGGAGCTGCCGGACGCCCACCCGGGGGACGGCCGCCCGGCGGACGACGGAGCCGCGGTGTCGGCTGGCGGGTCTGGCTGGCCGCGGCACTGCTCGTGGTCCCCGTGCTCGAGATCGCGGTCGTGATCCAGGTGGGCCGCGTCATCGGGACGTGGCCGACGGTGCTGCTGCTCGTCGCCGAGTCCCTCGTCGGGGCGTGGCTCCTGACCCGCGAGGGGCCGGGGGCGTGGCAGCGGCTCCGGGCGGCGCTGGGCGCCGGGCGGGTGCCCACGAACGAGCTCCTGGACGGTGCGCTGATCCTCGTCGGGGGAGCCCTGCTGCTGACCCCCGGCTTCCTGACCGACGCCGTCGGCTTCGCCTGCGTATTGCCGCCGACGCGCCCCCTGGTGCGGGCCCTGCTCCGTCGCGCCGTCGGGCACCGGGTCGCGGCAGCCAGCTGGACGCCGCCCGGCCGGACCGGTCGCGGCGGGCCGGGCGGGGGAGCGGGCTCCGCTCGCCCGGACGTCGTGCCCGGCGAGGTGGTCCGCGACGACGACGACCCGTCCCCGGGGCAACCACCTCGCGAGGGCACCCCGTGACGTAGAGACGCCGGCCACCCCTCGTCGGGGCGACCGGCGTCCTCTGTCGGTGGTGTGTGCTGTTGGGGTCGCTGGGTGCTGCGCGTCCCGAGGGCGGAGCCTTCAGGCGCTCCGCTTGGCGTGCAGCCGACCCGCTCGCAGCAGCGCCAGGCGCTCCTCGAGCAGCGCCTCGAGCTCCGGCACCGTACGGCGCTCCAGCAGCATGTCCCAGTGGGTGCGCTGCGGCCGCCCGGGCTTGACGTCCGGGCGCTCGCTGTCGCGCCGGAGCGCCTCCTCACCGCACCGGCACTCCCACACCGCCGGGAGGTCGGCCTCGAGCGACATCGGGATCCTGGTGACGTGGCCCTGCGGGCACAGGAACTCGATCAGCTGGCGCGGAGCGGGCTCCACGCCGGTGTCGTTCTCCAAGCTGGATGCCCCGAGGCGACTCCCTCGCAGCTGGCGTTCGCTCATGGCTTCGGCCCTCCTTGTCGGGACGACGTCCCGGCGCTGCCGGTCGTCGAGGGACGGCGGCGCCGCCGCCGCGTCTTGTCCTGCACTGAGGAACGCTTCGCCCGCGACCGGTGTTCCGGCGGCGGGACCCGGCGCGCCGGGTATCCCTGCAGGTGGGGACGGTCGACTGCCCCGGTGTGGCGCACATCACGCACAGAGCCGAGCGTTCCGTAACTCTCCGAGAGCGTAGCGTCACCGAACGATGTCGGCGACCCGAAGCGGGACGTCAGACGACGCGGGGCTGGACGTTCCCGGCGTCCGCGATGCCCTTGCGCACGTCGACGCGCCAGAGCAGCGCCCCGCCCACGACGAAGAACAGCACGAGCGACGCGATCGCGGGCCGGTAGGAGCCCGTGAGCTGGAACACCAGCCCGAACAGGAACGTGCCGAACCAGCTCGTGCCCCGCTCGGCCGCCTGGTACAGGCTGAAGTACTCCGCCTCCCGGCCGAGGGGGACGAGCTGGCTGTACAGCGAACGGGAGAGGGCCTGCGTGCCGCCGAGGACGACGCCGATCCCGACCGCGAGAGCGAGGAAGAGCCCGAACCGTCCCGCCGGCAGCACGAACGAGGCGAGCACCACCCCGGTCCACGCGACGAGACCGGCGAGCACGGTGCGCTTCGCCCCGACCCGGGCCGCGACGGCACCGAACAGCAGCGCGCCACCGAACGCGACGAACTGCACGAGCAGGATCGTGAGGATGAGCTGGGTCTCGGCGAAGCCGAGCTCGGCCTGGCCGTACAGGCTGGCGGATCCGATCACGGTCTGGATGCCGTCGTTGAAGAACAGGTAGGCGACGAGGAACAGCAGGGTCACCGGGTAGCCGCGCAGGTGGCGCAGCGTCTGCGCGAGCTGGCCGAACGCCTCCCGGACGAGGGATCCGGACTCGACCGCGGTGGGTCGCACCGGACCCCGGTCGCGCAGCCCCAGGAACGGGATCACCGTGAACACCGCCCACCAGACGCCCGCCGACAGCAGCGAGACGCGCACCGCCTGGCCGGACGTCAGGCCCAGCGACCCAGCTGCCGAGACGACGCCGAGGTTCGCCGCCAGCAGCAGGCCACCCCCGAGGTACCCCAGCGCCCACCCCCGGCTGGAGACGCGGTCGCGCTCGTCGGGCGTGGCGATCCGCACCAGGATGGCGTCGTAGACGACGAGCGAGGCGCCCAGGCACACGTTCGCGACGAGCTGGAGCACGGCGCCGAGCTGCCAGTTCGTGCCCGTGACGAAGAACATGGCCGCGGCGGCCACCGACCCGACCCAGGCGAAGCCGGCCATCAGGGTCCGCGGCCGCGGGGAGCGGTCGGCGACGGCGCCGACCACGGGTAGCGCCAGCGCCGACAGCAGCGTGGCCGCCGTCACGACGTACAGCGCGAGCGACCCGGCGGCGACGGGGATGCCGAGCACCGACAGCGTCTGCCGGCACACCTCGCCCACGGGCAGGTCGGGGCACGCGGACGCCCGGGCCACCGACGACAGGTAGGGCGTGAACAGCACGGTCGCCGTCGTCGTCACGTAGGCCGAGTTCGCCCAGTCGTACCAGTACCAGGCGCGCTGCTCGCGGCGGCGCTGCCCGGCCGGGATGTCCGCGGCGACCGCCTCGTCGGGGCTCACGCCCGGGATCATCCCTGCCACGTACCGCGTGCGCGCAGGACGTCCCGCAACGTGTCCGCGCGGTCGGTCACGACGCCGTCCACCCCGAGGTCGAGCAGGTACTCCATCTCGCCCGGGTCGTCGACCGTCCAGACGTGCACCTGGCGTCCTGTGGCGTGCACGGCGGCCACGAGCCGGCGTGTCACCAGCGCCCGGCCGGCCGCCCGCGGCGGCAGCTGCACGCAGTCAACGCCGCGCAGCACGCCCTGCACGACGGCGACCGGGGCCCTGGCCGCCACCGCGGCGGCGAGGGCGGTGCTGACCGCTGCGCCCGGCGACGCCGCGAGCCGGCGGCGGGCGCCACCGCGGGTGACGAGGCGCTGCACCGCCCTGCGACGCCGGTCGGAGAACGACGCGACGAGCACCCGGTCGTGCGCGCCTGCCGCCTCGACCGCACGCACGAACGGGGCGACGGCGGCCGCCGACTTGACGTCGACGTTGAGGCGCAGCGACGGCCAGGCGGACAGCACGTCGACGAGCCGCGGCACCGCGTCCCCGACGAGCCGGTGCAACCGGGACGCCGTGAGTGTGCCGACCGGGTCATCCGCAGTGGTGCGGATGACCCGGTCGAGGTTGGCGTCGTGGATGGTCACGCACTCGCCGTCGGCGGTGGCCCGGACGTCCGTCTCGACATAGGAGTAGCCCAGCTCGGCCGCAGCCGCGAAGGCAGCCATCGAGTTCTCCGGCGCGTCGCGGGTGACGCCGCGGTGCGCCAGTGCGAGGGGACCGGGGTGGTCCAGGTAGGGAGGCGGAGCGGCGGTGGGCACGGGGGAGGGGCGGCTCAGCCGCCGAACTGCCAGTGCCAGGCCTCGGGCTTCGATCCGTTCTGCTGCGCCCAGCTCGGGTGGAAGTAGCCGAACAGGGGGGCGTTCGCCCGCATCCACTCGTGCGTCGGGCTGCCGAAGTTCTGGATCCCGTCGCAGAGGTCCAGGGCCTTGCCCCAGCCGTGGTTGCTCGTGCCGGGCTTGGCCGCCAGGCTCGGCTTGCTCGCGCGCAGCCGGACCTGGGAGGCGTAGGTGCGGTAGGAGTCGGTGACGCAGATCGGGCTGCCGAAGCGCTTCGCGTAGGCCCGGCTCATCTGGTCGAACGCGTGCGCGGCGTCGGCGCGCAGCACATGGCCGGGCGCCCCCCACAGCGGGCACAGCTCCGAGCGGGGGATGCCGCCGTTGGGGTAGCGCGAGACGTCGCCGCCGGCGCAGTCGCCGACCTCCCCGACGACCGCGTTGGCGGCCTGCTCGGCGGTGGCGCCGGCCGCGAGCGCGGCCGCGGCGGCCGCCGCCATCGCCTCCTTGCGCCGCTCCTCGGCGACGCGACGCGCCTCGGCGAGCTTCTCGGCCTCGGTCCCGGCCACCTCGGCAGCGTCCTGGGTGTCGGCCAGCAGGTCGTCGAGCACGGCGAGCTGCTCGCGCTGCGCGGTCAGCAGCTTGTCGGCCTGGGCCCGGGACGCTGCCGCGCGCTCGGTGGCGGCGTCGGCCTGTAGGGCCGCGACCCGGGCACGGGACGCCGACTCGCGCGCGACCTGCTCGGCGTTGTCGACCGTGACGACGACCTCGCCCTTGACGCGCCCGACCACCCGCAGCAGCGCCATCCGCCGGCTCAGGTCGTCCGTCGTGTCGGACTCGAGCAGCGTCATGAGCTCCTCGTACTCGCCCATGGCCGTGCCGTCGCGGTATGCCTGCGAGGCCCATCGGCCCAGGTCTGCGCGCTTGGCCTCGAGCACATGCTTGGCCTCGGTGAGCCGGGCAGTCTGCAGGTCGCGCTCGGTGAGCGCGTCGTCCCGCTGCTGGACGGCGCCTTCGTAGGCCTCCAGCGCGGCACCGGCCTGCTCGGACAGGGTCGTCGCCTGGGCGCGAGCGGCCTCGACCGTCTGCTCCTGCGTGTCGATCTCGTCCTGCAGCCGCCCGGCCTCGCGCTGCTGCGCTTCGAGCTCCTCGGCGGTCGGGTTCTGCGGGTCCGCGACCGGGACCTTGCCGTCGCCCGGGGTGCTCGTCGCGGTGCCGGTCGCGGTGCCGGTCGCAGTGTCCGTCGCGGTCGCTTCCGGGTCGCGCGCCGCGGTCGTACCGGTCGCGACGGCCGTGCCGGCAACCAGGGTGGTGCCGGCCGCGATGGTCGTGGGCGCCGCCAGCGCGGAGCCGCCCGGCAGCACCACCGCGAGGGTGGTCGCCGCGAGCAGCGAGCAGAGCGGGCGGGGGAGCACGGGAGGCGGATCCTCGGGGTGTCGGGGCCGGTCGGACGGCGGGCGGCGCCGAGAGTGCGCGAGCGCGTCCTCGGTCGGGGACAGGACCACCATTCCCCATGACTCCTTCGTCACAGGGGGACACCGGGTTGATGTGACGTGCATCACACTCTGCTGCTCAGCTGAGGCCATCGGGGTGACGATCCGGCCGTCCGTCGTCACTGAAAGTATCGGTCGGCCGGGGCGCGGGGAAGACGTCGGCTGACCCGTCCGGCTCATCGCGCCGCCGGGGCCGCTCGCGCGGGGGTTTGTGGACCACCGGGCCGACCAGCGAGGATCGGGCGCGGGCGCCCGACCGGCGTCCCAAGACCTCGGGAGGCAGTGTGTCGCATCAGACGCACAAAGCGGTGACCTCTGTTCTCGTCGCGCTCGCGCTGGCCCTCCCGGGCACCGCGGCGGCGGCCGCGGACGGGCAGGTTGCGGCAGTGCCGCTGACCACCGGCGCCGACGACCGCGGTCAGCAGGGCAACGGAGTCGGTGGCGGGCGCACCTCGCCGGCCGTGGTCGACGGCCCGGCGGCGGTGGCGGTCGCCAGCGGGCGTGACCACGGGTACCTGCTCGACGCCGCCGGCCACGTGCTGGGCTGGGGCGCGAACGACAAGGGACAGGTCGGCGACGGCTCGCGGGTCGACCGGGCCACCCCCGTCGACACCGGCCTCGACGACGTCGTGCAGATCGAGGCCGGGCACTACCACGGCATCGCGCTGCGCTCCGACGGCAGCGTGTGGACGTGGGGGTACGGCTGGCTGGGCCAGCTCGGCACGGGGGAGCGGTCGGTGCGGACCCGCCCGGTGCGCGTGCCCGGGCTGAGCGGGGTGACCGCGGTCGCCGCCGGCCGCGACATGAGCTACGCGCTGCGCGCGGACGGCACCGTGGCGGCGTGGGGCAACAACGCCTACGGCGAGGTCGGCGACGGCACGACGACGCGCCGGCTGTCCCCGGTGACGGTGAGCGGGCTGCGCGACGTCGTCGAGCTGTCCGGCGGCCGGGACCACGGGCTGGCGCGTACCACCTCCGGAGCCGTGTGGGCATGGGGGGACAACCGCTACGGCCAGCTCGGCGACGGCACGACGACGCGCCGGACGACCCCCGTCCAGGTGCTCGAGTCCGGCGTCTCCGCGCTGGACGCCGGTGCGCACCACAGCGTCGCGGTCACCACCGACGGCGCCGTGCTGGCCTGGGGGAGGGGCTACCGGGGCCAGCTCGGGCTCGGGGGCACCGCGAACCGGAGCACGCCCACTCCGGTGCCGGGGCTGCCGGCCGCGGTGGAGGTCGGCGACGGCCGCGACCAGTCGTTCGCCGTGACGGCGGCCGGGGACGTGTGGGCGTGGGGCCAGAACGCCGACGGCCAGCTGGGCGACGGCTCCACGACCACGCGCACCCGGCCCGTCCGGCTCTCCGTCAGCGGGATCGGCGCCGTGCAGAGCGGGTCGTCCCACACCGTCCTGCTGCCGGACGTCGGGGAGCAGCCGCCGCCCCCGCCCCCGGCGAACGCCGACCCGACGGCGGTCGCCGCCGTGGCGTGCGAGCAGCTGACGTGCGTCCTGGACGGCGGCGGATCGACCGACGCCGACGGGTCGGTGGCGACCTACAGCTGGGACACCGGGGACGGTGCCTCCCTCGCGGGGCGCCAGGTCTCGCACACGTACGCCGCGGCCGGCACGTACCGCGTGGTGCTCACTGTGACGGACGACCGCGGGGCCACCGGGACCACCGCACGCGACGTCACCGTCGCCGCGGACCCCTCACCCGGGCAGGACGTCAGCGTCGTCGGTGCCACGTCGTCGAACACGAACGCCCGCACGCACCGGGTCGCGTTGCCGGCCGACGTCCGCGCCGGTGACGGTCTCGTGCTCGTGCTCAGCCTCGGGTCGGACCGGACCGTGGCCGACCCGGCCGGCGTGACGGGCTGGACGCCGGTCACCTCGGTGGCGGACCGGGAGCTGCGCACCGTGGTGTGGCGTCGCACCGCCCGGGCCGGTGACGCCGGCGCCACCGTGTCGGTCCCGCTGTCGGGACGCGCCAAGGCCTCGCTCGTCGCCGTCGGCTACCGCGGGACCGGCCCGGACGTCGTGACCGCCGCGACGGTTGCCGTGCAGACCGGCTCCTCGGCGACGTACCGGACGCCCTCGGTCGACGCGGCGTCCTCCGGCAGCCGGCTGCTGTCGCTGTGGGCGGTGAAGTCGTCGGCGACGACCGCGCTGACACCGCCGGACGGCGAGGCGGTGCTCGCGGCGTCGGCCACCGTCGGGAACGGGCGGGTGGTGGCGCTCGCCACGGACAGCGGACCCGTGGGTCCGGGCGGGTACGGCGCGCTCGCGGCGACGGGTGACGCGGCGTCCGGCAAGGCGACCATGGTCAGCCTCGTCGTCGGCCCTGCCGGCTGACCCGGCACGCGCCGCCCCGATCGGCTGCCAGCGTCACGGCGCCTGCGGGGCAAGGCCTGCCGACGATGCGAGGGCGTGCGTCCGACTCGACGAAGGTCGGCGCGTCGTCCGATTCCTCGACCTCGCCCTGCCGGCGAGCCCGCAGCTCGGGGACAAGGGTTGCTGCGGCGACCACGAGCCATGCGGTTCCCTGCCAGAGCAGCCCGTTCCCGGCTTCCCAGTCGGCACCTTGGACAACATTCGGCTCGGAGGGGTTGTAGAGGATCTCGACCGCGTCGCCGTGCCTCAGGTCGACAGCCCCGACGTCGAACCGGTTGCTGTCCCCGACCACGGGGCTGCCGTCGGCGGTAGCGAACTCCGCCGTGACGACGGCGCGGTTGGTGCCGCTGACACCTACGGTGAGCACCGTGCCGGTGGTGGGTACGCCCTGGGCGACGATGTCGAGCGACCGCTGATCGTTCAGGGCGGCGGCCAGCCCCGCGATGCCGAGCAGCACGAGCAGCACGGCGGCGATGCCGGCCGGCGTCCTGTTGGCGCGGCGGCGGCGCGCTCGGCGATCGCGGCGTGACCGGTGAAATGAGGGCTCATGGCGGGCTCCGTCCCCTGCGTGCCGGTTCGTCGCGGCGCCGTGCCGGGAGATCACGATACCGGCCAGCTCGGACAAGCTCTATCCCTTGCGAGGACGTCGTGTGGTACGTGTGGTCGCTTCCGGAGCCGACTTCGCGCAAGGCTGCTGCCTGGACACAATCAGGTCAACCCTGCGGCCTTGTTCGTGCTGAGCCACGTGGCCGCCTCCTCCGCTGAGTGCGCCGAGTGTGAGGTCTGTGCGCGACACGCCGGCGTGTCGCGCACAGACCTCACACTCAACCTGCCTCCCGTCGACGACGAGCCCGCCAGTGTGGAGCCCGCCAGCGGGGAGAAGGGCGACCTCGAGGACGGCGACGCCGTGGGGGACACCACGGGGGAGGGGGCGGCGTGACCGCGACCTCGCGGCGCTCCGGCGGGACCTCCCTGGACCCGGGCACGGTCGTGCTGTGGGCCGTGATCGTCCTCGTGGTCGCCGGTGTCGGGGCGGCGACCGGCGCCGTGCACCTCGGGCACCGCCTCGCCGGTGAGACGACACCGCTGCCGGGGAACCCGTTCCAGCTCGTGGCCGGCCTGGTCACCGGAACGGTGGCCTGGCCCGGCCCGGCCCCGCCACCGCCGTCCTGGCCGCGGCCGGTGTCCTGATCCTGCTGATCGGGGCCGGGGTCGCGGTGGGTCTCGCACGGCGGGGTCGGCGCCGGACCCGGGTGGACCGGGCCGCCCGGTACAGCGAGCGTCAGTCAGTCGGAGAGTCAGACCACGCCAGCAAGAGGCAGCACTCTGCGACAGACGGGCCTGCAGCCCCGCGAACGGATCGACCGCCAGAGGCGGGCATCACGGTGGTGGCTCGACTGCAGCCGTGGAGACTGCCTGGTGTTGCCCGAGTCATCGGCGCCGGGACTGGAACTGCCAGCCAGAGGCGCCGCCATTCCACCGCCGATAATGAACCTTATGTCATTTCGTGAGGGCGTCCCTCGCGGTGGTGTCCCCCGAGTGTGCACGCTGCGGGGCCCTTCAGTCGGGTCTACTCGGAGTAGACTGCTGCCATGGCCGACACCACCACCGTCAAGGTGCACACCAGCACTCGCGACCTGCTTCTCCGGCTGGGGGCTTCTCGCCGGCAGAGCGCCGACCAGGTCATCCGGACAGCGCTCGAGGCGATGCAGCGCGACGAGCGTCGCCATCTGGCAGCCGCAGAAGCCCGCGCCATCAGGGACGATCCCGCCGACCTGGCCGAGATCAGGGCCATCCAGCAGGACCTGGTCGCTCTGCAGGAGCGGACGTGAGGGGTGAGGTCTACCGGTTGCCGGGACGCGGCAAGGGTCACGAGCAGCGGGGTCGCCGGTTCGCGGTGGTGCTGCAGCCGGACTGGCTCGCCCTCAGTACCTGGGTCGTCGCGTTCACCAGCACCAGTGCGCGCGCGACCAGCTTCCGGCCCCCGGTGCGGATCGCCGATCAGCAGACCCTGGTGATGTGCGACCAGCTCGCCACGGTGGATCTGCAGCGGCTCGACGAACCCGCCGGCTACCTCAGCTTCGAGGAGATGCAGCGGGTCGACGATGCCCTTGCGCTCGTCCTCGACCGGTAGCGCAGGCCCGGGCCTCGCGCCTGCCGCCTCCGGCCGCGGCGCAGGGTCCAGCGCGTGACCAAGGCGCTGGAGTCAGGGCGGGGTGAGATCCGCGCCCAGGCCGACGAGGGTGCTGTCCAGCACGACGTCGTCCGGGTGGCTCGCGTCGGGATCGACGTCACGAAACGCCGTCGCGCCCAGCAGCCGGCCGGCAAGGATCGTCGAGACAGCGCAGCCCACGGGCCGTCCCCGCCACGTGGGAGTGCCGTCGCAGTCGCCGACGGCACCGGTGTCGCCGACTCCGTCGAGGGTCGCCAGCTGGTCAGGCAGGACGTCGTCCGGCAGCGCGTCGACCCTCCAGCACCGTTGCTCCACGACGGCATCGGCCGCGCAGTCGACCCGCCGGTAGCCGTCCGGCAGCTCGACCGCCGCGACGGCGGCCTCCAGCCGAGCACGCTGGTCGGGCCACGCACGCTCTGCGCGAACGTGTGTCCACGCCTCGCGGGCGACGCCGTACCCGTAGACCCCTGCGAAGGCGGACGCGAGCGCGATCAGGGCGCCGGCGACAACCGCCCCCGTGCGCACCCCTGTTCGCGGTGAGGTCACGCCAGGTCATCGACCGCACGGCGTTGATCCTGAGGCCCCTCGTCGGCGACCCTGACGCGCAACGGCCGCGACCACGTCGTCCTCGTCTCGGCTGAGGACCTGGCCTCGTTGGAGGCCACGATCGAGCTGCTGGGCGACGCGCCTGCTCTCGCACGGCTGCGCGAGGCCGAGGCCGCGGCCGCTGCCGGCGACGTCACGACTGCCGAGCAGATGGCGGAGCTGATGCGCGAGCGGCGAGCGCACGAGCGCGGTGGCGACTGACCCTGTCGCCGGGCGCGGTACGACGTCGTGCTCGCACCGGGCGCGCGACGCGCACTGACCACCTCGCTGCCGGCGTCGGCCGCTTTCGCGGCCTGGGAGCTCAGCAGCGGTCCCTTCGCTCGGACTCCCCGGCGCGTCGGCACGCCTCTGCGCGCACCCTTCGAAGGCCTGTGGCGCGCACGCCGCGGGCAGTATCGGATCCGCTACCGCATCGACGAGTCCCGTCGCGTGGTGGTCGTGCTCGACGTCGACCACCGCCGCGACGCCTACCGGACCTGAGCCTTGGCACCCCGCTCCACGGGACCCCCCGAGGCTCGCTCCCCCTCGCTCACCGTCCGAGGCACGTGCAGACGCACGCCTTGTTGCCTTCGGGGTCGGCCAGGACGACGAAGGTCGGGGCCTGCGCGTCGTCCACCACGCGCCCGCCCGCCGCGACCGCGGTCGCGATCCGGTCGGCGGCGGCGTCGTGCGGCACCCACAGGTCGACATGGAAGCGCTGCCGCGGCGTCTCGTGCGGCTCGGTCTGCTGCAGCCACAGCAGCGGCACGCGCCCGCGGGGGTCGCGGACGTCGTCCTCGTCGACCGCGTCGGCGCTGCCGGTGAGCAGCGCCGCCCAGAACGGGCCGAGGGCGGCCAGGGCGGCGGTGTCCAGCGCCAGCTCGACCTCGGCGAGGACGCCCGGGTCAGCACCGATCCCCTGCGCGGCGGCGATCCCGCTGATCCGGCGGGCGAGGTCGACGTCGCGGGACGTGATCCCCGAGACGTCGTGGCTGAGAAGTCGGACGTCGACCCACGGGGAGGTCAGGGTCACGTCGGGGTGGTGGTTCGCCTGCTCGGCCACCTCGGCGACCGCGGCCACGAAGGCGGCGCCTGCGGCGAAGGCACCGGTGCGGAACCGCGCGTGCAGCGCCTGGGCGAGCAGCCGCCAGTCTGCGAGCCCGGCGTCGAGCACCTGCGTGGTCGTGAGCGTCCCCATGCCCCCAGCATGCCGATCGCCCAGCCGCTCGAGAACCCCGCCACGGCGGGCCCGCCAGAGGCGTCACTCCCCCGGCGGTTCCACCCTCCTGGTGCCCGAGGCGGCGAGCTCGTCCGCCGGGACCATCGGCGTCCCGGCCAGCGCGCACTGGCGGGCGCACTCCTCGCGGTGGACGGTGTGCGCCGGCGGCTCGGGCCGGCGTCCCGGCACGGTCAGCGCCGACAGCACCCCGCCGAGCGCGAGCAGCCCGGCGCTCAGCAACATCCCTGACCGGTACGCCGGGCCGAGCTGTGCCGGGTCGGCGTAGCCCTGCCCGGTGAGCCCGACGACCAGCGGCAGCGCCGCGACCGCGAGCAGCCCGCCGGTGCGCGCAACCGCGTTGTTGACGCCGCTGGCGACGCCGGTCATCCGGTCGTCGACGGCTCCGAGCGCGGTGGCCGTCAGCGGTGCGACGGTCGTCGCCAGCCCCAGGCCGAACAGCGTCACCGGCGGGACGACGTCGGTGAGGTAGTCCGCCCCCTCGCCGATCCGCGAGGCCCAGGCGATCCCGGCCGCCGCCACCAGCGGGCCGACGGTCATCGGCAGCCGTGGCCCGATCCGTGCCGCTACCGCACCTGCCCGAGCGGACAGAACCAGCATCACCGCCGTCACGGGCAACAGCGCCGTGCCGGCAGCGATCGGCCCGTAGCCCGCGACCACCTGCAGCTGGATCACGAGCAGGAAGAAGACGCCGCCGAGTGCGGCGTACATCGCCAGCGTGACGACGTTCGTGGCCACGAACACCCGGTTGCGGCCCAGGCCCGGCGGCACCATCGGGTGGCTGGAGCGCCGCTGGTCCACGACGAACGCCACCCCCGCCAGGACGCCGACCGCGGCGACGCCGAGCACGACGGGCGAGCCGGGCTGCTCCGACCACCCCACCAGCGCGTACGTGACCCCTCCCAGTGCCACGGCTCCGAGGACGGCGCCGGCGAGGTCCAGTCGCGGCGCGGCCCGGGGGTCGCGGGTCTCGGGGACGTGCCGCGCTGCCCACAGCACCGCCAGGGCGACCGGTACGTTCAGTGCGAAGGCGAGGCGCCAGCTGCCCACCTGCACGAGCCACCCGCCGAGGAACGGTCCGACGGCGCCGGCCAGCCCGCCGAGGCCCGACCAGGCGCCGATCGCCCGGGCCCTGTCCTCCGGGGCGAACGTTGCCTGCAGGATCGCGAGCGCCCCCGGGGTCAGCAGCGCCCCGCCCACACCCTGCAGGGCCCGCGCCGTCACGAGCGTGGCGACCCCCGGCGCCAGCGCGCACAGCAGCGACGCCGCCGCGAACCACACCACCCCGACGGTGAAGACCCGCTGGCGGCCGTAGCGGTCCCCCAGCGACCCGCCGAGCAGGATCAGCGCGGCCAGGGTGAGGGTGTACGCGTTCACCGTCCACTGCAGCGCCGCCAGGTCGGCGTCCAGCTCGGCGCCGATCGTCGGCAGCGCCACGGTCACCACGGTGGCGTCGAGGAACGCCATGCCCGAACCGAGCACGGTCGCGAGCAGCACCCAGCGTCCTCGCGCCGTGCCGTAGCGCAGCGGCTCCTCGACGACGGCGCCGGACGGTCCCGTACCGCGCGCTCGCTGCTCCACGGCGCGCATCATGCGCTCCCCCGCCCGGCCCTGGGAAGAGCAGACGGCGTCAACAGCAAGGCCTGGGCCTTGAATACTGGTCAGCAAGGGTCTAGCCTTGAGGCCATGAGTTGTCAGAGGTGGCGAGCATGATCGCCGTGATGACGGTGGACCAGCGCAGCAGCCGCCGCGGACCCGACCGCGTCGAGGCCGTCCTGACCGACCTCAACTCCCCCGCCCGCGCCGGGGGACGCCTCCGCGACTTCGAGCGCACGGCCGGGGACGAGGTGCAGGGGGTGCTGGACGACGCCGCAGCGGTCGTGGACACGGCACTGCGGCTCGCTCGCGCGGGGGTCTGGAGCACCGGGATCGGCCTGGGAACAGTCGACCGACCCCTGCCGGCGAGCACCCGCGCGGGGTCCGGCGAGGCCTTCCAGCACGCGCGGGAGGCCGTGGAGCGCGCGAAACACGCCGACGGCTCGCTCGCGGTCAGCGGTCCGGACGAGGACGCCGCCGCGCGCGCGCAGGCCGTGCTGGCGCTGCTGGCCGCCGTCGTGGCACGGCGCTCCGACGCCGGCTGGGAGGCGGTGGACCTGATGGCGCCGGGGGTCACCCAGGCGGACGTCGCCGACCGGCTCGGGATCAGCCGCCAGGCCGTCAGCCAGCGGCTGCAGGCGGCCCTGCACGGTCACGAGCAGGCCGTCCGGCCCGCGGCGGCTGCGCTGCTGGAGGCTGCGGCAGCCACCGGGGGGCACGCCCCGACCGCCCCGGCCCCGGTGTGAGCCCGCTCGCAGGCGGCCTGCTGCTGGCGGCAGGCGTCGCGGCGCTGCCCGGCTGGCGGCGTGCCCACCGCCCCCCCGCCGGCTGGACCGCGCCCGCCCTCGCGACCGCGCTGCTGGTGCTGGCCGCCGCAACGCAGGCCGGGCTCGTCCAGGTGGTCGGGCTGGACGACGTCCTCGCCGCTCCGCTCACCGCCGTCCCTGGCGGCGACGTGCACCCGCTGCTCACCGGGGCCGTCGCGGTCGCGGCGTCCGTCGCCGGCGGCGGCCCGCTCACCGCGGCCGTGCTCGACTCCGCCGCCCGCGAAACCCCAGCCCACGAGGCCCCCGCCCACGGGGTCCCGGCCCGCAGCCCCGAGGACGTGCTGCGGGGCGGCGCCTGGATCGGGGCGCTGGAGCGCGCGGCGGTGACGGCCACGCTGCTCGCCGGGTGGCCGGAGGGGCTGGTCGTCGTCCTCGCCGTCAAGGGGTTGGGGCGCTACACCGAGCTGCGCTACCCCGGCGCCGCCGAGCGGTTCATCATCGGCACCTTCGCCAGCGTGCTGTGGGCGTGCGCCTGCGCCGGCATCGTGCTGCTCCCCGCCTGAAGTCTGGTCGAGGCGCTACCCGCGTCGCGCCCGGCCGGTGCGCACCAGCCACGCCAGCCCGACGAACGGCAGCACGAGCGGCACGTAGCCGTAGCCGCGGCCGAATCCGGACCACACCGTCTCATCGGGGAAGGCCGCGACGTCGAAGACGCTGGCCGCGCCGACCGCCAGCACGCCGACGAGCTCGAGCCCGATCGCCGCCCACGCCAGGCGCCGGTTGTCGCGGGCCAGGGCGAGGGTCGCCACCACGTAGACGGCGGCCGCGACCGCGGACAGCAGGTACGCCACCGGCGCCTCGTCGAACTGGGTGGCCAGCTGCACACCGGCACGCGCAGTCGCGGAGATCGCGAACACGCCGTACACCGCCACGAGGAGCCGGCCGGCGCCCTGCCCGGTGGGAGCCAGCGTCGCCCCCTCGGGCGGGCGGCGACGGCTGCGTGTGCCGGTCACCGCCCGTCCCAGACCTGGACGAGGCGCACCAGCAGGACCGGGACCACGAGTGCTGCGACCGCGAGCACGCCGTTGCCCCACCGGCTGCGCTCGCCGATCGCCCAGAGCGCCCCGACCGGCAGGAGCGCGACCGCGGTGAGGTGGTAGCCGACGAACGTCACCGAGTCCACCGCGCGGTCCGACACGGCGAGCGCGACGAACCCGGCGACCGCCTGCGCGAGCAGGGCCAGGGTCAGGGCGGCGCAGGCCAGCAGCTGCCCGCCGCCGACCCGGCGGTCCTGCGCGGTGCGCAGCCCCGACCACGCGGCCAGCAGCAGGCAGGCCACACCGAGCGCCGAAGCGACGGGGGTCATCACGGTTGCCGATCGTAGGGGCACGGGGCCGGAGCGCCGTGCGGGACACCAGGAGGGGACGGCGCCTCAGCGGCTGCGCGACCGCCTCGGCGACGTCGGCGGCGCGCTCCGCTCCGCGGCGCACTCCGCGGGGATCCGCTCAGGCGACCCCGGTGGACACGTCGTTGTCAGCGGCGAGGCGCCGAAGGTCCTCGAGGCGACCCTCGTGGGCGACGGCGGCGTCGAGGTCGCCGTCCGCCCGTGCCTCGTCCAGCTCCTGCTGCGCGATCGCGATCGCTCCGGTGATCGCCTCGGTGAACTGCGCCATCGTTCCCTCCCCGGTGGTGCCACTCGTCGGATGCGGTGCGCTCACTCTGCTGTCGGCATTGTCACAGCAGAGTCAAGCGCGAGTAAAGCATAACTTTACGTACTTGACTCTTCCGGTCTCTTCATCCCTTCGGGTCGAGCTCGGCGACGAGGTCACCGCCCTCGACCTGCTGCACCCCGCCGATCGCGAGCCGGGCCACCGTGCCCGCCACCGGAGCCGTGATCGCGGCCTCCATCTTCATCGCCTCGATCGTCGCCACCGTGGCGCCGGCGTCCACGCTGTCGCCCTCGGCGACCTGCAACGTCACGACCCCCGCGAACGGTGCCGCGACGTGACCCGGGGACGACGGGTCCGCCTTCTCGGCCACCTTGACGTCGACGTCCACGGAGCGGTCCCGGACCTGCACCGGCCGCAGCTGGCCGTTCAGAGTACACATCACGCTGCGCTGCCCGCGCTCGTCGACGTCCCCGACGGCCTCGAGCTCGGCGATGATGCTCACACCCTTGTCGAGGCGCACGACGTGCTCGCGGCCCTGCTGCAGGCCGTAGAGGTAGTCGAGCGTGTCGAGCACGGCCAGGTCGCCGTAGGCCTCCCGGGACCGGGCGAGCTCCCCCGTGGGCCCTGGGAACAGCAGCCGGTTCAGCGCGTCGCGGCGCTCCCGGCCGGGCCGCTCGAGGGCCGCGGCCTCGTCGTCCGGCACCTCGGCGGCGCGCACCGGCGGGGTGCGACCCGCGAGCGCCTTGCCCCGGAACGGCTCCGGCCACCCCCCTGGCGGGTCCCCCAGCTCACCGGCGAGGAACCCGACGACCGAGTCCGGCACGTCGAAGGAGCGCGGGTCCTCCGCGAAGGCCGCCGGGTCCGTGCCCTGCGCCACCAGCTGCAGGGCGAGATCGCCGACCACCTTGGACGACGGCGTCACCTTCACGAGGTGCCCCAGGATGTCGTCGGCAGCGGCGTACATCGCCTCGATGTCCTCGAACTTCTCCCCCAGCCCCAGCGCGATCGCCTGCTGGCGCAGGTTGGACAGCTGCCCGCCGGGGATCTCGTGGTCGTAGACCCGGCCCGTCGGGCTCGCCAGCCCCGACTCGAAGGGCGCGTAGACGCGCCGCACGGCCTCCCAGTACGGCTCGAGGTCCATCACCGCGCGCAGGTCCAGCCCCGGGTCCCGCTCGGTGCGGGCGAGCGCCGCCACGAGGGCCGACGCCGGGGGCTGGCTCGTCGTGCCCGCCATGGAGGCCGTCGCCACATCCACGGCGTCCACGCCCACGTCCACCGCGGCGAGCAGCGTGGCGAGCTGGCCGCCGGCGGTGTCGTGGGTGTGCAGGTGCACCGGCAGGTCGAATCGCTCGCGCAGCGCCGAGACGAGCGTGCGGGCCGCGGGCGGGCGCAGCAGTCCCGCCATGTCCTTGATCGCGAGCACGTGGGCGCCCGCCTCGACGATCTGCTCGGCGAGCCGCAGGTAGTAGTCGAGGGTGTACAGCGTCTCGCCGGGGTCGGTGAGGTCGCTCGTGTAGCAGAGCGCCACCTCCGCCAGCGCCGACGTCTCGCGCACCGCCTCGATCGCGGGGCGCATCTGCGAGACGTCGTTGAGCGCGTCGAACACCCGGAACACGTCGATCCCGGTCTCGGCGGCCTCCTGCACGAACGCCGAGGTCACCTGCGTCGGGTACGGGGTGTAGCCGACGGTGTTGCGCCCGCGCAGCAGCATCTGCAGGCACAGGTTCGGCATCGCCTCGCGCAGCGCCGCGAGCCGGTCCCACGGGTCCTCCCCGAGGAAGCGCAGGGCGACGTCGTACGTCGCGCCGCCCCAGCACTCGACGCTGAGCAGCTGCGGCGTGGTGCGCGCCACGTACGGGGCCACGGCCAGCAGGTCGCGCGTGCGTACCCGGGTGGCGAGCAGGCTCTGGTGGGCGTCGCGGAACGTGGTGTCGGTGACGGCCACCGGCACCTGCTCGCGCAGCGCCGCGGCGAACCGCTCGGGCCCGAGCTCGGCCAGCCGCTGCCGGGACCCTGGCGGCGCCGGCGCGTCCAGGTCGCACGCCGGCAGCTTGTCGGTCGGGTCGAGCGCCACCGGCGCCGCGCCGTTCGGCTGGTTCACCGTCACGTCCGCCAGCCACGTCAGCAGCTTCGTGCCCCGGTCGCCGGAGCTGCGCGCCCGCAGCAGCTGCGGGCGCTCGTCGATGAAGGACGTCGCCAGGTCGCCGTCGATGAACCCCGGCTCCTCCAGCAGCGCCTGCAGGAACGGGATGTTCGTCGACACCCCGCGGATCCGGAACTCCGCGAGCGCGCGCCGTGCCCGGCGCACCGCGGCGGGAAAGTCCCGGCCGCGGCAGGAGAGCTTGACGAGCATCGAGTCGAAGTGGGCGCTGATGTCCGCGCCGGTGGCGGCGGTGCCGCCGTCGAGCCGCACCCCGGCGCCGCCGGCGGAGCGGTACGCGGTGATCTTGCCGACGTCCGGGCGGAAGCCGTTGGCCGGGTCCTCGGTGGTGATCCGGCACTGCAACGCGGCGCCGTGCACGACGACGTCCTCCTGGCGCAGGCCCAGGTCGGCGAGCGTCTCACCGGCCGCGATCCGGAGCTGGGACTGCACGAGGTCGACGTCGGTGATCTCCTCGGTGACGGTGTGCTCCACCTGGATCCGCGGGTTCATCTCGATGAAGACGTGGGTGCCCGCCCGCTCACCGCTGGTCTCGATGAGGAACTCCACGGTCCCCGCGCCGACGTAGCCGACCTGTCGTGCGAAGGCGACGGCGTCGCGGCACAGCGCCTCGCGCAGGTCGGGGTCGAGGTTCGGTGCCGGCGCGATCTCGACGACCTTCTGGTGCCGCCGCTGCACCGAGCAGTCCCGCTCGTACAGGTGCACGGTCTCGCCGGTGGCGTCGGCCAGCACCTGCACCTCGACGTGACGGGGGCGCATCACCGCTCGCTCCAGGAACACTGTGGCGTCCCCGAAGGCACCCTCCGCCTCGCGCATCGCGGTCTCCACGGACTCCCGGAGCGACGACTCGTCCTCCACCCGGCGCATCCCGCGGCCGCCGCCGCCGGCCACGGCCTTGACGAAGATCGGGAACCCGATCGCCGCGGCAGCAGCGACCACCTCCTCGACGTCGTCGGAGGGTGCCGAGGAGTCCAGCACCGGGATGCCCGCGTCGCGGGCGGCGCCGAGGGCGCGGACCTTGTTGCCGGCCAGCTGCAGGACCGCCGGCGGCGGGCCGACGAAGGCGATACCGGCGTCCTCGCAGGCCTGGGCCAGATCGGGGTTCTCGGACAGGAACCCGTAGCCCGGGTAGACCGCGTCCGCCCCGCACTCCCGGGCGACGCGCACGACCTCGGCGACGTCGAGGTACGCCCGGACCGGGTGGCCCCGCTCCCCGATCAGGTACGCCTCGTCCGCCTTGATCCGGTGGACCGCGTTGCGGTCCTCCCACGGGAAGACGGCGACGGTGCGGGCGCCGAGCTCGTAGGCCGCGCGGAACGCCCGGACGGCGATCTCCCCGCGGTTGGCGACGAGCACTGTGCGGAACACGGGGCCTCCGGTGCGACGTGGCGGGAGCGCTCGGGACAGGGCCCGACTGCCGGTCGCGGGGAGCCTAGCGATGCCCGGCGGTCCCCGGTCCTCTCCGCTCGGCAGGTGGTCGCGCCACTCGTGCTGGGCGGCCGTCCGCTCAGCGGCAGGTGCGGACCAGGTCGGTGATCTCCGTCACCTCGAACGCCCGGGGTGGTTCGCGCTGACGGCGTCGGCCGCGGCGGCCCGGCGACGTCCTCGACGAGGCCCTCGGTGACCCCGAGCTCCACGAGCCGGTGCCGGGCGCCGACAGCGTCCGCGAGGGCGGCGACCGCGTCGGGCGCGGCCTCGGGCGCAGGACCTGCACCCAACGCCCACGCGACCTCCGCCCAGGCGGTGGCCGCCGCGTCGGCCGTGCGGGTCATCACCTCCGCGACGACCGCGGACAGCGCGAGGCCGTGCGCGGCACCGGTGTGCGCCGTCACCGCGTGCCCGATGCCGTGCACCAGCCCGAGCCCCGAGAGGCTGAGCGCGGTGCCGGCCAGGTACGAGCCGAGCAGCAGCTGCGACCGTGCCTCCAGGTCTCCGCCGTCGCGCACCGCCCGCTCGAGGTGGGCGGCCACCATCCGCACCGCCTGCAGCGCCGGCGCTGCCGACAGCGGGGTGCGCGCCCGGGACGCGAGGGACTCCACGCCGTGCACGAGGGCGTCCATGCCGGTGGCCGCGGTCACCCCCGGTGGCAGGCCGAGGGTGAGCATCGGGTCGAGGACGACGAACCCGGGCCGCACGCAGGGGTCCCCCAGGTACACCTTGCGGCGGGCGCCGGCGTCCTCGATCACCTCGAAGCCGTTGGTCTCGGCACCCGTGCCGGCCGTGGTCGGCACCGCGACGAGGGGCAGCCCCGGGCCGCCCGGGACGGCGCCGGCGACGAGGTCGCCCGCGCCGAGGTGCCCCGAGGCCGGAGCGGCGAGCAGGGCGACGGCCTTGGCGGCGTCGAGCACCGAGCCGCCGCCGACGGCGACGACGACGTCCGCCCGGTGGGCGCGCGCCGCAGCGGCACCGGCGTCGACGGTCTGCGTGGTCGGGTTCGGCGCCACCGCGTCGAAGACCTCGGTGACCGCCCCCGCGGCGGCCAGACGTGCCTGCGCCGCACCAGCGACGCCGGCCGCCACGAGCCCGGGGTCGGTCACGAGCAGCACCCGCGCCGGGCGGCCGTCGGCGCCGGAGGCGTCCAGCCCGTCGGCGAGCCGGTCGAGAGCGCCGGCGCCGAACAGCACACGCGGCCCCGGGGCGAGCTCGGTGACGAGGTCGGCCAGGGCAGGGGCCCGCGTCACGACAGGTCAAGCCACGTCGTCTTCAGGCCGGTGTACTCGTGCAGGGCGTGCAGGGACTTGTCGCGGCCGGTCCCCGACGCGCCGAAGCCGCCGAACGGGGCGAAGACATCGGTGGCGTCGAACGTGTTGACCCACACCGTGCCTGCCCGCAGCGCACGTGCCACGCGGTGCGCCGTGGTCACGTCGCGCGTCCACACCGAGGCGGCCAGGCCGTACCGGGTCCCGTTGGCGAGGGCCACGCCCTCGTCGAGCCCGTCGAACTCCTGCACGGTCAGCACGGGGCCGAAGACCTCCTCCTGCACGATCCGGCTCTGCGTGCGGGCACCGGTGACCGTCGCCGGCGCGACGAACGTGCCGCCCGAGTCCTGCCTCAGCCGGTCCCCGCCGGAAACCGTCGCGCCGTCGCCCCGGGCGCCGTCGAGGAACCCCAGAACCCGGTCGAGCTGGGTCGCGTCGACCACCGCTCCCATCGTCGTCGCCGGGTCGAGCGGATCGCCTACCCGGAACGACGCGACGACCTCGGCGACCTTGGGCAGCAACGCGTCCGAGACGGCGCGGTCGACCACCAGACGCGAACCGGCGTTGCACGTCTGGCCGGCGTTGTAGCAGATCCCCCACGCGGTCGCCGTCGCCACCGCGTCGAGGTTCCCGGCATCGGCGAGCACGAGCTGCGGCGACTTGCCACCGGCCTCGAGCGTCACCTTCTTGCCGTTGGACTCCCCCGCGTAGCGCTGGAACGCCCGCCCCACCTCGCCGGAGCCGGTGAACGCGATCGCGTCCACGTCGCCGTGCCTGCCCAGGGCCTGGCCCGTCTCCGGCCCCAGGCCGGTGACGACGTTCAGGACGCCGTCGGGCAGGCCCGCCTCCGTGGCCAGGCGGGCCAGCAGCAGCGCCGACAGCGACGACTGCTCCGCCGGCTTGAGCACCACCGAGTTCCCCGCGGCCAGCGCCGGCGCGAGCTTCCAGCACGTGATGATGAGCGGGTAGTTCCAGGGGACGACGGCGCCGACCACCCCGAGCGGCTCCCGCGTCACCGTGACCAGCGCGGACGGACCGCTGGGGGCGACCTCGTCGTACAGCTTGTCGAGCGCCTCGCCGTACCAGCGCAGGGTCCCGGCGGCGGCGGGGACGTCGACCCGCACCGCCTCGCGGACCGGCTTGCCCATGTCGAGGCTCTCCAGCAGCGCGAGCTCCTCGGTGTGCTCCGCCACCAGGTCCGCCCAGCGCAGCAGCACGCGCCGCCGCGAGCGCGGCGAGCGCGACGCCCACCGGGCGTCGGTGAAGACCCGCCGGGCGGCTGCCACCGCGGCGTCCACGTCCGATGTGGCGCACCGGGCGACGCGGGCGAGCAGCGCGCCGTCCCGAGGCGATCGGCTCTCGAACGTCTCTCCCGAGACGGCGTCGACGGCCGCACCGTCGACCCACGCCTGCCCGTTCGGGGTCAGAGCGGCCGCGGCCGCCGTCCACTCGTCGTGGCTGCGCCTGCGCAGGTCGCTCACTCGGTCCTCCATCTGCTCGTCGCGTCGGGGTCGAGAACGGCCCCGAGCCCCGGGGCCGCCGGCACCGCCAGCATCCCGTCGCGGTCGACGTCCAGCGGTTCGCGGAGCATGAAGTCACGCCGCTGCGGCGTCCACCCCGGGGGGTCGTACGGCAGCTCGAACCACGGCCCGGCGCCGACGCCGGCCGCGACGTGGAGGTTGGCGAGCACGCCGATGCCGTTGGTCCACGAGTGCGGGGTGAAGGCACGGTTGCGGTGCATCGCGAGCTCGGCGAGCGTGCGTGCCCGGTGCATGCCCACGGCCAGCACGACGTCCATCTGGTAGACGTCGAGGGCGTCGGAGGTCACCATCGCCAGCGCCTCGTCGAAGGACGCGACCATCTCGCCCCCGGCGATGCGGGTGCGGGCGCCTGCGCGCAGCGTCGCGAGCCCGCTGCGGTCGGCGTAGGGCAGCGGCTCCTCGACCCAGGCCACGCCGAGGTCGGCGAGCGCGTCCACGGTGCGCCGCACCGTCGCCAGGTCGAGCGCGGGGGCGACGTCGCCCGCCATCCGCCACGACTGGTTGAGGTCGACCAGCAGCGTGAAGCCGTCGCCGAGGGCGTCGCGGACGGCGGCGACGGTCGCGATCCCCTCGTCGAGGCGGGCCGCGTCGACGCGGATCTTCATCGCCCGGAACCCGTGCTCCCGCAGGGCGAACGCGGAGTCCACGCGCTCGGCGGCGGTGCGGACCTCCCCCGTCGAGGCGTACGCCGGCACCCGGTCCGCGACGTTGCCGAACAGCACCGACACGGGCTGGCCGGTGACCTGGCCGACGACGTCCCACAGCGCGGCCTCCAGCGGCCAGAAGCGCCCGGCGTGGAAGTTCACGCTCTCGATCGCCCGCACGTGGCGCGTCATCCGCAGCGGGTCGGTGCCGACGAACAGGTGCTCGAAGGCTTCGAAGCCGGCCATCGTGTCCCCCGAGCCGACGCCGACGACGCCGGCGTCGGTCTCGACCCGCACCACGGTCGCGTCGGCGTGGCGGCGCGGCACGGGGTCCCACGCGGCGTGGAAGGAAGGGTCGAGCGGCAGCCTGAGCCGGTCGAGCCG
Organism: Actinomycetales bacterium; assembly: GCA_038206105.1. Taxonomy (GTDB): domain Bacteria; phylum Actinomycetota; class Actinomycetes; order Actinomycetales; family JBBRBF01; genus JBBRBF01. Next base: position 11,887 of record JBBRBF010000009.1, on the reverse strand, counting down.
GACCGCGGTGATCCTCACCCGGTTCCTCCCGTCGTGCCCGCCGTCCCTGCCCGCGTCGCCGTCGTCGCTGCCGTCACCGGGGGCCGGGCTACCGTCGCGCCATGGCACGCACCGTCGCGACGACCACGACCGTCTCCCGGGCCGGGCTGCTCGACTTCTGCCGCGAGCGCCACCACGTGCTGCTGGTGACCCAGCGCTCCGGCGGCGGGGTGCAGGCCTCGCCCGTCGCGTGCGGCGTGGACGGCGAGGGCCGGTTCGTGATCTCGACGTACCCGGAGCGGGCCAAGACGGCGAATGCGCGCCGCGACCGCCAGGTCACCCTCGTCGTGCTCTCCGACGACTGGGACGGCCCGTGGGTTCAGGTCGACGGCGAGGCCGAGGTGCTCGACATGCCGGCCGCGCTCGACCCGCTCGTGGACTACTTCAGGGCCTTCGGCCGCGAGCACCCGGACTGGGACGAGTACCGGGCGGCGATGGCCGACCAGGGCAAGTCCCTGATCCGGGTGACGCCGACCCGCTGGGGTCCCGTGGCGACCGGTGGCTTCCCCGCGCGGCTGGCCGACTGAGCCGCACGCGCCGCGACCAGGGGCCTTCGCCACCGGGGTCACGGCGGTCAGGGCACCTTCCAGGTGTGCACCGGCTCGTTCGCCTGCATGCCCTCGCTGTAGAGCTCGAGCATGCCGCGCAGGGCCTCGGCGCGGTCCGCGCCGCGGTCCTCCAGCGCCCGCACGGTCTCGGTCTGCCAAACCGCGCCGTTGCGCCCGGTCTTGGCGCGCTCCTCGATCACGTTGAGGTAGCGGTCGCGGACCTGCGGCGCCACTCCCCAGCGCTCCAGCCCCTCGTGCGCCATCGGCAGCAGCCGCCGCAGGACGAGCTCGTCGGGCGCGACCTCGCCGAGACCGGGCCAGTACACGCGGGCGTCCATCCCCCACCGCGCGCAGGCCTCGAAGTTCTCCTGCGCCGTCGCGAAGCTCATCTTCGACCAGATCGGGCGGTCCTCCTCGCTCAGGACCCGCAGCGCCCCGTAGTAGAAGGCCGCGTTCGCCATCGTGTCGATCACCGTCGGCCCCGCCGGCAGCACCCGGTTCTCCACCCGCAGGTGGGGACGGCCGTCGACGATGTCGTACACCGGGCGGTTCCACCGGTAGACCGTGCCGTTGTGCAGGCAGAGCTCGGCGAGGGCGGGCGCCCTGCCGGACGCCAGGACGGCGCCGGGGTCCTCGTCGCTGACGACCGGCAGCAGCGACGGGAACCACAGCACGTTCTCCTCGAAGAGGTCGAAGATCGAGGTGATCCAGCGCTCCCCGAAGAACACGCGGGGTCGCACGCCCTGGTTGCTCAGCTCCTGCGGGCGCGTGTCGGTGGCCTGCTTGAAAAGCTCGACGCGGGTCTCCGCCCACAGCCGCCGCCCGAAGAAGAACGGCGAGTTGGCGGCGAGCGCCGTCTGCGGCGCGAGCAACAGCTGGGCCGCGTTCCAGTTCGGGGCGAAGTCCTCCGGGGCGACCTGCAGGTGCAGCTGCACGCTCGTGCAGGCGGACTCGGGGGCGATGGACGTCGAGTACGTGGCCACCCGCTCGCCGTCAGGGCCGGGGCCGGCGATGTCGATCAGCAGGTCCTCGCCTCGGCTGTGGGAGATCGACTCGTTCAGCGCCTGGTAGCGGGCGGACGCGCTCATCCACTCGCCCTCGAAGTGCTCCGGCATGAGTGTCGGCAGGATGCCGATCATGACGATGTGCGCGCCGATCCCGCGTGCCTTGGTCTCGGCGGCGTCCAGGCTCTGGCGGAGCTGGTGCTCCAGGTCGATCGCCGCCGTCCCCGGCAGGGGCGCCGGCGGCACGTTGAACTCGATGTTGTACGCGCCGATCTCGGTCTGGTAGTTGGGGTCGGCGATCTGCTCCAGGACGGCGGCGTTGCGCATCGTGGGCTGGAAGTCCGCCCCGACGAGGTTGAGCTCGATCTCCATCCCGGTCAGCGGGCGCTCGAAGTCGAAGCTGGAGCGGGCGAGCATCTGCTCGAAGACGTCGAGGCAGGCCTGCACCTTCTCGCGGAACTGCTGGCGCTGCTCGCGGGAGAACTGCGCGCTGCCGACCTCGTCGCCCACGGCTTGCTCCTTGCCGGCTGCTCCGTCGCCCCCGCCCGGCGTGGGGCGCCCGCGCAGCGTCTGACCCGGAAGCCAACCTGCGCGGCGGGCGCGGCGCAACCCCGGCGCGCCGGACCCCCGTCGTCGGTGCCCGCTCCTAGCCTGGCGCCGTGCGCATCCTCCACACCTCCGACTGGCACCTGGGCCGCTCGTTCCACCGGGTCGGGCTGCTCGACGCCCAGGCGCGCTTCCTCGACCACCTGGTCGAGGTGGTCCGGGCCGAGCGCCTCGACGCGGTGGTCGTCTCCGGCGACGTGTACGACCGCGCCCTGCCGTCCGTCGACGCGGTCGAGGTTCTGGACGACGGGCTGGACCGCCTCCTGGCCGCGGGGGCGACGGTGCTCGTCACGAGCGGAAACCACGACTCGGCGCAGCGGCTCGGCTTCGGCGCGCGACGGGCGGCGCGGGCAGGGCTGCACCTGCGCACGCGTCTCGACCAGCTCGACGAGCCGGTGCTGGTATCGGACCGGCACGGCTCGGTCGCGCTCTACGGGCTGCCGTGGCTCGAGCCGACGTTCGCGGCGCCGGCGCTCGACGCGGAGCGCAGCCACGCAGGCGTGCTCGCGGCCGCGATGCACCGGGTGCGTGCCGACCTGCACCGACGACCCGTCGGCACGCGGTCGCTCGTGGCGGCGCACGCGTTCGTCGTCGGCGGCGAGGCGAGCGGCAGCGAGCGCGACGTCGCCGTCGGCGGGGTGGCCTGCGCTCCCGCGTCGACGTTCGCCGGGGTCGACTACGCCGCCCTCGGTCACCTGCACGGGCGGCAGCACCTCGGCGGTGCGCTGCGCTACTCCGGGTCACCGCTGCCGTACTCCTTCTCCGAGGCGGCCCACCGCAAGGGGTCGTGGCTCGTGCACCTCGACGCCGACGGCGTCGCGGACGTCGAGGCCGTGGAGGCGCCGGTGCACCGGCAGCTGGCGACGCTGCGGGGCCGCCTCGACGACCTGCTGACCGACTCCGCCCACGCCGCCGCCGAGCGGGCGTTCTGCCAGGTCGTGCTCACCGACGCCGAGCGGGCGCGCGAGCCGATGCAGCGACTCCGGGCGCGTTTCCCGCACACCCTGACCCTGGCGTTCGAGCCCGAGGGCGCCGCCCGCGGCGAGGCAACGTACGCCGATCGGGTCCGCGGCCTGGACGACACCGCCGTGTGCTGCTCGTTCCTCGAGCACGTGCGCGGCCGTCCCGTGCCGCCGGTCGAGCGCGCGCTGCTCGCGGAGGCGCTCGAGGCGGGGCGGCGGCTCCCCGGCGGCGGCGCCGCGACAGGGCCCGGTACCGCGGCCGGGCCGGACGCGGCGACCGGTGCAGCCGCCGTCGCCCGGGGCGCCGCGTGAGGCTCCACCGCCTCCGCGTCACCGCCTTCGGCCCCTTCGCCGGCACCGAGGACGTGGACCTCGACGACCTCGGCGCCGACGGGCTCTTCCTGCTGCACGGCCCCACCGGCGCCGGCAAGACCAGCGTGCTCGACGCGGTCTGCTACGCCCTGTACGGGAGGGTGCCCGGAGCGCGCCAGGGTGCCGGGTCGCTGCGCAGCGACCACGCCGCTGCCGGCGTGGCACCCGAGGTGGTCTGCGAGCTGACCGCCGCCGGGCGCCGCCTGGAGGTGACGCGCAGCCCCGCGTGGGACCGGCCGAAGCGACGCGGCACGGGCACCACGTCGCAGCCGGCGACGACGCGGGTCCGCGAGCGGGTCGACGGGGACTGGGTGCCGCGCAGCAGCCGCAACGACGACGCGGCGCTGCTGCTCGACGACGTGCTCGGGATGGCGCTGGAGCAGTTCACGCGCGTGGTGATGCTGCCGCAGGGCGAGTTCGCCGCGTTCCTGCGCGCCCGGGCGGAGGACCGGCGCGCCCTGCTGCAGCGCCTGTTCGCCACCGACCGGTTCGCCGCTGTCGAGGCGTGGCTGGTCGACCGGCGCGCGGAGCTCCGACGCGACCTCGACCGCGCGGACACCGAGGTGGGCCGGCTCGTGGCCCGGGCTCACCAGGCCGCCGCGGACGTCCGGTCGGTGGCCGGGACGACCCCGCCGACCGACGGTGACGCCGCGGCCACGGAGATGCCCGTCAAGCCGGTCGACGCCCGGCTCGACGAGACGGCCGAGCTCGACGAGAAGCCGGAGGTCGATGCGGACAGCGACCCGGCCGGGCACGTCGCAGCACTGGCCGCAGCGGCGGGCGCGCGAGCGGACTCGGCCCTCGCCACCGAGTCGGGCGCCCGCGCGTCCGCCGAGGCGGCGACCGACGCCGTTGCGGCCGCCGCGCGCCGGTCGCACCTGCTCGACCGGCTCGTCGCCGCGCACCGCGAGGAGGATGCGCTCGCAGCGCAGCGCGGCGACATCGACGCCGCGGAGAAGGCCCTGAACCGGGACGCGGCGGCGCAGGCGCTGCACGGGCACCTCGACGCCGTCGCCGCTGCGGAGCAGGACGTCGCAAGGGCGCGGGCCGCCGTCGCGGTCGCCCGCGACGCCGCCGCTGACGCCGACGAGGTGGCGACGGTTGCCGACGTCGCTGCGAGCCACCCGGAGCTGGCGGACGGTGGCACGGTTGCGCTTCCGGACGGCCGGGCCGACGGCAGCGGCGGCGAGACCGCCCGGCTCGCAGCCGCGGCGGCGGCGCTCCGGCGCGAGGCCGGTGGCCTCGTCGAGCTGCTCGCCTCGGAGGCCGAGCTCACACGGCTCGCCGCAGCGACGACCGAGCTGACGGGGAGCCGGGACGCCGTGGAGCAGGAGGCGGGGGACCTCGCCGGGCGCATCTCCGCGCTGGAGGCCGCCGCCATCCGCGACGAGGCGACGCTGGCCGACACCGCCGGCGCGCAGGACGACGTCGCCCGGTGCAGCGCCGGCCTCGCGGCCGCCGAGGCAGCGGGCGCCGCCGCCGAAGAGGCAGCCGCCACCGCCGCGCTCGTGCTGGACCTGCGCGAGCAGACCCGCGACGCGGTCGACGCCGCCCAGCAGACCCGGCAGGACTGGCACGACCTGCGGGAGCGTCGTCTCGCCGGGATGGCCGCCGAGCTGGCCGCACGGCTGAGCGAGGGCGAGCCGTGCCCGGTCTGCGGGTCCCCGGCACACCCCGGGCCGGCGGCTCCCGCGCCGGCGGCCGTTCGACCGGAGCAGGAGGAGCAGGCCCGGGCCGCCCACGAGACCGCCGCCGAGCACCGCGCCACGCTGGAGCAGGCCCTCGCCGCCGCGACAGAGCGCCACGCCGGAGGCGTCCGCGCCGCCGACGGCCTCGACGTCGCCTCCGCACTCGTCCGGGTCGAGGCCGCCCAGCTCGCCCGCACCGCCGCCGACGCCACGGCGAGCCGCCGCGCGGCGGCGCAGGCCGATCTGCGGGAGCGCCGAGAGCAGCTGGGGCCGCTCCAGGACCAGCGCGAGCGCTACCTCGCGGCTCTCGCCGGGGCAGACGCCGAGCTGGCTGCCCTTCGCAGCCAGGCCACGAGCCTCGCCGCCCGCATCGGCGACGCGCGGGGCGCCGACGACTCGCTGGCCTCACGCCGGTCCCGGCTGGAGGCAGCGGCCGACCGGCTCGACGCCCTGCGGGGCGCGCTGACCGCTCTGGACGAGACCGAGACGGCCGGCGCCCGGTGCCGGCGGGCCGGTCTCGCCGCGGCGCGGCAGGCCGGCTTCGCCGACCTGGCGGCGGCTCGCTCCGCCGCTGCCACCGACGCCGAGCGCAGCGTGCTGCGCGCCAGGGTGCGCAACGACGCGGACCGGCGTGCCGCGCTTGCGGCGACCCTGGCCGATCCCGACCTCGCCGCCACCGCGGCCGGACTGGCGCCCGCGGAGGTCGAGGGCACCCCCGCCGCTGCCGCCGTCGCCGTCGCGGCTGCCACCGACGCCCGGCGACGCGTCGCAGACGCCGAGTCGGTGGCGGCCGGTGCCCGCACCGCTCACGACGGGGCGACCCGACGCTGCGCCCTGGCCGTCCGCGCCCGCGACGACCTCGCCGACATCGCCTCGCACGTGGCCGCCGCGGTGGCCGCCGGGCAGCCGCTGCGCGCGCGCCACGACCTCGTCGCCGACCTGGCAGCCTGCGCCGCGGGCAGCGGCGGGGACAACGCGCTGCGGATGCGCCTGTCGGCGTTCGTCCTCGCCGCGCGCCTGGAGCAGGTCGCCGACGCCGCGACCGTGCGGCTCGCCGAGGTCTCCGCCGGCCGCTACGCCCTGCGGCACAGCGACGCCGCGGAGCGAGGCGGCGCCCGCTCCGGTCTGGGCCTGGTCGTCGTGGACTCCTGGACCGGCTCGGAGCGCGACCCCGCGAGCCTGTCCGGGGGCGAGACCTTCCTCGCGTCTCTGTCGCTGGCCCTCGGCCTCGCCGACGTCATGCAGGCCGAGGCCGGCGGCGCCGCGATCGAGACGCTCTTCGTCGACGAGGGGTTCGGCACCCTGGACGAGGAGTCGCTCGACGAGGCGATGGGCGTCCTCGACGGGCTCCGGGAGGGCGGGCGGGCCGTGGGCGTCGTGAGTCACGTCGCCGATCTGCGGCAGCGCGTCCCCGCCCGTCTCGAGGTCACCAAGACCCGGCAGGGGTCCCACCTGCGCGTGGTCCACGGCGCGGCGTGAGTGCCCCGCCCCCCGCGGTGGTGCTCGACATCGACGGGGTGCTGGCCGACACACGGCACCGGATGCACCACCTCGACCGGAGCCCCCCGGACTGGGACGCTTTCTTCGCCGTCGCCGGGGACGATCCGCCCCACCCCGAGGGCCTGGCCGTCGCCGCCGAGGCCGCCGCCCGCAGCCGCCTCCTGGTCTACCTGTCCGGGCGGCCGGAGCGGTGGCGCGGCCCCACGCAGGACTGGCTCGACCGTCACGGGCTCCCATCCGGGCAGCTGGTATTGCGCCCCGAGGGTGACCGCCGGCCGGCCGCGACCGTCAAGGTCGCCGCGCTCCGCCGTCTGGCCGCCGGGCTGAGCCTGCAGGTTCTCGTGGACGACGACCCGGAGGTCGTCGCCGCCGTCGAGCGCCGCCGAGGCCCGGGCGGCAGGCCGCTCGTCGGGCAGGTGCTGCTGGCCACCTGGCAGCCGCGCGCCGCGAACGGGTGACCGGCGGTCACGGGGAGCCCAATCCGTCGGCCGCCCGGCGCCGAAGACTCACCAGACGGCGCTACGGCGGGGAGCGCCCGACGCGGGACGGCGGTGGTGGCACAGTGGGCGATGTGAGCTTCCTGCGCCCCGACCGTTCCTCGCGCCGCGGCGCGAGGAACGCCGAGGGCGCCTCGGACCCCCTGGTGGCGGTGATGCACCGGGTGGCCCGCGGCGACGAGGACGCCTTCACGTCGCTGTACGACGCCGTCGCGGCCCCGGTCCACGGGCTGGTGCTGCGGGTGCTGCGCAACCCCGCGCAGTCCGAGGAGGTCACGCAGGAGGTGATGGTCGAGGTGTGGAGACAAGCCGCCCGCTACTCCGGTGACAGAGGCTCGGTGCGCTCCTGGGTCCTGACCATCGCCCACCGGCGGGCCGTGGACCGGGTGCGCTCGGCGCAGTCCGGCGCGGACCGGGAGGACCGCGCAGGCCGCAAGGACGTCGTGCGGGAGTTCGACGAGGTCTCCGAGGTCGTCGAGCACCGGATGGAGGCCGAGCAGGTCCGCCGTGCGCTCACGGGCCTGACCGTCCTGCAGCGCGAGGCGGTGACGCTCGCGTACTACGGCGGCTACACGCACCGCGAGTGCGCCGACCTGCTCGACGTGCCGCTGGGAACCGTGAAGACCCGGCTGCGCGACGGCCTGATCAGGCTCCGCGACGAGATGGGGGTGTCGGCATGAGCGTCGTGACCCCGAGCGGCCGGAACGAGGCGGACCACCTGGACACCCTCACCGGCGCCTACGCCCTCGACGCCCTCGACGACGTCGAGCGGGTCCGCGTCGAGCGGCACCTGCGCGAGTGCGCGGAGTGCCGGGCCGAGGTGACCTCCTTCGCCGAGACGACCGCGCGGCTCGCCGCCGGCGTGGCCGTGCCGCCCCCGGTCTCCGTGCGCGACGCGGTGCTCGCCGAGGTCGGCCGCACCCGGCAGCTGTCCCCCGCGTCCGGGCCCTCGCACCGCCGCGGTGGTCCCGCAGTCGCCGCTCGGTGGCTCGCCGGCGCGGCCGCCCTGCTCCTGGCCGTCGGCGTCGGCCTCGGCACCGCGGCCTGGCAGTGGCGCGACGAGGCGCGCCAGGCGCAGCAGGCCGCGTCGGGCCTGCAGGACGTGCTGGCCGCCCCCGACCGCCAGGTCGTCGACGTCGAGTTCCCCCAGGGGCGGGGCACGGTCGTCGCCGCCGGGCAGGACGTCGCGCTCGTCACGCAGGACGTCCCCGGCCCGGGTGAGGACCTGGCCTACCAGATGTGGTTCGTGGCCGAGGGCGACATCCGGTCCGCGGGGCTGCTGGAGCCCACCGGCGGCGGGCAGTGGTGGGCCGAGGCCAGCGGCCTGCGCTCCGGCGACGCGGTCGCGGTGTCCGTCGAGCCCGCCGGCGGCTCGACGCAGCCGACCACCGACCCGGTGATGGTCGCGCCGATCCCCGGCTGAGGGACGCGGCGACGCCTCCGACGCTCGGGCGTCGCAGCGTCTAGCGCATCTGCCCGGCGGCGTACGGGTGCTCGCTGCGCAGCGGCATCCCCTCCGCGAAGCGCGAGAGCCGGAAGTCCGCGGCCCCCACGTCCGGGTCCGTGCTTCGGCCGTCGACCACGAGGTCGGCCACCAGCCGCCCCACCGCCGGGGAGACCTTGTAGCCGTGCCCGGAGAAGCCGGCGCAGAGCACCAGCCCGGGCACGTCGCAGGGCCCGATCACCGGGTTGAAGTCCGGCGTCACGTCGTAGCGGCCGGCGTACGAGCCCCGCACCCGCGCGTCCGTGAGCCCGGGCAGCCGGTGGACGAGCCGCTCGACCAGGGAGCTCACCGTCGCCGGGTCCGCCCTGTCGAAGTAGGCGTCCGGGTCGACGTACTCCGGTGCGCAGTGGTCGCTGTTGCCGACGAGCAGGTGGCCCGGTCCCTCACCCGGTCCACGGGGGCGTGCTGGCGCACCGTCGCGCCGCTGCGCACGGCGGCACGGGCGAACGCGGTGCCGGTGAGGTAGCCGTCGCCGTACCCGCCGAGCGGCTCGTGGGCGAACGCGTCGAGGTCGCCCAGGTGCGCTCGCGGCCACAGCGCCGCGGCTTCGTGCCGGTCCAGGACGGTGACGTGGACGCCGACCTCCTGCTGCAGCGAGACGTTCGCCACCAGCGCGTCGACGTCGCCGCCCGCCACCCCGACGAGGTACCCGGTCCGGTGGAACCGACCTCCTCGCCGAGTACCGAGCCGGCGGCCGCCAGCACCTCACCGCCGTACCGGGCCATCGCCGCCAGCGACCGCACGCCGTAGTGGGAGCGCACCACACCGCTGGACCTCGCCGTCGCCTCCGAGCACAACGTCGCCCGCTCCAGGACGGTCACGCTGTCCGCAGCGCGACCGGCCACGGAGCGGCCGGCCATGATGCGCCCGGCCAGGCACCGGGCGACCGACAGGCCCTCGAGCCCGCCGCCGACGACGACGACGTCCATCCTGCTCCCTCGATCTGATCCTTCGTTCCGCACCATGCACCAATCTCGTGATACAGAACGATGGTGGGAGTCAGCCTGTCAACCCCCCGATTCCGGCGCACCGGCCGGAGGCCACGGTGACCGGGGCTCCGCGCCACCAGGACGCCGAGGCCGCGGGCGCAGCGCCACGCGTGGTCGAGGCCGCCCTGCGGCTGCGCTGGCGCGACGTGCCCGAGCGGGTCCGACGCCGTGCGGCGCGGTGCCTGCTCGACACCCCTCGCGTGCGCCGTGGCCGGCTCCGCGACGCCCGCCGGGGAAGCGACCACCCGCTGGGCCACCGGATCGGGCGGACCGGGCCCGCACGTCGTCGCCGGACGCAGCGTCGGTGCCGGTGCCGGTGCCGGTGCCGGTGCCGCGGTGGCCGCGAACGCCTTCGCCGCCAACGCCCTCGACCTGGACGACGGCTACCGGCCGCTGAAGGGCCACCCTGGAGCCGTCGTCGTCCCCGCGGCGCTGACCGCCGCCGAGGTAACCGGCGCCGCGGGTGAGGAGCTGCTGGCCGCCGTGCTCGTGGGCTACGAGGTCGCGCTGCGGGCCGGGACGCTGCTGCGCGCCGAGTACGCCACGTACCACGGCACCGGGGCCTGGGCACCCGTCGGCGCGGCAGCCGCCGTCGCCCGGCTGCGCGGCCTCGACGCCGCGACGACCGCCACCGCGCTGGCGGTCGCGGAGTTCCACGCGCCCATCACCCCGGTGATGCGCACCGTGGACCACCCGGCGATGCTCGAGGACGGCACCGGGTGGGGTGCCCTGGCGGGGTACGCGGCGGTCGACCTGGCGCTGGCCCGGGTCACCGGCCCGCCGACCCTGTTCGAGCACCGCCGCGCCGAGGCCGCCGCGCTGCCGGTGCTCGGCGGTGCGTACCCCGTCGAGGACGTCTACGTGAAGCTGGCCGCCACGTGCCGCTGGGCGCAGCCCGCGGTCGCGGCCGTCCTGGCCGCCGGTCGCGGCGATCCCGGCCGCTGTCGAGCCGGCTCCGGCCGACGTGGCAACGGTGCGGGTCGGCACCTTCTCGGCGGCGACGCACCTGGACCGCACCCAGCCGACCACGACGGAGCAGGCCCAGTTCAGCATCCCGTGGGCCGTCGCCTGCGCCCTGCTCGACGGCCGGGTCGGCCCCGAGCAGGTCGCGACGTCCCGACTCGGCGACCCGGCGACCCTGGCGCTCGCGTCGTGCGTCCGGGTCGAGGTCGACTCCGCGCTGGACACCGCGTTCCCCGCCCGCGCCCTGGCGCGGGCGGAGGTCACCACCACCGACGGCCGCCGGGCGCCCTCCGACCTTCGGGCGCCCGGGCGCACACCCTAGGGTGATCACTGTGCCGTCCGAGCGTCCCGCCCGTGCGGACACGGTCCGCTCGGTCGACCGGGCGGTCACCATCCTCCAGGTGCTCGCCGAGCGCGGGCCGGTCGGCGTCTCCGAGATCGCAGCGGCCACCGGCACGCACAAGTCCACCATCTTCCGGCTGCTCGTCACCCTGGAGAACCGGGGGCTGGTGGAGCAGGCTCGGGACCGCGGCGAGTACGGCCTCGGGTACGGGGTGGTGCAGCTCGCCCGGGGGGCCACACGGCGGCACGACCTCACGGTGGTGTCCCGCCCGACGTGCCGCCGCCTGGCCGACGCCGTCGGGGAGACCGTCACGGTCGCCATTCACGACGGCGCCGGCGTCGTCACCGTCGACCAGCAGATCGGCCCGTCGGCGCTGACCACGGTGGACTGGGTGGGCACCCGTGCCGCCCTGCACGTCAGCGCCGCGGGCAAGGTGTTCCTCGCACACGCGGCGCCGGGGAACCTCGAGCTGCCGGAACGCCTGGACCGGCTCACCGAGCGCACCATCACCCGTCGCGCCGACCTGGACGTCGTGCTCGCCGAGGTGCGCCGGCTCGGCTGGTCGCGCAGCGTCGGGGAGCAGGAGGAGGGGCTGACCGCTGTGGCCGCTCCGGTGCGCGAGCTCGGCGGCGGCGTCGTCGCGGCCGTCGGGGTCTCCGGCCCCAGCTTCCGGCTCGCGCCCGACGTCCTGGCCGGGGTCGCCGCCCAGGTGGTCGCTGCGGCGGACGAGATCTCCTGGCGCAACGGCGCCCCCAAGCGCGGCTGACCCTCGCCGCTGCCTCGCACCCTCGCCCCCGTGCCCCGGCCTCCGCCGAGTGTGAGGTCTGTGCGCGACACGCCGGCGTGTCGCGCACAGACCTCACACTCGCGCG
>JBBRBF010000008.1:0-98869 GCA_038206105.1 Actinomycetales bacterium | reverse complement strand
CGCACTTCATCACCGACGACGCCCCCGCCGAAGTCGCCGACCTCGCGATCGAGTGGTTCGAACGAGCAGCTTGACGTAGGGCTCACGACTCAGGCTTCCGCTCCGCGCATCCGAGCACTCCTGCGCGTCTCAGGCGGCGGTAAGACCCAGGCATGCCCTCTGGCAGAGGCGATGTGGTCGGTGTCTTCCGTCTCGGCGTCTTCCGTCTCGGCTCAGCCTCGAACCCGAACGCGTGCGGGTACCTGAACCTGTTGGGTCAGGAGTTGGTGTAGATCGGCCTGCACGAGGTTCTGGTCGTCGAGAGTAACTGTCACGGCGTACGACTGGTCCGCGTAGCCAGGCTCGTTGCGGGCCCAGGTCTGGGCCTTGTGTGTAACGACCACATAGAAGGTCTCCTCGTCATTCACGAAGGAGTTCCTAGCGGTCCAACGCCTCAGGTGGAGGGTGCTGTTGGTGAAGGAGTTGCTCCCCGGGTCCAGACTTAGTCGCCGACGACCTGTGATCAGTTCATTCGGATCGTCTGGGTCCTGTTTGATGAGGATGTCAGCTAATTCATCGGGGTCGATATCCCGGTAGATGTCGACCTTCATCGAGCTTGCGAGGTACTCGCGGCGCTGGCGCCTGACTGGTGGATCAAATGCGAGAGCGACAGTGATCGTGCGCTCGCCCCCGCTGCCCCGCCGGAAGATCTCCGGCACCGGGAGGGGGTGTATTTGGACCGTGTCGATGGACATCCTTCCGTCGTAGGTCATGGTCACGCGCTTGGAGTCACTGGTCACTGCTCGCACAGAAGCGGGTCTCCCGTACCCATACACACGGAGTCGCTTGTGTTGTTCCGCCAGTGTGGCGGCGGGTGCGCTGTGGACAGCGCTCGTAGCGAGCAGGGCCCGGATCAGGTTGCCGGACGCCTCGGGGTACTCGTAGGCGATGTCGGCGGCAACGCGCGCGACCGCTGGAGCGGCGAAGCTCGTTCCGTTGACAGAGGCGAGGAGTCGCCCATCTCCGAGCCGGGACGAAGTGCTGACGATACTGGCGCCAGGGTCGTTCCGTACGGCGTGCCCCGTGTCGTTTACTACGACGTTCCCGCCGTAGTGGATGAGTTCGGGCTTGTTGGCTCGTCTTTGGTTTGTGCCGAGTCCGGGCCCCCCACGGCTAAAGGGAGATGCTTCGTCGGCCTCAGCGGCGGCTCGCCACCCGACCCGACTGGGAAGTTCAGCGGGAGCGCCGCTGAGGGCAATGGATCCGACCGTGACCGCGAGCGCCGCGGGTCCTGGTTCGGACAGCCGGTGTTGTGGCGTGAAGAAGAACTCTGGCTTGTCGTCGATGATGTGGTGCCCGCTGCCTGTCCGGGCATCGAGTGAAATGTCCGCGTTTCCAGTTGGCACGACGATGACGATGCCGAGTTCGCGCACAAGGTCGTCAATGGTCTCGGTGAGAGGGCCCACGTGGAGGTCGCTGAACGGCTCGGAGTAGCCGACTGACAGGTTGAAGACCTTTATGCCGTGGGCGTCGTGGAGGTGGCGGATCGATTGAGCTACCAAGTCATGCGGAAGCGCGTAAGTTGCGAACCGAGGCGCTCCGTCGGGCCTGGTGGGATCGGGTTCGAGGATCCTGACGACGCGGACGGCTCCGATGGCAGTGAGCGGCGTCAGGTCGCGGAGTTCTTCATGGAGATTCGGATAGAGAACGCGGCCGGCCACCTCAGTGCCGTGGCTACCATTCTGCTGCCACTGATAGGTCGCGGGTGCGAGCGAGTCCATAGATAGGATTAGGCCATCGAGCAGGGGATGGGCGGTCGCGGGAGCATCGTCGAGAATCCCCACGATCGCGCCAGCCTCACCAAGACGGGTGATGTCAGCAATAGCGAGATCGCGCCATTCCCGGAAGTCTAGGAAGGGTACGGGTGGCGTGCGGACCACTTCTACGATGCTGGTTCCGAGCAGGTCGTTCAACCCATCGAGGCTTACCTCTACTCGCAAGTACGTCCTCCGGGCGCTGACGGATCGCAACACAATCCGGCTGGCTGATTGCTCGAGAATTGACTCGATTGTTTCCACGCGCGACTGGGCTTCTGGCAATGTGCTGGCTGGCCAGATGCTCACGTCGACCATTCGCATCCCCGTGAAGGCAGTCCCCAACCCGTCCAACCCTGGGCCGCGCCTGTCTTCTACTCCGAAGGGCTCGATGTCATCGATGAGGTTGAAGAAGGAGCGCAAATCCCCCGTTCGGATGTAGCGCTCGATAGCTTGAGAGAGAGCGGAGCCCTGATCGTCAGCCAAGACGAAGTACGTAAAGTCGACCGTCTCGCCCAGCACGTGTAGCCCGCGGCCTTCGAAGGCATTGTCGTCGGGTCGCGATCCTGTCTTGATCTTGAAGACCAAAGATGGATCCACACCACGATCAAGCCGTCGGGGAGCACCAGCCGCATCGGTGAGCTGTTGGCGTAGGTGTCTTCCGTGCTGCCCGGATTGACGTTGTGGTGCGCCACCACCAGCGCCGCCAGCGCGCCTGGACGGGAGGCGGCGTGGGTCAGGAAGTATCAGGTGCTGAGGCATGTAACGGGCTTACCAAGGACGAGTGGTTACGGCGCGCAGGACCGAGTCAAAGTCCTTGGACTGAACAGAGCCTGCGTTGCGCAGCAGCGCGTGTCTCCTTGCGTCGGTGACAAGCTTGTCGGCCGCGGCATGAGGCATACCCTTCAGAGCGCTCGCGTACGCGTCGACGTTGATTCCCGAGTGAGGGATGGGCTTGAGGCGTAGGCGAAGGAGCTGGCGCAGCTCATGGACGGTAGGCATCTTGAATGTCAGAACCTCGTCGAAGCGTCGCCAAAGGGCCTGGTCAAGCAACCCAGAGTGGTTGGTCGCCGCGATCAGCAAACTTGGGCCCCGATAGCGGTCTGTCATCTGGAGGAACGCGGTAACGACCCGCTTCATCTCCCCATGTTCAGAATGGTCGTCGCGAGATCGCCCCAGGGCATCGAACTCGTCGAACAAGACCACAAACGGTGCCTCGCCCGCATACTCGAGAATACGTCGCAGGTTGCTCGCAGTTTCACCCAAGTATGAGGACACCACCGCATCGAGTCTTACCAGAAGGAATGGTCGGCCGAGCTCCGCTGCGAGAGCTTCCGCCGCTGTTGTCTTGCCGCACCCCGGTGGCCCCTCAAACAGCAGACGTTGCCGGCGCGGGACGCCAGCAGAGTCCAGGGTGGGCCATTGGCGGATCTCCTCGACGAGGCCGTCCAGAGTCTTGACTACAAGTGGCTCGAGGATGAGCTCTTCGAAGAGCCGGTCGGGTTCCTTGACCTCGCCCAGGTCCCACTCACCCTCTCGGTCCTTCGGAGGGGAGGGGACAACGATCGTCGATGAGGTGTCGGCGGGGGCGCCACCCGCGACAAGGAGCTTTTGGAGATCCCGAGCTAGCGCGTTGTGGTGCTTTGCCTGCTCCTCCTCGATGATCTCCATCGCGGCGCGACGGAAGGCCAGCTCGTCCCGACTCTGGAATGCCTTGAAGATCTCCTTCAGGTGCCTGCCCGCCATGCGGTTCATCGTACGGGTGAGGTCCGTCCAGTCGAGGGAGGTGCACAGTTGGCCCGCCTCGTGGGCCATGCCGGCGAACTCCTGACGGTGCGGTGCACCCCGTGTCGCCCACACGCTCACGCTGGACCGCGCTACGGCGCTGCCGTGCGGCTACTTCTCGGACTGCGTTCTGGAGGCGGAGTGGTCCGACGGCTCCCCCAAACGGTGCTGCCTTCTGGGCGGAGTGACGCGGCGCGTCGTGCCACTCCGCCGCCACCGCGAACCGAATCCTCGACGGGAGCAGGCATCCGGGCTGCTGGTCAAGCCACAGACGGCTGCCAGGCCCAATCAGCCCTGCGCGACGTCCCCCGCGCGCGCGCCCCCGTCCGGGACGGCGTCGGGCCCGCCGAGACCGGCGACCCGGCCGGCGACGTCCCGCGCGACCGCCTGGGCGGTCAGCCCGGTCTCGGTGAGCACCTCACCGCGGCTGCCCGGATCGAGGAACGCCGTCGGCAGTCCCACCGGGTGCACCGGCACGTCGCTGCCCGCGTCGCGCAGGTCCTGCGCGAGCCGCGTGCCGACGCCCCCGGCGCGGACGCCGTCCTCGACGACGACTACGAGACGGTGGCTGCGCGCCGCAGCCAGCAGCGCCGGCTCCGTCGGCAGCACCCAGCGCGGGTCGACGACGGTGACCCCGATCCCCTGCGCCTCCAGGCGAAGGGCCACGTCGAGCGCGAGACCGGCGAGCGCACCCACGCTGACGAGCAGGACGTCGGCGGAGTCGTCGCCGGCGCTGCGGTGGAGCACGTCGACGCCCCCATCACGCTCCAGGGCCGGGACGTCGTCCGGGACCCCGCCCTTGGGGAACCGCACGACCGTCGGGGCGTCGCCGACCGCGATCGCCTCGTCGAGCTCCTCACGCAGCCTCGCCGCGTCCCGCGGTGCCGCCATCCGAAGCCCGGGGACGACGGCCAGCAGCGCGAGGTCCCACATCCCGTGGTGACTGGGCCCGTCGGGCCCGGTGACCCCGGCGCGGTCGAGCACGAAGGTGACACCCGCACGGTGCAGCGCCACGTCCATGAGGACCTGGTCGAAGGCCCGGTTCAGGAACGTCGCGTAGACGGCCACGACAGGGTGCAGGCCCCCGAAGGCCATCCCCGCGGCACTCGTGGCGGCGTGCTGCTCGGCGATGCCGACGTCGAAGACCCGCTCGGGGTACTGCGCGGCGAGGCGGTCCAGCCCGGTCGGGATGAGCATCGCGGCCGTGATGCCGACGACGTCGCTGCGCCGGCGGGCGACGTCGACGAGGTGGTCGCCGAAGACGGACGTCCAGGTCGCGCCGCTGGTGGGCACGGACGCGCCGGTCTCGGGGTCGATCACGCCGACGGCATGGAACCGGTCGGCCTCGTCGGTCTCCGCGGCCGCGAAACCGTTGCCCTTGCGGGTGATCGCGTGCACGATCACAGGGCCCTCGTACGCCTTCGCGCGCCGCAGCGCATGCTCCATCGCCTCGGTGTCGTGCCCGTCGACGGGACCGACGTACTTCAGGCCGAGGTCCTCGAACAGGCCCTGCGGGGCCACGATGTCCTTCAGCCCCTTCTTCATGCCGTGCAGCGTGTCGTAGGCGAGCCGGCCGGGGGGGCCACCGCGGCGCAGCGCCTGCTTGCCCCAGTCGAGGAACTTCTCGTAGCCGCGGGTCGTGCGCAGCGTCGACAGGTGGTGCGCCATGCCGCCGATCGTCGGCGCGTAGGAGCGCTCGTTGTCGTTGACGACGACGACGAGCCGGCGGTCCTGGCCGGTGGCGATATTGTTCAGTGCCTCCCAGGCCATCCCGCCGGTGAGCGCGCCGTCCCCGATAACCGCGACGACGTACCGGTCGGACTCGCCGCGCAGCTGGTGGGCCTTGGCGATGCCGTCGGCCCACGACAGGGACGCCGACGCGTGCGAGTTCTCGACCACGTCGTGCTCGGACTCGGCGCGGCACGGGTAGCCGGCGACGCCGCCGCGGGTCCGCAGGGTCGACAGGTCCTGCCGGCCGGTGAGCAGCTTGTGCACGTAGGACTGGTGGCCGGTGTCGAACACGACGGTGTCGCGGGGGGATGAGAAGACGCGGTGCACCGCGAGCGTCAGCTCGACGACGCCCAGGTTGGGCCCGAGGTGGCCGCCGGTCCGGGACACCGACTGCACCAGGTGGGCCCGGATCTCGGTGGCCAGCACGTCGAGCTGGTCGCGGCCTAGCCCACGCAGGTCCCGGGGCGAGCGGATGCCCTCCAGCAGGGTCGGCACGTGCTCTCCCGGGGTCGCGGACGATGGGCGCCGCCCGCCGGGCGACTGGTGACGAGTCTAGATCGGGTGGCCCGCCGCGGCCCGGCGTGGTCCGCCGCGTGCGGGGTCGTGCGGGTCACAGCCGCGGGACGTACCGCCGTCCCCGCAGCGCGTCCTCGACGAGCCCCACGGCCCGGCGCTCGCCGATCAGCCGTACCCGTTCCGCGTCGAGCACCGCCAGGGTCTCCTCCACCGCGTCGGCGCCGACGACGTCCGTCAGGTCCTGCCGCGCGGTCGCCGTGGCCCGGCGGCCGGCGTCCAGCGCGGCGTCGACGTGGTGCGCGGTCAGGCGGGCCAGCACCTGCGGGCGGCGCCGCAGCACGGGGTAGCCGCGGTACTCCGGGGGGCAGCGGTCCATCAGCCAGGCGACTGCGCGGTGGTCCCACCCCGGGGCCGGCGGCGGCGGGACCTCGGCGGGCCACCCGGGCGGGGCGTGGGCGCTCACCCTGCGTCGGGCACGCGCTGCGACCAGCGCTCCTCGACGCGCCCGAGCCGCCACACGGCGACCGCGGCGCCCCAGGTGAGCACGAACAGCGCGACGACACCGAACCCGACGAGCCCGAGGTCGAGCGAGGCGAGCCACGCCAACGGGCCCGAGCTGATCCCGACCCTGTCGACGAGCAGCCCGACGAGCACGAGCACGCCGATCGCGAGTGCGACGACGACCGACAGCACGGTGACCGTGAGGTTGTAGAAGACCTTGCGCACCGGCCGGAGCATCGCCCAGCCGTACGCGCGCGACATGAGCACGCCGTCCGCGGTGTCGAACAGGCTCATCCCCGCGGCGAACAGCACCGGCAGCACGAGGATCGCGTACCAAGGCAGCACGAACGCGGCGGAGCCGGCGGCGAGCACGAGCAGGGCGACCTGGCTGGCGGTGTCGAACCCGAGCCCCATCAGCAGGCCGACGGGGTACAGGTGCCACGGCTTGTCGACGCGGCGCACCACCCGGCTCAGCAGCCGCGCGAGGAAGCCGCGGTTGTGCAGGTGGCGCTCGAGCTCGGCCTCGTCGAACTCGCCCGAGCGCATCCGGCGGAAGACCCGGGCGATCCCGACGACCGCAACCGCGTTCATCAGGCCGATCAGCACGAGGAACGTGCCGGCGACGAGCGTGCCCACCAGGGCCAGGGTCGAGCCCGTGCCCGACTCGGGGTCCTGCACCACCCCGGCCACGGAGCGGACCCCGACCGCCAACAGCAGGCTCGCCGCGAAGACGACCGAGGCGTGCCCGAGGGAGAACCACAGCCCGGTGCTGACGGCCGAGCGTCCCTCGCCGACGAGCTTGCGGGTCGTGTTGTCGATGGACGCGATGTGGTCGGCGTCGAAGGCGTGCCGCACGCCGAGCAGGTAGGCCGTGGCCCCCACGCCGACGCCGAGCACCCCGGTGCTGCCGAGCTGGTATCCCTTCGGGACCACGGCGAGCAGCAGCACGCCCCATCCCACGACGTGCAGCAGGGCGACGAACGCGCTCATCCCCACGATCGAGCGTCGCTCGGCCGGGGTGAAGCCGCTCGGTGCGCCCTCGGCAGGTGGGGCGCTCGCGGTCTCGAGTGCCATCGCTCCTCGTCGCGGGGTCGGCGGCCCGCCGTCGCGGCGGTTTGGTTACTGCAACCTAGTCGCAACAAGCGACAGCGACAACGCGGACCCCGCGACCCTCCTACGCTGGCGACCACCCGCCCAAGGAGGCCGCCATGACGCTGCAGACACCCGTGATCCTCGGCCGCGACGAGGGCGCCCACTTCCACTTCCTCGACAACCTCTTCACGCTCAAGGTGGACGGCGAGCGCTCCGGTGGCGCCGTGACCGTGATGGAGTTCCTGGCACCGCGCGGCTTCGGCCCGCCGCTGCACCGGCACGACCGGGAGGACGAGCTCTTCCATGTCCTGGCGGGCGAGGTCCGCTTCGTGTGCGACGACGTCGACCAGGTCGCCGGCGTCGGGAGCACGGTGTGGCTGCCGAGGCAGGTCGCGCACCAGTTCCAGATCCTGTCGCAGACGGCGCGCGTGCTTCAGGTGACGACGCCTGCCCAGTTCGAGCGCTTCGTGGCGTCCCTGGGTGAGCCGACCGACTCCCCGACCCTGCCCGAGCCGGCGGAGGTGGACGCCGCCCGCGTGGCGCAGGTGGCCGCCGACTTCGGGATCGAGATCCTGGGGCCGCCCCCGCCGCCGCTGCCCTGACACGCGCGGTCGGCTCGCGCGCCGGCGGACGTCATCCCAGCGGGGCCATGAACGACCACAGGCCGCCCTCGGGGTCGAGGGCGCTCCACTCGCGGTAGCCGTACGGCTGGTCGACCGGTGCGTACCTCACGTTCGCGCCGCGGGCCGCCGCTCGGGCGTGGTGCGCGTCGACGTCGTCCACGATCACCGCGGTCGCCCCGGTCGTCGCACCCAGCGTGCGCGGGAACGCGAGCCCGAACTCCGGGGCCACGCGGTGCAGCCAGATCACGCCGTCGCCGGCGTCGACCTTCCCGTGGACGCAGCGTCCCTCGTCGTCGTAGTCGAGCCGGCCCGAACCCATCCCGAGCACGTCGACCAGGTGTGCCTGGGTCGCCGGGATGTCCTCGTAGACCAGGATCGAGATCCGCCGCTGTACCGCACCGTCCATCGCACCCATCTCCTCCATCGCCGCGAACAGGTCGTCACTCGTCGGGGGCACGTCGCGTCCCAGCGACACGAGCATGTCGGCGAGCCGGCGCCGCAGCAGGGCACCGCCGGCGAGCCGGTCGTCCAGCAGCTCGAGGTGCCGGCGCAGCGCGTGCCCCAGGTCCCAGCCGGGCTCGTCGAGGGCCTGGCCGATCTCCTCCAGTGCCAGGCCGGCGCGCCGCAGCAGGCAGATCCGGTACAGCCGCCGCACGTCCGCGTCGTCGTACCCGCGTCGGCCGCCGGCGGCGCGTTCGGACGGTTGCAGCAGCCCGATCCGGTCCCATCACCGCAGCGTGCGGACCGTCAGCCCGGCGTTGCGGGCGAGGTCCCCGATCCCGTAGCTGGTCTGCTGCGTCGCCATGCCCGGCACGCTAGGAGGTGACGTCACGTCACCCGCAACCCTCATCCCTACCCCTGTCGGTGATCATGCACCTCAGGTACGCCGGCGTACCTGAGGTGCATGATCACCGTCCAGGGGTGGGCCGGGTCAGGCCGGCGGCGAGCCGCCGAAGCGCTCCTTCAGGCCGTCGACCGCGGTGCGCGTCCCCGACACCGGCTGGAACGCCCGTGCGGCCTGCGTCAAGGCAGTGGTCGCCGCCTCGTCCAGCCGCAGCTCGGCGGCGGCGACGTTGAACTCCAGCTGCTCCACGCTGGAGGCGCCCGGGATGACGACGACGCGCGGCAGGCCGAGCAGCCAGGCCAGGGCGACCTGGGCGGGGGGGACGTCGTGGCCGTGCGCGACCTCGCGCAGCGTCGCGAGCAGCGGCTCGACCCGACGCAGGTTCTCGGTGCCGAACAGGGGGTTGGCCGCGCGCACCCCGCCGGGCCGGTGGTCCACCCCGTACCTGCCGCCGAGCAGCCCCTGGGCCAGTGGGCTGTAGGCCATCACCATCCGGTTCTCGTGCTCGGCGAACGGCACGAGGTCGTCCAGCGGCCCGGGGTGGGCCATGGAGAACTGCACCTGGTTGCTCACCACGGGTCGCCCGAGGGCGGCGTCGGCCTGCTGCCACCGGCGCAGGGAGTAGTTCGAGACGCCGACGGCCCCCAGCCGGCCCTCGTCGAGCAGGTCGCGCATCGCCGGCATCGTCACCGAGTCCGGGACGACGGGGTTCGGCTGGTGCACCTGGTACAGCGGGATCCGGTTCAGCCGCAGCCGGTCTGCACTGGCGCGGGCGCGGTGGCGGACGACGGCGGGGAACGGTGCCACCGGGAAGATCTTCGTGGCCACGACGACGCGCTCGCGGTCGGCGCCGAGGGCCTCGGCCAGGATCCGCTCGCTGCGACCGAACCCGTAGACCTCCGCGGTGTCGAACAGGGTGACCCCGAGGTCGAGGGCGCGGCGGACGATGTCGTGGGCGACCCCGCTCGCGTTCCCCTGGCCGTAGCCCCACTCACGCGAGCCGATCTGCCACGTCCCGAGTCCCACCCTGCTGACGGGGCCGAGCCCTGCGACCTCGATGTGCTCCATGCGGCCAGGCTAGTCGCGACGCCGCCGCCGTACCCGAGGTGCATGATCACCGAGGGGGCGATGACGAGTCGTCAGCCGGTCCGGATCGTGACGAGAGCGCGACCGGTGCGGCTCACGTCGGCCGCAGTCACCAGCTGGTCGGCAGGGCCGGCGAGGCCGAACGCCCGCAGTGGCTCCCCGGCGTCCTGCAGCCGGGCGACCGCGTCGGCGACGGTCGGCGCGTCCGTCACGAGCTCACCCGTGCCGTGCAGCCGAGTCCCCCGGTGCAGGAGCATCACGGGCGCACCCCCGTCGGCGAAGTTGGCGCGCCACGACGAGGGGGTGACCACGACGGGACGGCCGTCGAGCTCGTGCCAGGTGACGACGACGTCGTAGCGGCGCCCGCTCCGGCGGCCGCTGAACGTCAGGATGGCGAAGCCACCCAGACGTCGGCCGAGCGGCGAGCGGATCGCCGCCTTCAGGACGGGGTTCAGCACCCTGAGCACAGCGGGCGGTGGCTGCGCGTCGGCGATCTCGTCCTCCATGCCGTTGACGGTAGGCCGGGCGGCAGGCGCCGTCTACGCCCCACGAGCGAGGCGTAGCCCTCCCGTCAGTCGACGGCGCGGCGCAGGAAGCCACGCACCCCGAGCCACCCGAAGAGCGCGACGGCGACGACGAGGGCACTCAGCGACACCGGCACCGGGATGTGCGGGACGTCGGGCACCATCGCCGCACGCATCCCCTCGCTGACGTAGGTGAGCGGGTTGAGGGCGGTGACCACCTGGAACCAGCGCAGCGACTCCAGCGACGGCCACGGGTACTGGCTGCACCCGGTGAACAGCAACGGCGTCAGCACCAGCGCGAAGACGACGTTGATCCGGTTCGCGGGCACCGACGTGCCGAGCGCCATCCCCATCGCCGCGCCGAGCACCACCCCGAGCAGCAGCACGACGACGACCAGCGGGGCTCCCGCTGCGCGCCACGGGATGTCACCGAGCACCCAGATCCCGACGGGGAACATCACGAGCGCCGCCACGAGCGAGCGCAGCGAGGCGAACAGCATCTTCTCGACCGCCACGAGGGCGACCGGCATCGGGGCGAGCAGCCGGTCCTCGATCTCCTTGGTGAAGGAGAAGTCGATCACCAGCGGGAACGCCGTCCCCTGCACCCCCGTCAGCACCGCCGTCAGGGCAACGATCCCGGGAAAGAGCAGGTCGGCGTAGCCCTCGGAGGCGTATCCGAGCTGCGTGAGGATCCGCCCGAAGACGAACAGCAAGAACAGGGGCTGCAGCACGACCTGGGCGACGAACGTGGGCAGCTCCCGACCCGTGACGTACACGTCGCGCCACAGCACCCCGCGGAACGCGGTCCAGGTCGACGCCTGCGTGGCGGCGGTGCTCATCGCAGCGCCCGACCGGTGAGGTGGATGAAGACGTCCTCCAGGCTGGGCCGGCCGAGCGAGACGTCGGTCAGCTCGGCGCCGTGGCGGGCGACCACGGCGGCGACGGGGGCGACGAGGCCGGCGGCGTCGTCGTCCACGGACAGGCGTACCTGCACGCGGCCGGACTCCCCGCCGACGTCGTCGGCGCGCTGCACCCGGTCCAGCGCAGCGAGCTCGGCGAGCAGGGCGTCACGGTCGGCGCCGTCGGCCGCGGCGGTGACGTCGAGCGTGCGGCTGCCGGGCAGTGAGCGGGTCAGCGTCTCGGGGCTGTCCAGAGCGAGCAGCGTGCCGCGGTCCATGATCCCGACGGTGTCGCTCAGGGCGGCCGCCTCGTCCATCGAGTGGGTGGTCATGACGACCGTGAGCCCGTCGTCCCGCATCTCGCGCACCCGGTCCCAGACGAACAGCCGCGCTGCGGGGTCGAGCCCGGTGGACGGCTCGTCGAGGAACAGCACCTGCGGCCGGTGCATCAGCGCACGGGCGATCATCACCCGCTGCTCCTGACCGCCGGAGAAACGGTCCGGCTTCTCGTTCGCCCGCTCGGAGAGACCGAACCGCTCGATCTGCTCGTCGGCCCGCCGGCCGCGCTGCTCGGCCGGCACGCCGTGGTAGTGCGCGTGGAAGACCAGGTTGTCGCGGATCGTCAGCGACCGGTCGAGGTTGTTGCGCTGCGGGACGACGGCCAGGCGGGCCCGCGCCCCGACCGGGTCGTCGACGACGTCGACCCCGGCGACCCGCGCGCGTCCCGACGTCGGACGGACCCGCGTCGTGAGCACGCCCACCGTCGTCGTCTTGCCTGCGCCGTTCGGCCCGAGCAGGCCGAACACCTCCCCCGGGGCTACCGCGAAGGAGACCCCGTCGACCGCATTGGCGGTGCCCTTCGGGTACCGCTTGACGAGGTCGCTCACCACGACGTCCGGGCTCACGGGTGCACGGTACGGCCCAGGTGACAGTCACCCTGGCCGGCGCCGCTGCGGGTAGGGCGTCTCGCCCCGCGCGAGCATCTCGACGAAGCGTGCGATCCGTCGTGCGCGGGTCTCCGGCCGCCCGACCGCGGTGGTTCGGTGGATCAGCGCGTACCGGTTGGTGCTGGTGAGGACGTCGAACATCGCCTGGGCGTGGGGGTCGGCGGCGACCGCGGAGGCGAGGTCGTCGGGCACATCGGCCGTCGCGGGACCCGCGTACGCGAGCTCCCACCGACCGTCTGCGCGGGCCGCTTCGACTGCCGCCCGACCGCTCGCCTGCATCCGGCCGGCCGCTTCGAGTCGCGCGACGTGCCCGACGTTGCGGGCCGACCACCGGCTGCGTGGAGTGCGCGGCGTCATCCGCCGCAGCGAGCTCTCGTCGTCGCGGGACCTGGCCTGCCCGTCGATCCAGCCGAAGCACAGGGCCTCGTCCAGAGCATCGGCGTAGGTCAGCGCGGTGACCTGCCCACCGCGGTTGTGCAGCACGAGCCACACGCCGGACGAGTCGGTGTGGTGGTCGGTCAGCCATGCCCGCCACGCGGCAGCGCCGGGCACGAGGAGCTCGGGCAGGGTCGGAGCGGCCACGCCGTGATGCTCCCAAGCCGCGACGTCGCTGCCAACCTCCGACGGTCGGGTCTCGCCCAGGACGAGGGTGACGACCCGCGGCCGCTCGACCTAGGCTGCCTGACGGATTCGCCCTGCCTGCGACCGTTGCCGACGGCGAACGCCCTCATGCCGATCCTGCCGGACCATCAGGCATCCAGCCCCGTCTCTGCCCGCGAAGGTCGTGTCATGGACGCTACCGGCATCACCGAGCACAGCCTGTCCCGACTGCACCGCTGGAACCTCGGACTCACCCTGCTGCACGGCATCCAGGTCGTGGTCGTGCTGCTCCTGGCCAACGACTTCGCGATCACCGTCACCTCGCAGTACCCCCAGGGCCCCCCGGGCACCGCAGGCCCTGCACCGAAAGCTCTGTTCGACGTCCGCATCGCCGTCGCCGTCGCGGTGTTCCTCGCGCTGGCGGCGCTGGACCATCTGCTCACCGCCACGGTGCTCCGCAACCGGTACGACGCCGACCTCCGGATGGGGCTGAACCGCTTCCGCTGGATCGAGTACTCCGTCAGCGCGACCATCATGGTGCTGCTGATCGGCTTCTACAACGGGCTGACCGGGATCACCGAGGTCATCGCGATCATCGGGGCCAACGTCGCGATGATCCTCTTCGGCTGGTTGCAGGAGCTGATGAATCCGCCCGGCCGGTCCAGGACCACCATGCTCCCGTTCTGGTTCGGCTGCATCGCGGGCGCAGCCCCGTGGGTCGCGATCCTGGTGAACCTTGTCGGCGCGAGCGGCAGCACCACGAACGGGGTGCCTGGCTTCGTGTACGGGATCGTCACGTCCCTGTTCGTCTTCTTCATGAGCTTCGCGCTCAACCAGTGGCTGCAGTACCGCCAGGTCGGCCGCTGGGCGAGTTACGCCTACGGCGAGAAGGCCTATCTGGTCCTGAGCCTGGTCGCGAAGACCGCCCTGGCCTGGCAGATCTTCGGCGGCTCGCTGGCCGGGTGACTCCCTCGCCGACAGCTCACGGCTGACGCCGGGTGGACGCCGTGTCGTCAGGCGATGCGGCGCAACCGGTTGACCGTCAGCCCGTTCTCGTCGAACCGGTCGCCCATCCTGGCGACGAACTCGGCCAGGTGGGACGCCCCGAGGTGTGCGTCGAGGTGCTCGGCGCTCTCCCAGTTCTCGTAGACGCAGAACGCGCCCGGGTCCTCGACGCTCTCGTGGAGGTCGTAGTTGACGTAGCCCTCCTCCCGGGAGGTGGCCTTCATGGACGCGATGACGGTGAGCAGGTTGCGGTTGTCGTCGGTCGGCGTCGCTATGTCTGTGCGTCTCCCTGGGTGAGGGCATGCTCGGGGGGCTCGGACGCTATGCCATCGGATGATGCCGCGGCCAGAGCACCCGGCGAGGTTCAGCACGTGGTAAACGCAGCGCGACAGGACATCGCAGACCGGATGGCCGAGGCCGCACTCTTCTGGGTGGACTCGCTCGACGGGCGGCAACGACGCACCGCGGTGGGCGCCGTCCCGGCCGACGAGGCCTCGGACTCGGAGCGACGCCGGTGGTTCTACACCCCGACCGACCACGGCGGGCTGACGATGCACCAGCAGCGCCCGGCACAGCAGCGGGGCGCGATGCGCCTCGTCGCCACCGGGTTCTCGGCCGCCGGCCTCGGCGACGCGGACCACGCGGCCGTGGAGTACACCGTGCAGCGCGAGCTGCTGCGCGCCCTGCTGCGCACCTACGTCGACCGGGTCCCGCTAGGTGCCCGGCGGACGTGGGACGACGCCGCGCTGGACGCCGTCCACGTCGCCTGGGCCGGGTCGCTGGAGCCCGGCGCGCCGCACTACTACCGGCTGCAGGGCACCCGGCTGCTCGCGGAGTGGGACAACACCCAGCGCGACGCCAACCACGCCCACTCGGTGTGGCGCGACCCGACGTCCGACTTCGGGCTCGACGTGCTGGGCGCCCACCGCTCGATGCACCACTGAGGGTCAGCGGGATGGCAGCTGTTGCACGGCCCGGGTGTTGCCGTCGGGGTCGCTGAAGTGGACGAAGCGGCCCCAGGCCAGGTCGGCGACCGGGCCGACGTCGACACCCCGCGCGGTGAGGTCGGCGTGAGCGGCCTCGATGTCGTCGACCACGACCTGCAGGGCCCGCAGCGAGCCGGGGGCCATGTCGGAGATGTCGCGTCCGAAGGCGATCGAGCAGGCCGACCCGGGTGGCGTGACCTGAACGAAGCGGATCTCCTCGCTCACCGTGTGGTCGTGGTCGACCGGCCAGCCGAGGGTGTCGCCGTAGAACCGGCGCGCTCGGTCCACGTCGGCGACGGGGCCATGACGGGCTGGACGCGGTACTCGACCATCGTGGGCTCCTTCAGTCGTGAGGCGCTGGCTGTTCGGACAGGTAGGGATCGGCCCAGGCGCCGATGATGCGGGCCGCCCGCGTGGCCTGGTGGGGACCGGTCAGGAGGTGCTCGGCTCCCTCCAGCGACACGAAGCTCCGGGGATGCCGTGCCGCGCGGTAGATGTCGCTCGCGTTCGCGATGCCGACGGTGGTGTCGGTCGGGGAGTGCATCACCAGCAGCGCCCGGTGCAGGGTCCGGATCTGCTCGTGCAGATTCGCCGAACGCACGTCCTCGATGAAGTGACGCCGCAGGGTGAGCGCCTTGCCGCCGATCATGAAGGGAGCCTCTCCGTCGGCGAGGGTGCGTTCCACGAGCGCGTCGTACGTGTGCTCCACGTGCGCCGGTTCGTACGGCGCACCGATGCTCGCCACCGCGCGCACCGACTCGAGCTGCTGGGCAGCGGCGATCACAGCCGCTCCCCCGAAGGAGTGCCCCACGAGGAGCTGCACCGTGCGTCCGGACTCGTTCATGAACCGCGCCGCCTGTGCGGTGTCGGCCACCTTGTGCGAGAACGAGCCGTCGCCCCAGTCGCCTTCGGAGTCGCCGAGCCCGAGGTTGTCGAAACGGAGCATCCCGACGCCCTCACTGGCCAGGTGCCGGCAGATCCGGCTGGCGGCGGGGCTGTCCTTGCTCAGCGTGAAGCCGTGGGAGAACACCCCCCAGCCCCGGACCGGGCCGTCCGGCTCGTCGACCAGACCGGCCAACCGGGGACCGCTCGTGCTGGGGAACCACACTCGCTCGGCCACACCGCCCATGCTCCCAGACGCGCGAGCGTCAGCAGCCAGATGAAGCCCCGGATGGCATTGGCGCCTTCCGACGCGTGGTCACACTCGGTTCGCCCGGATCGTCATTCAGGGGACGGCGCCGAGGTGGGTGGAAGGGTGAGCACCGTGGATCAGACGGAGATCTTCGAGGCGGAGCGACCACGACTGCTGGGCATCGCAACCCGTGTGCTGGGCGACCACGTCGAGGCCGAGGACATCGTGCAGCAGACCTGGCTCCGCCTGGACCGGACGAAGGCCGACATCGAGAGCCTTCCAGCCTGGCTCACGACCGTCACGACCCGCCTCTGCCTGGACCGGCTGCGAGCAAGGACCCCCGTCCCCAGGGCCGAGATCGAGGTGAGTGAGGCCGCCCCCGACCCGGCCGAGGGCGTCGCGCTCGCCGAGGCCGTCGGTGTCGCTCTCCAGGTGGTGCTGGATCGGCTCTCCCCGCCACAGCGCGTCGCATTCGTGCTGCGCGACAACTTCGGCTTCGAGTTCTCCACGATCGCCGACGTCCTCGACACCACCCCGGTGGCCGCGCGCAAGCTCGCCTCCCGCGCCCGCTCGAAGGTCCGCCAGGCCACCCCCAGGGACCGGCTGAGCGACTGGGAGGTCGTCGACGCGTTCATGTCGGCCGCACGAGAAGGCGACTTCGATCGTCTGCTGCGACTCCTGGCGCCCGACGCCGTCGTGAGCGCCGACACCGCTGCGATCCTGGCCGGCACCCCGGCGCGGATCGACGGCCGGCACGAGGTGGCGGCGTTCTTCAACGGCAGCGCCCACGCTGCGCTGCCGGTCCTCTTCGGCGACCGACCCGCCGCCGCCTGGTTCCAGCGTGGCGAGGCGGTGGTCCTGTTCGAGTTCGGTGTCGTCGACGGCGTCGTACACCGCATCACGTTCCGCGCCGAGTGCGACGTGCTGGCGCAGGTCACGCGACGCGACGGGAAGCACGCGGCTGATCTCGGGTCACGGACGACCGGCGCCGATCGTCAGACGGACGAACGCCAGCACAACCCACCAGATCACAAGAAGGAGAGCGACCATGAAGACCATGACCTGCCGCCAGCTCGGGGGGCCCTGCGACCTGGAGCACCGTGGCGAGACCGCCGACCACGTCATCAACGCCCAGGACCGTCACCTCAAAGAAGCGGAACGAGCCGGTGACACGAGCCACCAGGACGCGCGCAACGCGATGAAGGCTCGCTGGCGGCACCCGAAGAAGTCGCTGAGCTGGTACCGCGACACGAAGCAGGCCTTCGCCGAGCTCTCCGAAGACTGACACCCCCGGCCCAGCAACACCGCCGACCGCGCACAGGAACTCCGGCCATTAGCCAACGTCGTCCCACAGTGGCCGGCCGGGCGCCGATGACTCCGGAACCGACGATTTCAGCGCGGTGTCCGGGTCACTCCCGCAACCCGACACCCGGAGGACTCCCATGGTCCACTCGACCGCCGCACGTGACGCGCTCTGGGCGGCAACGCACGCCGAGCGTGCCGCCCTTGCCGACGACCTCGCCGAGATCGACGACGACCAGTGGGCGCGACCCTCGCTGTGCGGGCGCTGGGTGGTCGAGGACGTCGTCGCCCACCATGCGCCACGGCGATGCCGCCTCGCGGCAGCGAGGCTCGCGCGGCCTCGCTCCGGTACCCAGCCTACCGACCTGTGTCCGTACGGCGGTACACGCCTGGGGCACGAGGCTCACCTCGATGGCGGCCGGCATAGCGAGGCGCATGATCTCGGTGAAAGGTGGGGCGGGCGGAGAGGATCGCGCAGTACGTTGTGGGGACGTTCGGCGGCACCTGGGGAGCGGATCATGTCCGAGCACCTGCCCATCATCTACGTCCGGGGTTACGCAGGCGGGCCGTCCGGGATCGACGCCCAGACCGAGGACCCCTTCTATGGGTTCAATCTCGGCTCGACCCACGTCCGCGTTGGCGCCCACGGGGATCCCAGCTTCTACCAGTTCGAGAGTCCCCTGCTGCGGCTGATGCTCGACCACGGCTACACGCTGTTCGTCAAGGGCGGTCAGGAGGCGTGGCTCGCGCGGCAGCCGGACGGCGAGGTCGGTCCTGCCACGATCTGGATCCACCGCTTCTACGACGTGTCAGCCTCGACCTGGGGCGGCAAGCCACGGGCGTTCAGCCTCGAGAGCGCCGCGGCCGACCTCCTGACGCTGATCGAGCTGGTGCTGCGCAAGACAGGTGCCCCGCGCGTGCACCTGGTGGCGCATTCGATGGGTGGCCTCATCTGCCGCTGCCTGATCCAGAAGGTCATCCCTGATCTCGCCAGCGAACAAGCGTCGGGACGGTCGGCGACCGACTACGTCGATCGGCTCTTCACCTACGCCACCCCGCACGGTGGCATCGAGTTCGACATCGGGTTCGGTCTGATGGAGAAGGTCCGCGACACGTTCGGGATCGCCGGCGCCGACATCTTCGGCCCGGCCCGCATGTGGGAGTACCTCAACCCCGGTGACCCCGGCCCGGTGGATGATGGGTGGCAACCGCGGGAGATGCCGGACGACGCGTTCCCCAAGGACAGGATCTTCACGCTGATCGGCACCAACCCCGGGGACTACGACGCGGCACGCGGGCTGTCGTCCAAGGCCGTCGGCGCCAAGAGCGACGGGCTGGTGCAGATCGAGAACGCGTACGTGCCCGGGGCCAAGTTCGCCTTCGTCCACCGCAGCCACAGCGGCAGGTTCGGCATCGTCAACTCCGAGGAGGGCTACCAGAACCTGCGCCGGTTCCTGTTTGGAGACCTCGAGGTCCAGGCCGACCTGGTCGGCCTACGCCTGCCCGGCCGTCTCGACGACGACGTGATCTGGCAGGCCGAGGTGGAACTCGCCGTCCGCGGACTGCCCATCCTCATGCACCAGCAGGTCGCGGCCCACCACTGCCCCGTAGTGCTCGAGCTGCCCACGGACTCGACGGACCGACCGCACCCCCTGGTCACGACCTTCCTCATCGCCGACCCCAACGCGCGCCCCGAGGAGCGCCAACAGGCCCGCTACACCCTGCACCTGAAGATCCTCTCGCTGCGGCAGCGACGCGGGATCTTCGACTTCCGGGACCACCTGGAGCAGACCGCGGACGTCGACGACGTCCTGGTCGTCGACATCGGCGCCGACGACGGCCGGCTGGTGGCCTGGGCGCGTTGGAACTCCCAGCTGGAACTGCCCCTGCGCGACTACGAACCGTCCGGTCCGCCGCTGGTCGACCAAGAGCAAGCCCCCGGCCGGTGGGTCACCGACCTCCCCCTCCCTAACTCGGCCCGCACCTTCCTGGGTACGGACGCGGCCATTCGGCTCACCGTCCAGGACCGTGCCGGCCAGGGCCGCGCAGGCCTGCAGACGTGATGCTGGTCCTGATGGCTAGTCAAAGACCTCAAGACCATGCCGCCCTGACGCGGCAGAGTCGGGCGAGCGTAGCCGCCCTCAGCATGAGCGGGCACCTTCCATTGTCCTGCCGAGGCGGCCTGCTGCGGCGTCACAGGCTCCGCAGGTGGAAGGCGTGCTGTTCGATCAGTCCGCCGTGGTCGCCGCTGCAGCGCCGATCGACCGTTGGCGATTCGTCGGCGACAGCTTCTTCGAGTCCGTCCCGGAGGTCGAGGCCGACCATCGCCGGCACGCGGTCGTCGAGCAGAGCATCGCCGAGCTCAAGAGCGTCGGCCTTGTGCACCTGCCGTCGGGCAACTGCATGGCCAACGCCGCCTGGCTCGCGCTGACCGTCATGACCCACAACCTCGGCCGGACCGTCGCGATCCTGGCCGGCCCGGACCTGCAACGGGCGACCGCTGCGACGCTGCGGCGCAAGGTCTCCACCATGCCCGGACGCCTGGTGCACAGCGGCCGACGACGACATCTGCGCCTACCTGCCAGCTGGCCCTGGGCCGAGGCGATGGGCACCACACTCGCCTCGATCTACACGATCCCGCTGCGCTGCTGAACAACCCTCCCGCCCCGACGACGAAGGCCCTCGGAGAAGCCGGCAGACCGGCGCCTCCTGCACGCCCTCCGCCAGCCCGGTCGGCAGCGACGACGAGCACGGCGTCACTGACTCATCGCTCAAGACCAACGGTGGATCCGGGCGAAGTCACAGCCCGCTTCGACCGCGGCGTGCGCGAGGTCGCCGGTGAGGTAGCCGGTGTCGGCGCGGACCCGTGGTCTCGATCCCGCCTCGGCCATCGCGCTCAGCACCGGTTCGGGGACGCCGCCCGCAGCGCGGCGCAACATGCCTGCGGCGCGAGGTCGGACGTCGTCGTTGCCCGCCAGCAGGCCGGCGGCCATCGTGAGCCCGGCCTCGGCCCAGGTCGCCAGATGCGGGCGGCCGGCCCGCTGCCCGGCATCGTTGTAGGCCACACCCTGCTTGCGCGAGCCGTAGACCCCCACGTCGGTGGAGTCCATGTCGACGCTCACCACACCGACCAGACTCACCCGCCGCGCGGGCGCCAGCAGCCGGTAGGCCCGGGCGATCGCCCCGGCGCCGGCCCCCCGGTCGCGAACCTTGATCGGGCCGATGCCGCGCTCGAAGGTGGCGACCACATCGAGCCGGTCCACGAACTCCGCCAGCGCAGCGACCCGCAGACCGCCGTCAGCGACGGGTCCGACGCGCCGACCTGAACCCGCTTCCGACCACGTACTCTCATCACCGACACGGTGCTTCTCCCGCCTGGAGTCTCGGAGCCTTCGCAACCCCGACTCTCCCTGCAGGACAAGCACCTTCGTCATCTCGCACGCCGACCAAGCCAGCACTACCCGCGGATCCGGGTCAGAGCGCCACCCGCACGAGCAGGACGACGGCGCTCGCGCCCGAGACCAGCAGCACGGCCGGGCGGGTGCGGCCGGCGTCCAGGTGCCCCCGCAGCCGCCGCGCGGCCCAGACCCCGACGAACAGCG
The DNA here is from genome assembly GCA_038206105.1 of Actinomycetales bacterium. GTDB lineage: Bacteria > Actinomycetota > Actinomycetes > Actinomycetales > JBBRBF01 > JBBRBF01. The sequence goes on along the minus strand of JBBRBF010000008.1, from coordinate 77,901 downwards.
CCGGCACGAGCACGGCGCCGGTGCCGACCGAACGCGGGTCGACGACACCGGCCAGGAGCAGCGACGACAGCGAGAGGATCTGTCCGATCGCGAAGAAGGCAGCCAGCGTCGCCCGCACCGTGGGTCCCCGCTGGTGCTGGTAGAGCACCGCCAGCGGAGGCCCGCCGATCGCGGTGGCCGTGCCCCCGATGCCCCCGAGGGTGCCCGCGACCAGCAGGCGGGGACGGGTGATGCGCACGTGCCACCCCGACAGCGACGCCGCCACCGATAGCAGCACGAACAGCGCGACGGCGACCGAGATGCCGTCCTGGCTCAGCGCCCCCACGAGCCAGACCCCGGCGACGGTGCCCACGACCCGGCCGGGCATCGTCCACCCCAGCCCGCCCCAGTCGACCTCGCGCCACTCCTGGGCGAGCGTTGTCCACGGCATCACCCCCGAGACGACGAGCATCCCCGCGGGCACGAGCGCGGGCTCGACGAGGATCATCACCGGCGCCGCGATCAGCGCGAGCCCGAAGCCGACGGTGCCCTGCACGAGGGCGCCGACCGCGACCGCGATCGCGCACGCGAGCAGCGCGGCGAGGCTCAGGTCGAGCACGCGTCGGCGCCGGCCCCCTCCCGCGGCCTTCGCTCAGTCCAGCAGCGAGCGCAGAACGTACTGCAGGATGCCGCCGTGGCGGAAGTAGTCCGCCTCGCCGGGGGTGTCGATCCGCAGCCGGGCGTCGATCTCGACGGTCTCCCCCGACTCCTTCGTCGCGGTGACCTTCACGGTCCGCGGTGTCTCGCCGTCGTTCATGGCGGTGACGCCGGTGACGTCGAACGTCTCGGTCCCGTCGAGGCCGAGCGACTCCGCGGAGTCGCCGTCCGGAAGCTGCAGCGGCAGCACGCCCATACCGATCAGGTTCGACCGGTGGATCCGCTCGTAGCTCTGCGCCAGCACCGCCCGGACCCCCAGCAGCCGGGTGCCCTTCGCGGCCCAGTCGCGACTCGACCCCGACCCGTACTCCTTGCCGGCCAGCACCACCAGCGGCGTGCCCTGCTCGGCGTAGGACTGCGCGGCGTCGTAGATGGTCGTCTGCTCGCCGCCGGCGGTGAAGTCGCGCGTGAACCCGCCCTCGACGCCGTCCAGCAGCAGGTTGCGCAGCCGGATGTTCGCGAACGTGCCGCGGATCATCACCTCGTGGTTGCCGCGCCGCGAGCCGTAGGAGTTGAAGTCCTTGCGCTCGACGCCGTGCTCACGCAGGTACGCCCCCGCCGGGCTGTCGGGCTTGATCGCCCCGGCCGGGCTGATGTGGTCGGTGGTGACCGAGTCGCCGACCAGCGCCAGCACCCGCGCGCCCGTGACGTCCTCGACGTCGGCCGGCTCGCGCTCCATCCCGTCGAAGTACGGGGGCTTGCGCACATAGGTCGAGTCGGCGTCCCAGTCGAACGTGTCGCCCTCCGGTGTCGGCAGGGAGCGCCACCGCTCGTCGCCGGCGAAGACGTCGGCGTAGTCGGACGTGAACATCTCCTGGTCGATGGTGGCGTCGATGACGTCCTGCACCTCGCGCGGCGTCGGCCAGATGTCGCGCAGGAACACGTCCGAGCCGTCCTCGGCGGTGCCGATCGGCTCGTTCTCCACGTCCCAGTCCATCGTCCCGGACAGGGCGTAGGCCACGCACAGCGGCGGGGACGCGAGGTAGTTCATCTTCACGTCGGGGTTGATCCGGCCCTCGAAGTTGCGGTTGCCCGACAGCACGGAGACCACTGCGAGGTCGTTCTCGGCGACGGCGTTCGAGACCTCCTCTGGCAGCGGGCCCGAGTTGCCGATGCAGGTGGTGCAGCCGTAGCCGACGAGGTGGAAGCCGAGCTTCTCCAGGTACGGGACCAGCCCCGCCTTCTCGTAGTAGTTCATGACGACCTTCGACCCCGGCGCGAGCGACGTCTTCACCCACGGCTTGCTGGTCAGGCCCTTCTCGACGGCCTTCTTCGCCAGCAGGGCCGCCGCCATCATCACCGACGGGTTGGACGTGTTGGTGCACGATGTGATCGAGGCGATCGCCACGTGGCCGTGGTCGAGCTCGACCTCGGTGCCGTCCGCCATCGTCACCGCGACGAGCTTGGACGGCCGGTCGTCCTCGTCGTGGACGGCGACGGGCGCGTCGGTCTCGCGGTCGTGCCCGTTGGGGGCCGGGGGGTCGGAGGCGGGGAAGCTGTCCTCGACCGCCTCGTCGACGTCCTCGTGGGTCGCGTAGTCGGCGAGGGCACCGCGGAAGGCCCGCTTGGCGTCGGACAGCTCGACGCGGTCCTGCGGCCGCTTCGGCCCGGCGATGCTCGGCACGACCGTCGACAGGTCGAGCTCGAGGGTCGAGGAGAACCGAGGCTCGACCGAGGGGTCGTGCCACATCCCCTGCTCCTTGGCGTACGCCTCCACGAGGGCGACCTGCTCGTCGCTGCGGCCCGTCAGCCGCAGGTAGGTCAGGGTCACGTCGTCGATCGGGAAGATCGCGCAGGTCGAGCCGAACTCGGGGCTCATGTTGCCGATCGTCGCCCGGTTCGCGAGCGGGACGGCGGCCACGCCCTCGCCGTAGAACTCGACGAACTTGCCGACGACGCCCTGCTTGCGCAGCATCTCGGTGATCGTGAGCACGACGTCCGTGGCGGTCGCGCCGGCCGGGATCTCGCCGGTCAGCTTGAAGCCCAGCACCTGCGGGATGAGCATGCTCACCGGCTGGCCCAGCATCGCCGCCTCGGCCTCGATGCCCCCGACGCCCCAGCCGAGGACGCCGAGCCCGTTCACCATCGTGGTGTGGGAGTCGGTGCCCACCACGGTGTCCGGGTAGGCGACCCCGTCGCGCTCCACGACCACCTTGGCCAGGTGCTCGATGTTCACCTGGTGCACGATGCCGGTTCCCGGCGGGACGACCTTGAAGTCGTCGAACGCGCCCTGGCCCCACCGGAGGAACTGGTACCGCTCGCCGTTGCGCTCGTACTCCAGCTCGACGTTGCGCTCGAAGGCGTCCTGGCTGCCGAAGACGTCCGTGATGACGGAGTGGTCGATGACGAGCTCGGCGGGGGCCAGCGGGTTGATCCGGGCCGGGTCACCACCGAGCTCGCCGACGGCCTCGCGCATCGTCGCCAGGTCGACGATGCAGGGCACCCCGGTGAAGTCCTGCATGATCACGCGGGCGGGGGTGTACTGGATCTCCGTGTCCGGCTCCGCCTCGGGGTCCCACGCGGCGATCGCGCGCACGTGGTCGGCGGTGATGTTCACGCCGTCCTCGGTGCGCAGCACGTTCTCCAGCAGCACCTTCAGGCTGTAGGGGAGCTCGGCGGCCCCCTCCACCGCGGAGAGCCGGTAGATGCCGTAGCCGGTGCCCCCGACGTCCAGGCTGCCCTTCGCGCCGAAGCTGTCACTGCTCGCGGGACTGGTCACGGTGGCTCCTCCTCCCGGCCGGCGTGCGGCCGCGCTGACTCCGACGTCCTCCGTCGGGCCGGGCCGTCTCCGGCCCGCCCGACCGCGGTCATCCTCGCGCACTCCGGGCGACGGATCGACCCGAGGTCTCTTGATGTCAAGAGATCCAACCACACCGGCGGCCGGCCGGGAAGGCCCGTGCGGTTGCACACGCCACGGGTCACGTCAGGCGGCCGGTTCGAGCAGCGCGACGCACTCCACGTGGTGCGTCTGCGGGAACAGGTCGAACGCCCGCAACCCACTGAGCCGGTAGCCGTGGGTGGCGAACGTGGCCACGTCCCGCGCCAGCGCGGCCGGGTCGCACGCGACGTAGGCGACCGCCCGGGGGGTGCGCTCGACCACGGCCCGGACGACGGCCGCGCGCGCCCCCGTGCGCGGAGGGTCGAGCACGACGACGTCGGCAGCGGTGCAGCCGGCGAGCGACGGGCCGACCGGCTGCTGCGCGACCCGCACCCAGGGGACGTCGTGCAGGTTGCGGCGCGCGTCGGCGGCGGCGCGGGCGTCCCCCTCGACCGCGACGACGTCGCCGCCGGGCCCGACCGCGTCGGCCAGCGCGGCGGCGAACAGTCCCGCACCGGAGTACAGGTCCAGCGCGCGCTCGCCCTCGGCCGGTGCCAGGCCGGACAGCACCGCGCCCACGAGGGTCGCTGCGGCGCCGGGGTGGACCTGCCAGAACCCGGTGCCGCTGACCCTGAACCGGCGCCGGCCGGCGGGCAGGTCGACCTCCTGGGACACCCACGTGCGGCCGCGGACGCGCTCCACGCCGGCGGCCGGCGCACGGTGCGCCGCCCGCTCCCTGCGCCCGCCCGGGTCCTCGGCGCGCTCGAGGCGTTCGGCGGGCTGCGTCAGCACGACCGACGTCCCGTCGGGCAGGTCGGGCAGCCGGGGCCGCCGTGCCCGCTCGGCCGGGGTCACGGCGACGAGCAGGTCGGTGCCGTCGGCGGGCGCGACGACCTCGACGTCGGAGGCACCGGTCCACCGCCGCGCCCACGGCTGCAGGTCAGCGACGCGCGGGTGCGCGATCAGGCAGCGGTCCACCGGCACGACCTCGTGCGAGCGGTGCGCGCGCAGACCCGCCCGACCGGCGCCGTCCACCGCCAGGTGCAGCCGGGTGCGCCAGCCCAGCCCGGCGACGTCGTCGACGTCCGTGCCGCCGACCGGCTCGACCACCACGTGGGTCTCGACGCCCGCGAGGCGCCGCAGCTGCTCGGCGACGACCTCCGCCTTCAGCGCGCGCTGGCGCGCGGGCGCGACGTGCTGCAGGTCGCAGCCGCCGCACCGTCCGGGCCCGGCCCACGGGCAGGGCGGCTCGACGCGGTCGGGCGAGGGGCGCAGCACCTCGACGGCGTCGGCCCGCCAGTAGCGGGCCCCTTCGGCCCCCTCGGTGACGCGGGCGCGCACCACCTCCCCGGGCAGGGCGTGGCGCACGAACACGACCCGGCCCTCGTGCCGGGCCACGCAGTGGCCACCGTGGGCGACCGCACCGACCTCGAGCTCGAGGAGCTCGCTCACGGCTGGTCGCCCTCGGGGCCGGGCGCCTCGGCGGCGGCTTCACCCTCGCCGCGGTCGGGCTGCCCCTGCCGCGCCGACCCGGGTGCGGCGGCGTCCCAGCGTTCGTCCGTGCCCTCCGAGGACCGCAGCTGCCACGGCACGCTCGCCACGACGACACCCGGGGTGTAGTGCAGCCCCGACTTGAGCCGCAGCGCACTCTGGTTGTGCAGCAGCTGCTCCCACCAGCGCCCGACGACGTACTCGGGCACGTACACGACGACGAGGTCGCGTGGGGACTCGCGGCGCAGGCCCCGCACGTACTCCAGCACCGGACGCGTGATCTCGCGGTACGGCGAGTCCAGCGCCTTCAGCGGTACCGGGATGCCCCGCGCGTCCCACTCGCGCTGCAGGGCAGCGGTCTCGTCGGGCTCGACGCTGACGGTCAGCGCCTCCAGCGTCGAGGGCCGCGATGCCCGGGCGTAGGCGAGCGCGCGCATCGTCGGGCGGTGCAGCTTGGAGACCAGCACGACGGCGTGCACGCGCGAGGGGAGCACGCGCGCGCTGCGGGCGCCGTCCTCGGCCGCGAGCTCGCGGGCCACCGCGTCGTAGTGGGCCCGGATCCCGCGCATCAGCGCGAACAGCCCCGCGATCGCGAGCAGCGTGATCCAGGCGCCGTGCGTGAACTTCGTGACGAGGACGACCACGAGCACCGAGCCCGTGAGCACGAAGCCGATGGTGTTGATCACGCGGGAGCGCTGCATCTGCATCCGCTGCCCGGGGTCGACGGTGGTCCGCAGCCGCCGGGTCCAGTGCCGCACCATCCCGGCCTGGGAGAGCGTGAACGAGATGAAGACCCCGACGACGTACAGCTGGATCAGCCGCGTGACCTGGGCGTCGAAGACGATGATGAGGATGATCGCGGTGCCGGCGAGGAAGAGGATCCCGTTGCTGTACGCGAGGCGGTCGCCGCGGGTGTGCAGCTGGCGCGGCAGCAGGCCGTCACGGGCGAGGATCGAGCCGAGCACCGGGAACCCGTTGAACGCCGTGTTCGCCGCCAGCGCGAGGATGAAGCCGGTCGCGACCGTCACGACGTAGAACGCGGGCGGGAAGTGGTCGAACACGCCGCGGGCGACCTGGCCGAGCACCGGGTCCTGCACGTAGTCCTCGCCCACCGGGACGCCGTCGCGCAGCAGGTCCGTCGCCGGGTTCTCCACGAAGTGCAGGTCCATCAGGTTCGCCAGCGCGATGACCGACAGCAGCATGACGGTCGAGATCAGACCGAGCAGCAGCAGCGTGGTGGCGGCGTTGCGGCTCTTCGGCTCGGTGAAACCGGGGACGCCGTTGCTGATCGCCTCCACCCCGGTCAGCGTCGCGCAGCCGGACGAGAACGCCCGCAGCACGAGAAAGGCGCCGCCGATCCCGACCAGGCCCGCCTCCAGCCCGTCCTGCGGCGCGATGGTCAGCCCGGCGCTCGCGGCCGGCGGCAGGTCGCCGAACGCGGCGCGGAGAAGTCCCCAGGCGGACGTGCCGAGGACGGCGACCATGAACAGGTAGGTCGGCACGGCGAAGGCCGTGCCGGACTCCTTCACGCCCCGCAGGTTCACCGACATGAGCAGCAGCACGAGACCGACGGCCACGATCACCTCGTGGTCGCGCAGCAGCGGCACGGCGGCGGCGGCGTACTGCGACGCCGACGAGATCGACACCGCCACGGTCAGCACGTAGTCGGCCAGCAGCGCGCCGCCCACGGCGGTGCCGGCCGTGCTGCCGAGGTTGGTGCTGACCACCTCGTAGTCCCCGCCGCCCGAGGGGTAGGCGTGCACGTTCTGCCGGTACGAGGCGACCACCACGAGCAGGACGACGACCACCGCGATCGCCACCCACGGCGAGACGACGTAGCCCGCGATGCCCGCCAGGGCAAGGGTCAGCAGGATCTCGTCGGGGGCGTAGGCGACGGACGAGAGCGCGTCGGACGCGAACACCGGCAGCGCGATCCGCTTCGGCAGCAGCGTGTGGCTCAGCCGCTCGCTACGGAACGGCCGCCCCACGAGCAGGCGCTTCACCGCGTCCGCGAGTCCCAGCACGAGGGACCATGCTAGGCGCGCCCGGCCCGCGCCCCGCACGCCCCGCCGTCCGCGGCGGGACCCCCGTGTAGCGTCCGTCCCGCCGATCCGGCGAGGAGGACGCGCGTGCACTTCGTGATCATGGGCTGTGGCCGCGTGGGCGCGACCCTGGCGCACAACCTGGAGGAACACGGTCACACCGTCGCGGTGGTCGACCAGGACGCCGAGTCGTTCCGCCGGCTGGGGTCGCACTTCGAGGGCGCCACCGTCACCGGGCTCGGCTTCGACCGCGACACGCTGCGCGAGGCCGGCATCGAGGACGCCTACGCGTTCGCGGCGGTCAGCAGCGGCGACAACTCGAACATCCTCGCCGCGCGCGTCGCACGGGAGACGTTCGGCGTCTCGCACGTCGTCGCCCGGATCTACGACCCCGGCCGCGCCGAGGTCTACCAGCGGCTGGGGATCCCCACGGTGGCGACGGTGCTCTGGACCGCGGACCAGATGCTCCGGCGGCTGCTGCCCCAGGGCGCCAAGAGCAAGTTCACCGACGCGAGCGGGGCCATCGCGCTGGTCCAGGTGGAGGTGCACCCAGGCTGGGTCGGGAGGACGATGATGGATGTGCAGCGCCTCACCGGCGCGCGGGTCGCGTTCCTGACGCGGCTCGGCGAGGGCATGCTGCCGAAGCCGCAGACGGTGTTCCAGGAGGGCGACCTGATGCACGTCGTGGTGCGGACCGACGACGTGGCCACCGCCGAGCGCCTGCTCGCGGACGCGCCGAAGGAGTCCTGAGCGTGCGCGTCGTCATCGCCGGCGCCGGCAGCGTCGGCCGGTCCATCGCCCGCGAGCTGCTCGCCAACGGTCACAAGGTGCTGCTCGTCGACCGCTCCCCGCGGGCGATGAAGATGACGTCGGTCCCGGACGCCGACTGGCTGCTCGCGGACGCCTGCGAGGTGGCCTCGCTCGGGGAGGCCGGGCTGGAGGGCACCGACGTCGTGGTCGCGGCCACCGGCGACGACAAGGCGAACCTCGTCGTCTCGCTGCTGGCGAAGACCGAGTACGGCGTGCCGCGCACCGTGGCGCGGGTGAACAACCCGAAGAACGAGTGGATGTTCGACGAGGCCTGGGGCGTCGACGTGGCCGTCTCGACCCCACGCCTGATGACGGCGCTGGTCGAGGAGGCCGTCTCGGTCGGCGACCTCGTGCGCATCTTCACGTTCCAGCAGGGCCACGCGAACATGGTCGAGCTGACCCTGCCCGAGGAGTCGCCGCTGGTGGGCACGACGGTCGGTGAGATCGACTGGCCCGACGACACGGTCCTCGTCGCCATCATGCGCGAGGAGCGGCCGATCCCACCCACCCCGGACGACGCCCTGGAGGGGCACGACGAGCTGCTGATCCTCACCGTGCCGGAGTCGGAGGACGAGCTCAGGCGGCTGCTGTCACCCGGTCACGACTGACCGGACGCGCCCGCGGAGGTGCCGGTCACGGCGTCGTCCGGCCGGGTCACCGGGACGGCGCGCAGCACCAGCCACGTGACCCAGACGGTGAGCGCGAACAGCGGCACGCCCATCACGATCCGGGCGGCGCCGAGGGCGCCCACCATCCCAGACAGGTACAGCGGCACCTGCACCGCGAGGCGCACCGCGAAGAGCACCACCCACAGCCACGTCACCTGCCGGTAGGCCCGCAGGCGCCGGCGGTCGTGGCGCCACGCCAGGCCCTCCCCCAGCAACGGCCCCACGAGCAGCCCGATCACCGGCAGCGGCCCCGCCGGCAGCCGCAGCCAGGGCGGCCCCGGCAGGTGTGCGGCCGGCCACCGCAGCGTGGACAGCGCGTACACCGCGCCGTAGGCGGTGTTCAGCCAGAACCCGGGCAGGAAGAAGTCCTCGGCCTGCCCGCTGCGGGACGCGACGAACGCGCACACCCCGACCCCGACGAGTCCGGCGACGGCCTGGGTCACCGGCGAGCGGCTGACGACCCGGGCGAGCACGAGCACGCCCGCCGCGGCGCCGGCCGCGACGAGCGAGGGCCCGAGGTCGCGGGAGACGGTGAACCAGACGACGAAGACCAGGCTCGGCAGGACGGACTCCACGACACCGCGGACGCCACCGACGGCGGCCGCCAGGGAGAACTCCCCCGCCCCCGCCTGCGCGACGCCGCTGCGGCGCAGCAGCGTGGGGGGTGCCTCACCGGCGGTGGAGCCGGCAGCGGGACCGGTCTCGGGCTCGTCGGCGGCTGCCGGGTCCGGGGGGCGACCAGGATCCGGCAAACCCGGCAGACCCGGCGGACCCGGCGGAGCCGGGGGACCCGCAACGCTCACGCGGGGTCTACCGACAGCAGCTCGTAGCGCGGGTTGTACAGCACGGGCCGGCCCTCCGAGCAGGACACCAGGCCCGTCACCGCGATGCGCCGACCCGGGCTGATGCCGGCGATCTCGCGCCGCCCGAGCCAGATCACCGCGAGCGTGCCGGAGCCGTCGAACAGCTCGGCCTCCAGGGTCGGCACCCCGGCGCGGGGGCGCAGGGTGACGCAGCGCAGGGTGCCGCAGACGGTCGCGCGCCGACGACCGGACAGGTCCCGGCACGGCGTGCCGCCCATCGACGCGGACCGGCGCTGCTCGTCCGCGGCGTCGAGCTGGTCCCGGGACGACGCGAGGCGGGCGATCGCGCTGCGCACCCGCCCCTGACGGCGCGGGGGCGTGCCACCGTCGACGGTGCCTGCGTGCGCAGCCGCGGTGCCGGGTCGGTCCATACCAGCCAGCGTAGGTCGCCGGACGGCGGGTGCGTAGGGGTGTCCCCCGGACGCCGTCCCCGTCGGCCCGCTCACCGCCGTTCGGTGATCTCCGGGCCCCGCTCCGGCGGTGCCAGCCGGGGCCGCTCGGGTGCCGGGTCGCCGTCGAGGTCACCGTCCGTGGCGGCGTCCGGGTCCCCGTCCGTGGCGGGGTCCGTCGTGCCGGCGGTGGCAGGTTCCCCCGCGGCGGCCCCGGGCGCGCCGGGGGCCCGCGTCGCGGGCGGCGGCAGCGTGAGCGCCAGCAGGTCCCGGGGTGCCATCGCCTCGGCGCCCCGGACGACGACGGTGCCGCGCAGCATGGCCTCCAGCTCCGTCGCGGCGTCCGGCTCCACCGCCGCGGAGCCGCTGATCACCCCGCGCAGGAACCAGCGGGGACCGTCCACGCCGATGAAGCGGGCGGGACGGTGGCCGGTGCGGCCGTCGGCCGTGCGCGCCGGCATGCGGGCGAACAGCTCGCGACCGAACGGCCCGGCCACCTCCTCGGTGCTGCCCCCCTGTTTGCCGACCTGGGCGGCGATCTCGGCACGGATCTCGCTCCAGACGCCCTCGGTACGAGGGGCGGCGAACGCCTGCAGCTGCAGCGTCGAGCCGTGCGCGGCGACGGTCGCGGCCACGACCCGTTGGGTCTTGTCCTCCACCTCGAGGCGCAGCTCGGTGCCGGGGCCGGCGGGGACCCGCAGGGCCCCGAGGTCGATCCGCTGCACGTCGTCGACGACCTCGGCGGCGTCGAAGGGACCGCCGGAGCGGTCCGGTGCCGTCTCGGACGGTGCGGGGACGTCCTCGACCCCGGCCTCGTCGGCCGGCTCGGTGCCGTCGGCCGACTCGGTGCCGGCCTCCGCATCGACCCCCGCCTCCGCATCGACGGTGCCGTCGTCCGCCGTGGCGGCGCGGGACCTGCGCCGGAACCAGCTCACTGCTGCTCACCTCCGGGGACCTCAGGGTCCCTGCTCGCGTCCGCGTCCGGGCTGTCGCCCCCGGGCCGCCGTCGTCGTCGTCACGGCGCCGGGCGACCTCTAGCCCCCGGTCGAGCCGTGGCCCCCCTCGCCCCGCTCGCTGCCGGGCAGCCGGTCCACGGTCACGAACCGCGCCCTGGCCACCCGCTGCACCACGAGCTGGGCGATCCGGTCGCCGCGGGCCAGGTGGGCGACGCGGCTGCGGTCGGTGTTCACGAGCGTGACGAGGACCTCACCACGGTATCCCGCGTCCACGGTGCCGGGACCGTTGAGGGTGGTCACGCCGAGACGGGCCGCCAAGCCGGAGCGGGGGTGGACGAACGCCGCGTACCCGGACGGCAGCGCGATCGCGACGCCGGTCGGCACGCTCGCACGCTCCCCCGGCTCCAGGGTCACCGGCACCCGCGCGTACAGGTCCGCGCCGGCGTCCCCGGGGTGGGCGTAGCCCGGCTCCGGCAGGTCCGGGTCGAGGCGGTGGAGCCGGACCTCGACGTCGTCCTGCTCGGGGATGGTCACGGCCCGCGAGCGTAGTCCGGGGCGGGGTCCGGCACGATGGTGCGGTGAGTGGCTCCGAGCAGTCCCCGACCGGCGGTGAGCCCGGCGTAGCAGGCGCGGCCGCGGCGTTCCACGAGCGCCTGGTCCCGTCGCCCGCGACGTGGCTGACGGTACCGGGGGCGGCCCTGGGAGCAGCGCTCGTCGCGTGGCCCGTCGACCCCCTCGCCGGCCTGCTGGCGGCGGTGGCGGTCGGGGCCGCGGTCGCGGTCGGGCTGTGGCACGTGAGTGCCGTGCTGCGGGTGCAGGACGGCACGCTGCACGCGGGGCGGGCGAGCGTGCCGGTCCACCTGCTCGGTCCGGCGACCGCGCACCGGGGAGCCGAGGCGCGCCACGAGCGGGGTCCCGGCCTGGACGCCCGGGCCCACCTGTGCATCCGCGGCTGGGTCGACCCCGTCGTGCGGGTGCGCCTCGACGACCCGCAGGACCCGACGCCCTACTGGGTGATCTCGACCCGTGACCCGGACGGCCTGGTCGCGGCCCTGGCACCGCCCGCCTGAGCGCGCCACCACAGACGACTCAGGCCGACTCAGGCGCAGTCGCTGCAGACCAGCTGACCGTTCGACTCCCCCGCGAGCTGGCTGCGGTGGCGCACCAGGAAGCAGCGGGAGCACGTGAACTCGTCGGCCTGGCGCGGCAGCACCCGGACGGAGAGCTCCTCGTTGGACAGGTCCGCCCCGGGCAGCTCGAAGCCCTCGGCGGCCTCGGTCTCGTCCTCGTCCACCTTGCCCGAGTTCTTGTCGGTCCGGCGGGCCTTGAGCTCCTCGAGGGAGTCCTCGTTGAGCTCGTCGTCGGTCTTGCGTGGGGCGTCGTAGTCGGTTGCCATGGGTGTCGTCACGCTCCGAGAGCTGGAAGGGTCCGGCGGCTGCTGCAGGTCTGGGTGACGCGTCGGGGACCGGGACCCGGTCGACCCTGCTGCATCACGTGTCCCCCAACGCCCAGGACCTCCTCTTTGTGCCCGGGCCGGGGGATTGTGCCTCATCCACCGACCCGGCGACGAACCGGGCGTCACCAGGTGTTCACTCCCAGCCCCTAGGGTCGGGCCTCCGCGAGGGCCGGCCAGTCCCTTCGACCCGCAGGAGGCCCCGCGTGACAGCGTTCGCCGAGGAGCTCCGCCACCGCGTCGAGGCCGCCCGCCGGTCGCTCGCCGAGGCACGACGCGACGGTGACGAGTACCTCGTCCGGGTCCGCGTCGGCGAGCTCGAGGAGCTTGCTCGCACGGCCGCCGTCAACGGCATCGACGTGCCCGGCCTGGCCGGGGAGCTCGCAGCGCACCGGGAGGCGGACGTCGTGGACCTGCCCGACGACGGCAGCGTCGGCTGACCGGCCGCCACGGGGCCGCCCGGGCCGAGCCCGCCTCTGGCAGACCGAGCCCGAGTCAGGCAGACCGAGCCCGAGTCAGGCGGGGCGGGCGCCGTCCTGCGGGGCCCCGTCGTCCAGCGGGTCGAGGCCGCTGAGCACCTGCTGGAGCCTGCGGGCGAGGGCGGGGGCCGCGGCCACGACCATGTCCTCGCTCGCGGACAGCCCCCCGAGGCCGGTGACGCTCGCGCCCGCCTCGGTCGCGACGAGCCCGCCGGCGGCGAGGTCCCAGGGCTTCAGGCCCCGCTCGTAGTACGCGTCGAGCCGGCCCGAGGCGACAGCGCACAGGTCCAGGGACGCCGCACCGGCACGCCGCACGTCACGCAGCCGGGGCAGCAGCGCCGCCAGCACGCGGGCCTGGCTGCGCCGCCGGCCCGACGTGTACCCGAACCCGGTGCCGACGAGTGCATGGCCGAGCTCCACCCCGTCGTGAACGCCCAGCCGGCGTCCGGAGAGGAAGGCACCGCCACCGACGCTCGCCGTCCACGTCTCGCCGCTGACGGGGTTGTGCACGCACCCGGCCAGCACCCGCCAGGTCCGCGGGTCCGGCTCGCCCTCGACGACCGCGACGCTGACCGCGTACGCCGGGATCCGGTACAGGTAGTTCACGGTGCCGTCGATCGGGTCGACCACCCAGGTCAGCCCGCTGGTGCCGGGTCGCAGGCCACCCTCCTCGCCCAGCAGGCCGTCGTCCGGACGTACCGTGAGCAGACGCTCGACGAGCAGCTCCTCCGCGGCGGTGTCCATGGCCGTCACGACGTCGGTGGGGCTGGTCTTGGTCGAGGCCACCCCGAGGTCGTCCGGGCGCTGGTCGCGGACGAGGTCGCCGGCCGCCCTCGCGGCCTGCTCGGCCAGGGCCACCAGCTCAGCCGGGGCCGGGTGGGCGGTACCCAGGGGGTCGGGGCTCGACGGGTCGCTGCTCACCCGCTCACGGTAGTGGGCACCGGGTCGCGCCAGTCCTCGCCGCAGGCAGCCGGGCGGTCCGGGGCCCGCAGGTTCGGGCAGCAGCCCGCGGGGCACACGTCGTGCGAGGCGCCCAGCGGCGGCACCGCCGGACGCTCCGGGCTCTCCTCGCGCTCGGCCGCCGCCCGCTCCAGCACGAGGTCGACGAGGCCCCGCACGAACGCGCTGCCCACTCCCGCGGTCGCGGCGCGCTCCATCGGCAGGCCGACGCGCGCGGCGGTCTCGGCCGCCTCGGTGTCGAGGTCGTGGACCACCTCCATGTGGTCGCTGACGAAGCCGACGGGGGCGACGACGACACCGCCGACGCCCTCGTTGGCGAGCCGCTCGAGGTGGTCGTTCACGTCGGGCTCCAGCCACGGCTGGGTGGGCGGGCCGGACCGCGAGCAGTAGACGAGGTCCCAGGGCACCTCGCCGTGGCCGCGCCGTGCCAGCTCTGCGGCGAGCGCCTCACCGACGGCCTCGTGCTGCCGCGCGTACCCGTCGCCGTCCGGCCCGGCCGAGGCCGCCATCGCGGTCGGGATCGAGTGGGTCACGAGCACGAGCCGCACGGTTCCCTCGCCGGTGCGCCGCGCGAGAGCGTCGAGCGCAGCCGCCACGGCATCGGCGTTGGCCGTCACGAAGCCCGGGTGGTTGAAGAAGTGGCGCACCTTGTCGGCGTGCATCGCCCTGCCCTCGTCCGCCAGCTGGAGCAGGGCACCTGCGACGTCCTCGCGGTACTGCCGGCACCCGGAGTACGAGGAGTAGGCGCTCGTCGCGAGCACGAGCACCCGGCGGGCGCCGTCCTCGTGCGCCTCGCGGAGCGCGGGTGTCAGATAGGGCTCCCAGTTGCGGTTTCCCCAGCACACCGGCAGGTCCGCGCCGCGCCGCGCGAGCTCGTCGCGCAGCGCGGCGAGCAGCGCCCGGTTCTGGTCGTTGATCGGGCTCCGGCCGCCGCGGGCGTAGTAGTGCTCGCCGACCTCCTCGAGACGCTCCCGCGGGATGCCCCGGCCGGCGGTGACGTTCTCGAGGAACGGGACGACGTCCTCGGGGCGCTCGGGCCCGCCGAACGAGGCGAGCACCAGCGCGTCGTACGGGCGGGTGAGGGCGGTGGCGGGCTCGACGGAGGTCACGCTCCGCATCGTCGCAAGCGCCGGGCGCGCCCGCCCCCCGAGCGCCCACGGTGATCGAAGGAACTCGAGGGGCCCAACCCCATGGTGATCAAGGAAATCCGGGACATCGCGTGCGCGGGTTCCTTGATCACCGAGCGGTGGGCGGACGGCGGCGCCCGGAGCCCCCGCTCGCGGGGGTCATGTGCCGGGCGGCTGCGGCAGGCGCACCCGGGTGCGCACCGCGACGAGCCGGACGACGACGGTCCCCAGCACGACGGCGACGGTCACCGCCGGGTGCACGACCCCCGCCTCCCACGCGGCCGTGAACGCCACAGCACCCAGCAGCGCGGGCGTCGCGTACAGCTCGGACCGCTGCAGGATCTCGGGGACCTGGCCGGAGAGCAGGTCCCGCACCACCCCGCCGCCCACACCCGTCAGGGCCCCGACGAGGACGGCCGCCAGCGGCGTCGCCCCGAGCTGCAGCGCCTTGAGGGTCCCGGCGACGACGAAGGTGCCGAGCCCCACGGCGTCCAGCACGAGCACGAGGCGGCGGATCCGGGAGACCTTCGGGTGCCAGACGAACACGGCGAGCCCCGCGCCGGCCGCGGTGCCGACGAGGCGCCAGTCGGAGATCCCCACCGGCGGCACCGCCCCGAGCAGCACGTCGCGCAGCGCACCGCCCCCGAGGCCCGCCGTCACGGCCAGCACGAGCACCCCGAAGACGTCGAACCGCTGCCGGACCGCGGCCAGCGCGCCGGACAGGGCGAACACGAACACGCCGGCGAGGTCGAGCGCCAACAGCGGCCAGACCCCCGGCTCGAGACTGCCGGTGGGGTCCACGGCGGGTCACGGTAACCCCGCGGCGCCGCCCGCCGTGTCGCGCTGTCACGGCGCCGCGGACGGATGAGACAGTTGCCCGGGGCCGTGCGGGTTCCCGCAGGCCGCTCGGCGGGTGTCGCGGCGGCGGACGACCGACGAAGGGCGCGTGATGCACGACCTGCAGCTGGTGGGGGTGCACGACGACGGCGAGCACCTGCTGCTCACCGGTACCGACGGTCAGCGCTACCGGCTGCGCATCGACGAGTCCGTGCGCGCCGCCGTGCGCCGCGACCGCGCCCGGATGGGCCAGCTCCAGATCGAGATGGACGGCGGGGTCCGCCCCCGGGACATCCAGACGCGGATCCGGGGCGGCGAGAGCGCCGAGGACGTCGCGGCGGCGGCGGGGCTGCCGCTGGAGCACGTGCGCCGCTACGAGGGCCCGGTGCTGGCCGAGCGCGCCCACGTCGGCGACCTGGCGCGCCGCCTCGGCGTGCGCCACGGTGACCGCCGGCTGCCGTTCGGGGAGCTCGTCGTCGAGCGCCTCGGCGGCCGCGGTGTCGACGTCGACGCCCTCACCTGGGACGCCTGGCGCTGCGAGGGCAACACCTGGGCGGTGCAGGTGACCTTCCACGCCGGGTCCCGGGAGCGCCGGGCCGCCTGGCACTACGACCTGTCCCGCTCCCACCTCGAGCCGCAGGACGACGAGGCGCGCTGGCTCTCCGCGGTCGAGGACCGCGAGGACGACGGCCCGGTCGGCAGCCGCCGCCTGGCCGCCGTCCGGGAGCGCGTGTACGACGTCGAGGCCGACGGGGGCGTCCGCGACGCGCGCACCGCACGGCAGCCGGCAGGCGGCGGACGCGAGGACCGTGCGGCGGCCGCCGGCGAGCCGGCTGCGGCGCCGGCTGCGGTCGATCACGAGGACGATCACGGGGACGACGTCGCCGCCGCGTCCGGGGACCGCGCCGGGACCGGCGGGCGGCGCGGCGAGCGGCACCGGACGCTCGACCTGCTCGATGCGCTGCGGGACCGGCGCGGACGGCGGCAGCCGCTGGCGCTGCCGGACGAGCTCACCGACGACCTCGCCGACGACCTCGCCGACGGCGACCTGGCCGACGGCGACCTCACCGGATCCGACCTGGGGAGCGACCCCGCGGACCGGAACCCGGCAGCGCAGCACCCCGCGGAAGGGGACGCCAACCCGGCGGAGGGGCTGCGCACACGTGCCGAGCCAGCGGGCGGGGCACGCTCCGGCGACCCGGCTGCCGACGAGCCACCGGCGGCCCACCCGGCCGCGTCGCGGCCGGAGGACGCCACCGACGCCGAGGTGCTCGAGCTGCCCGACCCCCCGGCCGACCATCCTGTCGCGGAGCCGGCCGTCGCGGAGCCGGCCGTCGCGGAGCCGGCCGCTGCCGGCGCCAGCGGCGACGAGACACACGGTGCAGCCGCTCTCGGCAGCGACCCGGGCGCCACGGCCGACAGCGGTGACACCATCGACGCCGGACGTGACCGCGAGCCGGCGACGGCCGGGGCCCGACCCGGCGGGCCGGGCGGGACGGGGGGTCGAGCCCGTCAAGGTGCGAGCGGCGGGTCGAGGTCGCGCGGTGGCAGCAAGCGGGCCAGCGTGCCGTCGTGGGACGAGATCATGTTCGGCGCCAAGCGGGAGTGAGCCCGAGGGCGACGGTGGCCCCGGCGGCGACGGTCGTCCCGGCGTGGACCGGCCCGGCTCCGGGGACGGCGGTCAGGACAGGGCTCGACCGGCGACGGTGAGCAGCGGCACCCGCGTCTCGGCGTCGGTGAGGGCGCCGTGCATGCCGACGAGGGTGGCCAGCTCGGGCCGCAGCCAGCGCCGGTCGAACACCGCGCCGCCGCCCCGCGCTGCGGCGACGACGTCCCCGATCCGCGGCAGCACACGGTCCTCGACCCGGCCGAACCACCCGGCGGCCACGGCGTCGCCCCGCGAGAGCACGGTGAACGACCCGTCGAGCCGTGCCCGCCAGGTCGCCAGCACGTCGTCCGCGGCGCCGGGGGCGCAGTAGAGCTGCGGGGCCCGGGGCTCGCCGGCGGTCATCTCGATGCCCGCGCGCAGCTCGGCGTCCGCGGCGAGGTCGACGACCTCGGCGGCCGGGACGTCGACCATGCCGTGATCGGCCGTGACGAGCAGCAGGGCGTCGGCGGGCAGGGAGCCGGCGAGCCGGCGGACCGCGAGGTCGACGGCGCCCGCCTCCTCACCCCACGCGAACGACGCCGCTCCCTCGACGTGACCGACCTTGTCGACGTCGCCCCAGTACAGGTAGACCAGCGCGCGGGGGGTCGCCCGCAGCGCCGCGAGGGCCGCGTCGACCCGTGACTCCAGGGTGCGCGCTGCCACGAACCTCCCGCCCCGCAGAGCGGCCTCGGTGAGCCCCGACCCGTCGAAGAATCCGGGGCCGACGCGGGTGACGTCGACGCCGCCGGCCGCGACCTGCTCGAGCACGGTCGGGTGCCGCTGCCAGACCCGGGGGTCGGGACCGTCCTCCCACGACAGCTCGTTGAGCTGCTTGCCGGTGTCGGGGTCGCGGACCAGGTAGCCGACCATCCCGTGCGCCCCGGGCAGCAGCCCGGTCCCGAACGTGCCCATCGACGTGGCGGTCGTCGTGGGGTAGCTCGCGGCGAGCACCCGCCCGCCCGGCAGCAACGAGCGCAGGAAGGGGGCGTGTCCGCCGCGGGCGGCGAGCAGCCGCTCCCCCAGGCCGTCGACGAGCAGCACGCAGACGCGTCGCGCCTCGGGGAGGGTGAACGCCGTCCCGCGGACCGGGACGCCGAGCGCGGCCGCGGCCGCGGGCAGCACGTCGGACAGCGACCCCACCGGTGCCGGCGACGCACCGGGCTGCTCACCCGTGTCCGGTTGCTCACCCGTGTCCGGCTGCCCCCCCGTCTCCGGCTGGTCCGGCTCGGTCCCCACGCTCACGCGACCGCTGTCACCGCGGACAGCGCCGTCGCGAAGTCGACGGCGGCCTGCACGGCGTCCAGCCCCTCGGCGTCGGCGCTGACTCGCACGGCGATGTCGTCGCTGCTGGCGCTGCCGGTGTAGCCGTGGTCGGCCTCGCACGCCGGGTCCGGGCACGTCGCCGGCTCGAGGTCGAGGCGCTGCACGGTGCCCCACCCGATCGTCAGCGTGAGCTCGTGGGGCGGGTCCCCCGGGCGGTACCGCTCCGGGGAGGTGACGAGGTGCGAGATCACGACGGAGCGGACGGCGTGCAGCGGCACCGCCTCGGTGGACGCCGCCGCGTAGGCCGTCGGGGACGTCTCGTCCGCACCGTGGTCGTCGGCGTGCGCGACCACGAGCCGCGTCGCGGTCATCACCATCACGGTGACGTGCCGGCGCACCTCGTCGGAGTCGAACGTCGTCTCCTGGTGCACGAGGTGCGCGGTGGCGTCCTCGCCGGCCAGGGCCACGGCCACGACGTCCGCGACGAGCCCGGGGTAGTAGCCGGCACGGTCGATCGCGCCCCGCAGGTCGGCGGGCAGGGCGGCGACGGCGGCGCGGCGTTCTCGCATGGCGTCATCTTGGCACCGGGCCGGCGGCGGACGCGGCTCAGGCCGGTAGCGCGCGGCGGCCGGTGTCGGTGCGCCCCGGCGGCGCCCCCACCCGCACCGACGCCCCGAGCACGGTGAGACCGCGCACGGCGACGAGGACGGGGCTGAGCTCGAGCTCGGCGACCTCGGGGAGCTCGTCGGCCAGCACCGACACCCGCCCGAGCAGCTCCTCCAGCGCCGGCACGTCCACCGGCTGCGCGCCGCGGTGCCCGAACAGCCGGGGGGCGGCGCGCACCCCGCGCACGAGGTCGGAGACGTCGACGTCCGTCAGCGGGGGGACGCGGTGCGCGACGTCGTCCAGCAGCTCGGTGGCGTCGCCGGCGAGCCCGAACGAGACCAGGGGCCCGAACAGCGGGTCCTCGACGCTGCGGAGCACGCAGGCGACGCCCGTCGGGGCCATGTGCTGCACCACGAAGGCCCGGGCGTCGTGCGGTCCGAGCTCCGCCTGCATCGCGGCGACGTCCTCGCGCAGCTCGCCCTCCCCGGCGATGTCCAGCCGCACCCCCCCGAGGTCGGCGCGGTGGCGCAGCCGCGGCTCGACGGTCTTGAGCGCCACCGGGTACCCCAGCCGCTGCGCGACGGCGACCGCCTCGTCGGCGTCCGGGACCCGCTCCGACGGCGCCACGTCGATGCCGTAGCAGGCCAGCAGGCGGGCGGTCTGCTCGGCGTCCAGCCGGAACCCGGCCGGGTGGGCAGGGCGGCCGGCGAGGGCCTGTGTGACGACGCCTCGGGCACCGGAGCGGTCCACACCCTCGACGTGCACCCGCTGTCCGACGGGTCGCGACCGCCACTGCCCGTACCGCACCGCGGAGGTCAGCGCCCGGACGGCGTCCTCGGGCGTGGGATAGGCGGGCACGGTGCGGGGTTCACCACCGGGGCCCGGTGCGGTCAGCGACGCCGAGACGCCGCGCATCCCCAGCAGGCACGTCACGGTCGGCGTGCCAGACGCCGCCGCGACCTCGGCGAGCGCGCGGGTGACCTCCTCGTTGACCGCGGCCACGGCGGGGATGAAGCAGGCGACGACCGCGTCGGGGGGGCGGGGCGTGCCGCCGTCGGTGCCGAGCCCCCCGGCGTAGGTCGCCTCCAGCCCGGCACGGAACTGCGCGGCGGTGGCCTCGGCGGGCACGCTCACCGGCTCGGCGGCGATCTCCAGGCCCCACGAGACGGCGGCCTCGGCGACGAGGGCCGCGATCGCCGGCGAGTTGCCGACGATGCCCACCCGCTGGCCGGCGGGCAGCGGCTGGTGCACGACGAGCTGGGCGACGTCGAACAGCTGGTGGGTGTTCTCGACGCGGATCACCACTGCCTGGCGCAGCATCGCGTCCAGCGCACCCCTCGGGGCCCGGGTGGGGCGCACGGCGTGACCCGGGGGCACCCCGTACGACGTCACGCCGGACTTCACGACGATCACCGGCTTGACCCGTGCCAGCCGCCGGGCGATCCGCGAGAACTTGCGCGGGTTGCCGACGCTCTCCAGGTACATCCCCACCGCGTCGGTGCCGGGGTCCTCCTCCCAGAACTGCAGGCAGTCGTTGCCCGAGACGTCCGCGCGGTTGCCCGCGGACACGAAGCTCGACACACCGAGGCGGCGGCGCGCGGCGGAGGACAGCACGGCGATCCCCAGGGCGCCGGACTGGCTGAACAGGCCGAGCGACCCCGACGGCGGCAGCTCCGGTGCGAGGGAGGCGTTGAGGCAGCCGTCGGGCCCCCGCACGAGCACCCCGAACGAGTTCGGGCCGACCACCCGCATCCCCGAGGAACGCGCCACCCGCACGAGCTCGCGCTGCCGGGCGAGGCCCTGCGGACCGGTCTCGGCGAAGCCCGCGGACACCACGACGACGCCCCGCGCGCCGGCGTCCGCGCTGTCCCGCACCACGTCGAGCACGGAGGCGGCGGGCACGGCGACGACCACGAGGTCCACCGGTCCCCGGATCTCGGTGACGCGGCCGTGGGCGGCGACGCCGTGCACCTCGAGCGTCTCGTTGTTCACGACGTGGACGGGCCCGTCGAAGCCGCACTCGAGCAGGTTGTGCAGCAGCAGCGCCCCGATCGACCCGTGCTGGCGGCTCGCGCCGACCACGACGACGGACCGCGGGGTCAGCAGCGCCCGCAGGCTCTCGGCCTCGGCGCGGTGCTCGCGCGCGGCGGCCACGGCGAGGGACCGCTCGGTGGACTCGATGTCGAAGTGGAGGCTGACCACGCCGTCGTCGTAGTGGTGGGCGACCTCGTAGCCGGCGTCCTTGAACACCGAGACCATCCGCCGGTTCTGCGCCAGCACCTCGGCGGTGAACCGGCTGATCCCCCGCTCCCACGCCGCAGCGGCCAGGTGCTCCAGCAGCACCGACCCCAGGCCCTTGCCCTGCTGGGAGTCCGAGACGTTGAAGGCGACCTCGGCCTCGGCCGGCGCGGTGCGGTCGTAGCGGGCGACGGCGATGATGTGGCCGCGCACGACGGCGACGAGCGCGCCCCGCTCGTCGTGGTCCACGTGGGAGAACCGCTCCAGGTCCTGCTGCGACAACCGGGGCATCGGCGCGAAGAACCGCAGGTACGTCGACTCCGGGGACTGCGCGGTGTGGAACTCCTGCAACGCCGGCGCGTCGTCCGGCGTGATCGGCTTGACGTGGGCCGTGGTGCCGTCCCGCAGGACGACGTCGGCCTCCCAGTGCCGGGGATAGGGCGACTCCGGCGCGGCCACGCCCGCAGCGTAGCGATCGGTGACGAGGCGGCGCCGCTGCGTCGAGGAGATCGCGGGGGTGGGCGGCGTTGACCGCCCGGGGTGCCGGTGCCAGGGTCACCGCCATGACCAGAGCCCGGCAGACCGGCGAAGACGCGTACGAGCAGGTCCGGGCCGCGCGGGACCTGCTGCTCCGCCACCGCGAGGACCTCCCGGCAGCGCGCGCCGAGTTCGCGTGGCCCCGTCCCGAGCACTTCAACGTCGGTCTCGACTGGTTCGACCGGGTCTCCGCCGACCCGACCACCGGGGCGCGGGCGGCGCTGTGGGTGCTCGAGGCGGACGGCTCGGAGCAGCAGGTCACCTACGCGCAGCTGTCCGAGCGGTCCACCCAGGCGGGGGCGTGGCTGCAGTCGGTCGGCGTCGGCCGGGGCGACCGGGTACTCGTGATGCTGGGCAACCAGGTCGAGCTGTGGGAGGTGCTGCTGGCCTGCGCGAAGGTCGGTGCCGTGGTGATACCGGCCACGACGCTGCTGGCCGCCTCCGACGTCCGCGACCGCGTCGACCGGGGGCACGTGCGCCACGTCGTCGCGCGCGTGGACGACGTCGCGACGGTCGACGGCGTGGAGGGAGCGTTCACGCGCATCGCCGTCGGCGGGGAGGCGCCGGGCTGGCTCGACTACGCCGCCGCCGGCACCCACCTGGGCGAGCTCGCGGTGGAGGCGCCCACGCGTGGCGACGACACGCTGCTGCTCTACTTCACGTCCGGGACGACCGCGCAGCCCAAGCTGGTCGAGCACACGCACACGTCCTACCCGGTGGGTCACCTGTCGACGGTGTACTGGATCGGGCTGCAGCCCGGGGACGTGCACCTCAACGTGTCGTCCCCCGGCTGGGCCAAGCACGCCTGGAGCAGCGTCTTCGCACCGTGGCTCGCCGAGGCGACCGTTCTCGTGGTGAACCAGCCCCGGTTCGACGCGGCCGCGCTGCTGGCGGCGATGGCCCGCTGCCGCGTGACGACGTTCTGCGCGCCGCCGACCGTGTGGCGGATGCTCGTGCAGGCGGACCTGGCCGCGAGCAAGGGCACGATCCCTCTGCGTGAGGTCGTCGCCGCCGGCGAGCCGCTCAACGCCGAGGTGATCGAGCAGGTCCGTGAGGCGTGGGGCGTCACGGTCCGGGACGGGTTCGGCCAGACCGAGACCACGCTGCAGGTCGGCAACTGCCCCGGGCAGGAGCTGCGCCCGGGGTCGATGGGGCTGCCCGTGCCGGGGTACGACGTCGTGCTCGTGGACCCCGCGAGCGGCGAGCGCGGCGAGGAGGGCGAGATCTGCCTCGACCTCGAGGGCGCCTACGGCCGGCCGCTGGGCCTGATGGTCGGCTACCACGGCGACGCCGACCTCACGCGGACCGTGATGTCGGGCGGCGTGTACCGCACCGGGGACGTCGCCGCCCGAGACTCCGACGGGTACGTCACCTACGTCGGCCGCTCGGACGACGTGTTCAAGGCATCGGACTACCGGATCAGCCCGTTCGAGCTGGAGAGCGTGCTGATCGAGCACGACGCCGTCGCCGAGGCCGCGGTCGTGCCGTCACCGGACCCGACGCGGCTGGCGGTGCCCAAGGCGTACGTCGTGCTCGCCGCCGGCTGGTCACCGGACGCCGCGACGGCAGAGGCGATCCTGCGGTACGCCCGCGAGCACCTGGCCCCCTACAAGCGGGTGCGGCGGATCGAGTTCGCTGAGCTGCCCAAGACGATCAGCGGCAAGATCCGGAGGGTGGAGCTGCGCGGGCGCGAGAGCGAGCTGCACGGCACCGGTGCGGACACCGCGCACCGCGGCAGCGACCGCGAGTTCTGGGAGGCCGACTTCCCCGGCCTGCGCGGCTGAGGCTCGCGGCCGTGGAGCTGCGGGACGCCGTCCGCCGGCGCCGGATGGTGCGTGCCTACGACCCCACCCGCGACGTGCCCGCCGAGGCGCTGGACCGCGTGCTCGACTACGCCGTGCGGGCGCCGTCCGCGGGGTTCACGCAGGGCTGGGACTTCCTCGTGCTGCGAAAGCCGGAGGACCGGGACCTGTTCTGGCGCACCACGGCCGACGACGTGGATCACCCGGACCGCTGGCTGCGCGGGCTGATGACGGCCCCGGTGCTCGTGGTCTGCCTGTCCCGCAAGGACGCCTACCTCGACCGGTACGCCGAGCCCGACAAGGGCTGGACCGACCGTGACGAGGCGCGGTGGCCGGTGCCGTACTGGGACGTCGACACCGGCATGGCGGCGCTGCTCATGCTGCTCACTGCGGTCGACGAGGGCCTCGGCGCCTGCTTCTTCGGGATGCAGGCCGCCGAGGTGGCCCCGTTCCGGGCGGCCTTCGGGGTCCCCGAGGACCGGCGACCCGTGGGCGTGGTGGCGCTCGGCCACCCGGCGCCGGACCACCGCTCCGCCAGCCTGCGCCGGGGACGCCGGCCGATTGCCGAGGTGGCCCACGACGGCCGGTTCGGCCGTCCCTGGCGGAGCTGAGACGTCACCGGACCTGCTGCGCGACAGCAGGTCTCAGGACCCACGGCTCCGGGCCGACTCCCGGTCGTTGGCCTTGCCGATGGCCTCGACGAGCTCGGGCTTGGTCATGGACGAGCGGCCGTGGACGTCGAGGCGGCGCGCGACGTCCATCAGGTGCTCCTTGGTGGCGTTGGCGTCGACCCCGCCGGCGGTGGGCCGGTCGGTGTCCTGGCCGCCCTCCGCCTGGGCGTCGGACGGGCCGGCTCCGCCGGGCTTGGGCTCCCAGTGGTCGCCGACCTTCTCGTGGGTGTGCTTCAGCGCGGCGTACGCGACGCGGTGGGCCCGCTCGTCGTCGTCGTACTGCTGCGCGGCCGAGTCGTGGGCCTGCGCGAACGTGCGCTTCGCCTTCTCGTCCGAGCGTTCCAGCGTGCTCGGTAGCTCGGAGTCCTTCGGCTCGCCGTCCTTCGTCGACTTGGGCACGCCCAACCCCTCCCCCTCGGTGCGTCGGACCGGACGACGCCAGGCTGGCCCCGGCCGGCGCATGCCGCAAGAGGAGGCCCGGCTCAGGCCGCGACGCCGCAGCTGCGCAGCACGAGCAACGCGTACGCGCGGGCTGCACGCACGACGTCGTCACCCCGTACGTGCTCGTCCGCGCTGTGGGCCTGCGCGAAGTTGCCCGGCCCGTACTGCAGGGTGGCTATCCCGGCGGCGGCGTACTGGCGCAGGTCGGATCCGTACGCGGCGCCGAGCGGGCGCACGGTGCCGACGCCGACGTCGGCGAGCGCCGTCGCCGTGCGGGCCGCGAGGTCGTGGCCGGCGGGCAACGAGCCGGACGCGAACTGCCCGCCGACCCACGCCAGGCGCGCCGGGTGCTCCGACAGCCACGGGTCCCGGGCGCATGCGGCGTCGAGGCAGTCGGTGAACGCGGCGCGCGCGTCCTCGACGGACTCCCCCGGCAGCACGCCGTAGCGGCCCTCCGCCACGACGAGGTCGGGAACGGTGCTCGCCCAGTCGCCGGCGCGCACCATGCCGACCGACAGCGGCGCCATCAGGTCGAGGTGCGCGAACTCCGGCGGCGGGTCCACGTTGCGTGCGGCCTCCAGCTCCGAGAACGCGCCCAGCAGCGGCAGCAGCCGCTCGACCGCCGAGACGCCGCGGGTGCGCATCGCGCCGTGCGCCGCGACGCCGTCCACCTCGAGCCGGAACGTCAGGGCGCCGGAGTTGGCGACCACCATCGCCCCGGTGGTCGGCTCCGCAATGAGGCAGACCTCGCCGGTGTGACCACGCTGCAGCGTCGCGAACGCGCCGACGCCGCCGTCCTCCTCGCCGACGACCGAGTGCACCGCGAGGGGGCGCCTGACCCGGACGCCGGCCCGGCGCAGCGCCGCGACGGCACCGATGATCGCCGCCACGCCGGCCTTCATGTCGCACGCCCCGCGGCCCCACAGCTCGCCGCCCTGCTCGAGCAGCGTCCACGGGTCGCGCCCGTGCCACGACCCGGTGGCCCCCGGAGGCACGACGTCCGTGTGGCCGCTGAGCACGAGCGCCGGCACCTGCGACCCGTCACCACCGCCGGCTGCCGGGCTGCCGTCGGGCGCCTCGGCCCCCAGCACGCCGACGCAGCCCCACGCCTCGGAGCGGTCGACCTCCTCGCCGGGGTACTCCGGGTCGATCCGCAGCGTCGGCAGGTCGAGCTGCCAGTGGTCGACGTCGAGGCCGAGCCCCCAGAGCCGGCGCGCGAGCCACGCCTGCACGTCGCACTCGGCCTCGTGGCCGCCGACCGACGGGAACGTCACCATCGTCGCGAGGTCCTCGACCACCTCGGCGGGGTCCACGGCATCGACGACGGCGGCCTCGACGCCGGTCAGCGCGCTCACCCTCGGCACTCTGCCACGGCGCGCCCCTGCGCCGGTGGCGACGTGCCGCCCGCGATGATGGGACCCATGGCCCGACGCAGCGCCCCGCCGCCGACGCCCCCGGAGCAGGCACCCGAGAAGGTGCTCGACGTCGATGTCGGCGCCGAGATGGAGAGCTCGTTCCTGGAGTACGCGTACTCGGTGATCTACTCGCGCGCCCTGCCCGACGCGCGGGACGGCCTGAAGCCGGTGCAGCGACGGATCCTCTTCCAGATGCACGAGATGGGCCTGCGCCCGGACCGCGGCCACGTCAAGAGCGCCCGGGTCGTCGGCGAGGTGATGGGCAAGCTGCACCCGCACGGGGACACCGCGATCTACGACGCGCTGGTGCGCATGGCGCAGCCGTTCTCGCTACGGCTGCCGCTCGTCGACGGCCACGGCAACTTCGGGTCCCTGGACGACGGCCCCGCGGCCGCCCGGTACACCGAGTGCCGGATGGCGCCCGCCGCAACCGTGATGACCGGCGGCCTCGACGAGGACGTCGTCGACCTCGTGCCGAACTACGACAACCAGCTCACCCAGCCGCAGGTGCTGCCCGCGGCGCTGCCGAACCTGCTCGTCAACGGCGCCAGCGGCATCGCAGTGGGGATGGCCACCAACATGGCGCCGCACAACCTCGTCGAGGTCGTCGCCGCCGCGCGGCACCTCGTCGAGCACCCCGACGCCACGCTGGCCGACCTGATGCGGTTCGTGCCGGGGCCCGACCTGCCGACCGGCGGCAAGGTGATCGGCCTGGACGGCGTCCGCGAGGCGTACGCGACCGGCCGCGGGTCGTTCCGCACCCGCGCGACGACGCGGGTCGAGAACGTGACCGCCCGCCGCAAGGGAATCGTCGTCACCGAGCTGCCGTACACCGTCGGCCCGGAGAAGGTGATCGAGAAGATCAAGGACGCCGTGCAGGCCAAGAAGCTGCAGGGCGTCTCGGCGGTGACCGACCTCACCGACCGCGCCCACGGCCTGCGGCTCGTGATCGAGGTCAAGACCGGCTTCGTGCCCGACGCGGTGCTGGAGCAGCTGTACCGGCTCACCCCGATGGAGGACTCGTTCGGCATCAACAACGTGTGCCTCGTCGACGGGCAGCCCCGCACGCTCGGGCTCAAGCCCCTGCTCGAGGTCTACGTCGCGCACCGGCTCGACGTCGTCCGCCGCCGCAGCGCCTACCGGCTCGCGCGCCGGCACGAGCGGCTGCACCTGGTCGAGGGGCTGCTCGTCGCGATCCTCGACATCGACGAGGTGATCCAGCTGATCCGGGGCAGCGACGACGCGGAGGTCGCCCGTACCCGGCTGCGCGAGGTGTTCGACCTGTCCGAGCCGCAGGCGGAGTACATCCTGGAGCTGCGGCTGCGGCGGCTGACGAAGTTCTCCCGGATCGAGCTGGAGGCCGAGGCCGACACGCTGCGCCGCGAGATCGCCGAGCTCACCGAGATCCTCGGCGACGAGGCCCTGCTGCGCAGGCTCGTCTCCGACGAGCTCGCCGCGGTGGCCGCAGCGCACGGCACCCCACGTCGCACCGTGCTGCTGGAGGGCTCCGGCACACCGACGAAGGCCGCTGCGACCTCGATGGAGGTTACCGACGACCCCTGCTGGGTGCTGCTCTCGGCCACCGGGCTGCTTGCTCGCACCGGCACGGACGACCCGCTACCCGGCCCACCGGAGTCCGGCGACGCCGGCCGCGCCGCCCACGACGTGCTCGCCGCCGCGGTGGGCACCACCGCCCGCGGCGACGTCGGTGCGGTCACCAGCCGCGGCCGCGTCGTCCGCCTCGGGGTCGTGGACGTGCCGACCCTGCCACCGACCGCGGGGCCGCCCGCGTTGTCCGGCGGCGCGCCGCTGGCCGAGTTCGTCACGACCGGCCCCGGCGAGCGGGTGGTCGCGCTGTGCTCCCTGTCCGGCGAGGGGCCGGGGCTGGCGCTCGCCACTGCGCAGGGCGTCGTGAAGCGGGTCGCTGCCGACCACGCCGCCGCGCGCGACGAGTGGGATGTGATCGCCCTGCGCGACGGCGACGCCGTGGTCGGCGCGCTCGACCTGCGCACCGGCGAGGAGGACCTCGTGCTCGTGACGTCCGACGCGCAGCTGCTGCGGTTCCCGGCCGGGGCGGTGCGGCAGCAGGGCCGGGCCGCGGGCGGGGTCGCCGGCGTCCGGATGGGCACCGGCGCCTCCGTCGTCCACCTCGCGGCGGTGGAGCCGGCCGCCGAGGCGAGGGCCGTCGTCGTCACCGTGGCCGGGGCGTCGGGCGCGCTGCCCGGCACCGTGCCCGGCACGGCGAAGGTGGCGCCCTTCTCCGAGTACCCGGCCAAGGGGCGCGGCACCGGCGGGGTGCGCTGCCACCGGTTCCTGCGCGGCGAGGACGCGCTGCTGCTCGCCTGGGTGGGTGCCGGCCCCGCCCGGGCGACCGCCGCGAGCGGTGCCGCGGTGGACCTGCCGCCGCCCACCGGGCGCCGGGACGGCTCCGGCATCCCGCTCCCCCAGCCGGTACTCGCCGTCGGCGGGCCGCTCGCCACCACCTGACCCGCCCCATCCCCGGTGATCATGCACGCCAGGTACACCCCCCTGTCGGTGATCATGCACGTCGGGTACGCCTGCCGGTGAGTGCCCGCCTCCCCGCGTACTTGAGCTGCATGATCACCGCGATGGTGGGGGGCGGGGGCGTACCCGGAGTGCATGATCACCGCCGGGGGTGGGGGGTCAGGGGGTGGGGGGTCAGGGGGTGGGTGCCTCGGCGGCGGCGTGGGTGTCGAGGAACTCGTACACCTCGGTGTCGTCCACGCCGGGGAACGTGCCGGGCGGCAGCGCCGCGAGCAGGTGGGTGTGGGCGCGCGCGCTGGGCCACGCCTGCCCTTCCCACCGCTGCGCCAGCTCCGACGGGGGCCGCCGGCAGCACCGCTCGTCGGGGCAAGCAGACCGCGCCCGTTCGGTGGTCTCGCGACCGCGGAACCAGCGGACGTCGGCGAACGGGACGCCCACGCTGACCGAGAACATCCCGGACG
Source organism: Actinomycetales bacterium (assembly GCA_038206105.1). Taxonomy (GTDB): domain Bacteria; phylum Actinomycetota; class Actinomycetes; order Actinomycetales; family JBBRBF01; genus JBBRBF01. The sequence continues at coordinate 48,725 of JBBRBF010000008.1, read as the reverse complement.
GCGTGCTCTCGCACTGCGCGGTGCACCAGTACGTGCCGCCCGGGGTGTCGGTGTACTGGTAGTGCGGCCCGGTGCCCCCGTGGGCGAAGACGGTGCGCGCCGTCCACTGCCGGCACACCGGCTGCCCCTCGATCGCGCCGGTGACGTCGGACGGGAAGTGCACGCCGTCGTTCTCGTACGCCTTGTAGAGCGTGCCGCTCTCGTGCACGCGCATGAAGTGGACGCGCAGCCCGAGGTGCTTCGTCGCAAGGTTCGTGAACCGGTGCGCCGCGGTCTCGTAGGACACCGCGAACGTGTCGCGCAGGTCCTCCACCGCGACGTCCCGGTCGCGCTTGGCGGCCGTGAGCAGGTCCACCGCCGCCTGCTCGGGGACCATCAGCGCGGCCGCGAAGTAGTTCACCTCGACCCGTTGGCGCAGGAAGTCGGCGTAGCCGGTCGGCCGCTCGTGGCGCAGCACGAGGTGCCCGAGGGTCTGCAGCGTCACGGCACGCGGGTCGTGGCCGCGCGACGCGTGCGGCGGCGGCAGGTAGATCCGGCGGTTGCGCAAGTCGGTGACCGCCCGGGCCGCGTGCGGCAGGTCCGGCACGTGGTGCAGCGTGAAGCCGACCTTGGCGGCCAGGGACGTCACGACCCGCTCGGTGAGCAGGCCGCCGCGGTGGCCGACCGAGCGGAGCAGCTCGTCGGCGGCACCCTCGACGTCGGCGAAGTAGTTGTCGGCGTCGCGCATCTGCTGCCGTAGCTGGGCGTTCGCCCGGCGCGCCTCCTCCGGGGTCGCGGCGTGGGCGGTCGAGCGGCGCACCAGCTCGTTCTGCAGCCCCACCAGTGCCTCGAGCACCTCCACCGGCAGCCGTCGGCCGGGCCGGACCGCAGGCAGCCCCAGCGACCCGTACAGCGGACCGCGCTGGGCCTGCTCCAGCGCGATCTCCAGCGCCGCCCGCCGGGACGGCGGCTCGCTGGCCAGCAGCTCCGACAGCGGGACGCCGAGTGCTGCCGCCAGCGCCTGCAGCAGCGACAGCCGCGGCTCCCGGCGTCCGTTCTCGACCAGCGAGAGCTGGGACGGCGCGGCGTCCACCAGGGCGCCGAGCGCGGCGAGGGTCAGCCCAGCGCGACGCCGGTGGTGCCGCAGCCGTCGTCCGAGGGTGAGCAGGTCGGTCTGACCGGACTCCGTCATGGCGTGACGCTAGCGCAAGAAACGCACTTCTTCACGGGCCTGCGCCCGCGCAGCGCCGCGGGGATGACAAAGAGTCGGGTCACGAGCCTCACCCCGACCCGAGGAGGAACCCGATGAGCCAGACCCTGGCGGACCCCCGCCCCGATCTCGTTCCGGCACGGCCGGAGGACGCCGCCGAGGCGCTGCGTCGCGAGTGGGAGGCCGACCCCCGCTGGGCAGGTGTGCAGCGCAGCTACTCCGCGGCCGACGTGGTGCGGTTGCGCGGCAGCGTGCAGGAGGAGCACACGCTGGCCCGCCGTGGCGCGCAACGGCTCTGGGAGGCGATGCGCACCGGCGAGTACGTCAACGCCCTCGGCGCGCTGAGCGGGCAGCAGGCCGTGCAGATGGTCAAGGCCGGGCTCGAGGCGGTGTACCTGTCCGGCTGGCAGGTGGCCGCGGACGCCAACCTGTCGGGGCACACCTACCCCGACCAGAGCCTGTACCCGGCGAACTCCGTGCCCGCGGTCGTGCGACGGATCAACAACGCGCTGCTGCGGGCCGACCAGATCGCGCACGCCTCCGGCGACGACTCGACCGACTGGATGGTGCCGATCGTCGCGGACGCCGAGGCCGGCTTCGGCGGTCCGCTCAACGCCTTCGAGCTGATGAAGGCGATGATCGAGGCCGGTGCCGCGGGCGTGCACTGGGAGGACCAGCTCGCCTCGGAGAAAAAGTGCGGCCACCTCGGCGGCAAGGTGCTCGTGCCGACCGCCCAGCACGTGCGCACCCTCAACGCGGCGCGGCTCGCCGCCGATGTCAGCGGCGTGCCGAGCATCGTCGTGGCCCGCACCGACTCCCTGGCTGCGGACCTGCTCACCAGCGACGTCGACGAGCGCGACAAGCCGTTCTGCACCGGCGAGCGCACCCCGGAGGGCTTCTACCGGGTGCGCAGCGGTCCGGAGGCCTCGATCGCGCGCGGTCTGGCGTACGCGCCGTACGCGGACCTGCTGTGGGTGGAGACGGGCAAGCCCGACCTCGCCTTCGCGCGCACGTTCGCCGAGGCGATCCACGAGCAGTACCCCGACAAGATGCTCGCGTACAACTGCTCGCCGTCGTTCAACTGGAAGGCGGCGCTGGACGACGACGAGATCGCCGGGTTCCAGCGCGAGCTCGGGGCGATGGGGTACGCGTTCCAGTTCATCACCCTCGCCGGCTTCCACGCGCTGAACCACTCGATGTTCGAGCTGGCGCACGGTTACGCCCGGCGCGGGATGACCGCCTACGTCGAGCTGCAGCAGGCCGAGTTCGCCTCTGCCGAGCGCGGGTACACCGCGGTGCGCCACCAGGCCGAGGTCGGCACCGGCTACTTCGACGCGGTGGCGAGCGCGCTCAGTCCGGACAGCTCCACCACGGCGCTGGCGGGCTCTACGGAGACGGAGCAGTTCCACTGAGCTGAGGTCGCACTGACGGTGGTCGAACGTATGTTCGACTCATGGAGCAGAGCGGCGGCGAGCAGGCCCCGGTGCACGACGTGCACCGGGGCCTGGCGTTGCTGCGCGAGGGAGCCGACCTCGTCCTCGGGGCCCGGTCGTGGTCGCTGCCGCCCGAGCAGGTGCGCGAGGCGCTGGCCGAGGTCTCCCGGCTCGCCGCGTCGGTGGAGGGGGCGCGGCTGCACCTGGTGCGGGCGTCGGTGGCCGGTGACGACGGTGCCCGCCCCGGCCGGGAGACGGCCCAGTGGATGGCCTCAGAGCTCCGTGTCGACGCCGGTCGTGCCCGCGCCGGACATCGCCAACGCCGCGATCGTGGACCCCGACGCCGGTGACCTGCGCGAGCTGGGGGTCGCACTCGGCGAGGGCCGGGTCTCGCGCGAGCACGTGGACGTCGCCCGACGGGCGCTGCTCCGGGTGCCGGTCGGCATCCTGTCCCGCGAACGGCAGCGGGTGGCCGCGAACCTCACCGACAACGCACGGCGGTTCGCGCCCCGGCAGGCGGCGTTCCTCGCCGAGCATCTTTCGGCACCCTGACCCCCGCCGGCAGCGACACGATCGACCCGCTCGCCGCCGAGCGACGCTTCGGCACCTGCGCGGTCGACGCCACCGGCGTGCTGCGGCTGACGGCGCAGCTCGCGGGCGAGGACGCAGCCTCGTTCGCGGCGACCTTCGACCACCTCAGTGCGCCGGGCAGGCTGCCCGACCCCGACGATCCGCAGCGCCCCGTTGCCGGTGTCGGCGACACGCGCTCGTCAGGCCAGCGGGGCGCAGACGTCCTCGCCCTGATGGCACGGCTCGCCGCCAGGGCCCCGGGCGCCGGTACCCGCGCCGGTGAGCCGGCACACGTGGTCGTGCACACCACCGCCGAGCAGCTCGCCTGGGTCCCGCGGGCGACGCAGGTTGCTGCCGGCTGCGCGGCGGAAGGGGCGCAGAGCGCGCGCGACGCCGAGCCGGCCCGGCTGTCCCAGGACCTCGCCGGACCCGTCGCCGACCCGGCCAGCGCGGGTCTGCTCCCGCCCGGGCACGCGGTGTGTGAGCAGACCGGCCCCCTGCCGCCCGCGGTCCTGCAGCGGATCGCATGCCAGGCCGTGCTGGACGTCGTCACGCTCGACGGGCACGGGGCGATGGTGGAGATGCGCACCACGGCCCGGTGCGCGACGCGGACCCAGCGTCGAGCCCTCGCCGCCCGCGACGGTGGCTGTGCCCGGCCAGGCTGCACAGCGCCGCCGTCATGGTGCGACGCGCACCACGTCGTGTGGTGGACGCGAGGTGGGCGAACCACGCTGGAGAACCTGGTGCTGCGGTGCCCGAGCCACCGCACCGAGATGCACGCCGGGGAGTGGGCCGTGACGATGCGCCTCGGCGTGTGCCGTGGTTCACGCCGCCGCCGTGGGTCGACCCGGCCCGGACGGCCGTGCGCAACACCGTGGCCGAGGCGGCAGCGCGCACCCGGGGGCTCGGTCAGCAGCTGTGGTTCGAGGCGCTGCCGGGAGCTCCGGCGCACGGACCACCGGGGCAACCGTCGGCGGCGTGAGCGCTTGTGGGCACGAGGCCCGTCAGGAGAGCCGGCGACACCCCCGGGTCAGACCTCGATCGCCCAGGCCGCCGTCCGCTCGACCGCCTCGTACCCCAGACCCGTGTACAACGACAGGGCCCCCGAGGTGTTCTGGGTGTCGACGTCGAGCCCGGCATGGTCCATGCCGTCGGCGGCGAAGGCCCGCATCGACGCGACGAGCAGCGCGACCGCGATCCCCCGGCCGCGATACGGCTCCCGGACCCCCACCAGGTTCGTCCACCCCTGCGTGAAGCCCTGCGCCGCCCAGTCCTGCGGGTACGCGGCGCTCAGCGCATACCCCATGACCTCCCGGCCGTCGAGGACGACGAAGCTCCAGTCACCGCGGAAGTCACGGTGGCCCGTGGTCCAGGCCTCCCAGTCCTCCGCGCCACGAGGCTCGGAACCCCAGTGCCCGGAGAAGGCGTCGTTGTGCGCGAGGCGGACCTGCTCGTCGAGCCCGCGCGCGAAGGGCACCAGGCGCAGCCCGGCGGGAGCGTCCACCGTCGGGACCGGCGGTGCCCCCGGCACGGTGAGCGGCCGGCGCATGTCGGAGTACCACCGCACGACCTCGAAACCGCCGGCGCGCAGCAGCGCCTCGCGGTCGGCAGAGCCTTCGCGGGCGTGCACGAGGATCCGACCCGGTACGTCGCGGGTGCTGGCGGCGAGCAGCTGGCGGGCACGCGCCACCTGCCACGCGAGCAGGGGCCGCCCCACGCCGCGCCGGCGCCAGTCGGGGTGGACGCCGCCCCACCCGTAGACCCTGACGTTGCGGGTGTCCCCGGGGCGGGACTCCACGAGGGCGAAGGCCCGCGGCGTCCCGGCGTCGTCCACGCCGAGCAGGGTGTCGCGGGACGGGTCCTTCCAGGAGCCGGACAGGAGCTCGTCGCGCAGGTCGTCGGCGGTGAAGCGCTCGTTGAGCTCGTCGGCCTCCTCGATCGCCTGCTCCAGCTCCAGCCAGGGACCCAGGTCGCCCTCGGAGATCGGTCGCCAGACCAGCCCGAGCGACGCCGTAGGCAGGGGGACGGCGTGCGGCGCCGCGGCACGCTGTGCCAGGGACGTGGTCATGTCGTCCGACGGTACGCGCGCGGACCGGCCGCGGCGCAACGGTTTTCCGCGCCGGCGACACGCAGTTCGTCTCGCCGGGGCGAGGGTGCCTCCCGCGCCGGACGGTGGACGGACCGGTCACAGTGGTCACGTGCGGCTGCACCTGGACACCGACGTCGGCACGAACCCGGACGACGTCGCGGCGCTCGCGATGCTCCTCGGGGCACCGGGTGTCGACCTCGTGGGCGTCACGACGTCGGCGGACGGCGACGGCACCCGCGCCGCGGTCGCCCGCCACGTGCTGGTGCTGGCCGGCCGCGGCGACGTCCCGGTGACCCCGGGTACGCCGCGGACGTCCACCGGCGTCGCGGTCCCGCCGCCGCGGCACCTGCCACCCGCGGTGCAGCCCTGTGCACCCGGTGGCGCGGACAGCACGGGCGACGCGGACAGCACGCACGGCGACGACGACACTGCCGCGGCGACGGCCCTGGCCGCCGCCGTCCGGGCCGGTGCCACCCTCCTGGCGACCGGGCCGCTGACGAACCTCGCCGCGGCGGAGCGGATCGCCCCCGGCACCCTGGCTCCCGCACGCGTCGTCGTGTCGGGCGGCTGGACGGGACCGCCCCCGCCGGGGCTGCCGCGGCGTAGCCCGGACGGCGACTCGAACCTGGCCCGGGACACCCAGGCAGCCCGGGGCGTGACGGCGGCCGCGGGCGACCTGACCTTCGTGCCGCTGGCGCTGACCCATCGCGTCGTCCTGCTGGCGTCCCACCTGCCGCGGCTGCGGGCCGGCGGCCCGCTGTGCCGCCTGCTCGCCGACCTGGCGGTGGCCCACGCGTCGGACACCGGCGCGACCGGCGTCGCCGCCCGGCACGCCGGAGTCCCCGACGACCTCGTGCTCTTCCTGCACGACCCGGTGGCGTGCGCGGTGGCGCTCGGGTGGCCCTGCGTGGCGACGACACCGTGGCGGGCGAGGCTCGTCGCCGCGGACGGCGGCCTGCTGCTGCGGCACGACCCTGCAGGCCGCGTCGTGCACACCGCGACGTCGGTGGACGCCGACCGGCTCGTGCGGCGGTGGCTCGCCGCGGTGCTGCGCGCCGACGAGAACCGCCGCCGAGCGACCTGACTGCCGGGCGACCTGGCTGCCGGGCCACCTGACTGCAGGCCGACCTGGCCGCCGTCAGACGTCGATGCGCTCGAGGTCGAGCGCAGCGGCGCCATCGACGATGAAGTCCTTGCGGGGCGCGACGTCGGTGCCCATAAGCAGCTCGAAGACGCGCTCGGCGGCCTCGGCGTCGGTGATCCGGACGCGCCGCAACGTGCGGTGACGGGGGTCCATCGTCGTCTCCGCGAGCTGGTCGGCGTCCATCTCTCCCAGGCCCTTGTACCGCTGGATCGGCTCCTTGTAGCGCTTGCCGGAGCGGTCGAGGCGGCGCAGCAGCGTCGACAGCTCGGCCTCGGAGTAGGTGTAGACGAGCTCGTTCGCCTTGCGCCCGGAGTGCACGACCTCCACCCGGTGCAGCGGCGGCACGGCCGCGAACACGCGGCCGGCATCCACCATCGGGCGCATGTACCGGAAGAACAGCGTCAGCAGCAGGGTGCGGATGTGCGCGCCGTCCACATCGGCGTCCGCGAGGATGATCACCCTGCCGTAGCGGGCCGCGTCGAGGTCGAAGGACCGCCCGGAACCGGCGCCGACGACCTGGATCAGCGACGCGCACTCGGTGTTGCGCAGCATGTCCGCGACGGACGCCTTCTGGACGTTGAGGATCTTGCCGCGGATCGGCAGCAGCGCCTGGAAGTCGCTGGAGCGGGCCAGCTTCGCCGTCCCGAGGGCGCTGTCGCCCTCGACGACGAAGAGCTCGGTGCGCTCCCCCTCCTCGCGGCAGTCAGCGAGCTTGGCGGGCAGCGACGACGTCTCGAGCGCGTTCTTGCGGCGCTGGGTCTCCTTGTGCAGTCGCGCGCTGACCCGCGACTTCATCTCGGCGACGACCTTGTCGAGCAGCGCGGCGGCCTGCTGCTTCTCGCCACGGCGCGTCGACGTCAGCAGCGCGGTGAGCTCGCGCTCGACGACGCGGGCAACGATGCCGCGGACCGCGGACGTGCCGAGGACCTCCTTCGTCTGGCCCTCGAACTGGGGCTCGGCGAGCCGCACCGTCAGCACGGCGGTGAGCCCCGCCAGCACGTCCTCCTTGTCCACCTTGTCGGAGCCCGCCTTGAGTCGCCGCGCGTTGGCCTCCACCTGCCGGCGCAGGGTCTTCAGCAGCGCCGCGTCGAACCCCGCCTGATGCGTGCCCCCCTTCGGGGTGGCGATGATGTTGACGAACGTGCGGACCTCGGTGTCGTAGCCGGTGCCCCACCGCAGGGCGACGTCGACGTGGCACTCGCGCTCGACCTCGGTGGGCTCCAGGTGCCCCATCGCGTCGAGCACCGGGACGGTCTCGTGGAAGTGGCCGGCGCCCTGCAGGCGCCACACGTCGGTGACGGGCGGGTCGGCGGCGAGGTGCTCGGCGAACTCCGTGATCCCGCCGTCGTGCCGGAACACCTCCTCGACGGGCCCCTCGGCGCCCGGGGTGCCGGCGAGCCCGCGCTCGTCCCGGATCACGAGCTCGAGACCGGGGACGAGGAACGAGGTCTGCCGCGCGCGGGTGACGAGCTCGTCGTAGGCGAACGTCGCGTCCTTGGTGAAGACCTGCCGGTCCGCCCAGTAGCGGATCCGGGTGCCCGTCACGCCCCGCCGGACCTTGCCCGCGACCCGCAGCTCGGACCCCTCGGTGAACGGTGTGAACTCCGCCTGCGGTCCGACGCCGGCGAAGGTGCCCGGCTCGCCGCGGCGGAAGCTCATCGCCGACGTCCGCCCCGCCCGGTCCACCTCGACGTCGAGCCGGTGCGACAGGGCGTTGACGACGCTGGCGCCCACCCCGTGCAGACCGCCGGACGCCGCGTAGGACCCGCCGCCGAACTTGCCCCCGGCGTGCAGCTTGGTGAACACGACCTCGACCCCGGACAGCCCGGTCTTGGGCTCGGCGTCGACGGGGATGCCGCGGCCGTCGTCGCGGACCTCGACGCTGGAGTCGGCGTGCAGCACCACGTCGATCCGCCCGCAGTGCCCGTCGAGGGCCTCGTCGACGGCGTTGTCGATCACCTCCCAGAGGCAGTGCATCAGCCCGCGCGAGTCGGTCGAGCCGACGTACATGCCCGGGCGCTTGCGGACCGCCTCGAGCCCCTCCAGGACGTTCAGGTGCCGGGCCGTGTACGCCGCCGGGTCCGAGGCGGTGCGGCCCCGGGAGGTCGTGGTCTTGGCTGCGGGCACGAGGCGAGGGTAGACGCCGGGACCGACGGGTCCCGGGCGACGCCCCGGGGCGGGGCCGACCTGCTGACGGGGGCTCAGGGTGGGCGCCCGACGTGACGACGCTCACGCATCCGGGCGTACGCGCACAGCGAACTACCGATGAACCGCCTGGCGGGAACGTCCCGACATGGTGAGATGTTGTTCCGGTAGCCACCGAGGACCGCTCCCGCGGGTGGCACCACTGACGATCAGGAAGGGGCGACGTGACCGCAGCACTGGCGACCCACGCCCTCACCACCGCCGACCGCTGTGACCGGTGCGGTGCGCAGGCCTACGTGCGCGTGCGACTTGTGGCGGGCGGCGAGCTCATGTTCTGCGCCCACCACGGCCGTGAGCACGCCGACCGGCTCCAGGAGGTGGCAGCGGAGATCCAGGACGAGACGTCCCGGCTCTCGGCAGCCCCCGAGACCGCCGTGGACGGCGAGCGCTGAGACGGACCTGACCGACCTGAGACGGAGCAACGAGCCTCCCGACGTCGGCCCCGGCCCGCCCCGCAGGCGGTCCGGGGCCGTCGTGCGTCCGGTGCCGCCGTCTCCGCGGGGCTGTCGTCGCCAGCCGGGCTAGCCTGCCCGGGTGAGCCTGGGCGACGTCGACACCCTGGTCGGGTTCGTGATCGTCGTCGGCCTCGTCGGGACCGTCGTGCCGGTGCTGCCGGGGCCCGCCCTGATCGGTGCGGCGGTGGCCCTGTGGGCCGTCCTGGCCGGTCAGGGGGAGGCCTGGGCGGTGCTCGCCGTCGTCCTGACGCTGCTCGTCGCCGGGCAGGTGCTGAAGTACCTCACTGCCGGGCGGAGGATGACGTCATCCGGGGTACCGCGGCGCTCCCTGGTCCTGGCCGGGCTCGCCGGCCTCGTCGGGTTCTTCGTGCTCCCGGTCGTGGGACTCGTCGTCGGCTTCGTCGGGGCGCTCTACCTCGCCGAGCGACAGCGGGTCGCGGACCCGGTCGTGGCCCGTCGCGCGACGGTGACGGCGCTGCAGGCGGTCGGGATCGCGATCCTGGTGGAGCTCACCTCGGCGTTGCTGGCCGCCGGCACCTGGTTCGCGGCCGTGGCCGCGGGGGCCGGGTCGTGACCGAGGCCGCGGTGCTCGCGGCGCGGGCACGGACGCTGCACGACCTGGCCGCCTGCGGCATGGACGCCCCTGCCCTCGTCGACGTCGTCGAGGACTGCCTCGCGGCCCGGCGCTGGTGGGTCGGGCAGTGGCCCGAGGGCGCCGACTGCGTCGCCGGACAGCTCGCCCAGGACGTGCAGGAACGACTGGTCGACGACCACGCCCTGCGCTGGCCGGAGTGCACGACCTGCCCCGAGCCCGCGGTGCACGTGCTGCGGATCAGCCCCGACCTGGGCCCCGACCCGCACTGGACGTGCGAGGAGTCGGGTCAGATCGTGACACCGCTGGGCGCCCTGCCCCGTCAGTCCAGGTAGTCGCGCATGAGAGAGGCCTGAGCGCTGTGCGTCGCCGCTCAGTGAACGTGCAGGTCAGGAGCGCTGAGCATGGAAATATCCTGGACTGAAACGGCGCCCGCAGGGCTCAGCATCGCTGCTCACGCGGCACCCTCGTGGTGTCGACGGACGTAGTCGCGAAGGCCGGGTCCACCCTGCGCGAGGCCGGCGTGTCGGTGTCCGGCCGTGCGTCGGTGCTGCGGTTGAACTACCGCAACACCGAGCAGGTCCTCGAGGCCGCCAACGCGGTGGTCGGCCAGGACGCGTTCAACGACCTGGACGGGCTGGAGGAGCTGTGGGAGCGGGACGTCGAGTGTGCGCGCTCCGGCCTGCCGCCTGTCCGGGGCGATGCCGACGACCTCGCCAGCCACGACCAGGCGCTGCTCGACTGGATCGAGCGCACCACGCAGCGGGTCGGCGTCGGCCTCGGGGACGTCGGCGTCCTTGCCGCACGGCACCGGGTGCTGCGGCACTACCAGGGCCTGCTGACCCGGCACGGCGTGGCGTGGATCGACCTGGAGGACTGGCGAGGTACGCCCTCGGACGCCGTCCGGCTCGGGACCTTCAAGCGTGCCAAGGGCCTCGAGTTCACGCACGTCGCCCTGCCACAACTCACCGACGGGCCATCGGCGCAGCGTCCCGAGGAGGCGGACGGCGCCTACCGCGAGCGCGTCGAGCTCGAACGCCGCGAGCTCTTCGTCGGGATGACCCGCGCACGGGACGGTCTATGGCTGGGGTACGTGAAAGACCTGCCGCCACGCTGACGACCGCGTGCGGTCGGGGGCGCGTGTCGTCCGGGGCGGTTCCGGCCTCGGCGCCTATCCTGGGCCTCGCCGGGACGGCCCTAACGAGGAGGCAGAGTGCGGCTGGAGCTCCACGGGACGGGAACCCACGGCACGGACGACCTCGACCTCACCTGGGCGGCCCTGCCACGTCCGACGATGCTGCACCAGTTCGGGTCTGGGACGGTCGCCCGCGGCGAGGGGTACGCCCGACAGGGCGCCGTCCAGCAGCTCTCCCTCCGTGACGGCGGGCACCGTGTCGTCGCCGACGTCCGGGGGAGTGGGCGCCGCACGTACGTCACGACCGTGGCTCCGCAGCGCTCCGGTGGTGGCCCCCGGGGGGTGCACTCCGCCTGTTCCTGCCCGATGGCCGCCGCGTGCAAGCACGTCGTGGCCGTCCTGGTCACGCTCGCCGAGACCAGACTGGGGGCGCCGGCACCGGGCGCGGCGTGGGAGGCCACCCTCGCGTCGCTGGTCGCCCCCTCCGACGGTGACCGACAGGAGGGCCAGCCCCTGGCGCTGGCGGTCGAGGTCGTCGCCCCCCGCGGCGCCCCGCACGCGACGACAACCGTGCCGCGGCTGCGGATGCGCCCGGTGGCTCCGGGGGCGAACGGCAACTGGGTCAGGACCGGCGCGTCGTGGCGTGACCTGGAGTACGGCTACCACCGGGGAACCCATCGCACGGCACACCGCGAGGCCTTGCTCGAGCTGCTGCGCACGGCACGATCCCGCCTCGCGGTCTACGCGTACTCCTCGAACGAGGCGTCGGTGCACCTGGACGACCTGGGGCCCCAGGCGTGGAACCAGCTGCACGCACTGCGTCAGCGCGGCGTCGAGCTGGTGCAGCTCGGCAAGGCAGCGGGCGCCGTCCGCGTGCAGGCCGACCCCGTGCAGTTGGTCGTGGACGCCCGCCGGCGCCCCGACGACGGTGCAGTGACGCTGTGGCCGGTGCTGCGGACCGGTGCCGGCGACCAGATCTCGGCGACTGACGGCGCGGTGCTGACTGGCGACCCCGCTCACGGGCTGTGGTGGCGGACGGGGACTGACCTGGTGCTGGCGCCCCTGGCCGGGCCGATGCCGGCCGCATCCCGTGCCTGGTTCGAGCAGGGCAACCACCTGGACGTGCCCGCGTCCGACGTCCCGCGACTCCTGGCGACGTACTACCCCGCGCTCGCGCGACGGCTGCCGGTGGAGTCCTCGGACGACAGCCTGGTCGTCCCCGAGGTCCATCCTGTCCGCCTGGGGCTGGCCGTGACGTTCTCTCCGGGCCACGTCGTCGACCTGGCCTGGTCGCTGCGCTACCAGGTGGGCGACGACGTCACGACCGTGCCCGTGCACCCCGAGCCGGGGGGCCCGCCCGGGGACCGCGCCGCCGAGGCCACGCTCGTGAACGGGCTGGACGTGCTGGACGGCGTGCCCGGTCTGCGCATCGAGGTGGGCGGCGAGCACCGCCTGGTCCCGCAGAACCGACTGTCGGGGTGGAAGACCGCCACCTTCGTCGAACAGATCCTGCCGGTGCTGGCGAGCCGAGACGACGTCGAGGTGACCGTGGCCGGTGAGCCGGCTGAGTACCACGAGGTTCACGAGACGCCGTCGGTCGAGATGAGCGTGACCGACGCCGAGGGCTCGACCGACTGGTTCGACCTCGCGGTCGTCGTCCGCGTCGGAGGCCGCGCGGTGCCGTTCGAGCCGCTCTTCGCGGCGCTCGCCCGCGGTGATGAGCAGATGCTTCTCGACGACGGGGCCTGGTTCCGGCTCGACCACGCAGAGCTGCACCAGCTGCGCGGTCTGATCGAGGCGTCCCGCGACCTTGTCGACGCCGAGCCCGGCGTGCTGCGCGTGACGGTGCAACAGGCGGGCCTGTGGGAGCAGCTCGTCTCGCTCGGCGTCGTCACCGAGCAGAGCGAGCGCTGGGCGCGCACCGCCGGGGCGTTGCTGGACCTCGAGAAGATCCCCGCCCCGGACGACCCCGTGGGCCTGCACGCAGACCTGCGCTCGTACCAGCGCGAGGGCTACCAGTGGCTCACGCTGCTGTGGGACCTCGGGCTCGGCGGTGTCCTGGCCGACGACATGGGCCTGGGCAAGACGGTGCAGACCCTGGCGATGGTGCAGCGGGCCAAGGAGGAGGGCGCGCTCACCCAACCGGTCCTCGTGGTCGCGCCGACCAGCGTGGTGGCCACGTGGCGCAGCGAGGCCGAGAAGTTCACGCCAGGGCTGCGCGTGGTGACCGTGACCGAGACCGAGCGACGACGTGGCGTGCCGCTGGCGGAGCTCATGGCGGCATCGGACGTGGTGGTCACCTCCTACGCGCTGCTGAGGATCGACGACGCCGCCTACCTCGGCGTGCCGTGGGGCGGCCTCGTGCTCGACGAGGCGCAGTTCGTCAAGAACCACCGCACGGCGACCTACCAGTGCGCCCGGCGCGTCCGGGCGCCGTTCAAGCTCGCCATCACCGGCACACCGCTCGAGAACTCGCTGATGGACCTGTGGTCGCTGCTGTCGATCGTGGCCCCCGGACTGTTCGCCGACCCACAGCACTTCAGCGAGACCTACCGGCGCCCGATCGAGCGCGGCGGCGCACCTGAGCTGCTCGGGTCGCTGCGACGCCGGATCCGCCCGCTGATGATGCGCCGCACCAAGGAGCAGGTGGCGCCGGAGCTGCCGCCCAGGCAGGAACAGCTGTTGACGATCGGGCTGAACCCGGCGCACCGCAGGGTCTACCAGACGCACCTGCAGCGCGAACGGCAGCGCGTCCTCGGGATGGTCGGGGACCTGCAGAAGAACCGCATCGCCATCCTGCGGTCGCTGACCCTGCTGCGGCAGCTGAGTCTCGACCCCAGCCTCGTCGACGACCGTCACGCCGGCCACATCCGGTCGAGCAAGGTCGATGCGCTGCTGGAGCACCTGGAGGAGGTCGCGGCCGAAGGGCACCGGGCGCTGGTCTTCAGCCAGTTCACCGGCTTCCTCAAGATCGTCCGCGGCGCCCTCGACGACGCCGGCATCGGCTACTCCTACCTCGACGGCCGCACACGCGACCGGCCGCGCCGCGTGGCCGAGTTCACCGAGGGCGACGCGCCGGTGTTCCTGATCAGCCTCAAGGCCGGCGGGTTCGGCCTCAACCTCACCGAGGCTGACTACGTCTTCATCCTCGACCCGTGGTGGAACCCCGCGACCGAGGCGCAGGCGGTGGACCGCACACACCGCATCGGTCAGGACAAGACGGTGATGGTGTACCGGCTGGTGTCGGCAGACACCATCGAGGAGAAGGTGGTGGCGCTGCAGCAGCGCAAGCGGGACCTGTTCACCACGGTCGTCGGGGACGGCGATGCCCTGTCGGGGCCGCTGTCGGTCGACGACATCCGGGCGTTGCTGGGGTAGCCGTCCTCGCGGCTTCGAGCTGCTCAGGCGTCGGTCCACCCGGCCACAGCCGGCCCGACCGGCGACCGTGGTTTAATCAGTTTGTGCTGATATCAACCGAGACTGATGCACCACTGGGGATGCTCCGGCTGCTTGCGGACCCCTTGAGGTGGCGGATCGTGCAGCTGCTGGCCCGCGAGCAGTTGTGCACGTGCCATCTGCAGGAGGAGCTGGGCGCCAAGCAGACCCTGGTGTCGCACCACTTGAAGGCGCTGCGCGAGGCGGGGTTGGTGACGACCGAGCCGTGCGGCCGGTTCACGTACTACCGGCTCGCCGGCGCCGCGTTGGACGCTTTGGTGCGCCAGCTCGGCGAGGTGGCCGCGGCCGGCGAGGCACCGCGCAGGCCCTGCTGATGGCATCCGAACCGGTCGTGGTCGAGGGGTCGCCGGTGGTGGCGCGCCAGCCGGACCTGCGCCGCCGGCTGGTCGCCGAGGCCCTGGGCACGGGCCTGCTGGTGGCCGTCGTGGTGGGCTCCGGCGTCGCGGCGCAGCGGCTCTCCCCCGGCGACGTGGGCCTGCAGCTGCTGGAGAACGCACTGGTGACGGCCCTGGGGCTGACCGTGCTGATCGCGTGGCTCGGGCCGGTGTCGGGCGCCCACTTCAACCCGGTCGTGAGCATGGCGTCGTGGGCGTGGGGCCGCCGCGAGCACGACGGGCTGACGCGCCGGGACCTGCTGGCGTACGTCGCGGCGCAGTGCGCGGGCGGGGTTGTCGGCGCGGTCCTCGCCCACGCGATGTTCGGCGAGACCCTGCTGCAGCTCTCCCACACCCTGCGAGACGGCGTCGGGCTCGTGCTCAGCGAGGTGGTGGCGACGTTCGGCCTGGTGGTGCTGATCGGCGCCCTGGTGCGCACCGGACGCCAGGCGCTCGCGGCCCCGCTGGTGGGCGCCTACATCGGCGGCGCGTACTTCTGGACGGCGTCCACCTCGTTCGCCAACCCGGCGGTGACCCTGGGCCGCACCTTCTCGGACACCTTCGCCGGGATCGCGTGGGTCTCGGTCCCGCCGTACGTCCTGGCCCAGGTCGTCGGCGCCGTCATCGCGGTCGCGGCCGTGAACTACCTCCACCCCGCGCCGGCGGCACGAGAGGAGCGGCGATGACGGACGCACCCAAGGGTTCACCGCTCCCCGAGAACGGCCAGGACACCGCCGCGGCACGGGGCCTGAAGCGGCTGGTCACCGACCTGTGCGGAAGGTACCGCGGGGTGCTGTCCGAGAACGAAGTCGCCAGCATCGTCCACGACTCCTACCACCGGCTGGCTGGCACCGCCCGCGTGCGCACCTACCTGCTGGTGCTCACGACTCACCTGGCTCGAGACCGGCTCGCGGCGCTCGCCCGGCAGCGGACCGGCAGTGCGAAGGCAGTCCCACAGGTGCTGTTCGTGTGCGTGCACAACGCCGGCCGCTCGCAACTGGCCGCGGCACTGCTCAAGCACCACGCGTTCGGTCGCGTCGACGTCCGCTCGGCAGGTTCACAGCCCGTTGCCGACCTGAACCCGGCCGTGATCGCCTCCCTGGCCGAGGTCGGCATCGAACTCACCCACGCCTTCCCCAAGCCACTGACCGACGAGATAGTCCGCAACGCCGACGTCGTGATCACGATGGGCTGCGGCGACGCCTGCCCCAGCTACCCCGGGACCCGGTACGAGGACTGGGACATCCCCGACCCCGACGGCCTCTCGGTCACCGAGGTCGCACCCATCCGAGACGAGACCGACCGGCGCGTGCGCCGGCTGCTGGAGACCCTGTCATGACCCACACACCCGAGGTCCTGTTCGTGTGCGTGCACAACGCCGGCCGGTCGCAGATGGCCGCCGCCCTGCTCGACCACCACGCCGGCGGGCGCGTCGTCGTCCGCTCGGCCGGGTCGGCGCCGGCCGACACCGTCAACCCGGCGGTCGTCGAGGTGATGGCCGAACTCGGCCTCGACATCTCCCGCGAGTTCCCCACGCCCCTGACCGACGACGCAGTGCGCGCCAGCGACGTCGTCATCACCATGGGCTGCGGCGACGCGTGCCCGTTCTACCCCGGCAAGCGCTACCTCGACTGGCAACTGGACGACCCCGCCGGCCAGGGGACGGACGCGGTCCGCCCGATCCGCGACCAGATCGACACCCGCGTTCGGGCACTGGTTGGCGAACTCCTCCCCGACCTTGACGGCCACAGCGCGCACTGACACCCCGAGCCTGACGCCGGCCATCACTTGTCCGTATCACGATCCCCTGTGACACAAGATAACGGGGATCGAGCAGGCTCGCTGGGACAGCAGCGGGCCGGAGCTCGGATGGCTGCTGTCGGTGCTGTAGCCGGTCGGCTCCGGACGGTGATGTCACGCGCGGGACCAATCCGCACCCGACGACGGCGACGAACCCGTGCGATGGCGACGCCCCCAGCCGCCGCATTGCAGAGGAGCAACAGCATGAAGCGATCGACAGCACTGGTCATCAGCACCACGGCACTGGCACTCATGGGCACCGCCGCCGTGGGCACCGGTCCGGCCCTGGCCCACGAACCGGCCTCCGGCAAGGACAAGCACGTCAGGCTGTCCGCCACCCTGAGCGAGCTCAACGGCTCCGGCGCCTCCGGCTCCGCGAGCGCAGTGGTGAAGAACCAGAAGATCGAGAGCATCCAGGTCACCGCCCACGGGCTCACCCCCGACGCCCCCCACGCCCAGCACATCCACTACGGCGACGACGCCCGCAACGAGTGCCCGAGCCTCTTCCTGGACGACGCGAACGACGACGGCGTGCTCAACACCGTCGAGGGCGTCCCCGCCTACGGCCCGATCGTCGTGTCCCTGACGACGACCGGTGACACCACACCGGCCAGCGCGCTCGCGGTGGACCGGTTCCCGGTGTCCGCCGACGGCTCCTACGACTACAACCGCGACAACATCAAGTTCACCCGTGTCACCGGCACCGGCTACACCGGTGGCGGCGGCACCGCCAAGCAGATCGCGGACTCCGTCCGCGAGGGCGAGGGCGTCGTGGTCATCCACGGCATCGACTACAACGGCAACGGGATGTACGACTTCGAGGGCCGCGGCGCCAGCGAGCTCGACCCGAGCCTGCCCGCCGAGGCCACCGACCCGGCCGTGTGCGGCGTCCTCAACTGAGACACCCCACCCGCTCACCCCGGCACCGCTGACGGCCCGCCCCGCTCCTCGGGGTGGGCCGTCGGCCTGTGCCGGCACCCTGCAACAGTACTGGAGTGCGCGCCCACGAGTCCTGGGCGGCGATCCGGGCCGCCAGAGAACGCTCCTGGGGGGTTGGGTTTTCGGGCACAATGCACCGGGGACTTCCGCTGAGAGACCTCTCAGCAGGTGCCGGAGCGAACCCGGCCGGCGGTGCCCGCCTACGCGATCATGTGCGCTGCGCACGCTACCGGACGCACACCGCGTCCAGACGGACCCTGCGGGGGCCTGTCGCGAGCGCGATCTCGCGCAGGACCAGATCCGCAGCGCGTGCTCGGTCACCCAGCTCGCGGTGGCCCACACACCCGGGCCGCTGCCCTGTTCTGCCTCCAGAACCGAGTGGACCATGACGCAGGCGTCCGGGTGGAGGTCCGGGAACGTCACGTGGTCCCTCGGCCGGGCGATCACGGCCCGGTAGAAGAGCCCGTAGCCCGCACCCGCCACACCTGCGCGAGGTGAGCGCCACGACCCTCCGGCCCGCACGGGCCGAGGCAGTGCACGCGCAGCACGCAGGCCTTGGGTGGCAGCGGCGGGATGACATGCTCGGTGCGGTCGGCCTCGATGCGGTGCTCACCGTCGACGACGCGGGCCGCCGCGGCGAACAGGACCGCGCTGAGGTGGGTGTAGTGGTCGCCGGGGTCGTTCGGCATCGGCGGGCCCGGCGGCAGGTCCGGGTCCCACGCGTTCACCACGCCCGGTAGCGGTTGCGCCGCGAGCGGGGCGCTCGGCGCTCACCAGTCCCCCAGGGTCAGGGTGCGGGCCTCCTGCGCGGCCCGTTCGGAGGCCTGCGCGCGGGTATAGGGCAGCAGCATGTCGGGGCGGGTCCACCCCGCCACGGCCATCAGGCCACCCTCGGAGCCGCCTGCGGCGAGCCAACGGTGGGCGGCGGTGTGCCGCAGCCGGTGGGGTCGGAACCCCACGATGCCGGCGGCGGCGGCCCGCTCCCCCAGCGTCTTGTGCAGGGCGTCGTAGGAGAACTCCTTACCCCGGTCGCCCAGCCACAGGGCGCCGGTGCCGGCCCTCCACCAGCCAGGCCGAAACCGGCGCACGGCCAGCTGCCGGGCCCGGGCGGTCGACGGTTCCGCGCCGCTATCGAGCAGGTCGCCGACGAACGCGTCGACGGTGCGCCGGTCCAGGACGGCGACGCGGTCCTGGACCTGGCACCAGGACAGGAACCGGCGGACCCCGTCGCCGTAGGCCTTGACCGTCTGCGGCGACTTGCGCTCGGCGCGCAGCGCCAGCTCCCAGGAGGGCAGCAGCAGCGCGAGGTCGACGTCCGGCACGACGCCGAGCCTCGCCGATGTCTGGACTAGTAGCGCTGTGCGGCTTCTGTCGCAGGGCTAACGACCAAGAAAATAGCCTCTGACGCGTACGAACGCCGGCGGACGCCGGCGAGCCTCAGTCCAGGTAGTCGCGCAGCACCTGGGAGCGCGACGGGTGCCGCAGCTTCGACATCGTCTTGGACTCGATCTGGCGGATCCGCTCGCGGGTGACGCCGTAGACCTTGCCGATCTCGTCGAGCGTCTTGGGCTGGCCGTCGGTGAGACCGAAGCGCATCGACACCACTCCGGCCTCCCGCTCGGAGAGCGTGTCGAGCACCGAGTGCAGCTGCTCCTGCAGCAGCGTGAAGCTGACGGCCTCGGCCGGGACGACGGCCTCGGAGTCCTCGATCAGGTCGCCGAACTCGCTGTCGCCGTCCTCGCCGAGCGGGGTGTGCAGCGAGATGGGCTCGCGGCCGTACTTCTGGACCTCGACCACCTTCTCGGGGGTCATGTCCAGCTCCTTGGCCAGCTCCTCCGGGGTGGGCTCGCGGCCCAGGTCCTGGAGCATCTGGCGCTGCACGCGGGCGAGCTTGTTGATGACCTCGACCATGTGCACCGGGATCCGGATCGTGCGGGCCTGGTCGGCCATGGCGCGGGTGATCGCCTGGCGGATCCACCACGTCGCGTACGTCGAGAACTTGTAGCCCTTGGTGTAGTCGAACTTCTCCACCGCGCGGATCAGGCCGAGGTTGCCCTCCTGGATCAGGTCCAGGAACAGCATGCCGCGACCGGTGTACCGCTTGGCGAGGGAGACGACGAGGCGAAGGTTCGCCTCGAGCAGGTGGTTCTTGGCGCGGCGTCCGTCGTGGGCGATCCACTGGAACTCGCGGCGGGTGCGCGCGTCCAGCTTCTCCCCGCCGCCGAGCTTCTCGTCCGCGAACAGGCCCGCCTCGATCCGCTTGGCGAGGTCGACCTCCTGCTCGGCGTTGAGCAGCGCGACCTTGCCGATCTGCTTCAGGTAGTCCTTGACCGGGTCGGCGGTGGCCCCCGCCGTCGCGACCTGGACCGCGGGCGCGTCCTCCTCGTCGTCGTCGCTGAGCACGAACGACTCGGGACCCGCGTCCTCCTTGGCCGGCGCGGCGCCACCCACCGGAGTCGCTGTCGAGGACTCCGCCTGGGCGGCCGCGTCGTCGACCAGCGCCTCCTCGGCGACCTCGTCCACGGGTCCGCCGTCGGCGCGCGTGGGCTCGGCTGTCGGCGCTCCGGACTCGGCCTTCTTGGCCGGCTTGCGCGCGGTCTTGCGGGCGGTGGCCCCGTTCCCGACGGCGGCGATCGCGGCGTCACCGTCGGCGGACGGGGCCTCCTCGTCCTGGCTCGTCGCCTTCGTAGCGGCGGACTTCGTGGCGGAAGCCTTCGTGGCGGCGGACTTCGTGGCGGCGGACTTCTTGGCGGCCGGCTTCTTCGCGGCGGTCTTCTTCGCGGCGGTCTTCTTCGCAGCGCGCGCCGAGACGGTGGTCGTGGCCGAACGGCGGGACTCGGCAGCCGCGACGTGGCGACCGGCGGCCTCGTCCAGCACGACCTGGACCCCAGCTTCCTCGAGCACCCTGAGCACCCCCTTCATCCGCGGGATCGGCACATGAGCGCCCTCGCAGGCGTCACGGACCGCGCCCGCCGTGACCTCACCGGTCGTGGCTCCCTGCCGCAGCAGGTCCTGCAGGGCGGGGTGGGCGAACTCGGGGGGGAGCGGCCGGGAGGTCGGAACCGACGTCACAGACTGCCTTTCTCCGTCAGGGCGGTGTCCGCGCGGTGCCCGGACTGGACGAGGGCCGTGGCGTCACGGCCTCTGGTGGTCTCAACGTCCAGAACCCTGTCGCCATGCCCGTGGCGGGCATGGCGTCGCCAGGGGCCTGGTCAAGCCCACAGTGTGGCAGGTCCGGCGTCCGCGCCGCCCTGTCCCGCTCCAGGCGTGTCTCAGTGTAACGACGTCCGGGGCGGCCCCCGGTCCACCGGGGTCCGCCCCGCACGGACGTCGACGCAACGTGTTTGAGCGTGTACTCAGCGCTTGCGCTCGGCCTTCAACGCGCGCTTCGTCTCCCGGACGGCGGCGAGGCTCTGCGGGTCGCGGACGTCGGCCACCGACCGCCGCGACTCCGGGTCGCCGTAGTCGCCGGCGGCCTCGCGCCACCCGTCGGGTTGCACGTCGAGCTGCTTGCCCAGCAGCGCGACGAGGATGCTCGCCTTCTGCCGGCCGTAGCCGGGCAGCGCCTCCAGGCGGCGCCGCAGGTCGGTGCCGTCCGAAGCGCCGGTCCACAGGGCTGCGGCGTCGCCGCCGTGCTCGTCGATCACCGCGCGCGCCAGGGCCTGCGTCCGCGCGGCCATGCTGCGTGGGTAGCGGTGGACGGCGGGCGGTCCGGTCATCGCCGCTTCGAGGTCGCCGGCGTCGACCGCCGCGAGCACCGCCGGGTCGAAGCTCTCCGCGTCCTCGCCGGCGAGCCGGTCCAGCAACAGCCGGGGACCGGCGAACGCACGCTCCATCGGGAACTGCTGGTCCAGCAGCATGCCGAGCACGAGCGCGAACGAGTCCGCGGACAGCAGGGCGTCGGCCCTCTCGTCCTGTGCGATCCGCAGCACCGGCAGGACTCCTCCGCTCAGCCGGCCTTGACCGCCAGCACGGGGCAGGGGGCGTCGAGCAGCACGCGCTGCGCGTTGGAGCCGAGGATGAGCTTGCCGACGGGGGTGCGCCGGCGCAGCCCGATCACGATCAGGTCCGCGCTGACCTCCTCCGCCACGGCGATGAGGTCCTCGGCGGGCTCCATCCCGCGCACGAGCTGGCGCACCTCGTGGTCGATGCCGTTGTCGTCCAGCTGCTTGCGGACGTCGTCGAGCTCGGCCTCGTAGCGCGCGGCCTCGTCGCGGTCGAGGTCCTTGCCGCCGCGGTTGCTGTTGATGACGACCAGGCGCGTCGTGCGCAGCAGCGCCTCCTGACCTGCGCGCGCCAGTGCCGCCCGACCCTCCTGCGTCGGCACGTAGCCCACCACGATCGCCATCGGTACCTCCGTCGAGAGGGTGTCGTCGCCCGTCGTCGGGCGGCGCGCTCCGCGGCGACGCTATCGGATGCCGTGCTCCGGTCGCGCCGAGCCGCGCGTGGTTCCGTAGCCTCGCCGGCGTGGCGCGGGACGACGGAAACGGCTGGGTGCAGTGCCGGTGCGGCCGCCCGCACTGGGGCCGTCACGGCGCCGCCGGCCTGCTGCTCGTGCGCACCGCCCCCGACACCCGCCGGCACGAGGTGCTGCTGCAGCTGCGGGCCGGGTGGACGCACGAGGGCGGTACGTGGGGGATCCCTGGCGGCGCTGTCGACAGCCACGAGTCCGCACAGGACGGCGCACTCCGCGAGGCCTTCGAGGAGGCCGGGGTGCGCTCCGGCGAGGTCGAGGTGCTCGCCAGCACGGTGAGCACGGACCACCACGACTGGCGCTACGTCGTCGTCGTCGCCCGCTCGGGGACCGAGGCCCGGCCGCACGCCGCGAACGCCGAGTCCGTCGAGGTCCGCTGGGTCGACCTCGAGGCCGTCCACGCCCTCGACCTGCACCCCGGCCTCGCGGCGACGTGGACGACGCTACGGGACCTCGTGCGCGACGTCGCCACCTGACGACCGTCCACCGGACCGGCCACGTGGGGGGACGCTCAGCAGCAGGTGACGGGCCGCCCGCCGGCGCGCCTGCTGCGGGCACGCTCGCCGTCGCCGTCGCCGTCGCCGGAAGGCACCCGGCCGCCGGTGCGGCGTGGCGCAGGGGCGTCCGCCGCCAGCAGCCGGCGCACCGACCGCCCGACCGCCACGGTCTCCACGAGGAAGCCGTCGTGGCCGAACGGCGTCTGCACGACGGTGGCCGGCCGGTCGCCGGGCAGGGCCGCGGCTATCGCGTGGGACTGCTCCGGCGGGTACAGCCGGTCACTGCTCAGGGCGAGCACCTCGCTGCGGGCCTGCACCCGCGACAGGGCGGCAGCCGCACCGCCCCGGTCGCGCCCGATGTCGTGGGAGCTCATCGCCTCGGTGAGCACGAGGTAGGAGTTGGCGTCGAACCGGCGGGCGAGCTTGTCGGCGTGGTGGTCGAGGTAGGACTCCACGGCGTACCGGCCGCCGGCGAAGGGCTGCTCGCCGAGCTGGGCGGCGCGGCCGAAGCGCTGTTCGAGCTCGGCCCCGCTGCGGTAGGTCGTGTGGGCGATCCGCCGTGCGACCCCGAGGCCGGCGTGGGGGCCGTCACCACCGGCCGCCTCGTAGTAGTCGCCGCCGCGCCACGCGGGGTCGGACCGGATCGCCGCGAGCTGCGGTGCGCACCAGGCGATCTGGTCGGCCGTGGCCGCGGCGCACGCCCCGAGCACGAGCACCCGCTCCACGCGGGAGGGGTGCGTCACGGCCCACTCCAGGGCCCGCATCCCGCCCATCGAGCCGCCGAGCACCAGCGCCCACGCGTCGATGCCGAGGTGGTCGGCGAGCAGGGCCTCGGCCGCCACCTGGTCCCGCACGGTGAGGAACGGGAAGCGGCTGCCCCAGGGCCGGCCGTCGGGGGCGGGCGAGGCCGGTCCGGTGCTGCCCTGGCAGCCACCGAGCACGTTCGGGGCGACCACGCACCACCGGTCGGTGTCGAGGGCACGACCGGGCCCGACGAGGCCGTCCCACCAGCCGGGAGTGGGGTGGCCGAGACCCGGCGGACCGGTGACGTGGCTGTCGCCGGTGAGGGCGTGCAGCACGAGCACGGCGTTGTCACGCCGCTCGTTCAGCTGCCCCCAGGTCTCCCAGGACAGGCGCACCTGTGGCAGCCGCCCGCCCGCCTCGCAGTCGAGTGGGCCGACGTCGACCAGATGGCGCCCGCCCAGCGGGTCGCCCTCCCGCCACGCGCCGCTGGCGGGCACCGGCGGCTGGGGTGCCACTCCCGCCACCGGGGGCGCGGCCCGCGCCGGG
The DNA here is from genome assembly GCA_038206105.1 of Actinomycetales bacterium. Lineage (GTDB taxonomy): Bacteria > Actinomycetota > Actinomycetes > Actinomycetales > JBBRBF01 > JBBRBF01. The sequence goes on along the minus strand of JBBRBF010000008.1, from coordinate 25,083 downwards.
TCGGCGCTCACGCGCCGGCCTTCGCCGCCCGGAACCCCGCGTCCAGGTCCGCGAGGATGTCGTCGACGTGCTCCAGGCCGACGGCGAGGCGGACCATGCCAGGCGTCACGCCGGCCGCCACCTGCTCGGTGGGGTCCAGCTGGCTGTGCGTCGTGGAGGCCGGGTGGATCACGAGGCTGCGGACGTCGCCGATGTTGGCGACGTGGCTGTGCAGCTCGAGGGCGTCCACGAAGCGCCGCCCGGCGTCCACTCCTCCGGTGATCTCGAACGCCAGCACGGCCCCGGTCCCCCGGGGGGCATAGCGACGGCCGCGCTCGTACCAGGGGCTGCTCTCCAGGCCGGCGTAGTGCACGACCTCCACCTCGTCGCGCGCCTCGAGCCACGCGGCCACCGCCCGGGCGTTCTGCACGTGCCGCTCCATCCGCAGGCTGAGCGTCTCGACGCCCTGCGAGATGAGGAAGGCGTTGAAGGGCGAGATCGCCGGGCCCAGGTCCCGCAGGAGCTGCACCCTGGCCTTCAGGACGTACGACAGGTTCGCGCCGAGCGGGCTGCCGACGCCGAGGTCGCGCGCGTAGACGAGACCGTGGTAGCTCGGATCGGGCTGGTTGAAGCCCGGGAACCGCTCGGGGTGGGCGGCGTAGTCGAACGTGCCCCCGTCGACGATGACGCCGCCGATGGACGTGCCGTGCCCGCCGAGGTACTTCGTGGCGGAGTGGACGACGACGTCGGCGCCCCACTCCAGCGGCCGGATCAGGTAGGGCGTGGCGACGGTGTTGTCGACCACGAGCGGGACGCCGGCAGCGTGCGCGACGCCGGCGACGCCCTCGATGTCGAGCACGTCCTGGCGCGGGTTCGGGACGGACTCGGCGAAGAACGCCTTCGTGGTCGGGCGGACCGCCGCCTGCCACGAGGCCAGGTCGTCGGGGTCGTCGACGAACGACACCGCGATCCCCAGCTTCGGGAACGTGTAGTGCAGCAGGTTGTACGTGCCGCCGTACAGGCTCGGGCTCGCCACCACGTGGTCCCCGGCCTCGGCGACGTTGAGCAGCGCAAGGGTCTCCGCGGACTGGCCGGACGCCACGAGCAGCGCCCCCACACCCCCCTCGAGACTCGCGACGCGCTTCTCCACCACGTCCGTCGTCGGGTTCATCAGCCGCGTGTAGATGTTGCCGAACTCCTTGAGCCCGAACAGGTCGGCGGCGTGGTCGGCGTCGCGGAACACGTACGAGGTGGTCTGGTAGATCGGCAGGGCTCGCGCGCCGGTCGCCGGGTCGGCCTGCTGGCCGGCGTGGATCTGTCGGGTCTCGAAGGACCAGCCGTCGTTCACGAGGAGAGCCTCCTGGGTCCGGGGCCCGTGCGGGGGCCCGCGCTTGCCGCCCGTCGATCGACGGGCGGCCCGGTCATCACCCGGGGCACCCCACCGCGGAGGAGGGTTGCCGGCCAGCGAGCCGGGGCTTGGCGCTGGCGCTCATGACCTGAGAGGACCCTACGGTACCTACGGTACCGACGGTCCGAGCGGGCGCCGGCCGGTACGGCTCGACCCCGCTCCCCCCGGCTCGACCCCGCCCGCGGCGAGGTCGCGCCGGCGTGCGGCCGCGGCCCATGCCGGGGGCACGCCCCGGTCCAGGCTCGCGGCGACGAGCTCGGCGAGGGAGTACCCGGCCCGGTCGGCGACCGCGCGCTCGCAGAGCATCCGGGCACGGGCCCCGTCGCCCTCGAACCAGGCGAGCCACGCGAGCAGGGCCAGGGCAGGGGCCCGGTGCCCAGGGCCCGCGCGGCGGACTACGCCGCCGAGCAGCGTGGCCACCGCGCGGCACCGCACGGGGTCGGGCTCGACCGCCGCACCCGGCGCCGTCCCGGCGACGCCGGAACCGTCCGCAGCGCGCGTGCCGGCACCGAAGACCGCGTCCAGCGCTGCGGCGACCGTCGGCGGGACGGGGGCACCCGGCTCGGCTGCGACGAGCGCGGCCGCGGCGGGCGACCCGCCCGGCACCGCCGTGAGCATCAGCGCATCGCGCAGCGCGACGTGGTCGAGCTCCGCGAGGAGCACGCCGCAGGCCCGGTCGTCGAGCCCGGCGTCCCCGGCCGTGGCGGCACCGGCGCCCGTGGCACCCGTGGCAGCGGGGTCGCGGGGGGCGTCCGCACCGTCACCGACGGCGGCGGCATCCACAGCGACGGCGACGGCCGCGTCGAGGGCGCGCTGCCAGCGCCGCAGCGCCGCGATACGGCGACCGTGCCGCGCCACGGCCGTCGCCGGAGCGGCCACCCGTGCCGCGCGGGCCGCCTCGACCCGTGCCGGCGCCGGACCGGCGACGGGGTCCAGGTCGGCAAGCAGCGCGTCGCGGGAGGGGCCCACGACCGTGCCCCGTAGCACCATCTCGGGCCCGACGATGCTGGCGTCCAGGTCCGCGAGTGGCCTGCCGTCGACCGGGCAGCAGCGCGGCTCGTGGCAGACCGTGGAGCGGTAGCGGCCGTCCCCGACGTGCCAGGCGTCGTCCACCGCGATCCCGGCGCCGGAGAGCGCCCGGCGCACCCGGCGCAGGACGGCGGCGGCGCGACCGTCCTCACCGTCCCGGTAGGCCACGAGCACCGCCGAGTCGGCACCGTCCCGGCGCGCGTGCGCGGCTGCGGTCCGCGCCAGCAGCGAGAGGTGCTCCCGCGGCGCCGACGGCGGTGGCAGGTCGAACCGGAGCGCCAGACCCAGCCGTCGGCGCCGGCCCCGCAGGCACAGCACGACGAGGGAGTCGTGCGGCTGGAAGCCCAGCCGGTAGGGGACGTAGGCGAGCACGTCGCGCGGCTCGCGCACCGACAGGACCGGGGTCTGCGTCATCGCCCCAGGCTCGGGGCCACGCCGCCCACCGAGCAGTGGCGAGCCGACAGGTGTGGGTATCAGCGCCTGCAGGACGAGCGGTGCACGTCTCGGGGGGTCAGCGCAGGACGTCGCCGGGCACGGTGCGGTAGCGGTCGCGGCCCCGGGTGCGGTCCCACGCCAGGTAGGCCTCGGTCTCGCCGAGCACGGCGCCCGCGAGCCACGCGAGCACGAAGGCGTCGTCGACGACCCCGACCAGTGCGAGGACGGCCTCGGGCACGAGGTCGATCGGCGACACGACGTAGACCAGCGCCAGCGCCATCAGCCCGAGCCGGGACGTCTCCAGGTCCGGGTAGGCCCCGGTGACGGTGTCGCGCACCATCCGAGGGAACGCCCGCAGCCGCGCCGGGATCGACGGGGACCCCGGCCGGCGCTGACCGGACACGGCCCGCCAGAGGGCCTGGAAGGCCATCACCCGTCCCATCGTGCGCATGCTGCCTCCCTGTTCCGTTGCCGCGGCCCGACGCCGGCAGCTCCCAGGCTAGCCAACGCGGGCGCCGGGTGCCCTGTTCCGCCGCTTCGGTCCGCGGCGTCCGCTCAGGGCTGCGACAACTCAGGGCCCGGGGAAGCAGGGCCGGGCACCGAGCGCGGCCAGCCCGCGACGGTCGCCGTCCCCCGGCGCGACCACCAGCGGCGTGGCCGAGGCATACATCAGCTGGCGGGGGTCGTCGACGTGGCCCAGCCCGGCAAGGTGTCCCAGCTCGTGCCGCAGCACCGCCCGGGCGCGGGCCAGACCGGCTTCGCGCGTCGCGAGGTCGGCCAGCTGCGGCGCGTCCAGCACCACGGCCCCGGTGACGTAGCGGAGCGAGCCGGGCGTCGGTCGTGCCCTCGGCGACGACGAGCAGCCCGGTGGCACGGGTCAGGTCGGCGAACGCGGCGTCGAGCAGCGGTCCGAGGGTCGGCGGGTACGGCCCGGCGACGACGTAGCGCAGCGGACGGCAGCGGTCCCACCCCACCGGCGACCCGTCCGCCTGCTGCTGCATCGCCGCCCAGCCGCCCTCACCCGGTGGTGGCGCCGGCGGCGTCCCCAGGGGTGACGCGGCGGCGTCGGACGCCGCCGACGGCCGCGCGCCCGCACCCGGCGGGCCGGCCCCGGCCCGGGCCGCGTCCAGCACGCCCGTGACCGCCACGACCGCGAGGACCACGACGACGGCCGTGACCGCGGCGACCGGGCGGCCCCCGGCGACGGTCGGGGCGCCCGGTCGTCGCGGGGCGCTGCGCGGACCGTCGGCCACGCGTGGGGGCTCGGCGTGAAGGGCGGCGGCCTTGACGGGTGCCCCCCGCCCGGGTCAGGCCGCGGGCGCGTCGTCCCGGTCGGGCTCGTCGCGGTCGGGGAAGTCGGTGCGTGCCTGCTCGGCGATCCGTCGCAGCAGCACGACGTCGACGCCCGCGCCGACGAGCCCGCCCGCGAGAGGCACACCGCGTCCGAGCCGGGCCAGCGTCCCCCGGCCAGCGGTGCTCAGCAGCCGGAACCCGATCCCCTTCGTCAGCACCATCCGGGCGGCCGGGGGCAGCCGGCCGGTGGCGAGCGAGCTGATCCGGCCCACCGGGGAGAAGCCGGCCCGGGTCAGGAGGGTGTCGGCATCGGCGCCGACGAGCACCAGCAGGACCGCGGTGCGCACCTCGTCGCGGGAGGTGTCGTACCCGCGCAGGTGCGCGAGGGCGGCCACCATGCGGGTGGCGATCGTGTAGAAGCCGACGATGTTGGCCGGCAGGGCGACCGGCAGCGTGACGAAGCCGCCGAGGCCGGTGACGAAGCCCCCGGCGGCGGCCAACCGGGTGTGGGTCCGCACGAGGTCGTCGACGGCGTCCTCGGGCTCGCGGCGCCGGGCGCGCGCGGCCTCGGCGACCGTCACTGCCGGCGCGAGCGGGCCGATGCCGTTCACACCGGCGTCCACCACCACCCGCACGACGCGGTTCGCGGCCGCCTCGGTGGTGCCGGGCGCGTCCCCCGGGGTGCTCTCGTCGCGTGCCACGGGGCCTCCACGGGTCCGGGCCGCGGGCCGGCCCTGCCGCACGAGTCTGACGCAGGTGGGGTGCCGGCACCACGCGAGCAGCGCAGCCGCGCGTGCGCAGGGCGCCGCTGTCGGCGGCGGGACGCAGAATGGGTCGGTGCTGCTCTCGCAGGTCGCCCGGGCCGTCGCGGACGTCACCGCGACCGGGTCGCGCAAGGACAAGTCCGCGCGGCTGGCGGCGGCGCTGCGTGAGGCCGGACCCGGCGAGCAGGCAGTGGTCGTCTCGTTCCTGGCCGGCGAGACGCGGCAGCGCCGCACCGGCCTCGGCCCCCGGTCGCTGACCGACCTGCCCTCCCCCGCCGCCACCTCCACGCTGACCGTCGCCGACGCGGACGACGCGTTCGCCGCGACGGCGGCGGCGACGGGTCCCGGGTCGGGGGCGCGGCGGCTCTACCTGCTGCGGCATCTGATGGCCCGCGCGACGGAGCCGGAGCAGCGGCTGCTCGCCGGCCTGGTCACCGGCGAGCTGCGCCAGGGGGCCGCCCGGGGCGTGCTCGTCGAGGCGGTGGCCGCCGCCGCCGCCGGGGTCACCGCCGCGGCCGTCCGCCGCGCCCTCACCCTCGACGGAGACCTCGTGCGGGTGGCCGAGACGGCGTTGACCGGGGGCGCCGAGGGCCTCGCGGGCGTCCGGCTGCACCCGGGGCGGCCGCTGGCGCCGATGCTCGCGGCGTCGGCACCCGACCTGGACGCGGCGCTGGAGCGCACCGGGCCGGCAGGCGTGGAGTGGAAGCTCGACGGCGTCCGCGTCCAGCTCCACCGCTGGCAGACCGCCGGCGAAGAGCCCCTGGTCGGGGTCTGGACCCGGAGCCTGGACGACGTCACCGACCGGCTGCCGGAGGTCACCGCCCTGCTGCGCGCCCTGCCGGCCCGTGACTGCGTGCTCGACGGCGAGGTCGTCGCCCTCGACGGCGAGGACATCCGCTCCGCGCGGCCGCTGCCGTTCCAGCAGACCGCGGCCCGCGTGGCCCGCCACGGCAGCGGCCCCGGGCCGGACCGGCTGCCCCTGGCCACCGTGCTCTTCGACGTGCTGCACCTCGACGGCGAGGACCTGCTCGACGCACCCGCCCACCACCGGCGTGCGGTGCTGGAGACGCTGGCGGGCGCGCACGCCGTCCCGAGGACGGAGGTGGACCCCGCCGACCCGGCCGAGCGGGAGGCGGCGGGCGCATTCGTCGCCGACGGCCTGGCCCGCGGCCACGAGGGGGTCGTCGTCAAGGCCCTCGGCGCGCCCTACGCCGCAGGCCGGCGGGGCGCCGCGTGGGTCAAGGTGAAGCCGCGCCTCACCCTCGACCTCGTCGTGCTGGCCGCCGAGTGGGGGCACGGCCGCCGCACCGGGACGCTGTCCAACCTGCACCTCGGTGCCCGGGACCCGCACGGGCGCTACGGCGAGCCCGGCGGTCACGTGATGCTCGGCAAGACGTTCAAGGGCCTCACCGACGCGATGCTGGGGTGGCAGACCGAGCGGTTGACGGCGCTCGCGACCGGGGGCACCCCCTGGCGGGTCGACGTCCGGCCCGAGCTCGTCGTCGAGGTCGCGTTCGACGGCGTCCAGGTCTCGCCGCGGTACCCCGCGGGGATGGCGCTGCGGTTCGCGCGGGTCGTGCGCCACCGCCCCGACAAGGACGCCGCCGGGGCGGACACCGTCGAGGACCTGGAGACCGTGCGGGGCTGGTGAACGCCGTGACCACGAGCCCCGGTCGCTCTCAGGCGGATCTGCGCCGGGACAGCCGCAGCGCCAGCGGCGCCGCCCCCAGCACGAGCAGGCCGCACGCGGTGAACGCACCCGGCAGGCCGGCACCCGCGGCCGCCAGCGCCCCCACCGCGACGGCTCCGGTGCCCGTGCCGGTGTCGAAGGCCGCGTTCCACACCGCGCTGGCCGTGGCGGAACCGCCCGGCCCCGCGCGCTCGAAGGCGACCACGAGCGTCAGGTTCTGCACCGCCCCGTAGCCGGCGCCGACGAGCAGTGCGCCGGCGAGCAGGAGCGTCGCCGACCCCGACCCCGGCGCCGGGCCCGCCGGGCCCAGCACGGCGAGGCCGGCCGCGATGACGAGCACGCCCACGGCCGTCACGGCGAGGAACGGCAGCAGCAGCAGCCCGGCACCCATCCGGTCACCGACCGAGCCGACGAGCCAGCGACCGAGTGCCGCCGTCACCCCGAGCGCCAGCAGCACGCCGGGCGAGAGCAGGCCGCCCTCGGGCAGCGCGATCGGCACGAACGTCAGCACGCCGCCGCCTGCCAGCGTCACCACCAGCAGCACGCCGGCGGGACCGGCCGCCCCCCGCGCCGCGCGCACCGTCGCGGTCCGCCCGCCGGGCACCTCATCGGTGGCCTCGCCGGGTGCTGCACCGCGTGTCGGCGCCGGGGGTGCCGGGCTCCCGGTGGGGTGCGCGGCGGGCGGCGCGGCGCCCAGCGACCCGAACCGCCAGGCGGCGCGCGCGCCGAGCACCGGCAGCGCCGATGCGGCGAGCACGAGCGGAAAGGAGACGTTCTGCGCCACGAGCACGCCCCCCGGCACCGCCACCAGGTTCGGCAGCGCGATCGCCAGTCCGTAGACCCCGGCCGTGCGGCCGTGCGCCCCCGGCGGGGCCAGCAGCGCCACGAGGAGGCTGCCGACCACGGTCAGCAGACCGAACCCGACACCGCGCACGGCGGAGAGCGCGAGCAGCCAGCCCAGGTCCCCGGACAGCGCGTACAGCGGCGCCGGCGCACCGAGCAGCAGCAGCCCCGCGGCGAGCGCGGGTCCGGTGCCGCGCCGCGCCACGACGGCGGGCACCGCGAACTGGGTGGCGACGGTCGCCGCCAGCGTCACGGTCGTCACGGACCCGGCCACGCCGGTGGACGCCCCGCCGCGCACCGCCCACAGCGGCAGCACCGACAGCAGCGCGGCGAAGCCGGTGAACCCGGTCACCGTGCACCACAGCAGCCGCCGGAGGTCGGCCCGGGCCAGCAGGCCCGGCTCGTCGGCGGCGCTCACCCGGCGACCGTACGCGGCGCCACCGCCGACTCCCAGACACCGGGCTCACACGTCAGGCAGGCGTCAGGCCAGGTGCGGGTGCTCATGCCAGGGCGCGTCCGCGGGACGCAGGGTCGTCCAGCCGGCCTCCCGAGCGGCACACGCGGCGAGCACGCCGACGACGGCCGTCGGGTTGTGCAGCCGGCCGGCGAGGACGGCGTCGCGGGCCTCGTCGAGGTCGACCCAGCGCGTCGGCATCCCCGCCTCCTCGTGCTCCCGCTCGTGCCGCTCGGCGGCGGGGACCTCGGTGACGTCGCGGGCCAGGTACAGCCGCAGCGCCTCGTCGGAGCCGCCGGGCGAGTTGAACCAGTCGACGAGCACGTGCCAGCGACCGGCCCGCAGGTCGGCCTCCTCGGCGAGCTCGCGGCGGGCGGCCTCCAGCGGCGGCTCGCCGTCGACGTCCAACAGCCCCGCGGGCAGCTCCCAGAGCTCGTGGCGCACCGGGTGCCGGTACTGGCGCAGCATCATCGCGCGGCCCCGGTCGTCGAGGGCGAGCACGCCGACGGCCCCGGGGTGGCGCAGGAACTCGCGGTGGACGACGCCCGCGGCGCCGAGGTCGGCGGCCTCGCGCACGAGGTCGAACACCATGCCGTGGTGCAACGTCTCGACCTCGGGGACCGCCACGGCACGCGGCACGTCGACGAGCGGGCCGTTGTCCATCCGGGCGTCGGTCACCGGGCCGCCGCCGCGGCGGGGGCGCCGCCGTCGAGCACGCCGTGCTCGCTGTCCCGCGGCGGGTCGACCTCGAGCAGCCGCTCCTCGCTCTGCCGCGCCAGCGCAGCCTCCGCGAGGGCCCGGAACAGCGGGTGCGCCCGGTTCGGTCGCGACCGGAACTCCGGGTGGGCCTGGGTCGCGACGTAGAACGGGTGCACGTCGGGCGGGAGCTCCACGAACTCCACCAGCGCGCGGTCCGGCGACCGGCCCGACAGCACGAGCCCGGCGGCCTCGAGCCGCTCGGCGTAGTCGGTGTTCACCTCGAAGCGGTGCCGGTGCCGCTCCTCGACGCGGGTGGCGCCGTACGCTCGGGCGACGACGGAGCCGGACCGCAGGTCGGCGGGGTACAGCCCGAGACGCATCGTGCCGCCGAGGTCGCCGTCGCCGAGCACGATGTGCTTCTGCTCGTCCATCGTGGCGATCACCGGGTGGGCGGCGTCCGGGTCGAACTCGGTGCTGGAGGCGCCCTCGAGCCCGGCGACGTCGCGCGCGAACTCGATCACCATGCACTGCAGGCCCAGGCACAGGCCGAGGGTCGGCACCCGGTTCTCCCGGGACCAGCGGAGCGCGCCGAGCTTGCCCTCGATGCCGCGGATGCCGAAGCCGCCGGGGACGCACACGGCGTCGACGCCGTGCAGGGCGCGCTGCGCCCCCTCGGGTGTGGCGCAGTCGTCGCTGGCGACCCACCGCAGCGCCACGCGCGCGTCGGCGGCGAAGCCACCCGCGCGCAGCGCCTCCGTCACCGAAAGGTACGCGTCGGGCAGGTCGACGTACTTGCCGACGAGCGCGACCTCGATCGTGTGGGCGGGCCGGTGCACGCGCCGGAGCAGCTCGTCCCACTCGCTCCAGTCGACGTCCCGGAAGGGCAGGTCGAGCCGGCGGACGACGTACGCGTCGAGCCCCTCGGAGTGCAGCACCTTCGGGATGTCGTAGATGCTCGGGGCGTCCACGGCGGCGACGACGGCGTCGAGGTCGACGTCGCACATCAGCGCGATCTTGCGCTTCGTGGCGTCGGGAACCTCGCGGTCGCAGCGCAGCACGACCGCATCGGGCTGGATGCCGATGCTGCGCAGCGCCGTCACGGAGTGCTGGGTCGGCTTGGTCTTCAGCTCCCCGCTGGGTCCGATGAACGGGACCAGGGACACGTGGACGAAGAACACGTTGTCGCGGCCGACGTCCTGGCGGACCTGGCGGGCGGCCTCGATGAACGGCAGCGACTCGATGTCGCCGATGGTGCCGCCGACCTCGGTGATGATGACGTCCGGGGAGCCGTGGGGACCCGGGACGGCCTGGGCCCGCATCCGCTGCTTGATCTCGTTCGTCACGTGCGGGATCACCTGCACGGTGTCGCCGAGGTACTCCCCGCGCCGCTCCTTGGCGAGCACGGTGGAGTACACCTGGCCGGTGGTGACGTTGGCCGCCGCGTCGAGGTCGACGTCGAGGAACCGCTCGTAGTGACCGATGTCGAGGTCGGTCTCGGCGCCGTCGTCGGTGACGAACACCTCGCCGTGCTGGAACGGGTTCATCGTGCCCGGGTCGACGTTGATGTACGGGTCGAGCTTCTGCATCGACACACTGAGCCCGCGGGCCCGGAGCAGGTGACCGAGGCTGGATGCCGTCAGGCCCTTGCCGAGGGAGGACGCCACCCCCCCGGTGACGAAGATGTGTCGGGTCACGGAGGACCCGCTCGTCCGGCCGATCATGCGTTCCGCCACGGGGTTCGAGGCTATCAGCCGGAGCCCGTGCCGCGGCGAGACCGTCCCGCCAGCAGGGCGGCGTACGTCACGACCCAGTCGGCGAGCACGTCGGCCTCCCCGGGCAGGGACGCGAAACGGGCGCGTCCGGCATCGGCGAGCCGCGCGGCCAGCGCCGGGTCGTCCAGCACCGCGCCCACGGCACGGGCGAGTGAGGCGGCGTCGCCGGGGGGCACGAGCAGGCCGGCGCCGGCGAGCAGCTCGGGCAGCCCCCCGACGGCGGTGCACACGACCGGCGTGCCGGCGGCCATCGCCTCCTGCACGACCAGCGCCCGCGCCTCCCAGGTGCTCGGCAGCACGAAGACGTCGCTGAGCGCCATCAGGGCGGGCACGTCGCGGCGCGGCCCGACGAGGTGGACCGGGGCCCTGCGGTGCTCCGCCCGGGCGCGCAGCCGGTCGGCGAGGCCCGGGTCCCCCTCCCCCACGACGAGCCACAGCGTGTCGGCCGGCGCCTGCGGGTGCGCGGCTGCCTCCACCAGCGTCGCCAGGTCCTTCTGCGGCGCGATCCGCGAGACCGTCAGGGCCCACCGTGCCCCGGGGTCGACCCCGATCTCGGCGCCGACGCCCTCGCGCGTCGCCCGTGGCTGCGGGGCGTCACCCGCCGGCGCCGGCACCGGAGCGAGGCGGGCCGCCGTGGCTCCCAGGGTCCGCGCCCGCTCGACGAGGTCGGCCGAGGCGCCGGTCAGCAGGTCGACGCGCCGGGCCTGGAGCCGCTCCCCGAGGCCGCTCAGCCGGCGGCGGGCCCCGGCACCGAGGACAGCGTTGTGCCACGAGACGACCACCACCGGACGCCGCCGCCGCGGCAGCGACGCGGCCACGGCCAGGGCGAGCAGCCCCGCCTGGTGGCCGTGTGCGTGCAGCACGTCGGCGCCGCCGGCCAGGGTCCGGAGCCGCCGCAGGTCGCGGACCGTGGTGACGACGCGGTGCGCCGACCCGGTGGCGGCCGGCTGCGGTGCCGGCCGCGACCCGGGCCACAGCACCTCGACGCGGTCGCCGAGGGCGAAGCGGCGGGCCGTGTCCGCTGCCGTCGCCACCGTGACCTGCCAGCCGTGAGCAGGCAGGCCGGTGGCCAGGCTCGCGACGTGCCCGCCGATCCCGCCGCTGCTGTGGCCCACGAGCAGCAGCAGCCGTCCCGCGGCAGCGGTGCCCGCGCTCCCCGACGGAGGGATCGCCTGCGAGGCGGTCACGACGCGCCCTGCGAGCCGGTGCCGGAGCGGACCGGCCCCACCGGCGGGCGACGCCGCAGCAGGGCCACGGCGGCGAGGGCCGTCGGCCGGTCCACCGCCGCCAGACCGGCGGCGAGGGCGGCGAGCACGACGACCACGCCCACCGTCCCGGCGAGGACGGCGGCTACGACGCCGCCGGTGGGTAGTGCGTCGAGGGTCGCGTCCACGACGAGCCGGCCCGCCACGGCGGCGAGCACGGCGGTCGCGCCGCCGGCGGCCACGGTGCGCGCGACCCCGGCGACGGCGGCGCCGCCGGCGGCCCGGCTCACGGCGAGCAGCAGCAGCACCCCCGCGACGGTCATGCCGACGCTGCTGCCGGCCCCCAGCGCGGCGACGGTGCCGGCAGGTGTCGCGACGGCGACGGCGACGAGCGAGCCGGCGACCACGGCGGCCCACCCGGCGGCGGTCGCCAGGGCGGCGGCGCGGGGGCGGTGCAGTGCGTTGAGGGCCCGGCCGAGGTGGGCCACGAGGGCGAACCCCACGAGCCCGGGGGCGATGGCGACCAGGGCGGACGTCATCGGCGTCACGTCGCCGCTGCCGATCCCGGCGAACACGCCGGTGACGGCGGGGGCGGTGGCAGCGAGCACCGCCGCGCCGAGCAGCGCGACGAGCACCACGGCGCGGGTCGTCGTCGCGGCCGTCGCGGCGAAGGCCCCCTGGCGACCGGCGGCGGCGTGCTCGGCGAGGCGGGGGAAAGCCACGGTTGCCACCGGCACCGCGAGCACGGCGTAGGGCAGCAGGTACACCGCCTGCACGTACAGGAACACCGTCCACGACCCCTGCGGCCCGGCCCCGTTGGCCAGCAGCAGCGCGACGACCACCGCAGCCTGCTGCGCCAGCAGCGTGACCACGCCGGCACCGGCGAGGGCGGCAGCACGCCGGGCGACCCCGGGCGGGAAGCGCCACGTCGGCCGCAGCCGCACCCCGCCCGCCAGCACCGGCACGAGCAACGGCAGCGTCAGGGCGGCGACCCCGGCCGTCGTGCCCCACGCCAGGGCTGCCTCGGCGCCGCCGTCCAGGTCGGCCGCGGCGGCCCCGACGGAGCCGCCCGCGAGCCCGGCGAAGGCAACGTAGGCGACGATCACGACAGCGCTGGACAGCAGCGGTGCGACCGCCGCCCAGAGGAACCGCCGGTGGGCCTGCAGCACCCCGGTGAGCACGACCCCGACCCCGTACAGCACCACCTGCGGCGCGAAGACGACGAGCATCCGCGCCACCAGCGCACGCTGGCCGTCGCACTCCTGCCCGCCCAGCAGCACGCCGGCCAGCGGCCCCGCGAGCAGACCCAGCACGAGCGCCACCGGGACGAGCACGGCCACCGCCCACGTCAGCAGCGCCGACGCGGTGCGTGCCACCTCGGCGTGGTCGCCGCGCGCCAGCGGCCCGGCGAGCAGCGGCACGACGGCCGCCGCGAGCGCCCCTCCGGCGACGACCTCGTAGAGCACGTTGGGGATCTGGTTCGCGGTCGTGTACGCGTCACCGACGCACTCGGCCCCGACGGCGCCGTGGAAGACCAGCCACCGCCCGAACCCCGTGACGCGCGCCAGCAGCGTGACGGCCGCCACGGCCGCCGCGGCGCCGGCGACCCCCGCGAACAGCCGAGGGCTCACGCCGGGGCCGGCCGGCGCCCGACCCGGTCGAGCGCCCGCAGCACGGGCGTGGTCTCGATCACCCGGGTGAAGCTCACCCGCTCGCTGGCGAGCGTCAGGGCGACGAGCACGGCCAGTGCGAGCCCGCGCGCGCCGCGGCCGGAGTCGGTCGTGTCTGCGCGGGCAGCGCCCACGCCGGCGGTGCCCGCAACGAGCGCCGCACCGACGAGCGCGCCTGCGGCGTTCGCCCCGGCGTCGCCGAGCATGGACCGCTCCCCCAGGTCGTCCGGCAGCAGCGCCAGGCTCGCGCCGGCCGCCGCGGCGGCGAGGGGGGCGGCGGCACCCCGCGAGGCCACGGCCGGCAGCGACGCCAGCACCGTCACCTTCAGCGCCCGGCCCGGGCGCAGGTCGAACAGGTTGACGAGGTTCGCGCTGCCCGCGACGACCCCGCCGGCGACGACGACGTCCACGAGCCGCGCCCTGCCCGTCCGGCCGGGTGGGAGCAGCGCGGCGGCCGCCGCGACCCCGGCGGCCCCGATCCCGGCGACCTTCAGGGCGCCGGTGGTGGGCCGGCGTGCGGCGAGCGCACCCAGGTGCCCCCGCAGTCCCTTCGCGGTGGGTCCGGCCCGGTCCCCCGCGAGGTCGTCGACGCCGCCGAGCACGGCCGCGGCGCCGACGGCGAGCGCGGCGCCTGCCCGCACCCGCCCCGGCGACGAGGCCGTCGCGACGGCGGCGAGCGCTCCCAGGCCCCAGGCGGGCCCCTGGAGCAGCGTCACCGGCTCACCCCGGTGGTTCGTGCGCTGCCAGCGGTCGGCGCCGCCGGGGACGGCGGCGCGCAGCCGCGGCGCACGCGCCATCCCTGCCACGGTGGCCGCGACCGCAGCAGGCAGCAGCACCCGCGACGTCGCCGCGCCGCCCGCCGTACGCGCGGTCACCGGGGCGCAGCCGCCGCGTTCACGGGGTCTCCTGCGTGGTGGGCGGGGGGACGACCGCCTCGGCGCCGCCGGCGAAGCCGTAGTGGCCCACCTCCCCCTGGGCCTGCTCCAGCAGCGCGAGGGCCGTCGTGACCCACCCGCTCGGGGAGTCCGCGTCGTCGACGGTCGAGACCGCCCGCGCGGCGGCACCGTCTCCGCGCACCGCCGCCACGAGGCCGCCGTCGTCCGCCGCCTCGCGGGGGCCCGCCACGACGGAGCCCTCGGCGGCGTCGTCGAGCGCCTGCGCGACCGCGAGGTAGGTCTCGACCGGGGTCGCCCCACCCGCCCCGCCCCCACCGTCGGCAGGATCGCCGGCGTCCAGGGTCGTGTCGGCCGCGGACGGAGCCAGCACGACCGCGGTCGTGGCCCGCTGGGAGGTGATGTCGCCGTCCACCGACACGAGCCCCGCGTCCTGGAGCTCGTCGACGAGCGTGGTGGCACCGCTCTGGCCGACGTCCGGCGTGCCGTCGTCCACGACCCCGGTGGCCAGGGCGGCCGCCAGCACCCCCACCGTGGACGTTCCCGCCGCGGGCAGCGGGTCGACCGAGTCCTCCACCCGGCCGGCGACCTCCTCGCGCAGGGCCGCCCCGCCGCCGTCGGCCCACGCCGGCTCCAGCCGGACGCGGCCGGTGACCTCGGCGCCGCCGGTCTCCAGCAGCTCGGCGAGGGCGTCTGCACCCCCGGAGGCGCCCGGCAGCACGACCAGCACGACACTGCGGCCCGCGAGCCGGGTCCCGAGCACGTCTGGGGCCACCGCGGCGACGAACGCGTCCCGCTCGGCGAGCTCGTCCTCGCGGTTCGCGACGGCCCGCTGCAGGTCGACCTTGTCGGCCCGCAGCGCGTCCACCTGGTTGCTGAGCTGGGCTCCGATGGTGTCCTGCAGGGGCCCGGCGCCGAGCACGACCCCGATCGCGAGGGCCATGAAGACCGACACCAGCGACACGAGGTGGTACCTGAAGTCGATCACGCGCCGTGCCACCGCCCCCCGGCCGTCACGGCCCCCCCAGCCCGGAGAACCACCGCAGCACCACGGTCACGAGGTCGCGGACCCACCCGAACGCGATCCCCACGAACGCCTGCCCGGCCGCGGTGCTCCACAGCGCGACGGCCAGCGCCAGCACCGCTGCCAGCACGAGCGCCGCCACCTGCAGGTTCGAGATCCGCTGCCGGTAGAGCCGCGAGACGCCTTTGGCGTCCACGAGCTTGCTCCCGACCCGCAGCCGCGTCAGGAACGTGCTGGCCATGCCGGAGCGCCCCTTGTCCAGGAACTCCACCAGAGTCGCGTGCGTGCCGACGGCGACGATGAGCTCGGCGCCGCAGTCGTCGGCGAGCAGCATCGCGACGTCCTCGCTCGTGCCCGTCGCCGGGAACACCACCGGGGTGACGCCGAGGCGCTCCACCCGCTCCTGCCCCGGGGCCCTGCCGCTGCGGTAGGCGTGCACGACGATCTCGGCCCCGCACGTCAGCGCGGCGTCGGAGACCGAGTCCATGTCGCCGACGACCATCGCCGGGGTCCAGCCCGCCTCCAGCACGGCGTCGGCCCCGCCGTCCACGCCGATGATCACCGGTCGGAACTCACGGATGTACGGCCGGAGCGTGGCCAGGTCCTCCTTGTAGTGGTAGCCGCGGACCACCACGAGGGCGTGCCGTCCGGCCAGGTCGGTGCGGACGTCGGGGACGCCGACCCCGTCCAGCAGCAGCTGTCGCTCCCGGCGCAGGTAGTCCATCGTGTTCTCGGCGAACGCCTCGATCTGGTCCGACAGCCCGGCCCGCGCCGTCTCGACGGCCGCGGCGACGGTGACCGCGTCCTGGGCGGTGCCGGTCGCGACGACGGTCGCCTGCTCGTCGGTCCCGAGCAGCACCTGCCCCTGGGCGACGCGCACCCGGGCCCCGTCGGGGATGCGTGTCATCACGGCCGGTCCGGCCTCGTCGACGAGGGGGATGCCGGCTGCGACGAGGATCCCCGGTCCGAGGTTCGGGTACCGGCCGGAGGTTCCCGCGGCCGCGTTGACGACGGCGGCCGGGCGGCACGCGACGAGGGCCTCGGCCGAGACGCGGTCGATGTCCTCGTGGTCGATCACGGCGACGTCGCCGGGGCGCAGCCGCTTGGTGAGGTTCTTCGTGCGGTGGTCCACGCGCGCCGGCCCGACCACGCCGGGCAGGTCGTCGCCCGCACGGTCGGGTCCCGCCAGAAGCCTGCGCATGACGCGCCATGATCCCACGGCCCGCTCGTGCTCAGGGGCGGGCACGCCGCCGCCGGGGTGCCCTCCGGGGCACCCCGCGGGTCGGCGGCCGGGGCGGTGCGGGGCGTGCCGACGCGGCGAGCTCGAGCAGCTCGGTGGCGTGCGCGCGGGCGCTGCCGGACTCCTCCTGGCCGGCGAGCATCCTCGCGAGCTCGACCACCCGGGCGGCGTCGTCGAGCGAGTGCACGTCGCTGGCGGTGACGTGCCCGTGCGCGGCCTTCGTCACGACGAGGTGGCGGTCGGCGAAGGCGGCGACCTGGGGCAGGTGGGTGACGACGACGACCTGGGCGCGGTGGCCGAGGGCGGCGAGCCGGCGGCCGACCTCGACCGCGGCGCGGCCGCCGACGCCGGCGTCGACCTCGTCGAACACGAAGGTGGGCACCGGGTCGCCGCCGGCGAGCACGACCTCCAGCGCCAGCATCACGCGGCTGAGCTCTCCGCCGGAGGCGCCCCTGCCCAGCGGCCGCGGCGGCGCGCCCGCGTGGGCGCGCAGCAGCATCGCGACCTCGTCCCGGCCCGCCGGGCCGAGCTCGTCCCGCTCCTCGACCTCGACGACGAGGGCGGCGTCGGGCATCGCGAGTCCGGCCAGCTCGGCGGTGGCGTCCGCGGACAGGCGCGCGGCGGCGTCCGCGCGGGCCCGGTGCAGGTCGGCCGCGAGGCCGTCGAGACGGTCGGTCAGTGCACCGGCCTCCGTCGCCAGCGCCTGTGCCCGGGCCGGCTCGTCGTCCAGCTCCGCCACGCGGGTCGCGGCCCGGCCGGACCAGGCCACGACACGGGCCAACGGGCCGTGGCCGAGGGACCCGTCGGCACCGTCTGCGCCGTCGGCACCGTGGTGCGTGGCGTCCGGTGCCAGCGCCTCGACCCGGCGCACGAGGGCCGACAGCTCGGCGCGGCGGTCCTGCACCGCGCCGAGCCGCGCCGGGTCAGCCTCGAGGGACGCGAGGTAGCCGGACAGCTCGGCGGCGACGTCGGTCACCACGTACCCGGCCTCGGCGAGCCGGCCGGCGAGCGCCGCCAGGTCACCGTCGTGCTCGCCGACCACCTCGAGCCGGCGGCGCGCCGCGACGAGCAGGCCGGTCGCGTCGGGGAGCGGCTCGGCGGCGGCTGCGTCACCCACGAGGTCGGCGTGGGCGCCGGCCGCGGCGGTCCGCAGGTCCTCACTGTGGTCGAGCCGCGCGGCCTCGGCCGCGAGGGCGTCGTCCTCACCCGGTCGGGGGTCGACCCGCTCGACCTCGGTGAGTGCGGCTGTGAGCCGCTCGGCCTCCTGCGCGCGCTCACGGGTGCGCGACTCCAGTGCGGTGATCTCGGCCCGGACCTCCTGCCACCGGGCCCACGCCTGCCGGTACGCCGCGAGCGGCACCGCGACGGCGTCCCCGGCGACCGCGTCCACGACGTCGCGCTGCCGGCTCGGCGAGCGCAGCAGCAGCTGCTCGGACTGTCCGTGGACGGCGACGAGGTCGTCGGCCAGCTCGGTGAGCAGCGACACCGGGACGGCGCGGCCGCCGACGTGGGCACGGCTGCGGCCGGCGGCGGCGACGCTGCGGGCGACGAGCAGCTCGCGGCGCCCGGCGCCGTCGTCCTCGAGCTCGGCACCGGCCTCGCCCGCGCGGGCCGCGACGCCCGACGCGGCGTCGACGACGAACCGGCCCTCGACCAGGGCCGACGTCTGGCCGGTGCGGACGGCGGCGGGGTCGGCGCGCTCGCCGAGCAGCAGGCCGAGCCCGGTCACCACCATCGTCTTGCCGGCCCCGGTCTCGCCGGTGACGACGGTCAGCCCGGGGCCGAGCTCGAGGACGGCGTCGTCGATCACCCCGAGGCCCCGGATCCGCACCTCCTGCAGCACGTTCAGGCCTCCCCGCCGGCGAGGTCACGGCCACCGACGACCGGGCCGACGTCCGGGCCGACGTCCGGGCCGCGCCAGCCGGTCACCGGCAGACGGAACTTCGCGACGAGCCGGTCGGTGAAGGGTCCCGTCGACAGCCGCGCGAGCCGCACCGGCACCGCGCCGCGGCGGACCTCGATCCGGGCACCGGGCGGCAGCTCGGCGGTGCGGCGGCCGTCGCACCACAGGGTGCCGGTGGTGGAGTTGCGCTGCAGCACCTCCACCGCGACGACGCTGCCCGGGGAGGTGACCAACGGACGCGAGAAGAGCGCGTGCCCGCTGATGGGCACCATCAGGAGGGCCTCGACCTCGGGCCAGATGACCGGCCCGCCGGCCGAGAACGCGTACGCCGTGGACCCCGTCGGGGTGGCCACGACGACGCCGTCGCAACCCATCGTCGAGACGGGACGTCCGTCCACCTCGAGCACGAGCTCGAGCATCCGCTCGCGGCTGGCCTTCTCGACGCTGGCCTCGTTCAGGGCGAAGGACCGGCCCACGACCTCCCCGTCGACGACGACGTCGACGTCGACGGTCATCCGCTCCTCGACGACGTAGTCGCACGCCGCGACGCGGTCCACGGTCTCGGCGAGGTCCTCCCGCTCGATCTCGGCGAGGAACCCGACGTGGCCCAGGTTCACGCCGAGCAGCGGCACCGGGTGCTCACGGACGACCTCGGCGGCCCGCAGCACGGTCCCGTCGCCGCCGAGGACGACGACGAGCTCGGCGTCGCCGACGAGGTCGGCGGCGTCCGCCGCGGCAGTGACGCCGTGGCTGCCCAGGTCGTCGAGCTCCTCGGCGGGGACCACCGCCTGCAGGCCGCGTCGGCGCAGCAGGTCGACCACCTCGTACCGGGCCGCGACGGCCTCGGCGCGCCCGGTGTGCGTGAGCAGGGCGATCCGGCGGGTCACGAGGGGGACCCCGTGACGGCGGCCCGCACCATGCCGGTCACCGACGCGGACCCCGCGGGCGGTTGCTGCTCGGCCGGGCCGACGGGGACGCCGGTCCCGGCCGCCGCGGGGCGCAGGTGCAGGAAGTACTCGACGTTGCCGCTGGGGCCCGGCAGCGGGCTCGCGGCGGCCGCGAGCACCACGAGGCGTTCGTCCTCGGCGGCGCGCGCGACGCCGAGCACGGCCTCGACGCGCAGGTCGGGCTCGCGCACGACGCCGCCGGCGCCGACCCGGTTGCGGCCCACCTCGAACTGCGGCTTGACCATGAGCAGCAGGTCGGCACCGGGCGAGCAGCACGACGCCAGCGCCGGTAGCACCAGCCGCAGCGAGATGAACGACAGGTCGGCCACGACGAGGCTCGGCGGCGGGGCGACCTGCTCGGGCCGCAGCTCCCGGACGTTGGTGCGGTCCAGCACGCTCACCCGCTCGTCCTGCCGCAGCGGCCACGCGAGCTGGCCGTAGCCCACGTCGACGGCGACGACGTGCTCGGCACCCCGTTCCAGCAGCACCTGCGTGAAGCCGCCGGTGGAGGCGCCGGCGTCGAGGCAGCGGCGCCCGGTGGGGTCCACACCCGTGGCGGCCAGGGCACCGAGCAGCTTGTGCGCCCCGCGGCTCACCCACTGCGGGCCGACGTCCCCGGCGCGCACCTGGACGGCGGCGTCGAGGCCCACCTGCGTGGCGGGCTTGCTCGCCGGGCGGCCGTCGACGAGCACACGCCCCTCGGCCACGACCTCGGCGGCCTGCTGCCGGGAGCGAGCGAGGCCGCGGCGGACCATCTCGGCGTCGAGCCGCTGGCGACGGGGCACAGGTCAGGCCTCGGCGGCGCCGAGGCGCTGCCGCAGTGCCGTCAGCACGTCCTCGAGCACCGCGGCCTGCTCCTGCGGGAGCACCGTCTCGTCGAGACCGGCCAGCGGTGCGAGGGCGGCGTCGACGGCGTCGTCCCCGGTCCGCGACGGGGGGCCGTCGCCGGCGGTGCTCGTCACGGCTGCTCCTCGCTGTCCCCGGGGTCACCCGACGCGGGCACGCTACCGCTGCCGCTGTCGCGGCCGGTGCCTGCGGGGTCGCTCCCGCCGCGGTCACGGGCCTGCCACACCGCGGCCGCCGTGGCGCGGAGCAGGTCGAGGCCGTCGTCCCCGGCGTCCCCGGCGGCGCGCACCTGCCCGGCCTCGACCCGGGCGGTGGCCCCGCCGCAGCGCCAGGCGTCACCGTCGGGGACGGCGCGCCGCGTGGGGGCGTGCAGACCCCCCAGGTCCGCGAGCACGAGGTCGGGCCGGTGGTGGGGCGGCGCCGCGAGCAGGTCGTCCGGGCCGCTCACGCCGGTCAGCACGAGCGCGGAGGCGATGCCCGCGGCGCGGGCGCCGGCCACGTCTGTGTCGAGCCTGTCCCCCACCATCAGCGGCCGGTGGCCTCCGCACCGTTCGGCGGCGAGCCGGACCAGCGGGGCCTCGGGCTTGCCCGCGACGAGCGGGTCCCGCTCGGCGGCTGCCCGCACCGCGCCGACCAGCGACCCGTTGCCCGGTGCGGGTCCGCGCTCGGTCGGCAGCGTCGGGTCGGTGTTCGTCGCGACCCACAGGGCGCCGGCGCGGACGGCGTGGGCGGCGGCCGCGAGGTCCGCCCAGCAGACCTCCGGCCCGAAGCCCTGCACGACGGCGGCGACGCCGCGCCCGTCGGGCAGCAGCCGGTCGTCGCCGGTGGTGACCGGCGCGAGCCCCTCGCCGCGCAGCGCGTGCGAGACGCCGGGCCCGCCGACGGCGAGCACGGCGGCACCGGAAGTCACGCGCTCGGCCACCACGCGCGCGGCCGCCTCGCTGGAGGTATGCACCTCGTCCGCGACCGCGGCGACGCCCAGCCCGACGAGTCGTTCGGCGACCTCCTGCGGCGTGCGTGAGGCGTTGTTC
This sequence comes from Actinomycetales bacterium, assembly GCA_038206105.1. Classification (GTDB taxonomy): domain Bacteria; phylum Actinomycetota; class Actinomycetes; order Actinomycetales; family JBBRBF01; genus JBBRBF01. Next base: position 3,958 of record JBBRBF010000008.1, on the reverse strand, counting down.
GTCACGAAGGCGATGGCGACGCCGACCGCGCGTGCCCGGTCGAGGGACTCCGGCGCCGCCGGCACCGCCCGACCACCGGTCCACACCACGCCGTCGAGGTCGAGCAGCAGCGCGTCGTGCTCGGCGAGGAGGTCACCCCCGGCGCTCACGGCGCGCCGTCCTGTGCCTCGCCAGGGGAACCGCCCGGGGAATCGCCAGGGGAGCCGTCCGGGGCGTCCCCCGGGGCGCCGTCCGAGGAGGCATCGGCGCCGCGCTGCGCCGCGAGGGTCGCGCGCGCCTGCCGCAGCCGCTCGGCGTAATCGGCGTTCTGCGGCCGCATCGCCGCCGCGAGCGCGAGCTGCTCGACGGCCTCGCCGAAGCGGCCGACGCGCGTCAGGGACAGCCCGAGCCCGAAGCGGGCGTAGTCCGCGTCGGGCGAGAGGTCGACGAGCTCGGCGAAGGTGCGCGCGGCCTCGACGTGCCGGCCGGCGTCGTACTGCGCGCGGCCGAGGGCCTCCAGCAGGCTGGCCTGCCCCGGCTCGGCGTCGGCGGCGCGCTGCAGGAGCACAGCGGCCGCCGCCGCGTGGCCGCCGGCGAGCAGGTCGAGGCCGCGGTGCAGCCACTCGTAGGCAGTCCCCGCCGGGGCTCCGGTGTGGTCCTGGGCCATGCGCCCGACCGTACGATGCGCGCCGTGGCGGAGCGCAGCGGGGAGGGGCTCGACCTGCGTCCGCTGCGCGGGCTGCGCTACCAGCCGGGTCGCGTGGGCGACCTGGGCCGGGTGCTCTGCCCGCCGTACGATGTGGCCCGCGAGGCCGGCCGCGCTGCCCTGCTGCGCTCGCACCCGTACAACCTGGTGCGGCTGACCCTGCCGACGGCGGGCAGCGCCGCGAGGGCCGCCGCTCTGCTGGACGAGTGGATCCGCGACGGCGTGCTGGCCGTGGACCCCGAACCCGCCTTCTACGTGGCGCAGATCGCCGTGGGGTCGCGTGTCACCCGCGGCCTGGTCGCGACGGTGGGCCTGGACGACGACGCGCTGCTGCCGCACGAGGCGGTCACCCAGGCCGGGGTCGACGAACGCGCCGCGCTGCTCGACGCCACCGGGTGCGACCTCGAGCCGCTGCTGCTCTCGGTGGAGGGTGGCCTCGGCGGCATCGCGGACGCCGTCGCGCTGGCGGACCCGCCCGTGGTGACGGCCGGTGCGGGCGGGCAGTCCCTGGCGCTGTGGCCGGCCGACGCGAGCCGCTGGTCGCCCGAGGTCGCGGCGATGGTCCGGGGACGTCGCGCGCTGGTCGCGGACGGCCACCACCGGCTGGCGGCCGCGCGCCGCCACCAGACGACGCGCCGCCGGGCCGCCGGTCCGGGACCGTGGGATCGGGTTCTCGCCCTCGTCGTCGAGCCGGCCCGCCACCCACTGCTGCTGGACGCGATCCACCGCCGGGTCCCGGTGCCCGCCTCCCGCCTGCTCGACGCGTGGTCCTCGCTGGTCGACGTCCGCCGGCTCAGCGCCGACGACCGGGTGGTCCCGGTGCCGAGGTGCCGCGGTCGCCTGGTCGTCGGGGACGCCAGGGGCTGGTGGGAGGTGCGCGGGCTGGGTGCCGCCGCATCCGCCGGCGGGTGCCATAGCGACCGCTGGCACGCCCTGGACGCCGCGGTGCTGCACGAGACGCTGCTGCCGCGTGCGGGGGTGCCGGAGAGCGCGGTCGCGCACCACCACGACCCGTGGGCGGCGGTGCACGGTGCCCGCGCCGAGGGGGGCGCCGCGGTGCTGCTGCACGCTCCCGGCCGGACCGACGTAGCGGCACTGGCCGCCGCCGGCGAGCCCATGCCCCGCAAGACGACGTCGTTCGGGCCGAAACCGCCGTCGGGGCTGGTGCTGCGGCGGCACGCCGACGGCTGACGAGGCGGGTCAGTCCGCGGGCGCCGGCGGGGTGGAGCGCGGGGTGCCGTCGGTGCCGTCACTCGCGGCGCCGTGACGGCGCGCCGGCAGGTCGCCGTCCGGCAGCTCGCCATCGGGCAGCTCGCCATCGGGCAGCTCGCCGTCGAGCAGGTCCCAGACCGCGACCTCACCCTGGTCGGCTGGGGCGCGGCCGGCGAACCGGGCGGCGGCTCCCGTGGTCCCGTCGACGTCGGCTGCGGCGGCGCGCCCGAGCCACGACCGCGCCTCGTCCTCGCGGCCCGCGGCTGCCAGTGCATCGGCGTAGGCCGACAGCAGCCGCGCCCGCACCGGGGACCGGCCGCTGGTCAGCTCGGGAACCTGCAGGGTGAGCACGGCGGCGTCGGGTTGGCCGAGGTCGGTTCGGGCGCCGGCAACCACGAGCCTCATCTCGAGAAGGCCGTCCCGGTCGAGTCGGTCCACCTCCGGGGCCGAGGCCATCGACACGGCACGCTCCGGGCGGCCGAGACCGCGCTCGCAGTCGGCCATCACCGGCCAGTGCACGTCGGACCCGGTCAGGCGGCGGGCGGCTCGCAGCTCGCGCAGCGCCTCCTCGTAGCGCCCGGCGCGGTAGGCGGCGAGCCCGGCGGCCTCGCGCACCGAACCGATCCGGCCGGCGCGCCGCTGCGCTGCCATCGCGTGCCGGTAGGCCGCCTCGGGGTCGAGGTCGAGCAGGCGGCCGGTTACCACGAGGTGCCGCGCAACCGTCACGGCGGCGTCGCGGGGAAGCGTCCCGAGCTCGTGGCGCACGTCGCGGTCCAGCTCCTGACCGGTGACGTCGTCGGGTAGCTGAGGATCCGGGGTCACGACCCGGCGGGGGTCACCACGACCGGGCTCACGCGAGGAGGTCCCCTGCCGGGGTCCGCGCTGCGGCGGCCCGCCACGGGCGTCGTCGCGACGTGGCCCCCCCTGCGGCGGACCGTCCTGGCCCATTTTGCCCTGACCCTTGGCGCCCTCCGGTGGACCGGCCTGCCGCGGACGGCGGGGAGCGACCTCGCCTCGGGCCCCGCCCTGCCGGGGACCGCGAGCGGCACGGCCGCGCGCGTCGCCGCTCGAGGCGCCTCCACGCGGCGCGGCGCTCTGGCGGGAACCGCCGCGCTCTGGACCGCCGCGCTGCGGACCGCCGCGGGAGCCCTCCGCTCGAGGACCCTCCGCGCGGGGGTCTCGGCCCGGGCCCCGCTGCGGCGGGTCCTGCTGCCGCGGCTCGCCGCGACCGGCGCTGCGGGGACCACCGGTCGGGCCCTGCCGACGGGCACCCGCCCGGGGTGGTCCGCGACGTGGACCACGGGCCCCGTCCTCGCGACGGGTCCCCCCGCTCGGGGGGGAGCGCCGACCGGCCGGCGGCCCGTCATCGGGGCGGGCGTCGCGACGTCGCGCACGGTCCTTGTCATCGTCGGCGTCGCTGCGGTCCATCGGTGCCTCGTCTCGTGGCTGCTGCTCTGACATGTGCCCCTGCGATCGGCGCCGGTCCCGGCCGACGGCACGGCTCATGAAACGACGATGACGGCCACCCCCGAAGGGGTGACCGTCATCGTCAAAAAATGTCCGGCGGCGACCTACTCTCCCACGCAGTCACCCACGCAGTACCATCGGCGCTGAGAGGCTTAGCTTCCGGGTTCGGAATGGGACCGGGCGTTTCCCTCACGCTATGACCGCCGAAACTCTATGGAGATGTACGGGTCGGAGTACCGACCGCATCTCGGGAACCGCACAGTGGACGCAGACAAGAATCTTCGTTGTGGCAAGTCATCGGCTTATTAGTACCGGTCAGCTACGCGTGTTACCACGCTTCCACATCCGGCCTATCAACCCAGTAGTCTAGCTGGGAGCCTCTCGGGGCGAACCCCATGGAAACCTCATCTCGAAGCAGGCTTCCCGCTTAGATGCTTTCAGCGGTTATCCTTCCCGAACGTAGCTAACCAGCGGTGCTCCTGGCGGAACAACTGGCACACCAGAGGTTCGTCCGTCCCGGTCCTCTCGTACTAGGGACAGCCTTCCTCAAGTTTCTAACGCGCGCGGCGGATAGAGACCGAACTGTCTCACGAC
>JBBRBF010000007.1:0-104383 GCA_038206105.1 Actinomycetales bacterium | reverse complement strand
GGGCGGTGCGGGGCCGGGGGGCCGCTTCTGCCCGCCGCCCCCCCCCCGCGGGGCGCCGGGCCCCCGCGCGGGGCCCCCGGCGCTCGCCCGCTGCGTCGCCGCGTCCGAGGACCCGGCCGCCGCGTGGGGCACCCGCCCGCTGCTGAGTCGCGAGGCGGACCTGCCGCGCAACTTCGGCGACCTGTTCTCCGCGGTCGCCGTCGACGAGCTCGTCTCCCGGCGGGGACTGCGCACGCCGTTCCTGCGGGTGGCGCAGGACGGGGCGACGCTGCCCGAGCAGCGGTTCACGTCGTCCGGCGGAACCGGCGCAGCGGTGGGGGACCAGCTCGACGAGCAGGCGCTCGCGGACCTCTTCACCGGCGGCGCCACTCTCGTGCTGCAGGGGCTGCACCGCACCTGGCCGCCGCTGGCGGACTTCTGCCACGACCTCGCCGCCGACCTCGGCCACCCCGTGCAGTGCAACGCCTACGTCACGCCCGCGCAGTCGCAGGGCTTTTCCGACCACTACGACGTCCACGACGTCTTCGTGCTGCAGGTCGACGGCGAGAAAGCCTGGCGGATCCGCCCCCCGGTGCACGCGGACCCGCTGCGCGACCAGCCCTGGACCGACCACCGCCAGGCCGTCGCCGCCGCCGCACGCGAGGAGCCGCTGCTCGACGTCGTGCTCCGACCCGGCGACTGCCTCTACCTGCCGCGGGGGTACCTGCACGCCGCCACGGCCCTCGGCGGCGTCAGCACCCACCTCACCGTCGGCGTCCACACCTGGACGCGGCGCACCCTGCTCAGCGAGCTCGTCACCGAGGCGCTGCACGCACTCGCCGAGGAGCCGGCCGCGCGCAGCTCGCTGCCGCTCGGCGTCGACGTCGCCGATCCCGAGGACGTCGCGCCCGACGTCGACGCGGTCCGCACGCTGCTTCTCGATGCCGTCGCCGCGGTCGACCCGGCGGCCGTGGCCCGGCGCCTCGGCCGCAGCGCCCGTGTGGCCCAGCGGGCCGCGCCGCTCGGCGTCCTGGCCCAGGCGGCCGCGGCCGCGGACGTCGACCGCGAGACCGCCGTGGCGCTGCGCCGTCACGTGATGGCGGCCGTGGAACCGCGGGACGGCGGTCACGTGCTGCGCAGCCGCGGCGCCGACGTGCTGCTGGCCGACACCGACCTGCCCGGCGACCCGGACGCCGCCGCCGACCTCGTCCGGCGCCTGCTGCGCGCCGGTGTGGTCGTCCCCGCGTGACCGCCGCGGCGGTGTCGTCGGCAGGGCCGGTGTTCCGCTGCTCCGACGCGGCGCGGGAACGGGTCGACCCGCTGGTGGGCACCGCCCCCAGGCCGCGCCGGTGGCTGCTCGTCGAGCACCCGGGCCCCTGGCCGGTGGACGCCGTCGCCGGATCGGGCCTGGACCCTGCCGTCCTCGCCGGGTTGCAGGACGCCGCGGCGGCCACCACGGCCCGGATCCTGCTCGTCCGCCGGCCCGGCGCCGCGCCTGCCCGGACCGCTCGCGCACGAGCCGCCCGCGCGCCGTCGGCGGCCGACCTGCCGTCGAGAGCCGGCTCGACGTCGACCACGCGCTCCTGGTTCGTCACGGACTCCGCCCCCGGCGGCGGGGTCACCCGCGGCACCTGGACCCGGGACGACGACCTGTCCGCCGCCGCCGCGGCCCTCGCCTCGCCCACCCCGCCCGGCCCCGCCGACCCCCTCCTGCTCGTGTGCACCCACGGCCGCCACGACACCTGTTGTGCGGTCCGCGGCCGGCCGGTGGCCGCCGCGCTCGTGGAGCGCTGGCCCGAGGCGACCTGGGAGTGCTCCCACGTCGGCGGCGACCGGTTCGCCGCCAACGTCGTGGTGCTCCCCGACGGGTGGTACTACGGGGGCCTCGACGCCGACGCGGCCGTCGCAGCGGTCGGCGCCCACCTCGACGGCGCCGTCGACCCCCGGTTCGTGCGCGGGATGACGACCGAGCCGGCCGTCGCGCAGGCCGCCGTCGTCGCCGCCATGGCGCAGCGGCCCCCCGCGGCTGCTGGCTCGCTGCGCAGCACCTCGGTCCGGCAGGTGGGCCGGCACCGTTGGGAGGTTGACCTGCACCCGCTCGACGCCGGTTCCGGCGCCACGACCGGAGCGGTGACCGCGACGGTCGAGGCGTCCACGGCCCCGGAGGCGGCCCTCACGTGCCGGGCGCTGCGGCCCTCCGCCGCCACCCGCTGGGAGGTCGTCGACCTGCGCCGCACGAGTGGGGCGCAGCGCCGGGAGCAGGACGCTGTCTAGCCTGGCGGCGTGACCGACGACGCTCACGCCGCCGACGGCGGCACCGCGACCCTGCCCGACCGCCTCCCGTCGGAGTCCGCCGCACCGCCGGCGTCGCCGTCCGCCGCCCCCGGCGTCCGGGCCCGCGAGCTGGTACCGGGGGTCGCCGACGTCGACCTCGACCTGCTGGACGCCGTCCAGCGTCGCGTGCTGTGGCTCGCCACCCGCATCGTCGACGCCGCGAACTCCGATCGGAAGACCGGGGACGGCGTCAAGGTCGGCGGTCACCAGGCCTCGTCGGCGAGCCTCGTGACGGTGATGACGGCGCTGTACATGGCGCACCTCGACGCCGCGGACCGGGTTAGCGTCAAGCCGCACGCCTCACCGGTGTTCCACGCCATCCAGTACCTGCTCGGGTCGCTCGACCGCTCCTACCTGACCCGGCTCCGCGCCCGTGGTGGCCTGCAGTCCTACCCGAGCCGCACCAAGGATCCCGACGAGGTCGACTTCTCCACCGGCTCGGTCGGTCTCGGCCCGGCCGCCCCCCTGTTCGCCGCCGCGGTGCGCCGCTACGTCGACGCCCACTTCGGCGAGCGGACCCGGTCGCGCTTCGTGGCCCTGATGGGTGACGCCGAGCTCGACGAGGACAACATCTGGGAGGCGGTCGCCGACCCGGCGCTGCAGGGCCTCGGCGCGGTCACGTGGGTCGTCGACTTCAACCGTCAGTCCCTTGACCGGGTCGTGCCCGGCGTGCGGATCGACCAGTGGCGCAGTGCCTTCCAGGCCGCCGGCTGGCACGTGCTCGAGGTGAAGTACGGACGTCGGCTGCAGGCCTTCTTCGACCGCGACGGCGGTGGTCTGCTGCGTGACTGGATCGACGCGATGCCGAACGAGAAGTACCAGTCGCTGTTCGCCCTCGAGGGCAGCGAGCTGCGCGAGCGGTTCTGCGACGGCGCCCCGGCCGGCCTCCCCGACCTCGTCGCCGACGTCGACGACGCCGACCTCGGGGTGCTCGTCACCGACCTCGGCGGGCACGACCTCGGCGCGCTCCTCGAGGCGTTCGCCGCCTGCGACGCCGAGACCGGCCGCCCCAGCGTCGTGTTCGCCTACACGATCAAGGGCTGGGGGCTGCCCATCGCCGGCAACCCCCGCAACCACTCGGCGCTGCTCACGGGCGACCAGGTCGACGCCCTGCGGGAACGGACCGGTCTCGACATCGACACCGAGTGGGACCGTCTCGACCCCGCCTCGACCCCCGGGCAGTGGGTCGAGCGCCGGGCCCGCCACCTGTCCCGGACGCCGCGTAGCCCGCGCCTCGATGTCCGGGTGCCCGAGTCGACCGGGGTGCGCACCGCCAGGCCGCTGTCCACGCAGGAGGCGTTCGGCCGCGTGCTCGTCGACCTCTCGCGCGACGAGTCCGTCGCGCCCTACCTCGTCACCACCGCCCCCGACGTCGCCACCAGCACGAACCTCGCCGGGTTCATCAACCGGCGCGGCGTCTTCGCCCCGTCGCAGCGCCGTGCCTACGGCACGGACCCGCTCCTGCGGTGGACGGAGGGTCCGGGCGGGCAGCACGTCGAGCTCGGCATCTCGGAGATGAACCTGTTCCTGCTGCTCGGGCAGATGGGCCTGGCGTGGGACCACTCCGGCCAGCCGCTGCTGCCGGTCGGCACCGTGTACGACCCGTTCGTCTGCCGGGGTCTCGACGCGTTCGTGTACGGGACCTACTCGGGGTCGCGGTTCCTCGTGGCGGGGACCCCCTCGGGTGTGACGCTCGCCCCCGAGGGAGGGGCGCACCAGTCGACCATCACCGCCTCCATCGGCATCGAGCTGCCCGGTGTCACGTTCATGGAGCCCGCCTACGCCGGTGCCCTGGACTGGCTGATGTGCGACGCGCTGGGCCGCATCGCGGCCGGCGGCACCGACGCGGCAGGCCGGCAGCGCACCGCGGCGCCCCACGACGACGGCGCCTACTACGTGCGCCTGACGACGCGCCCGCTGGACCAGTCGCCCTTCGAGGCGGCCCGCGCGCGGCTCGGGGACGCCGTGCTGCGCCGCCAGGTGCTGGCCGGCGCCTACCGGCTCGTGGACGCCCACGCCGGGCACCCGTCCCTCGCCGAGCAGGGCGCGCCCCAGGTGCAGCTGGTCGGGTGCGGCGCCGTACTGCCGGAGGTGCTCGCCGCCGCGGCCGAGCTCGCCGAGGAGGGGATCGCGGCCCACGTCGTGGACGTCACCAGCGTCGACCGGCTCTACTCGGCCTGGCAGCGGACCCTTCGCCAGGGAGTGAGGACGGCGACCGCGCCCTCGATCCCGGGGGCGCTGCGGACCGCGTTCCCGGCCAGCGCCGGCAGGGCGCCGGTGGTCACCGTCCACGACGCCGCCAGCCACGCCATGGCGTGGGTCGGGTCCGCACTCGGGGTGCCCTGCGTGCCCCTCGGGGTGGACGAGTTCGGCCAGTCCGGGACGGTCGCGGACCTGTACGAGCTGCACGACCTGCTGCCCGGCTCGATCACCAACGCCGCTCTCGCGGCCCTGTCGCTGTGCTGAGCCACCACTGTGCCGAGCCGCCGGGCGCGCGGGCGGCGCGACAGGTAGGTTCTCGCGCACGGTCGTGGCGACCGGCGGGCTGGGGTGGCCGGCGGACGACGGCATGAGGAGGCGCGGTGGCGGAGCAGACGAGGCACGAGGGACCGGCCGGGCGGCCGGCGGTGGACGCCGACCCCGCCGTCGTGGACGCGGTCGCCCAGGTGCGTGACCGCTTCGGCGCGCACGGCCTGCGCGACATGATCGAGCTGGCCCGCCACGAGCTGGCCGGCGTCGAGGCGGCCCTGGCGGACCTCGCGCGCGACGTCGGGGGCGACGAGGCGGGCGGCGGCGGGTAGCCGCGCTAGCGGGTCCGGGGTCAGCGCCGCCGGGCGCCGGTGTCGTCGACGTCCGCGTCCGTGGTGGCGTCCGACTGTGCCCCGGCGTCCGCGTCGAGCTCCACGTCCGTGTCGAACTCCACGTCCGTGTCGATCCCCGCGGCGGCGCCTGCGCCGAAACCGGTCTCCGGGGAGGGGTCCCCCTCGGTCGCCTCCTGCCCGGCGACGTCGACGACGTGCACCTCGCCGGTCTCGCCGTAGGCGAACGCCTCGGCGTCCGGGTCCGCATCCGTGGGGGCGTCGTCGAGCTCCGCGGAGGCGGCCGGGGTGGCGTCGGCGTCGAACGGGTCCACCGGCACCGTGCCGCCGGAGAGCGTCGCGAGCATCTGCCGGACGTTGACGAGCTGGGCGTTGATGCTGTCCCGGCGCTGCGCCGCCGCGACGGTCTCCCGGTCGGACTCGGCGCGGATCCGCTCGGCGCGCGTCTTGGCCTCGGCGACGATCTCGTCCGCGGTGGCCTGCGCCTCGTCCAGCAGCCGCGACGCGCGGCGTCCGGCCTCGGCCAACGACCGGTCGGACTCGGCCTGCACCCGCTCCACCTCGCCGCGCAGCTCCACCAGCTGGCTCTCGGCGGCCTCGGCGCGCTCGGACAGGTCGCGCTCGGCCCGCTCCCGGCGCTGGGCCAGCGTGGTCTCGAAGTCCGCGGCTGCCTGCGCCGCGCTGGCCCGTTGCTGCTCGTACAGGGCCTGGCTCTCCTCCCGGCGGGCGGCGGCGTCCCGCTCCGCGGTGTCCAGGACCCCCTCGGTGCGCCGCCGGGCCTCCTCGACCACCTGCTGGGCCTCGGTGTCGGCGGCCTCGCGGGTCTGCGCGGCGTAGCGGTCGGCGGCCTCCCGGCTCGCGGCCGCCTCCTGCTCGACGCCCCGGGTGTGCTCCCGGGCGGAGGCCAGGGCGCCGTCGCGCACCTCGTCGGCCTCGGCCTGGGCGAGCTCGAGGATCTGCGCCACCCGGGAGCCGAGCGCGCGGAACGGGGCGTCGTCAACGTCCCCCTGAGCGCCGCTCTCGTCGCGGTGGCGCAGGGCCACCTCGAGCTCGGCCACGCGCCGCTCGAGCTCGTCGCCGTGGCGGGCCAGGTCGTCGGCCCGGCCACGTGCCTCGGCGGTCGCGGCGTCTCGGGCCCGCAGGGCCTCCTCGACCTGGGAGGGCTCGTACCCGCGCAGGACGGTGCGGAAGGACGTCTGCTCGCTCATCGGGTCTGCTCGCTCATCTCGGTCGCCTCGCTCTTCGGGCATCTCTGGTCACTCCCGGTCACCGTGGGAGGGCAGTGCCTGCTGCTCGCAGCCGATCGTCTCACCGCCCCGGTGTGCCCAGGCGCGGCGACGCGCCGGGGCACGGGCCCTCACCCGCCGCCTGGCACGGTTGGCGGCACTGGCACTGGCACTGGCAGTGGCACGGGCAGTGGCACGGGCCGCTTCGGGACCCTGCCGTCACCGGACGACCGCCCGCTGAGCCGTCGTCGCACCCACGGCGCCACGTAGGTGCGCACCCACGCGGCGTCCTCGCGCGCCGCGTCGCGGCGGGCCCGCGGCGGAGGCGGCGGCAGCGGCTCGGCGAAGGCCGGGTCGAGCGGAGCCAGCCCCAGCGCCGTCGCCGCCAGGTCGGCGACGCGCCGGTGCCCCTCGGCGGCCAGGTGGATCCGGTCGGGAGCCCACATCCGCCAGTCCTGCAGCGCATGCATCCCCCACAGGTCCGCCACGTGTGCGCCGTGGCGGTTCGCGACCGACCAGATGTGGGCGTTGTACGTCGCCGCCCGGCCCCGGGTCAGGCGGACCAGCGGGGAGTCGCGCGGGTCGGCGCCGGTGGCGAGCAGCACCTGCGCGCCGGTGGCCCGCAGGGCGGCCACGGCGTCGTCCAGCCGCTGCGCGACGGCGTCGACGTCGACGCCCGGTCGCAGCACGTCGTTGCCGCCGGCGACGAGGCTCACCAGGTCCGCGCCCGAGCCGAGCGCGACGGGGAGCTGCTCCTCCAGGACCCGGGCGAGCAGCCGGCCCCGCACCGCCAGGTTCGCGTACTCCAGCGGCGGTCCGCCCGCGTCGCGCCGGACGCCGGCGAGCCGTTCGGCCAGCCGGTCCGCCCAGCCGCGGAAGTCCTGCGACCCCGGTGGCCCGGGGTCGCACATGCCCTCGGTGAAGGAGTCGCCCAGCGCGACGTAGCGGCCCGGCGTGCTCGCGCCGACGGCGCGCGTGGCGCCGGAGGCGGTCACTGCCGGCCTCCGGCGGACCGGCGCAGCGCCCGGCGGCTCCACCGGTCGCTCTTGCGTAGCGGGCGGCCGAGGAAGGCGCCCAGGCTCACCCCTGCGGCGAGGGCGATCCCGACGGCGAGGGCCTGCACGAGGCTGGCGAGCCCGTCGGTCACCTGGGCCTGTGACAGCTGGAACATCGCGGTGTACAGCGCCAGCCCCGGCAGCAGGGGTACGACCCCGGACATCGTCACCGCGAGCGTCGGCACCCGCAGCCGCTCTGCGACGGCCTGCGCCCCGAGCCCCACGACGGCGGCGCCGAGCCCGCTGGAGACCGCCGGCCCCAGCCCGGCGCCGGTCCCGAGGATCACCACGAGCCACGCGGTGGCCCCACCGGCCGCCGAGACCGCGATGGCCTTCGGCCGGGCGTACGCCGCCACCGACCAGGCACCCGCGACGGTCGCCGCCGCGGCGAGCTGGACCGGGGGCGGCGCGTCGATGCCGGGCACCTCCGAGATCGCCAGCGGCACCCCGAAGCGGTCGGCGACGTCGAGCACCGCGAGCACGCCGGCCACGATCCCGACGGTCATCAGCAGCACCTCGTAGCCGCGTGCCCCGGCCGTGACGTAGTAGCCGTCGATCGCGTCCTGGGCGGCGCCGACCAGGCCGAGGCCGGCGAGCAGCACCACGATGCCCGTCGCCACGATCAGCGACGGCGGGAACCCCTGGACCGTGACCGGGGTGTAGGAGATGACGACCAGGGCCCCCATCGCGACCAGCGTCGGGACGGCGGCGCCGACGGCCTGCTGGAAGAAGGCGGGCAGCCCGCGCCGGTCCAGCACGCGCAGCAGCCGGTCGATCGTGGCGGTCGTCGCAGCGGTGAGCAACAGCATCTCCCAACCACCGCCGAGCAGGGCGCAGACCGCGGCCGCCAGCACCGCGAGCGCCAGCGTGACCACCCAGCGCCGGTACGGGTGCGGGGCCCGGGCCAGGCGGTCGAGCCGCGCCCGGGCGTCGTCCACGGCGACCTCGCCGGCGGAGGCGTCCCGCACCAGGGCGTGCAGCTCGTGCAGGCGGCTGTAGTCGGCGGACCGCAGCGGCACGACACGCACCAGCGTCAGCGGGTCCTCGTCGTCGCCGCGGTCCGCGGACAGCGTGATCGACGTGAAGGTGACGTCGACCTGCAGGGAGGTGACGCCGTGCCCGGCGGCAAGCCGCAGCACCGCGGCCGTCACGTCGGCCGAGGCGGCACCGGTCGACAGCATCGCCGCGCCGACGCGCAGGGCGAGGTCGAGCACGGCGCGGGCGGTGCGCTCCTCGACCGCGTCCCGGTGACCGGGCAGCGAGATCTGGTGCGTCGGCGGCGAGGACGGCCGTAGCGCCTGCCGTGCACGCTGCCGCAGCCGCTGCTGGCGGGGCTCGGACGCGCTCACGAATGCGAGTCAAGCAGTCCCCGTGGGGTGCCCGCCGGGCCCCCTGGTGGAAGGATCGCCGCGTCGCCGTGCGGGGCCAGCGCCGGGCCCGGAGCCGAGCCCGGCGGCGGGAGGAGACGTGGTCGTGCCAGGGAGCGTCGCGGTCACCGGGGGGCGGGTCGTGCCCGTCGTGGGGGACGTCGTCGAGCGGGGCACGGTGCTCGTGCTCGACGGCCGCGTCGCCGCGGTCGGCACGGAGCTGAGAGTGCCCGACGGCGTCGACGTCGTCGCGGTCCCTGCGGGCTCGTGGGTGCTGCCCGGGTTCGTCGAGGCCCACGCGCACCTGGGCGTGCACGAGGACGGCGAGGGCTGGGCCGGCGACGACACGAACGAGATGACCGACCCGGTCGGGGCCCGGATGCGTGCCCTGGACGGGATCAACCCCGCCGACGAGGGCTTCCGCGACGCCCTGTCCGGCGGCGTCACGACCGCGGTCGTCAAACCCGGGTCGGGGAACCCGATCGGCGGGCAGTGCGCGGCGCTGAAGTGCTGGGGCCGGGTCGTCGAGGAGATGCTGCTGCGGGAGCCGGTCAGCGTGAAGAGCGCCCTCGGCGAGAACCCGAAACGGGTGTACGGCGACGCGAAGAAGCTCCCGAGCACGCGGATGGGCGTGGCCGCCGTGATCCGGGACGCGATGGGCGCCGCACAGGACTACCGCGCGCGACGCGAGGCGGCCCGCGCCGCGGGTGACCCCTTCGACCGCGACCCCACCAGCGAGGTGCTCGTGCGGGTGCTGGACGGTGAGCTGCCCTGGTGCCAGCACGCGCACCGCGCGGACGACACGGCCACCGCCCTGCGGCTCGCGGACGAGTTCGGCTACCGCCTGGTGCTGAACCACGGCACAGAGGCGCACCTCGTGGCCGACCTGCTGGCCGAGCGCGACGTCCCGGTGATCGTCGGGCCGCTGCTCACGAGCCGGTCGAAGGTCGAGCTGCGGCAGCGTTCGTTGCGCACCCCGGGGCTGCTGGCCCGCGCCGGTGTCCGGATCGCACTCACCACCGACCACCCGGTCGTGCCGATCGCCTTCCTCGTGCACCAGGCGACACTCGCCGTCAAGGAGGGGCTGGACCGCGAGACGGCGCTGCGTGCCCTGACCATCGAGCCGGCCCGGATGCTCGGGATCGACGACAGGGTCGGGTCCCTCGAGCCGGGCAAGGACGGCGACCTCGTCGTGTGGTCGGGCGACCCCCTCGACGTGATGTCCCGGGCCCGCACGGTCTTCGTCGAGGGCAGGGCCGTGCACCGTTTCGACGACGAGAGCGGGCTCGGTGTCACCGCGGACCCCTACGCGCACTGACCCGGGACGGGACGCAGGGTGAGCACGCCGGCGCCGGCGTCCCGGCCGCCGTGGTGGCGGCGGGTGCTCGGCACCGAGCCCGACACCGAGCCGGTGCCCGTCGTCGAGCGCCTGCGCATGACGCCGTACCGCGACCCGCGGCAGATGGCGGCGCCCGGCGAGGAGGACGTCCGCGAGCGGCTCGAGCTCGTGCTGCGCCTCGCGGCGGCGCTGCTGCGCTGCGGCGCGGGGACCGACGAGGTGGAGTCCAGTGCCGTGGCCACCGCCCTGGCCCTCGGACTGGACGGCGACGCCCTCGACGTGGACGTGACCCTGACGTCGCTGCTGGCCGGGTACGCCCCGAGCGGGGTCCCTCCGGTGACGCTGGTCCGCGTGGTGCGGGCACCGGGACGCGACTACGCCAGGATGGCGGCGCTGCACCGCCTGGTCACCGACCTCGTGGCCGGTGACGCCGGCCCCAGGGACGTCGGCCGCCGCCTCGACGCGATCGCCCGGCAGCGGCGGCCCTACGCGCGGTGGCTGGTCACCGCGGCATGGGGGGCCCTGGCCGCCTCGGTCGTGGTGCGCTTCGGCGGCGACGCCCTCGCCGCCGGGGTGGCGTTCACCGTCACCGTGGCGGTGGACCGGATCGGGCGGTGGCTGGGCCGGCTGTCGCTGCCGGCGTTCTACGTCACGCTCGTCGGTGCCGTCCTGTCGACCGTGTTCGCGGGCGCCGGGCTCGCCGCCGTCGACGCACTACCGGGGGTGTCCGAGCCCGCCTCGTCGGCGGGGCTGGTGGTCGCGGGCAGCATCGTGCTGCTGCTGCCCGGCGCCGCACTCGTCGCCCTCGTGCAGGACGCGATCCGGGGGTTCCCGGTGACCGCCACGGGCCGGCTGCTGCAGGCCCTGCTCCAGGTCGCCGCGATCATCGCCGGCGTCGTGCTCGTGCTCGACCTGGCGGCGCGACTCGGCGTGACCGTCCCGGTGGCCCAGGTGGCCAGTGGCTCGCTGCGGGACGTCACCGTGCAGCTCGGCGCGGCCACGGCCGCCGGTGGCCTCGCCGCCCTCGCCAGCCGCGCCCCACCCCGGCTGCTGCCGCGAGCCGCCGTCACCACGGGGGCAGGGTTCGTCGTCTTCGTCGGGGCGTCCGCCCTCGACCTACCGCAGCCGGTGGCCACAGCGGCCGCCGCCTTCGTGATCGGCGTCGTCGGTCGCGTCACCGCGCTGCGCGGCGGCGCGCCACCGCTCGTCGTCGTCGCACCGGCCACGACACCCCTGCTGCCGGGCCTGGTGATCTTCGAGTCGCTGCGCCTGTTCACCGCGGGCCAGGACGTGGCCGGCCTGCTCACCCTGCTCCAGGCCGGGCTCGCCGCGGTCGCGATCGGGGGTGGCGTGGTGCTGGGCGACAGCGCGGCGCGACCGGTGGAGCAGGGCCTCGAGCGGTTCGCCCAGCGCGCGCGGCGCCGGCGACGGTGACGGGTCGTGGCGCCACGACACGGTCCGGCTCCGACCGCCGTTGACGCTGATGGTGCACGATCTGTCCGGATCGTGCCGGGGCGCCAACGGCGTGTGCCGCAGCCGTCAAGGGCTGGTCAAGTTCCCCGCAAATGCCCGTTCTGAGGGCCTCTGAGTTTGCCTCGACGTGGGGATGCGTGGCTACGGTCGAGACTCCCGACCCGGCCTCCCCCGTCACCCACGGGGCGTGCGTGCGGGTCGTGCATGTGACGGTCAGCGCCTGCTCCGCCGGGCCGTCACCCCAGGAACCCGACCCCGTGCACGGTGGAGCGCCTGCGGCCCGGACGACCTCCGGAACCGTGGCCGGCGCGTGCCACGAGGACACTCCTGTGAAGAAGCGCAGCACCGCCCGCCACCGCGCCGAGACGCCCGCCCGGCGCCTGCCGCGCCGGGTCGCCGGACTCGGCGCAGTCGCCGCCGTCGCCGCCGCGGCCCCCTTCGCCGTCACCGGCTCCGCCGCTGCGGCGCCGACCAGCACGTGGGACCGCCTCGCCGAGTGCGAGTCCTCCGGGAACTGGTCGATCAACACCGGCAACGGGTACTACGGCGGCGTCCAGTTCTCGCAGAGCACGTGGGAGGGCTACGGCGGCACCACGTACGCGTCTCGCGCCGACCTGGCCTCCAAGGGCGAGCAGATCGCGATCGCCGAGCGCACCCTCGCCGGCCAGGGCTGGGGCGCGTGGCCCGCGTGCTCCGCGCGCCTGGGGCTGTCCGGCTCCGGCGACCCGAACGCGACCGCGGCCGGCTCCCGCGACACCGAGCGGGCCAGCCGCTCCTCCTCGCGGTCGCACACGCACTCCCACTCGCACTCGTCCTCCTCCTCCTCGTCGTCCTCCTCGGCCAGCGGCACCTACACGGTGCGCCCGGGCGACACGATGAGCGAGATCGCCCACGCCGGCGGGATGGGCTGGCGGACGCTGTGGGACCGCAACCGGCACGTCACGAGCAACCCGAACGTGCTCTACGTCGGACAGGTCCTCACCCTCGGCTGAGCCAGCCGGAACCAGACGTGCGCCCGCGGACGGCGGCCCACCCCACCCCGGGGCGGGCCGCCGTCCGTACGTCACGGGGGAGGCGGATGCGGAGGAAGCGACCAGTCCACCGGGTCGGCGCCCTGGTCCGCCAGCGCGGCGTCGACCCGGGAGAACGGCCGGGACCCCAGGAAGCCGCGGCGGGCCGACAGCGGGCTCGGGTGCGCGCACTGCACCACGGGGACGTCGCCGAGCAGCGGCTCGGCCGTCTGCGCGTCACGGCCCCACAGCAGCGCGACCAGAGGAGTCCCGCCCGAGGCTCGTCGGGCTGCCAGCGCCGAGACGACCGCCCCCGTCACCTGCTCCCACCCCCGCCGGCGGTGCGACCCGGGCTCCCCGGCGCGCACGCTCAGCACGCGGTTGAGCAGCAGCACGCCGCGGTCGGCCCACGCGGAGAGGTCGCCGGTGGCGGGTGGGGCGACCCCCACGTCGGCCACGAGCTCGGCGAACACGTTGCGCAGGCTCGCGGGCAGAGGCCTGACGTGCGGAGCGACGGAGAACGACAGGCCCACGGCGTGCCCCGGCGTCGGGTAGGGGTCCTGGCCCAGCAGCAGCACGCGGACGTCGTCGAGCGGGAGCCGCAGCGCCCGCAGCTCGTCCGCGGCGGCCGGCAGCACGGTGGCGCCGGACTCCCGCTCGGCCGTCGTGGCCCGCCGGGCGCGCCGCAGGTCGGCCTCGACCCCCGCCAGCACCGGCAACCAGCTGGGGTGCACCTCCGGCTCTGGTCCGGGCTCTGCTCCGGGCTCCGGGGCGGGCGGCACACCGGGACGCTATCGGCCGCGGCGGAATGACACGTGTGTGGTTCCCCACCTATGGTGGGGCGCCAGTCCGGCGAGGTCGGGGAGGGGAGTTCGCGGATGGACGCGGCACGGATGGACACGGCGCAGCCGGACGGCTCGCAGCAGGATGCGTCGGTCGGCCGGCTCAGCGACCGCGACGTGCAGGTGCTGGCGTTCGAGCGGCAGTGGTGGAAGTACGCCGGCTCCAAGGAGCAGGCGGTCCGGGAGCTCTTCGGGATGTCCTCGACGCGGTACTACCAGGTGCTCAACGCGCTGATCGACTCGCCGGACGCCCTCGCGGCGGACCCGATGCTCGTCAAGCGGCTCCGCCGGATGCGTCAGACGCGGCAGCGGGCACGCTCCGCGCGCCGCCTCGGCATGCAGCCCTGAGCGCCTACGCTCGGCGGCGATGAGCGCCTACCCGCCGGACGACTTCGACGCGCTCGACGAGGCGGATCTCGAACGCGCCGGGGCGCACCGCGCCCGCCCGAGTCCTGCGCTCGCGGTGGTACCGCTCCTGGTCGTCGCCCTGCTGGTCGTCGGGGTCGTCGTGGGCACGATCACCGTCGTGCGCTCCGGTGGCGGCGGGACCGGCGCGGCCGCGGAGCCGGCGGCCGGCGCCACCGGGACCAGCGGGCCGGAGACCAGTGGGCCAACCAGCAGCGACCCGACCACCAGCGAGCCGACCAGCAGCGAGCCGACGACGAGCGAGCCGACCACCAGCGAGCCGACCACCAGCGAGCCGACGACGAGCGAGTCGACCACCAGCGAGCCGCCGGACCGGTCCGCGGCGGTGACAGTGCTCAACGGGACCCGCACCTCGGGCCTGGCGGGCGACGTCGCGGCCCGGCTGCAGGACGCCGGGTGGGACGACGTCGCCACCGGCAACTACCGCGAGGGCGGCACCCCGCCCACGACCGTGTTCTACGGCTCGACGGACGACCTGCCGACGGCCGAGGCGGCCGCCGCCGACCTCGACGGCCTTCCGGTCGCCCAGGACCAGGACATCGCAGGCGACGGCGTCGTCGTCATCGTCGGCGAGGACCTCGACGGCTGAGCCCCCGACCGGGTCGTCAGGCGGGTCCCGCGGGGCCGGCCGGCTCGGCGGGCAGCAGGCCGCGTCGCCGCGCCCGGAGGGCGTACCCGCCGTCGACGAGCCCGGCGCGGACCTCGAAGGCGTTGCCGACGGCCGCGTCGCGGTGGCGCAGCCACGACCACGCGGAGGCGAGCCCGTACGCCGGCAGGAAGCCCACCGGACCCAGCCACCACGCCCACTGGCCGGCGTGACGGGCCTCGTGGGCGAGCAGGCCGGGGCGTGCCGTGGCGGCGTCGGCACTGATCCGCAGCAGCACGACCTCTCCCACGGTCACGGCACCGGCCGCGGGGGCCGGGAAGCGGGAGCGGTACGGCGCGGCGAGCAGCAGGCCGTGCGGGCCCGCCGTGACCGGCGCCCGCGCTGCGGCGGCGAGCAGCAGGCCGATCGGGGTCGCCCCCGTGAGCACGTTCACGAGCCGCCGCAGCCGCAGCCGCAGCCGGGCGGAGGGTGCGGCGCCGGGGGTCACCCGCGCCATCCTGCCGCCGTCACACGCCGTGGCGTGGGATCACCGGATACTGGTCCGCTGCGCGGCTGCGCGGGTAGCATCTGCGGCGGTCGAGCAGTTCGATGAGCACGTCCTCTCCTGCACCACAGGTACGGGGGCTCCGCACGTTGGACCATCGCGGACCCGCGAGATGTGAGACCCGTCGGGCGCGAGCCCGGCGACCACCCGTACGACACGTGACACAGGAGCAGGAATGGCTCAGGGAACCGTGAAGTGGTTCAACGCCGAGAAGGGGTACGGCTTCATCACCGTCGACGGTGGCGGAGCGGACGTCTTCGTCCACTGGTCGGCCATCCAGATGGACGGCTACCGCTCGCTCGAGGAGGGGCAGCAGGTGGAGTTCGAGGTCGGTCAGGGTCAGAAGGGGCCGCAGGCCGAGGCCGTGCGCCCCGCCTGAGCGGCGAGCGCACCACAGGTCACCGACGGCGCCGTCCCGCAGCACGCGGGGCGGCGCCGTCGTGCGTCCGGCAGGGGTGGTGGCCCGTCCGGTGGCCGCGCGCGGATAGGCGTGTCGCGGCGGCCGTCATTTGCACTCGGGGGGTGAGAGTGCTCATCATGGTCTGGCACTCTCGAGTCGAGAGTGACAACGCAGCACCAGCACTCATCGACCAGGGAGCCCACAGCTCCCGGCCGGTCCGGTGAGCCGCCGTCGGGCGCGGGACGTGACCGCGCGCGGCGTCGGCGTCCGTCGCGGGCACCGCCGGCCGAGCACCCACCCGTCACCGGGAGGACCAGGACACAATGGCAAAGATCATTTCCTTCAACGAGGAGGCCCGGCGCGGTCTCGAGCGGGGCATGAACCAGCTCGCGGACGCCGTCAAGGTGACCCTCGGCCCGAAGGGCCGCAACGTCGTTCTCGAGAAGAAGTGGGGCGCGCCCACCATCACCAACGATGGTGTGAGCATCGCCAAGGAGATCGAGCTCGAGGACCCGTACGAGAAGATCGGCGCGGAGCTCGTCAAGGAGGTCGCCAAGAAGACGGACGACGTCGCGGGCGACGGTACGACGACCGCGACCGTGCTCGCCCAGGCGATGGTCCGCGAGGGCCTGCGCAACGTCGCCGCCGGGGCGAACCCGATGGCCCTCAAGCGCGGTATCGAGAAGGCCGTCGAGGCCGTCTCCGAGCAGCTTCTGAACGTCGCCAAGGAGGTCGAGACCAAGGAGCAGATCGCTGCCACCGCGGGCATCTCGGCTGGTGACCCCCAGATCGGCGAGCTCATCGCGGAGGCGATGGACAAGGTCGGCAAGGAAGGCGTCATCACTGTCGAGGAGAGCAACACCTTCGGCCTCGAGCTCGAGCTCACCGAGGGCATGCGCTTCGACAAGGGCTACATCTCGCCCTACTTCGTGACCGACGCCGAGCGCATGGAGGCCGAGCTCGAGGACCCCTACATCCTCGTGGTCAACTCCAAGATCGCCTCCATCAAGGACCTGCTGCCGCTGCTGGAGAAGGTCACCCAGTCCGGCAAGCCGCTCGTGATCATCGCCGAGGACGTCGAGGGCGAGGCTCTCGCGACCCTGGTGGTCAACAAGATCCGCGGCATCTTCAAGTCCGTCGCGGTCAAGGCGCCGGGCTTCGGCGACCGCCGCAAGGCCATGCTGCAGGACATCGCGATCCTCACCGGCGGCCAGGTCATCTCCGAGGAGGTCGGTCTCAAGCTCGAGAACGCGGGCCTCGACCTGCTCGGCCGTGCCCGCAAGGTCACGGTCACCAAGGACGAGACCACCGTGGTCGAGGGCTCCGGTGACGCCGACCAGATCGCCGGTCGCGTCAACCAGATCCGTACCGAGATCGACAACAGCGACTCGGACTACGACCGCGAGAAGCTGCAGGAGCGGCTCGCGAAGCTGGCCGGCGGCGTCGCCGTCATCAAGGCCGGCGCCGCGACCGAGGTCGAGCTCAAGGAGCGCAAGCACCGCATCGAGGACGCCGTCCGTAACGCCAAGGCGGCCGTCGAGGAGGGCATCGTCGCCGGCGGCGGCGTCGCCCTCATCCAGGCGGGCAAGACCGCGTTCGACAAGCTCGACCTGGTGGGCGACGAGGCGACCGGGGCGAACATCGTCAAGGTCGCCGTGGAGGCCCCGCTGAAGCAGATCGCCATCAACGCCGGCCTCGAGGGCGGCGTCGTGGCGGAGAAGGTCCGTGGCCTCGACACCGGTCACGGGCTGGACGCTGCCACCGGCGAGTACGTCGACATGCTCGCCGAGGGCATCAACGACCCGGTCAAGGTGACGCGCTCCGCGCTGCAGAACGCCGCCTCGATCGCGGCGCTGTTCCTCACCACCGAGGCCGTCATCGCCGACAAGCCGGAGAAGGCCTCCGCGGGCGCACCCGGCGGCGACGGGGGCATGGGCGGGATGGACTTCTGATCCACGCCTGACGCACCACCCGCACCACCTGACGCGAGGGCGGCACCCCACCGGGGTGCCGCCCTCGCGCGCGTCGGCGTCGGCGTCGGTGCCGGCCCGCCTGGGCCGTCCGCCGTAGTCTCCGCGCGTGGCCGTGCTCGTGGACCCCCCGCGCTGGCCCGCGCACGGCCGGATGTGGTCCCACCTCGTCTCGGACACCTCGCTGGCCGAGCTGCACGCCGTGGCCGGGCGGGCGGGCGTGCCGCGGCGCGGCTTCTCCGGCGACCACTACGACGTTCCGGCCGAGATGCTCGACGACGTCGTCGCGGCGGGCGCGCACCCGGTACCGGCACGCGAGCTGCTGGCCCGGCTGCAGGCCTCCGGGCTACGGGTGCCGAAGCGCCGGGGGGAGACCGTCCTCGGCTCCTGGGCCGTCCGCGCGGCGTCGGGTGCCGGAGCGGACCCCGCGGGTGCGGTCGACCTGCTGGCCTCGCCGCTGGCCGTGCCCGACGACGCCGCGGCCGGCGGCTGGCTCGTCGTGCAGGACGGGCGAGGCCGCCTGCTGCTCAGCGGCGCGGGGCCCCGCGGCGACGGTCCGGCCGGGCTCCGCCTGCCCGGCGGGCAGGTCGCGCCGGGCGAGGGGGCGGCGGTCGCGGCGCTGCGCGGCCTGGCGGCTGCCGGTGGGCCGGACCTGGACCCGGCCGACCTGGCTGCCTGCGGCTACCTGCGGGTCCGCCCGGGCGCCGGCGGTGCGGCGCGGACGACCGGGTGGCGGTGGTCCCCCTACTTCACCGCCCGCCTCCCGGGCCCCGCCGACCGGTTCGCGGGCGACCTCGCGTGGGTCGCGCCGGAGCAGCTGCCATCCCCGGAGGTGCCGCGCGACGAGCCTCCCGGCGACGGGCCACCGGCGGCCCCGCAGCCCTGGCCGCTGGTGCTGCACGTCCTCGGCGCAGCGGCGGGGCGTCGTCCGTGACCGCCGCCGGGCTCCTGTTGGCCGCGGGGGCGGGCACGCGGTACGGGCTGCCGAAGGGTCTGGTCGCCGGCCCGGACGGGCGGGCGTGGGTGTTCGAGCGCCACCGCGCCCTGGTCGTGGGTGGCTGCGACCCCGTGCTCGTCGTCGTGGGCGCCGCCGGCGAGGAGGTGGCCGCCCTGCTGCCGCCGGAGGCCGCAGTCGTCCGGGCCGCGGCGTGGCAGGAGGGCATGGGCGCCTCGCTGCGGGCCGGGCTGGCGGCCCTCGCCGCCCTGCACGCGGTCCCCGACGCGGCGCTGGTGGCCCTGGTCGACACCCCGGGAGTCGGCCCGGAGGTGGTCGCGCGCCTGGTCGAGCAGGCGTCCCCGTCCGCTCTCGCCCAGGCGGCCTACGGCGGCGCGCCTGGCCACCCGGTGCTGCTCGGCCGCGACCACTGGGACGGCGTCGCCCGCGTCGCCTTCGGGGACCGGGGTGCCCGCGGCTACCTGCGGGCGCGCGCGGTGCGGCTCGTCGACTGCACCGACGTCGGCAGCGGCGACGACGTCGACACCCCGCCCGACCCACCCCGTCCCACCCCTCGGTGATCAAGGAACCCGAACCGCCCGGCCCGCCGTGATCAAGGAATGCAGCCGGACTTCCTTGATCACCGCGGAGGAGGGGCGGACGCGGCTCTGGCGGCCACCTAGGCTGGCGGCGATGAGCAGCCCAGGGACCAGCACCTCAGCAGCCGAGCCGGGCACGCACCCGGCGTTGCACGGCGAGAGCGCCTACGCCCCGGACACCTCGCGCCCCACGGAGCCCGGCCGGCGCGTGGTGCTGGTACGGGTCGCGGCCGACGTCCTCGAGGTGGAGTCCCTCGCGCGTGCCGTCGAGGCCCCCGCCGCCGGCGCCGTCGTGACGTTCGCCGGGGTCGTCCGCGACCACGACCACGGCCGTGCCGTGACCGGGATCGAGTACGTGGCGCACCCGGCGGCGGACCGGGTGCTCGGCGAGGTGGCCGCCGCCGTGGCCGCCGCCCACCCGGTCGACGCGCTCGCCGTCGCGCACCGCCTCGGGCACCTCGCCGTGGGGGACGCCGCGCTCGTGGTGGCCGTCGCGGCGGCCCACCGGGGCGAGGCGTTCGCGGCCGCATCTGCGCTGGTCGACGAGGTCAAGCACCGGCTCCCGGTCTGGAAGCACCAGCTGCTCGCGGACGGGACCGACGAGTGGGTCGCGTGCCCGTGACGACCGGACGGGGGCGCACGTGGACCACGACGCGCTGACCCGGTTCTGGGAGCAGGCCCGCACCAGCGCCGGCCTGGGACGGATCGCGGTGATCACGGGGACGTCGTCCGCGATGGCGCTGCCCCCACCGGCGGTGTCCTTCGGGCGCGACCCCGACGAGGCGGACGCCGCGCTCGCCCAGGTGCTCGCCGGGACCCGCACGGCGACGTCCACGGCGCGGCGCGCCTACGAGGCGGCCGACCTCGCGCTGCCGCGGCACGGCGACCTCGCGATCCTGCTCGACGGCGCCGGCGCGCCGCGCGCGCTGCTGCGCACGACCGGCGTGCGCGTCGTCGCCCTGAGCGAGGTGGACGACGGCCACGCGCGGGCCGAGGGCGCGGCCTCGCTGACCTCGTGGCACGCCGACCAGGGCGCGACGCTGGCCGAGGACGCGCTGGCGACCGAGCCGGCGGGAGGACCGCGCGCCACCGCGGCCGACCTCCCGGTCGTGCTGGAGACGTTCGAGGTGGTGCACCCGCGGCACCGGCGTGCCCCGGTCCGCGAGCCGGTGCGGGTCTGACCGGTCGGCTTCCCGTCGGCCGAGCCCGTCAGGCCCCGCCCGTCAGTGCGGCCCGTCAGCCCCCGGCGAAGGGGGGCAGCACGTCGACCTGGGCCCCGTCGCAGAGCCGCCGCGACCGGTCGGCGACGGCCACCTCGTCGACCAGGACGCTGGCGACGGACAGCACCGGCCCGAGGCCGGGACGGTGCTCCTGCAGCAGGGCCAGCACGTCCGAGACCGAGGCGGCGGCGTCGACGTCGACGTGCTCCTGCGGTGTGCCCGCGGCAGCCGCCGCGCCCGCGAAGTAGCGGACCAGGACGCGCACCCGCTCAGCCTCCGATCGCGCTCATCGGGCGCACCGGCTGCAGGAAGCCCTCGTCGTCGATGCCGTGCCCGGCGCGCTTGCCCCACATCGCGCCGCGCCAGGCGTCGGCGATCTCGGCGTCGCCGGCTCCCGCCCGCAGCATCGCGCGCAGGTCGGTCTCGGTCTGCGCGAACAGGCAGTCGCGCACCTGGCCGTCGGCGGTCAGCCGGGTACGGTCGCAGTCGCCGCAGAAGGGACGGGTGACCGAGCCCACGATCCCGACGGTGCCGGTGAGCACGACGCCGTCGTCGCGGCGCATCCGCACCCGCCACGTCTCCGCCGGGGCCGCGCCTCGGGCGGCAGGGTCGGTGGGTGCCAGGTCGGCGACCTCACGCAGGTGCTCCAGCACCTCGGCGGCGGTCACCATCTCGTCGCGCTGCCACGCGCCCTGCGCGTCCAGCGGCATCTGCTCGATGATCCGCAGCTCGTAGCCGTGCTCCAGGGCCCAGCCGAGCAGGGCGGGCGCCTCGTCGTCGTTGACGCCGCGCAGCAGCACGGTGTTGATCTTGACGGGAGCCAGCCCGGCGTCGACGGCGGCGCCGAGCCCGGCGAGGACGTCGGGCAGCCGGTCCCGGTGCGTGATGGCGGCGAACCGCTGCGGGTCGAGGGTGTCGAGTGACACGTTCACCCGGTGCAGGCCCGCGTCGGCCAGCGCCCGGGCTCGGCGGGCCAGGCCCAGCCCGTTGGTCGTCAGCGACGTCTCCGGGACCCGGCCGTCCCCGGTCCGCAACGCCGTGGTCGCCGCGAGGATCGACTCCAGCCCCTTGCGCAGCAGCGGCTCCCCGCCGGTGAAGCGGACCTCGTCGATCCCGAGGCGCTCCACGGCCACGGTCACGAGCCGGACGATCTCGTCGTCCGACAGAACCTGGTCGCCCGGCATCCACTCCAGGCCCTCCGGCGGCATGCAGTACCCACACCGCAGGTTGCACCGGTCGGTCAGCGAGACCCGAAGGTCGGTCGCGACCCGCCCGAAGCGGTCGAGGAGGCGGGCGTCATCCGGCCGGTCGCCGGGCAGCGCGGCTCCGCCGGCGTCCGCACCCGGCCGGACGCCCGGGATCCCCAGGCTCACGCTCACCACCCCAGCCTAGGTCAGCCGGGCGACCGCGGCGGGCCGGGCGGGGGAGGGGACGCGGACAGGCCCGCACCGGTCCGTCCGGCGGGTGGGACGGCCGGTCCCGGATGGGGGATGCTGACGTCCGTGAGCACCCCCGACCCGGCGACGACGTCGACGCCGCCGCTCTCGTCGACCGCAAGCCCTGCCGACCTCGCCGCGGCACTGAGCGGCACCGGCTACCTCGCCGACGACGGCCTGGCCACGGTGGCGTGGCTCGCGCTGCGGATGCACCGGCCGCTGCTGCTGGAGGGTGAGCCGGGCACCGGCAAGACCGCGCTCGCGGAGGCCCTCGCGCAGGCGCTGGGCGCCCACCTCGTGCGACTGCAGTGCTACGAGGGCATCGATGCGTCCCAGGCCCTGTACGACTGGGACTTTCCCCGGCAGGTGCTGCACCTGCGGGCCCTGGAGGCCGCCCGTGGCGACGAGCGGCTCGACGTCGCCGACGTGGAGCAGGACCTGTTCACGGAGCGCTTCCTGCTGGCCCGCCCGGTGCTGCAGGCGCTGCGGACCTCGCCGTCGGTGCTGCTCGTGGACGAGGTCGACCGTGCGGACGACGAGTTCGAGGCCTTCCTGCTCGAGGTGCTCTCGACGCACGCGGTGACGATCCCCGAGCTCGGCACCGTGCGGGCCGAGGTGCCGCCGCTGGTGGTGCTGACGTCCAACCGCACGCGGGAGGTGCACGACGCGCTGAAGCGCCGCTGCTTCTACCACTGGGTGGAGCACCCCGGGTTGGAGCGCGAGGTGGCGATCCTGCGGGCCCGGCTGCCGGACCTGCCCCAGCACCTCGCGGAGCAGGTGGCCCGAGCGGTGGGGCACCTGCGGGCCGCCGACCTGCTCAAGCCGCCGGGTGTCGCGGAGGCCCTCGACTGGGCCGGGGCGCTGCAGGCGCTCGGGGCCGAGGACCTCGACGTCGGCACGGCCGCCGCCACCCTCGGCGCGGTGCTGAAGTACCGCGAGGACGGCGACCGCGTCCGCGACGACCTCGACCGCCTGCTCGCCGGCTGACGGGGCGGCTGCCGCGGTGGACCCCGAGACGACCCTGGCGGGCTTCGCCGGGGCGCTGCGCGCGGCGGGCCTGCCCGTGACCCAGGACCGCACCGCCGCCTTCTGCGGCGCGGTCGCGCAGGTCGGCATGGACGACGTCTCGGGGGTGTACTGGGCGGGCCGCGCGACGCTGTGCGCCGACCCGGACCACACCCGCACGTACGACACCGTGTTCACGGCGTGGTTCTCCGGGCGCAGGGCCAGCACCGTGCGGCGGGAGCGCCCGCCGGCCAGGACCGCCGCGATGGCGTCGCTCGTCGATGCGGCCGCGGGTGCGGGCAGCGACCCGGGCGAGGACTCGCTGCAGGTAGCGGCGAGCGGCACCGAGGTGCTCCGCCACCGCGACGTCGCGGACCTGTCGCCTGCTGAACGGGCCGCGCTGGCACGGGCGTTCGGCTCCCTCGACGTGCGCCTGCCGCGGCGGCGGGCGGCCCGCCGCCGGCCCGCACGCCGCGGCGAGGTGGACGCCCGGGCCACCGTGCGGGAGCAGCTGCGCCGTGCCGGCGAGACCGGGCCGATCCGGTGGCGGCGGCGCGCCACCCGCCCCCGGCGGGTGGTGCTCCTCGTCGACGTCTCGGGCTCGATGTCGCCCTACGCCGACGCGCTGCTGCGCCTCGCGCACACGATGGTGCGCGCGGGATCCGGGCGCGGCGGCCGCGTCGAGGTCTTCACCGTGGGGACCCGGCTGACCCGGCTCACGCCGGCCCTGCGGGCGCACCGCGACCCGGAGCAGGCGCTGAAGGCGGCCGGCGGCGTCGTCCCCGACTGGTCCGGCGGCACCCGGCTCGGTGAGGTGCTCAAGGCGTTCGCCGACCGCTGGGGGCAGCGGGGGATGGCCCGCGGCGCCGTCCTCGTGGTGTGCTCGGACGGCTGGGAGCGCGGCGACCCCGCACAGCTCGGCGAGCAGGTCGCCCGGCTGCGGCGGCTGTGCCACCGGATGGTGTGGCTCAACCCGCACCGCGGCAAGGCCGGCTACCTGCCGGTGCAGGGCGGGATCGCGGCCGTGCTGCCGCACCTGGACGACCTCGTGGCGGGACACACGCTCGCCACCTACGAGGACCTGCTGGACGTGGTGGCCCGCGCCTGAGCGGGCCACGAGAAGGAGGGCGGCACGTGTGCGCGAGGTGATGGGCGAGCTCGCCCGGTGGTGGGCGCAGGGCCGCCCCGTGGGGATGGGCACCGTGGTCGCGACCTGGCGCTCGGCGCCCCGGCCGGCGGGGGCGGCGATGCTCGTCGGCCCGGACGGCGAGGCGGTCGGGTCGGTGTCCGGCGGCTGCGTCGAGGGCGCGGTGTACGAGCTCGCCCAGCAGGTCGTCGCGGACCGCGCCCCGGTTCTGCAGCGGTACGGGGTCAGCGACGACGACGCGTTCAGCGTCGGCCTGACCTGCGGCGGGATCCTCGACGTGTTCGTCGAGCGGGTCGACCGCGAGACCTTCCCCGAGCTCGGCGACGTGCTCGTCGACGTGGAGGCCGGCCGGCCCGTCGCCGTCGCCACCCTCGTCGCCCACCCGGACACGGCCCGGGTGGGAACCCGGCTCGTCGTGCGTCCCGAGAGCGTCGACGAGGCAGCCGTGGACGGACACCCGGCTACCGACGGCCTGGACCCGGTGCTCGGCTCGGCGCGTTTCGACGCCGCGGTCGTGGACGACGTCCGCGGGCTGCTGGCCGCCGGGCGCAGCGAGACCCTGGAGTACGGCCCGGACGGCGAGCGCCGCGGCGAAGGGGCCCGGGTGTTCGTCTCGGCGTTCGCGCCGCGACCCCGGATGATCGTGTTCGGGGCGATCGACTTCGCGGCCGCGCTCGCCCGGGTCGGTTCGTTCCTCGGGTACTACGTGACGGTCTGCGACGCCCGACCGGTGTTCGCGACCGCGTCGCGCTTCCCCGAGGCGGACGAGGTCGTCGTGGAGTGGCCGCACCGCTATCTCGCCGCGGAGGCCGAGGCGGGGCGGGTCGACGGTCGTACCGTGCTCGCCGTGCTGACCCACGACCCGAAGTTCGACGTCCCGGTGCTGCAGGTCGCGCTGCGGCTTCCCGAGGTCGCCTACGTCGGCGCGATGGGCTCGCGGCGCCCCCACGACGACCGGCTGGCGCGGCTGCAGGGGGCCGGGCTGTCCGGAAGCGAGCTGGCCCGGCTCTCGTCGCCGATCGGCCTGGACCTCGGCGCCCGTACCCCGGAGGAGACTGCCGTGAGCATCGCGGCCGAGGTCGTGGCGCTGCGCTGGGGCGGCCGCGGCGACCGGCTGAGCGAGCAGGCCGGTGCGATCCACCACCACGACCCCGTCGCCGAGGCGTCGCCGCGCGTCCCCGCGCCCTGACCGGCGCCTCGACCCGGCGCCTCGACCCGGTGCCTCGACCCGGCGCCTCGACCCGGCGCCTCGACCCGGCGCCTCGACCCGGCGCCTCGACCCGGCGCCTCGACCCGGCGCCTCGACCCGGCGCCTCGACCCGGCGCCTCGACCCGGCGCCCCCGCTCGCGCGCGTGCCGACTGGCACAGGGGCGCCCTGTGCCAACCAGGTTGGCACGGGGGCGCCCTGTGCCAACCGGGGTTGGTGCGAATGCGCCCACCGCCGCCGGCCGATGCCGCCCCCGCCAGCGCGCCGACCTGGCACAGGGGCGCCCTGTGCCAACCAGGTTGGCATGGGGGCGCCCTGTGCCAACCGGGGTTGGTGTGATCGCGCCCGCCGCCCGCCGCCCGCCGCCCGCCGCCCGCCCGTACCTACCCGACCGGGCAGGCGCAGCCCTGCTGGACGGCGGTGGGCCGGCACCCGTCCGGTTCGTAGCGTGGCCGGGGCGGCCGGAGCAGCCGGCGCCGCACGCGCACGCCGGAGGTCCTGCATGTCCCGCTCCGTGATCGAGCGCACCGTGCCCGGAGCCGGGCAGATGGACATGCAGGGGCTCCGCGGCCTGTCCGCGAAGTCCAACGAGGTGCTGGCGGGCATGGAGGACATCACGTGGGTCGAGTCCTAGGTCCGCGGGCCCCCGCTCCGACAGGACGGGACGGCGAAACTGCTCTTGTGGTGTGAGCGCACCTGGCCGGTCGGGCAGGTAGCGGGACCGCCACAGGGAGGGCCCGGACGGGCGCTGCGAACGGGGTCCGGTCGCCGCGTCCGGAGGATCTGCCCGATGCCCTTGTGCCGGGGCCTCCGGGGACGTTGGATGACGGCGAGGGTCCGGTCGGCGTCGCCGACGGCCGCGATGCGTTGTCCCGGCGACGTCCACGCGCGAAGAAGTGAGGTCTGCATGACCCGGATCAACGTCAGCGTCGACGGGGTCTCGTACTCCGACGACGTCCAGCCGCGCACGCTGCTCGTGCACTACCTGCGCGAGACGCTCGGCAAGACCGGCACCGTCGTCGGCTGCGACACGAGCAACTGCGGCGCCTGCACCGTCCACCTCGACGGCACGAGCGTGAAGTCGTGCTCCGTGCTCGCCGTCCAGGCCGACGGTCACGAGGTGACGACGATCGAGGGGCTGGCGGTGGACGGCGAGCTGCACCCGATGCAGAAGGCGTTCCACACCCACCATGCGCTGCAGTGCGGCTACTGCACGCCCGGGATGATCATGTCGTCCTGTGCGCTGCTGAAGGACAACCCGGACCCCAGCGAGGACGAGGTCCGCGAGGGCCTGGAGGGCAACCTCTGCCGGTGCACCGGCTACCAGAACATCGTGAAGGCCGTGCTCGCGGCCGCAGCCGAGGGGGCAGGCACCGCCTCCGCCGCCGCAGCCTCGACGGCCGGGGGTGCGCGATGACCGCCGTCGACGACCGCACCGGCACCGCCGAGATCGGCCGGGCGCGGACCCGCAAGGAGGACGCCCGTCTGATCACCGGTCGTACCCGCTGGACCGACAACATCACCCTGCCGGGCATGCTCCACCTGGCGTTCGTGCGCAGCCCGCACGCGAACGCCACGATCACCTCGATCGACGTCGCCGCGGCCCGCAGCGCGCCGGGTGTCAGCGCCGTCTACACCGGCGCCGACCTGCAGGACACGATGGGCGTGCTCGTGTGCGCCTACACGATCGTGCCGGACCAGAAGGCGCCGACGCACACCCCGCTCGCCATCGACCGGGTGTCGTTCGCGGGCGAGGCCGTGGCCGTGGTCGTGGCCCGCAGCTACCGGGGGGCCAAGGACGCCGCCGAGCTGGTCGACGTCGAGTACTCCGAGCTGCCCGTGGTGCTGGACATGGAGGCGGCGGTCGCCGAGGGCGCGGACCTCGTGCACCCCGACCTCGGCACGAACGTCAGCGCCCACTTCGTGTTCGACTCCGCCGAGGCCGGCACCGGCGGCGACGTGGAGGAGTCCATCGCAGCCGCCCGCGCCGACGGCGTCGTGGTGGAGCGCACGTTCCGCCAGCAGCGTCTGGTGCCGGCGTTCATGGAGCCGCGCTCGGTGGTGGTGGACCCCACCGGCGAGCAGATCGTGATGTGGTCGGCGACGCAGATCCCCCACATCCTGCGCTTCCTGCTCGCGGCCACGACGGGTGTGTCCGAGAGCAAGATCCGCGTGATCGCGCCCGACGTGGGCGGCGGGTTCGGCGGCAAGCTGCAGTCGACCCCGGAGGAGTGGGTCGCGTTCGCCGTCGCCCGCAAGCTCGGCAAGCCCGTGAAGGCCACCGAGACGCGGACCGAGTCGATCATGACCGCGCACCACGGCCGCGACCAGGTGCAGCGGCTGACGCTCGCGGCCAAGAAGGACGGCACGGTCACCGGCCTGAAGGTCGAGCTGCTGGCCGACATGGGCTCGCACCTGTCGCTGATCGGCGGGGGCGTCCCCTTCCTCGGCACCTTCATGTTCAACTCGATCTACAAGTTCGAGTCCTACCGGTTCGACCTCACGACGGTGTTCACGAACAAGGCCTGGACCGACGCCTACCGCGGCGCCGGGCGCCCGGAGGCGACGTTCGGGATCGAGCGGATCATGGACGAGCTCGCGGTCGAGCTGGGCCGCGAGCCGATGGACCTGCGGCGCCAGAACTGGATCACGCACGACGAGTTCCCGTTCACGACCGTCTGCGGCATGCAGTACGACTCCGGCAACTACGAGGCCGCCACCGACAAGGCGATGGCGACTTTCGACTACGAGGGGCTGCGGCGCGAGCAGTCCGAGCGTCGCGAGCGCATGGACCCGGTGCAGCTCGGCATCGGGATCTCGACGTTCACCGAGATGTGCGGCCTGGCTCCCTCGCGCGTGCTCGGGGCCATCGGTGCCGGCGCAGGCGGCTGGGAGAACGCCGTGATCCGGATGCTGCCCACCGGCAAGGTGGAGGTGGTCACCGGCGTCAGCGGCCACGGGCAGGGCCACGAGACGGCGTGGAGCCAGATCGTCGCGGACAAGCTCGGCGTCGCGTTCGAGGACGTGGAGGTCCTGCACGGCGACACGTCGGTGTCGGCCAAGGGGTGGGACACCTACGGCTCCCGGTCGCTCGCGGTCGGCGGCATCGCCGTCGTCAAGGCGGCGGAGAAGGTGGTGGGCAAGGCGAAGGTGATCGCCGCGCACCTGATGGAGGCCTCGGCCGAGGACCTCGACTTCGCCGAGGGCAGGTTCTCCGTGCGGGGGACCGACAAGGGGATGGCGATGGGGGAGGTCGCGATGGCGACCTTCCTCGGCCACAACCTCCCCGACGGGGTGGAGCCCTCGCTCGACGCTGACGCCACGTTCGACCCGGAGGACTACTCCTTCCCCCACGGCACGCACCTGTGCGCGATGGAGGTCGACACCGAGACGGGTCTCGTGAAGATCCGCAAGTACGTCTGCGTGGACGACATCGGCAAGGTCGTGAACCCCCTGATCGTCGAGGGGCAGGTGCACGGCGGCCTGGCACAGGGGATCGCCCAGGCCCTCTACGAGGACGCGCCGTACGACGAGAACGGCACGCTGACGGCGGCCTCGTTCGTGGACTACCTCGTGCCGGGTGCGCCCGACCTGCCGCACTTCGAGACCGACCGCACGGAGTCGCCGGCGACGACGAACCCGCTCGGCGTCAAGGGCGTGGGGGAGGCCGGCACGATCGCCTCGACGCCTGCGGTGGTGAACGCGGCCCTCGACGCTGTGCGCCACCTCGGGGTGACCGAGGTGGAGATGCCGTTGACGCCGCTGCGGATGTGGACCGCGCTGCGCAAGGGGGCAGCCGGGGCCGGCGACGAGCCCGACGCCGCCGCGCCGCACTGGGAGCAACCCGTGCAGTCCGGCGGGATCGAGACCGCGGAGGAGGGCCGATGATCCCGGTCGAGTTCGAGTATGAGGCGCCCACGAGCGTCGACGACGCGGTGCGGGTGCTCTCGGAGGCCGTTGCCGCCGGCACCGACGTCAAGGTGCTCGGTGGCGGGCAGAGCCTGCTGCCGGTGCTGCGGCTGCGCCTCGGCGCCCCGGAGCTCGTCGTCGACCTGTCGAAGGTCGACGAGATGCGCGGGGTCCGTGAGGACGGCGACGTGCTCGTGATCGGCGGCATGACGACGCACGACGAGGTGAGCCGGGACCCCCTGGTTCGCCAGCACGCGCTGCTGCTGGCGGTGTCGTCGCAGACCGTCGCCGACCCGCAGGTGCGTCACCGCGGCACGTTCGGCGGGGCCATCGTCCACGCCGACCCGGCGGGCGACCTGCCGGCGCCCGCGCTGGCGCTGGAGGCCGAGATGGTGATCGCCGGCTCGGGCGGCCGTCGCACGGTGCCGGCGGCGGAGTTCTTCATTGACCTGTTCACCACCGCAGTCGGCGAGGACGAGGTGCTCGTCGAGGTCCGCGTCCCGCGGTACACCGGGTGGGGCGCCTGCTACGAGAAGTTCAACCGCGTCGCGCAGGCGTGGTCGATCGTGGCGGTGGCCGCGGCGGTGAAGGTCGAGGGCGGCGCGATCAGCGACGCACGGGTTGGGCTGACCAACATGGGCTCGGTCCCGATCCGCGCCCGGGCAGTGGAGGAGGCCCTCGTCGGCCAGCAGGCCACCGCGGATGCGATCCGGACGGCGGCCGAGAAGGCCGCCGAGGGCACCGACCCGCCGACCGACGCCAACGGCGACGCCGAGTACCGCCGGCACCTGGCACAGGTGCTGACGCGGCGGGCCGTGCTCACGGCTGCGGGTGGGTGAGCCGGGCCCGTGGACCTGACTCACGACTTCACCGTCCCGCTCGACGTCCCGACCGCGTGGGAGGCGTTCAACGACCTCGAGCGGATCGCGCCGTGCTTTCCTGGGGCGGCCATCACCTCGGTCGACGGCGACGACTTCACCGGCACCGCCAAGGTCAAGCTCGGACCGATCTCACTGCAGTACAGCGGGACCGGCACCTTCCGGGAGCGTGACGAGGCGAGCCGGCGGGCCGTGATCGACGCGTCCGGGAAGGACAAGCGGGGCAACGGCACGGCGTCCGCCACCATCACCGCACGCCTGGAGGAGGTCGCCGAGGGGACCCGGGTCGTCGTGGAGACCGACCTGAAGATCACCGGCCGCCCGGCACAGTTCGGCCGCGGGGTGATCGCCGACGTGGGCGGCAAGATCCTCGACCAGTTCGCCGAGTGCCTGTCGGCAACCCTGGGCCAGTCGGAGACCGACGGCGCGGCCACGTCGACCGCCCCACCGGGGGGTTCCTCCACCTCGGAGGGCGACCACGCTGCTGCCGCGCCGTCCGACGGGGCGTCCGGGGCGGAAGGTGCCGAGGGCGCGAGAGCCACCGCGGCGCCGACGGGGAGCGCGGCTCCTGGTGCCGCTGCTGCAGCCCCGCCGGTACCCGCGGCCACGGATCCCTCGCAGGCCGGGGCCGCTGCGTCGCCGCAGCCGGCGGCGGCGGCGGCGACGGGAACACCGTCGACGCCGCCGCCGCGGCCGTCGGCGCCACCGTCCGGCAGCGCCGAGCTCGACCTCGGGGCCGTCGTGCTGCCGATGCTGGCCCGTCGGTACGGGCCGACCCTGCTGGCCTGCGCGGTGACCGCCATCGTCACCTGGCGGGTCGCGCGCCGCTGACCTCTGACGCACGGTGGGCGCCTGGGCCCGGCGCGGCCGCGCCGGGCCCAGGTGTCAGCGGGCGAACAGGCGCGTGGTCCGCTCCTCCACCTCGGCGTACTGCTGGCCGGCCGCCGCGAGCGCGGCATTGACGTGCTCCAGCGACTCGTGCACCCGCTGCTGGGTGCCGCGCCACTGGGTGACGACCTGTTGGAACTGGGCTGATGCCTGGCCTTTCCACGTGCCCTGCAGGTCCACGAGCAGCCGCGTCATCCGGTCGACCTCGGCACTGACCGTGCCGGCGGACGTGCGGACCGCGGCGCTGGCCTGGGCCACCTGGGCGCTGTCGACCTCGTACCGAGCCATGGGTTCTCCCTCCGTCGTCCCCTCGCGGGACCGACGCTAGGCGGTCGGCGGGGAAGCGTGCCGGCGTCGTCCACAGGGGCCCCGCCATGACGAGCGACCGGTGTTCCGTGGCTCAGAGCGCAGCCAGCTCGGCGTGGAGGTTGCGGCGGGCGGCTCGCTCCCAGCGACGCCGCCCGGCGGCCGTGGCGAAGAGCGGTTCCCGGTCGGCCAGGGCCCCGAGCACGGCCGAGCGACCGCGTCGGAAGGTGGCGTCGTCGACCGCGGCGTACTCCTCGCGCACGTCGTGCCGGTACTGCTCGTAGCGCTCCGCCTCCGCCCCCAGGACGGCGAGGTCGGCGTCGCAGAGCGCTTGCGCTCCGGTGTCGTCCCCGGCGGCGTGGTCGCTCGTCGCCAGCACGAGCCGGCCCACACGGGCGACCTGTCCCGGCGGCAGGCCGAGCCCGCCCAGCACGTGCCGTGCCACGTCCGCACTCGCTCGTTCGTCGACGCCGGCGACGCCGTCGTGGACGGCGTCGTGGAACCACGCCGCGAGGTGGACCGCGGCGTCCGACGCCGCCGGCGCACCGTCCGCGGTGAGCTCGTCGAGGTGCTGCAGCACGTCCGCGAGGTGTGTCACGTCGTGGTAGCGGCGGTGCGGCTCAGCCCACCGGCACAGCAGCTCGACCCCCGCTGCGGCGACGTGGTGGGGGGGCGCCGTCGTCCCGGCGTCGACACACGTCCGCTGCCAGCGGGCGAGCAGGTCCCTACTCACGCGACCGATGGTGCCAGGGATCTCAGGGTCGTGGCCGGGACGCGGGATCGGGCACCGTGCAGCAATTGGCGCAGTGTCGGACCGAAGCGGCGTTCTGGGTGCTTCTGATCCGCGACAGCCAGAATGCCTCCAAGTATGCGAAACCTCACTTAGCGTCGTTAATTAACACAAGGTAGTCGAGCGGTCGCTGAGCGTGCCGCTAGGCTCGTGTGGCGACGTCCCGATCGTGTCCATCGCGGCTTATGTCCGTTGACCGCCCGGGTCACGGAGGCCGCCGAAATGAGGAGAGTTCATGTTCGTCAGCCCGCAGCACAGCACCGCCCCGTCCGCGTCGACCGACGAGCTCGCCGCTCCTGCTGTCGCACAGCGAGAGACGACCGCCCCGGGTCAGCCGGTGACGCCGGTCCGCGGTGTGCAGTGCGCCCCGCTCGCCCTGCGGACGGGGGCAACCGGTTCGTACGCGGGGGCCGTTGCGGCCGCGGAGTCGGGCTACACGTGGGTGGGTCCGTACGCGACGGCTGCGGCGGGCGCTGAGTCGGGCTACAAGTGGGTCGGCCCCTACGCCAGCGCTGCTGAGTCGGGCTACAAGTGGGTCGGCCCCTACGCCAGCGCTGTTGAGTCGGGCTACAAGTGGGTCGGCCCCTACGCCAGCGCTGTTGAGTCGGGCTACAAGTGGGTCGGCCCCTACGCGACGGCCGCGCCCCAGCTCGCCGACGCCTGAGCCGGCCGTGCCCCTGCACGCGGAACGGCCCCCGGTGTACGGCCGGGGGCGTTCCGCGGGTGTTGCTGATCGTCTCTACTGCTGGCTGCGGTTGCCGAGCGTCACCTGAACCTGCTGGATCGAGCCGTTGCGGGCGACGTCGAGCGTGACCTCCGAGCCCGGGGCGCGCTCCCGGATCTGAGCCGTCAGCGACTCCGCACCGGTGACGGACTCCCCGTCCAGGGCCGTCACGACGTCTCCGCTGCGCAGGCCCGCCTGCTCGGCGGGGGTCCCGGAGACGACGTCCGCGATGTCGGCCCCGAGGCGCTGGTCGCCGTCCGCGGAGACGACGCTGTCCTGAAGGTTCACGCCGAGCCACGCGTGGGTCGCCTCACCGGTGCTGACGAGCTCGTCGGCGATCCGCGAGGCCTCGTCCACCGGGATCGCGAAGCCGAGGCCGATGCTGCCCGCCTGACCACCGCCCTGGCTGTTGCTCGCGATCGACGAGTTGATCCCGATCACCCGTCCTTGCGTGTCGACGAGCGGGCCGCCGGAGTTGCCGGGGTTGATCGCCGCGTCGGTCTGGATCGCGTTCGTCACCACGGGCTCGCTCTGGCCCGCGGCGGTGGCGTCCGCGCCGGCGGTCGTGACCGGACGGTCCAGCGCGCTGATGATGCCCGTGGTCACCGTGTCGGACAGACCCAGCGGGTTGCCGATGGCCATCACCTGCTCGCCGACGGCCAGGTCGGACGACGAGCCGAGCGACGCCGGCTGCAGGTCCCCGGGCGGGTCCGTGATCTGCAGGACGGCCAGGTCGGTCGTCGGGTCCAGCCCCACGATGGTGCCCGTGTAGATTCTGCCGTCGGACAGGACGATGCGGATCTCGCCGTTGGCTCCCGGGCTGGCGACGTGGTTGTTCGTCAGCACATGGCCATCGGAGTCCAGGATCACCCCGGTGCCCTCGCCTCCGGTCTGGCCGCTGCGCACCTGGATGGTCACGACGCTCGGCGAGACGGCGTCGGCGACGGTGCCCCAGTCGACGCCTCCACCCGTGGTGGTCGGGGTCTGGTCGAGGGGGGCCGGGTCCGCGGACGCAGCCGACGCCGACGACGTGGTGGTAGTGGTGGTGCCGGCGTCGTCCTGGAGGGCGACGACGGCCGCCGCGGTGGCACCGCTGGCGAGCACGGCCGCCAGCACCGCCGCGCCGACGACCGTCGGCCACTGGCGGTCGTGGGGCCGACGCCCCGGCGCGGCCGGCGGGGGCTGCGCTCCGGGCGGCGCGGGCGGCCACGCCGGAGGCGGCGAGCTGTGCTGTTCGCTGCCGGACGCCGGCCAGCCACCGGTCCAGCCCGAGTCGCGAGTCCAGCCGGAGTCACCGGGCCTGGTCGACTCACCGGTCCCACCGCTCCGATGCGAAGCCGGGTCGGCGCCGGCGGCGCGCTCACCGTCGGCCGGGGCCGGCTCGGGGTTGTCGACGCGGTAGGGGTTCTGGGTCATCTCGTCCTCCGGGGAACGGGGCTCGCCGGTGTCGTGGCGGGCGGTCGGGTGGTTCATGTCCGTACCCCACCAGGCTCGGCTGCGTGCCCGGTTGGCGTTGCCTGGGAAGACGCTGTGAATGCGTCCGTCCTGCGGTCAGCCCGGCGGGTCCGCTGGAGCGGACGACGGCTCGTCGACCGGCTCCGACAGGTCCACCACCTCGGGTGCGGTCCGTCGGGTCGGCACCGCGACCTCCACGGTCGCGCCGCCCCCGGGCGTCGGGACGACCCGCACGTCACCCCCGTGCGCCCGCACCACCGCGGCCACGATCGCGAGTCCGAGCCCGGACCCCCCGCCTCTGCCCCGGTGCCGGGACGTGTCGGCGCGGAAGAACCGCTCGAACACCCGCTCCGCGTCGTCCTCCGGGATGCCCGGGCCGTGGTCGACGACACGCCACATCGACCAGCCGTCCCGGATGCCGACGCCCACCTGGACGGGCGTCCTCGCAGGGGTGTGCCGCACCGCGTTGGCGACGAGGTTGGCCAGCACCTGCCGCAGCCGGGCGTCGTCGCCGACCACGGGGGCAGCGACGGCCTGTGTCCCCGGTTCCAGGCCCTCGAGCCGCACCGTGCGCTCGCTCGCAAGGGCGCGGGAGTCGTGCACCGCATCCGCGGCGATCACGAGCAGGTCGACGTCGTCGTGCCGCATAGGTCGCTGCTCGTCGAGCCGGGCGAGCACGAGGAGGTCCTCCACGAGACCGCCCATCCGGGTGGCCTCGTCCTCGATCCGGCGCATCGTGCGGGCAACGTCCTCGTCCCCGCGGACGGCCCCCTGCCGGTAGAGCTCGGCGAACCCGCGGACGGCGGCCAGCGGGGTGCGCAGCTCGTGGCTCGCGTCGGCCACGAACCGGCGGACCTTGCGCTCGGAGGCGTCCCGGGCCGCCAGCGACGTCTCGATGTTGTCCAACATCGCGTTGACGGCGTGCCCGAGCCGCCCGACCTCCGTGCTCGCGGGCAGTGCGCGCACCCGGCGGCTCGTCTCGCCGGAGCCGAAGGCCTCCGCCACCTCCTCCACGTCCTCCAGCGGGCGGAACGAGCGGCGGACGGCGAGCCACCCCAGCAGCGCGCAGGCGGCGACGACGACGAGGCCGAGAACGACCAACCGCACGCGCAGTTCCTCGAGGGCGTGCTCGACTCCGTTCAGTGGCAGGGCGAGAGTGACCAGACCAGGGCCGGAGTACGTCGGCGTCGCGACACGCTGGACTTCCCGGGCTACCACGCGCCACCCGTCGAGGGTGAACGGACGACCGTCGTCGTCCCTGGCACGCTCCGGACCGACCTGTGACAGGTCCGGGCGG
Organism: Actinomycetales bacterium; assembly: GCA_038206105.1. GTDB lineage: Bacteria > Actinomycetota > Actinomycetes > Actinomycetales > JBBRBF01 > JBBRBF01. The sequence goes on along the minus strand of JBBRBF010000007.1, from coordinate 69,196 downwards.
CGTCCTCGGACGTCACCCGCGCTCAACAGCTGGGTCCCGTCGGGCGCCGATACCCGGGCGACGTAGTCGCTCGGCGGGCCGCCGCGGTCTCCGCCGCCGGAGCGCAGCAGCGAGGTGATCTGGCGGCTGTCCTGCACGGCAGCGACCAGCCGGCTGTCGACCTGGTTGACCAGCACGGGGCGCAGCACCGCCAGGCTCGCGACCGCGATGACGAGCAGGGCGAGCAGCAGCAGTCCCGTGACGATCGCGACCAGCCGTGTGCGCAGCGGCACCCGGTCGACCCACCCGCGGGCGGCGCGCAGCGGCGCGTCCGGGGCGGTCACGACGCCTCGGGGGGCAGCCGCAGCACGTAGCCGACCCCACGGCGGGTGTGGATCAGGGGCACCGCGTCGCCCCCGACGTCCGGTGAGTCGACCTTGCGCCGCAGGTAGGAGATGTAGGACTCGACGATGCCCGCCTCCCCGTTGAAGTCGTAGTTCCAGACGTGGTCCAGGATCTGGGCCTTCGACAGCACCCGGTTCGGGTTGAGCATGAGGTAGCGCAGCAGCTTGAACTCCGTCGGGGACAGGTCGACGCCGCGCCCACCGCGCCGCACCTCGTGGGAGTCCTCGTCGAGCTCGAGGTCGTGGAACACGAGGCGGCCCGCGTCGGGGTCGGCGCCGGCGCCGGTGCGCCGCAGCACGGCTCTGATGCGCGCCACGACCTCCTCCAGGCTGAACGGCTTGGTGACGTAGTCGTCCCCGCCGACGGTCAGGCCGGTGACCCGGTCCGAGACGTCGTCCTTGGCGGTCAGGAACAGCACGGGCGTGTCGCGGCCCCGCTCCCGCAGCCGCCGCGTCACGGCGAAGCCGTCGAGGTCGGGCAGCATCACGTCGAGTACGACGAGGTCGGGCCGTGTCGCCTCGGCCTGCTTCAGCGCCTCCTGCCCGTCGGCCGCGGTGTGCACCTCGAAGCCGGCGAAGCGCAGCGACGTCGAGAGCAGCTCGCGGATGTTGGGCTCGTCGTCGACGACCAGCAGGCGGGCCTCGGGGGTCTGGTTCCTCGTCACGGGCTGCAGTCTGTCCGCCCTGTCTGGGAGTTGGCTGGGAGCGCGCTGGGGGCGGGTCTCGCGCCCGGGCGCGGCACCGTGCCATCGTCCGGTCCGTGGCTGACGAGTCGGAACCCGTGCCGATCCGGGGTGAGCGGGTCTCCCTCGTGCCGCTGCGCGTCGAGCACCTCCCGGAGCTGCGGCGCATCCTGGCGACCCCGGCCGTGCGCGCCCGGTGGGCCCAGGAGCCCTCGCAGTGGCCCGACGCCGACCCCGGCACGACCCGGTTCGCGATCGTGTTCGACGGTGCCGTCGTCGGTCTGGTGCAGTACGGCGAGGAGGACGACCCCGACTACCGGCACGCCTCGATCGACGTCTTCCTCGATCCCGCCGTGCACGGCCGGGGCCTCGGGCGGGACGCCGTCGGCACCCTTGCCCGGCACCTGGTCCGGGGGCGGGGACACCACCGCGTGGTGATCGACCCGGCCGCCGACAACGCGGCCGCCGTCCGCTGCTACGCCGCCGTCGGCTTTCGCCCGGTCGGGGTGATGCGCGACTACGAGCGCGACGCGGACGGCGGCGGCTGGCACGACGGGCTGCTCATGGACCTGCTCGCCAGCGACCTCGACGGCCGCTCGACGCCGTGCGCGCCGCCGTCCGCGCCGCGGCCACCGCCCCGAGCGGGGCGAACGTGCAGCCCTGGCGCTTCGTGGTGGTGACGGACCCCGAGGTGAAGCGGCGCCTGCGCGAGGGCGCCGAGGCCGAGGAGCGGGCCTTCTACGAGCGCGGGGCGAGCGAGTGGCTCGACGCCCTCGCCCCGCTGGGGACGACCTGGCACAAGCCGTTCCTCGACGTGGCCCCGGTCGTCGTCGTCGTGATGGAGGTGCACGCCAGCGAGTCGACTCCGAAGCCGTACTACGCCAGGGAGTCCGTCGGCATCGCGGTCGGCCTGCTGCTCGCGTCGCTGCACCAGGCGGGGTTCGCGACGCTGAGGCACACCCCGTCGCCGATGCGGTGGATCACCCGCCAGCTGGGTCGGCCCGCGCACGAGCGGCCCTTCGCCGTCATCCCGGTCGGGTACCCGGCCCCGGACGCTCGTGTGCCCGACATCGACCGCAAGCCGCTGCCGGAGGTGCTGGTCGAGATCCCGCCGAACTGATCTCCGGGGTGGCCGGACCGCTGCCTCAGCCGGTCGCCGTGCCCGGGCGCAGCAGGTCGTCGTCGAGGTGGCGCGAGAGGTCGCCGATGCCATCCACGACCAGGCACGCCCCGGCCTCGGTGAGCTCGTCGGTGGAGAACCCACCCGTCAGCACCCCGATCCACGGCCAGTCGGCGTTCTGGGCGGCCTGGCCGTCGTAGACCGAGTCCCCGACGAGCAGCCCCCGGCGGCCGCCCGCCTCGGTCAGCGCCGCGTGCAGCACGTCCGGCGCGGGTTTCGACCCGTCCACGTCCTTCGTCACCGCCAGGCCGGAGACGAGGTCCGCGATGCCCACCCGGTCGAGGGAGCTGCGCGCGTTATCGCGGGTGCCCGAGCTCGCGACGGAGACGCGCCAGCCGCGCTCGTGCAGCTCCCGCACGAGGTCACCGGCACCGTCCACGGGCTCGACCTCGGGCAGCAGGCGCTCGTACTCGGTGGACCAGCGGTCGCGCAGGGCGTCCCCGAGCCGGCGCTCGACCTCCTCACCGGCGACGCGCGAGACGAGCCGGTCGCCGCCGAGGCCGATCGCCCGGTGCGTCTGCCACATCGCCACTCGGACGTCGTGGGCGTGGAAGGCGCGGTGCCAGGCGACCGCGTGGTGGTAGGTGGAGTCGAGCAGGGTGCCGTCGACGTCCAGCACGAGGGTGTCGGGTCGGGAGGGGGTCACGGCCGCCAGTCAACCGGTCCGGTCCCGGCGGCGCATGCCGGCGGCGGCACGACGTCCGGGCGGATCACGCGTCGGGAGCGCCCTCGGCGCCCGTCGGGACGTCCTCGGCGTCGAGGATGCGGTAGGCGTACCCCTGCTCGGCGAGGAACCGCTGCCGGTGGGCGGCGAAGTCCTGGTCGAGGGTGTCGCGGGCGACGACGGCGTAGAAGCGGGCCGAGCGGCCGTCTCCCTTGGGACGGAGCAGCCGGCCGAGGCGCTGCGCCTCCTCCTGACGCGACCCGAACGACCCGGAGACCTGGACGGCGACGCTGGCCTCGGGCAGGTCGACGGAGAAGTTCGCGACCTTGCTCACCACGAGCACCGGGACCTCGCCGGCACGGAACGCGGCGAACAGCCGCTGCCGCTCCTTCACCGTGGTGTCGCCTTTGACGACGGGCGCGTCGAGCCGGTCGCCGAGGTCGTCGAGCTGGTCGATGTACTGCCCGATCACCAGGGTCTGCTCGCCGGCGTGGTGGCGCACCAGCTGCTCGATCACCCGCGTCTTGGACGCCGACGTGGCGCAGAGCCGGTACTTCTCCTCCGGCTCGGCGGTCGCGTAGACCAGCCGCTCGGCGTCGGGGAGGGTGACCCGCACCTCGACGCAGTCCGCGGGCGCGATGTAGCCCTGGCTCTCGATGTCCTTCCACGGCGCGTCGTACCGCTTGGGGCCGATCAGGGAGAAGACCTCGCCCTCGCGGCCGTCCTCGCGCACGAGGGTCGCGGTCAGGCCGAGCCGCCGCCGTGCCTGCAGGTCGGCGGTCATCCGGAACACCGGGGCGGGCAGCAGGTGCACCTCGTCGTAGACCACGAGGCCCCAGTCGCGGGCGTCGAACAGCTCGAGGTGGGTGTAGACGCCCTTCCGGCGCGTGGTGAGCACCTGGTACGTCGCGATCGTGACCGGCCGGATCTCCTTCCGTGTGCCGGAGTACTCGCCGATCTCGTCCTCGGTGAGCGACGTGCGCCGCACCAGCTCGTCCTTCCACTGCCGCGCCGCGACCGTGTTCGTGACGAGGATCAGGGTCGTCGAGCGCGCCCGGGCCATCGCGCCGGCGCCGACGATGGTCTTGCCCGCGCCGCAGGGCAGGACGACGACACCGGAGCCGCCGTGCCAGAAGCCCTCGACGGCCTCGGACTGGTAGGGCCGCATCGACCAACCGGTCTCGTCGAGGTCGATCGGGTGGGCCTCGCCGTCCACGTAGCCGGCGAGGTCCTCCGCCGGCCAGCCCAGCTTCAGCAGCACCTGCTTCAGGTGGCCCCGCTCGCTGGGGTGCACGGCGACCGTGTCGTCCTCGACCCGGTCACCGACGAGGGGTGCGACCTTCTTGCTGCGCAGCACCTCCTCGAGCACCGGACGGTCGACCGCGTGCAGCACCAGGCCGTGCACCGGGTGCTTCTCGAGCCGGAGTCGCCCGAAGCGCGACATCGTCTCGGCCACGTCGACGAGCAGCGCGTGCGGCACGGGGTAGCGAGAGTGCTCCAGCAGCACGTCGACGACCTGCTCGGCGTCGTGCCCCGCGGCGCGGGCGTTCCACAGCCCCAGTGGCGTGAGGCGGTACGTGTGCACGTGCTCGGGCGCGCGCTCCAGCTCGGCGAACGGCGCGATCGCGCGCCGGCACGCCCCGGCCTCGGGGTGGTCGACCTCCAGCAGCAGGGTCTTGTCGCTCTGGACGATCAGCGGTCCGTCGCTCACGCGGGTCCTCTCGGTGCGTCGGGGTCCCTGTCGCCAACCAGCCGTCCGCCGCGCTGCTTCCCGGGGGGCTCGCTCACGGCACGTAGACCGTGCTGGTGGGGTCGATCAGCAGCACGGACGCGAACAGGGCCACCGCCGCGAGCACGAGGACGGCGACGCCGGCCGCCAGCACGATCCAGCCGATCCGGGTGAGGCGGCGGGCGCCCTGGGGGTCGGTGCGGCTGCGGTTCAGCGCGACGACCGAGATCACCAGTGGTGCGATCCCGGGCAGGAGGAGCACGAACGACAGGACGGCGAGCACGGACACCGCGAGCAGCACGACGGTCGACGCCGGGGTCGGGGCGGCCGGTGGCCCGGACCCGGGGGGCGGCCTGTAGCCGGGCGGGGGTGGGCCGTAGCCGGGCGGCGCGCCGCCCGGCGACGCTGGACCGTAGCCGGGTGGTGGGCCGTAGCCCGGCGGCAGCTGTTGCGCCTGCCCGTAGCCGGGCGGCGGTGGGCCGTAGCCGGGTGGCAGCTGTTGCGCCTGGCTGGAGCCGCGTGGCGGCTCGTACCCACGGGGCGGCTCGTACTCGCGGGGCGGTACCTCGCTGTGCGTGCGGTCGGCCGGTTCCGAGGGCGCCGGCCCGCTGGGAGGTCCCCACGGGTACGGGTCCGGTCCGCGGCCGGCGTCGGCCTCGGGCCGGTCGTCCCGTGCCTCGTTGCCCGCTGCGACCGGCTCGTCGCCGGCGCCCTGGTCCCGGGGTGTCTCGCTCATCGCTGCCCTCCCCTCCCGACGGTGCCGTCGCCGCGCCGCGGCTGCCGCAGCAAACTACAGCGCCTCGGCGGCGACGACGCCCACTACGCGGTGCACCGACAGCGTGCGCACCTCGTCCACCGAGTGGTCGTAGACGGAGATCCGGCCCCCCTCGATGCCGAGGGGCTCCACCAGCCGGCGACGGGCCCGGCCCCCGGGGTCGACGACGCCGACCCAGACCCTCGCGCGGCCGGCCGCGGCCTCCCGCAGCAGGGCGAGGCTCGCGGCGGGGTCCATCGCGGGAACGCTCGGCCCGTCGGCTCCGTCGGCTCCGTCGCCGAGGCCGCCACGCCCTTCGGTGGACCTGTCGGCGGCCCGCAGCACCCGCACCGCCGCCTCGGCGACGTCGACGGTCGCGGCGTCGGTTCCGACCGGACGGGGGGCGCGCCGGACCGGCGTGCGCTGGCTGCCCGCGCGGTGGACGAGCACGTCGCCGTCCGGTCCCTCCGCCGCGGGAGCGAGGCCGAGGTCGCGCAGCACGTCCAGCACCGTCGTCGGGTCCGCCTGCGACGCCAGCACCGTCGGGGCGAGCCGGCGCAGCCGCAGCACCGCCGTACGGGGGTCCGCGAGCAGCTCGCCCAGCACGGTCGGGTCCTCGGTGCGCAGGTACGAAGCGGCGGCACCGACCCGGGTCCGGCCATGGCGCCGGGCCGTGTCGTTGACGAGGTAGTCCAGCGGCTGCGGGACCGGGGTCCGCGAGTGCTCGGCCAGGAACGACAGCAGCTCCTCGGCGGTGCGGCCCGCGTCCAGGGCGCGTCGCACCGACCCCGGCGAGAACCGGTAGACGGTCGCCCCGCCGCGCGAGTCGACGTCCGCCGCAAGGGCCATCTCGGCGGCCACGTGGGGCACCAGCGGCCCCGGGGCGACAGCGGTGAGGTCGGCTTGCAGCAGCACCTGCTCCACGGGCTCGGGCAGTGCGGCCACCAGTGCGGCACGGGCTGCGTCGACGTCACCGGCGATCAGGCCACGGCCCGGCTCGGACAGGGCACCGGCTCCGGTGACCCCCAGCCAGGCGGCCTCGGCGAGCGCCCAGCCGACCAGCGAGCGGGCGAGACGGCCGGTGCGCCGCGGGAAGCGCCAGTCCCACCGCGCCGCCAGGGACTCGGCGTCCGCCGACGTCCCCGGCTCGAGGGCGGCGAGCTCGTCGAGGACGGCGCGGCGCACGGCGGGTGCGGCGGTGCGGTCGAGGTCGCGGGACAGCGCCGGGTGGGCGGCGTCCCGGGAGTCCCGCGCGCCGACGAGGCCGGGAACCCGCGTCGTGACCAGCCAGGCAGAGGCGAGCGTCGACCAGCGGGTCGCGACGTCGCCGGCAGCCCAGGCGTCGTAGGCCGGGGTCGGCGCGAAGGCGGTGTCGGCCGCACCGTCCTCGGCCACGAGGCCGCTGAGGTGCGCCAGCTCCACCACCCGAGCCGCGACGACCGGGTCGACGTCGAGGGCGTCCCCGACGCGCTTGAGGTCGCGCACGGGCAGTCCGCCGGAGCGGAGCACGCCCGCGGGGCTGCGTCCCCACAGCTCGGCGAGCTCGCCGACGAGCCGGACGGCGTCCGCCGCGGCCCCGGCGGCTGTCCCGGTGACGAGACGGTCGGGGTGTGCCCGGGTGGCCAGGGGCGGTGGGTCGACGTCGAGGTGGGTCAGCACCCGGCCGCGGCGCAGGCCGCGGCCGACCTCGCGCGGGAGCACCACCCGGCCAGGGCCGGCGGCGACGATCAGCCCGTGCGCGAGCAGCCAGCCCACGGGCGAGGTGGCGGTGGCGGCGCGGACCTCGCGCTCGGCGTCCTGCACCGACCCGACCGGGCCGTCGTCGGCGAGGCGTCGCAGCACCGCGGAGGCGCCCTCCGGCGCGCGCTCGAGCAGCGCCGCGGTCGCGTCGGGGTCCGCGAGGTGCGCGGCGACGTGCGCGAGCGTGGCTGCGGGGTCGCCGCGGTGGGGCAGCCCGAGGTCGTCGGCGAGCCCGGCGACGCGCGCCGGTGAGCCGGTGCCGAGCACGTCGACCATCGGTGGGCCGAGGCGGGCGGGGTGCGGGCCGAGCACGTCGACGGCGGTGCGCACCAGGTGCACCGCGCGGTCGGGACCCCAGACCAGGGCGCGCTCGCGCAGCGTCTCCAGCTGGGCGTCGACTCGGGCGCCGCATGCGGTCGCGAGGGCGGTGCGGCTCGTCGTCGTGTCGAGGGCGGCGAGGGCCTCGGCGACCTGCAGGGTGGGCGTGTCGAGGGCGTCCAGGGCGCGCTGCACGCTGATCCGCGTGGTGGCCCGCGCGGCCAGGGTCGCGCTGCCGGACGGTGGCGGGGTCGCGAGGTCCGGCCGGGCGCGCAGCAGCGCGACGAGCGCGTCGTCGTCCCGGGCGCGCAGGTCGTCGGCGAGGCTGCGGGGGGTCGTCCCGCGGCGGGTGGGCATCCGCACCACGGTACGCCGCGTGCGCCGGGGTCGCGTCCGCGCCGGACCCGCGGGCGGGCCGCCGCTAGCCTCGCCGGGTGCCGAGGATCGGGATCGTGCTGCTGCCTGAGCACCGGTGGGCCGAGGCGGCCGGACGGTGGCGTCGCGCCGAGGAGTACGGCTTCGACCACGCGTGGACCTACGACCACCTCGCCTGGCGGAGCCTCGCCGACGGACCGTGGTTCGCCACCGTGCCCACCCTGGTCGCCGCCGCCACCGTGACGTCGTCCATCGGGCTCGGCACATGGGTGGCGTCGCCGAACTACCGGCACCCCGTCCCGTTCGCGAAGGACCTGATGACGCTGGACGACGTCTCCGCCGGCCGGATCACGCTCGGCGTCGGGGCGGGCGGCACGGGGTTCGACGCGACCGTGCTCGGTGACGAGGTGCTGTCGCCCCGGCAGCGCGTGGACCGCCTGAGCGAGTTCGTCGACCTGCTCGACCGGCTGCTGCGACAGCCCGTGACGACCTTCGACGGCTCGTTCTTCGTCGCCCGCGACGCGCGGATGCTGCCCGGCGGCGTGCAGACCCCCCGGCTGCCGTTCGTGGTGGCCGCCAACGGCCCCCGGGCGATGGCGGTCGCCGCCCGGTGGGGCCAGGGCTGGGCCACCACGGGCGCCGAGGGCGACGCGGACACGTGGTGGGACGGCGTCGCAGCCCTGGTGCGCCGGTTCGACGAGGTCTGCGCCGAGCAGGGGTCGGGGCCGGACCGGCGCTACCTGTCGGTGGACTCCGCCACCTACGCGCTGTCGTCGCGGGGCCACTTCGCGGACGTCGTCGGGCGGGCCACCGGGCTGGGGTTCACCGACGTCGTGACGCACTGGCCGCGGCCCGACGGCGTGTACGCCGGCAGCGAGGCCGTGCTGGAGCAGGTCGCCGCCGACCTGCCGGCGCTGCGCCGCGCCTGAATCTCACCTCGCTCGGACTGGCACAGGGCGCCCCTGTGCCAACCGGGTTGGCACCGGGGACCCCCGTGCCAACCGGGTGCTGGCGTGATCCTCCCCGGAACCTCCCGCGCGCTGCCGCGGACGGCGCTCCCGTGGTGGCGCTGCACGGGGACGACGCGTGGCAGGCTGCGGGCTGCCGGCACCGAGTGCGGCCGAAGGAGAACCATGGCGAAGCTGACGTACTCCTACCTGGCATCCCTGGACGGCTACGTCGCCGACGCGGACGGCGACTTCTCGTGGGCCGCGCCCGACGAGGAGGTCCACGCCTTCGTCAACGACCTCGAACGCTCCACCGGCACCCACCTCCTGGGGCGCCGGACCTACGAGCTGATGAGCGCCTGGGAGACCGACCCCGGCCTCGCTCAGACCACGCCGGTCATGCGTGAGTTCGCGGAGCTGTGGCAGCGGGCCGAGAAGGTCGTGTACTCCACCAGCCTGCAGGCCGCCCCGACCCGCCGGACCCGGATCGAGCGCGAGCTCGACCCGGAGGCGGTCCGCCGCCTCAAGACCGGTTCGCGCGACGACCTCGCAGTGGGCGGCCCCGAGCTCGCGGCCCACGCCCTGCGTGCGGGTCTCGTCGACGAGTGCCGGGTCCTCGTGGTGCCCGTCGTCGTCGGCGGCGGAACGCCGATGTTCCCCCCCGGACTGCGCCTGCGCCTCGAGCTGCTGGAGGAGCGCCGGTTCGCGGCCGGCACGACCTACCTGCGGTACCGCACCGTGGCCTGAGCCGCGGGGCCGCACAGCCGCGGGGCCGCGGGGCCGCACAGCCGCGCGACGGCGGTCGGCGCGCCCGACAGCCGGGGCGGGGGTGACGCGTCCCCGGCGGCGGGCCAGGATGGAGACGTCCGCGTCGTCGTCGCCGGGAGGCTCACCGTGCTCACCAAGCCGCCGCTGTCGTACGCGTCCGGGACGAGCGACGTCCCGCTGCTGGGGCAGACCATCGGCGAGAACTTCGAGCGCACCGTCGCCGCGCACGGGGACCGCGAGGCGCTCGTGGACTGCGCGACGTCCCGCCGGTGGACCTACTCCGAGCTGGACGTCGAGGTCGACGAGGTGGCGCTCGGCCTGATGGCACGGGGGATCGAGCCCGGGGACCGGGTCGGCATCTGGGCGCCGAGCTGCGCGGAGTGGGTGCTCGTGCAGTACGCCACCGCGAAGATCGGCGCCGTCCTCGTCAACGTGAACCCGGCCTACCGGGAGCACGAGCTGACGTTCGTGCTGCGGCAGTCGGGGCTGCGCACACTCGTGTCCGCGGTGCGGCACAAGGGGTCCGAGTACGCCGCGATGGTCGAGCGCGTGCGGGCGGACTGCCCCGCCCTCACCGACGTCGTCCTGATCGGGGAGGACTCCTGGCGCGACCTCGTGGCCACCGGGGCGCGCTGCGACCACCACGCCCTCGACGAGCGGATGGCGACCCTGGCGTTCGACGACCCGGTCAACATCCAGTACACGTCGGGCACCACGGGCTTCCCGAAGGGCGCGACGCTGTCCCACCACAACATCCTCAACAACGGCTTCTTCGTCGGCGAGATGGTCGGGTACTCCCCGACCGACCGGGTCGCGATCCCGGTGCCCTTCTACCACTGCTTCGGCATGGTGATGGGGAACCTGGGGGCGACCACTCACGGTGCGTGCATCGTGATCCCTGCGCCCTCGTTCGAGCCGGGTGCCACGCTCGCCGCGGTCGCCGAGGAGCGCTGCACGTCGCTGTATGGGGTCCCGACGATGTTCATCGCCGAGCTCGACCACCCCGACTTCGACTCCTACGACCTGACGTCGCTGCGGACCGGGATCATGGCCGGGTCGCCGTGTCCGGTCGAGGTGATGAAGCGCGTCGTGGACCGGATGCACATGGCGGCGGTGGCGATCAGCTACGGCATGACCGAGACGTCCCCGGTGTCGACCATGACCCGGGCGGACGACGACCTCGCGCGGCGGACCGAGACAGTGGGACGCGTGATGCCGCACCTGGAGACGAAGGTCGTCGACCCCGCCACGGGCCGCACCCTGCCGCGGGGGGAGCCCGGTGAGCTGTGCACCCGCGGCCACACCGTGATGCTCGGCTACTGGGACGACGAGGACAGCACCGCCGCTGCCATCGACCGGGCCCGCTGGATGCACACCGGCGACCTCGCGACCATGGACGCCGACGGCTACGTACGCATCGTCGGCCGGATCAAGGACATGGTGATCCGCGGCGGGGAGAACGTCTACCCGCGCGAGGTCGAGGAGTTCCTGTACACCCACCCGGACGTCGCTGACGTGCAGGTGATCGGCGTCCCCGACGCACGGTACGGCGAGGAGCTCATGGCGTGGGTCGTGATGCGCGAGGACGCCGAACCCCTGACGGCAGAGGCGGTCCGGGACTTCTGCGCCGGGAGCCTCGCGCACTACAAGGTGCCGCAGTACGTGCACGTCGTCGAGGGCTTCCCGATGACCGTGACCGGCAAGGTGCGCAAGGTCGAGATGCGTGAGGTGGCCGCCGGGCTGCTCGGCGGCTGACGAACGGCGGGGTCCCTGCCGGGCCGCGCGGCGGCTTAGCCGCGCCCGGCGCCGTCCCGCTGAACCGGCAGGTCCGCCCGGGCCTTGCTCGTCGGCGTGGCGGAGGGCGTCGGCGTCGACCCCTTGGCGCCGGCGCCGTCGTCCGCACCGGTCCCGCCGGCGCCTGCGGACGAGCCGTCGCCCGGCTCGATCGCGACGATCGTGCGCTGCTCGGCGCCCTCGTAGCCCACCCAGCCGAGGTGGGGGACGCCGGCGGCCAGGCCCTGCCAAACCAGCGTGACCTCGGCCGCTCGGCCCTGCCGGCCCCGGATCGGGTCGGGAGTGACGCTCGCGTTGCCGGCCGCGTCGTCGCCGACCGAGAACGAGCGCAGCCGGTAGTCGGCGGGCTGCCCGTCGGTCGTGGCGTACCCGTTGACGATCACCGTGTACGCGCCGGGCGGTGGCTCGAGCAGGTCCACCTGCTCGTTCGCGGACCCGGTGGCGCTCTCGCCGGCGAGGCCCCCGTTGGGACCGAACACGAACAGGCCGAGGTCGTCTCGCTGGTCGTCGGCGACGAGGTCGAACCGGGCCAGCGTGGTGCCCGCAGGCACGTCCACCCGGTGCTGGACGCTGTCCGGGCTGTTGTCGACGTCCGCCTCGCCGACTGCAACCGTCCCCTCCCGGACGTCGCCCGCGACGAGCCCGCGGACGGTCAGGCCGACGGGGGCGCTGGTGCCGGGTGTCACCGCGAAGCCGAGCCGGCCAGACGTGCCGGTGCCGGTGACGTCCCCGGGCGCCGCGACGGCCACCGGGCGCGCCGCGACGGGGCTGCGGACGGTGGTGCCGCTGCCGGACCACGTCAGGTGCCCCTGCGCCCACTCGCCGAGCGCCGCGTCGTCGCGGCGCAGGGTGACCTCGAAGGTCTTGGTCTGCCCCGCCTGGGTGAACGTGAGCACCGGCGGCGTCACGGTCACGTCCATGCCCGGTACGTCGGCGTCGGCCGCGTACACCCCGGCGGTGGTGGCGGTGACCCGCCGCGTCACGGTCTGGCTGCCTGCCAGCTGACCGACGCTGATCGACGCCTGGTTCAGGTCGGAGGGGTCCTTCGCGTCGATGCCGTCGATCCCGAGGGCGGTGCCGGTGCCCTCGACGAACGACAGCCAGTCCCGCCAGGTCGAGTCGTAGACCAGCCCGGGTCGCAGGAACCGGGTCGGGTCGACGTGGCCGGCACCCTGGTCGAACAGCTCGCTGCTCGCGGAGCCGTCGGCCGCCTTCAGGTCGTACGCGGTGGTCATCATCGCCGACTTCACCGCCATCGGGGACCAGGTCGGGTGGGCCTGGAGCACGAGAGTCGCGAGGCCCGCCACGTGCGGTGCGGACATCGACGTGCCGGACAGGGAGTCGAAGTTCCGGCCACCGCGAGGGCCGGGTGCGACCGCGGCGAAGACGTCCCTGCCGGGGGCGCTGATGTCGGGCTTGAGCACGTCGCCCCCCACGGCGCGCGACGGTCCGCGCGAGGAGAACCCGGCCACGGCCGGCAGGGCGGGCGACGGCTCGCCGGTCCGGTCGCCGGGCAGCAGGGCCGCGGTCGCGCCGGCCGTGCCGACATAGGCCGTGACGTCGGCGGCGTCCGTGTCCGGCAGGTGCACCGTCGGCACGGAGTGGAGGTCGGCGTCGCGGCCGTCCGGTGCGGTGTTGAGCAGGATCATGCCGGCACCGCCGGCTCGCGCGACCTCCGCGGACTTCGCCGTCCGGGCGACGGCGCCGCGCTCGCAGACGACGACCCTGCCGCGGACCGCCTCCGCGTCGAGGGCACCCGGGAAGCACATGCGAGCGGAGTCCCGGTTCGCCGTGGCGACCCCTGACGCGCTCGCGAGCACGGCCGGGGTCTGCTGGGGGAGCCCTGCTCGCATCGACGACGCGCCCAGGTAGCGGCGGCCGTCGCCGAGGACGACGGTCCCCTCGCTGAGCCGGTGGGTGCTGGCGGCCACGGTGGTGACCCAGGGCGACGCGTGCTGCACGGTGGCGGCGTCCGGCCCGGAGTTGCCGGCCGAGGTGGCGACGAAGACGCCGGCCGCCGCAGCGGACAGGAACGCCAGCTCGACCGGGTCGACGACCGCCGTGGCGGAACCGGAGATCGAGTAGTTCAGCACGTCGACGCCGTCGAGCACGGCCTGGTCGATCGCGGCCACGGAGTCCGAGGGGTAGCAGCTCGCTGCGGCCGCCTCCCAGCAGACCTTGTACACCGCGATCTTGGCCGCCGGCGCCATGCCGGAGGCGCGCCCGTAGTCGCCGCCGTCGATCCGCACGTCCACGCCGAACCTCCCGGCGGCGGTGCCGGCGGTGTGGCTGCCGTGGCCGTTGCCGTCCCGCGGCGAGATGAACTCCGTGGCGGGGATCGCGGCACGGTCGGCCTCGGAGAGGTATCCGTCGGCGTAGTACCGCGCGGAGACGACCTTGTCGTTGCACAGGTCGCCGCTCCACCGCTCGCCGGTCTGGCAGGCGCCGGTAAAGGTGTCGCCGTCGGCCTTGGTGACCGCGATCCGGCCGTCGCCGTCGCGGTAGGCCTTGCCGACGTCGCCCGCGCCGCGGCCCCGCACGGGCCTGCCGGCGAAGGAGGGGTTCTCGGGCCAGATGCCGGTGTCGATGATGCCGACGACCGTGCCGGTGCCGGCCTTGCGGGCGCCACCGAGGTCGCGCCAGGTGCCGCCCCGGCCGGTCAGGCCGAGGAAGCGCGGGGAGTCGATCGTGTCGATGGTGCGGGCCTCGTCGGGCACCACGGAGAGCACGTCGCGGTCGGCGGCGAGTCGGGCAGCCTGCTCCGCGCTGAGGTCGGCGGCGAAGCCGTTGACGACGGCGGTGTAGGAGTAGCCCTCCTGCGCCCCCACCCGGTCGGCGACGTCCTCCTGCTCCTGGCGCAGGTGACTGCGGTACTCCTTCACCGAGGTGCTGCCGGCGTCGAGCTGCTCGCCCTTCTGCGGCCTGGTCGCGGCGAGTCCGGGCTGCCCGCCGTCGTACGTGGCCGCGGGTGGCTCCACGAGCATCACCACGTACCGGCCGGCCTTCAGGGGCACCGTCGGCTCGGTGACGGCGGCGGACGCCGAGCCGGCCGCGACGAGGGAGCTGGCGGCGAGCCCCGCCGCGGTGACGCCGACGAGGCCACTGCGCAGCAGCCGGGCGGCGAGTCGTGCTGTCGACACGGAAGGCGTTCCTCTCGATGGGGGAGGGACCCCTATTACCGACTGTCAGCAGTAGAGGACTCCGTGTCACTGTCACAAGCGCAGTGTGATGAGTCAAGCGCGTTAGGTGATCTCTTGACTGAACCTTGTGGACAAGTGGGGCAGCGTCGCCCGAACGGGGGACACGGCTGCCGACCCCCTACCGTGAGGGGGTGACCCGTCCGTCCTGCCTCGCGGCCGTGCCCATCGTCCCCGTCGTCGGCTTCGACCTCGACATGACGCTGGTGGACTCGCGGGCACGGATCACCGGGTCGCTGCGGGCGGCGCTGGCCGCCGCGGGCGCCGACGTCACCGAGGCGGACGTGTTCGCCTGCGTGGGACTGCCGCTGGAGGTCACCCTGGCGCGCCTCGCCCCCGGGCACGACGCCGCCACCCTGGCCTCGGCGTACCGGCAGCGGCACGACAGCGAAGCCGCGCGCCGCGAGACGCCGGTGACGGCGCTGCCCGGCGCCGCCGACGCACTCCGAGCCGTCCGCGCCGCCGGCGGCCGCACGGTCGTCGTGAGTGCCAAGCTCCCGGAGGCGCTGGTCGGCGTGCTCCGCGAGGCCGGACTCGTCGACCTCGTGGACGAGGTCGTCGGCGGCCGGTACGCCGAGGCGAAGGGGGTGGCGCTGCGCGCTCTCGGTGGCACCGCCTACGTAGGGGACCACCCCGGCGACGTCCGGGCCGCCCGGGCGGCCTCGGTGCCCAGCCTGGCCGTGGCGACCGGCCCCCACCCGGCGTCGGACCTGTGGGCCGAGGGCGCCGACACCGTCGCGGACGACCTCACCGGCTTCGCCGCGTGGCTCGAGGAGCACGTGCTCGACCTCCGGCTGGCCGCCCTCGAGCACGCCCTCGCCCGCGCCGACTCGGTGCTCGTCGCCTTCTCCGGCGGCGCCGACTCCGCGCTGCTGCTCGCCGCCGCCGTGCGGGCGCTCGGCGTCGACCGGGTCGCCGCGGCCACCGGGGTCTCCGGCTCGCTGGCCGACGGGGAGCTGGACGACGCGCGGGAGCTGGCCGGCTCGCTCGGGGTGCGGCTGCTCTCGCCGGTGACGCGCGAGATCGACCGCCCCGGGTACCGGGCCAACGCCGGTGACCGGTGCTTCCACTGCAAGGCCGAGCTCCTCGACGTGCTCGCGCCGCTGGCCGCCGCCCACCGGCTCGCGCACGTGGCGACCGGCACCAACGCCGACGACGTCGTCGCCGGGTTCCGTCCCGGGATCCGCGCCGCCGCCGAGCGGGGTGCGCTGACCCCGCTCGCGGACGCCGGGCTCACGAAGGCCCAGGTCCGCGCGGCGTCGCGGCGCTGGGGCCTGCCGACGCACGACAAGCCCGCCGCCGCGTGCCTGTCGAGCCGGATCGCGTACGGCGTGCGGATCACACGTGCCGGCCTGGCACGGGTGGACCGCGCCGAGCAGGGCGCGCGGGACGCGCTCGCCGCCGCCGGTCTGAGCACGCGGGACCTGCGCGTGCGCGACCTCGGAGCCGACCGGGCCCGGCTCGACGTCGACCGTGGGCTCGTCGCGGACCTCGCACCCGGTACCCCGGCCGGGAAGTCGGTCGCCGCCGCGCTGCGCGCCGCGGGCTTCGCGGACGTCGAGGTCGACCCGCGCGGATTCCGGTCCGGCTCGCTGAACGAGCTGCTGCCCGACCCTGCCGCCCACCGCTGAGCGGCAACCGCCCCGCTAGCCTGTGACGTGGCGCGCCGCGCCGCACCCCGATGTCCTGACGAGAGCTGACGAGGTCCACCGTGCCCACTGGCAAGGTCAAGTGGTTCGACGCCGAGCGGGGCTTCGGCTTCCTGGCGGCCGACGACGGGGAGGAGGTCTTCCTGCACGTCTCGGCGCTGCCGGCCGGCACCACGACCGTCAAGCCGGGCACGCGGATGGAGTTCGGCGTCGCCGACGGCAGGCGGGGGCGTCAGGCCCTCTCGGCGAAGGTGCTGGACGCCGGGCACTCGGTCACCGCGGCGCACCGCAAGGCGCCGGACGACATGGTCGCCATCGTCGAGGACCTGATCAAGCTGCTCGAGGGCGTCTCGACGCAGCTGCGCCGTGGCCGCTACCCCGAGCGCCAGGCCAGCGCGAAGGTCGCGCAGCTGCTGCGCGGGGTCGCCGACGACATGGACGCCTGATGCCGCCCGCCACCCGCACGCGCAGCCGCCGGGCGCCCGACGCGGTCTGCGCCGCCGCCGTCGACCTCGCTGCGGCGGCAGCCGCCGAGGCCGGGGGCGGCATGGACGCGGTCGGGGAGCACCTGGGCGTCACAAGCGAGGGCGACCGCCTCGTGGCGCACCGGTTCGCCTCCGCGGCCAAGGGGTACCGCGGCTGGGTGTGGTCGGTGACGCTCGCCCGGGCGCCTCGCGCCCGGCACGCGACGGTCGACGAGGCCGTGCTGCTGCCCGGGGACGACGCGCTCGTCGCGCCGGAGTGGCTGCCGTGGTCGCAGCGGCTGCGGCCCGGGGACGTCCACGCCGCCGACAGGCTGCCGTATACCGCGGACGACGAGCGGCTGGAGCCGGGCTACACCGCGACGGACGACGCCGACGCCGACGCCGTCGCGCTCTGGGAGCTCGGCCTCGGGCGCGCCCGCGTGCTCTCACCGCAGGGTCGCGACGAGGCTGCCACGCGGTGGCTCGCGGAGCGGGGGGCCGGCTCCGAGGAGGCCCGGTCCGCGAGCGCCCCGTGCTTCACGTGCGGCTTCTGGGTGCTCCTGGCCGGGTCGCTGCGCCAGGCGCTCGGCGTGTGTGCCAACGAGTGGAGCCCCGCCGACGGGCGCGCGGTCGCCGCCGACTTCGGCTGCGGCGCGCACTCCGAGACCGACGTCACCGTCGAGGGCGAGACGCTGCCGGACCCGGTGCTCGACGAGACCGGCTACGACCTCGTCGAGCGCTGACACGGGCGTGGGTCGCGCGGCGTGAGCGCCCGAGGACGCCCGGCACCGGGC
Source organism: Actinomycetales bacterium (assembly GCA_038206105.1). Classification (GTDB taxonomy): domain Bacteria; phylum Actinomycetota; class Actinomycetes; order Actinomycetales; family JBBRBF01; genus JBBRBF01. Next base: position 51,757 of record JBBRBF010000007.1, on the reverse strand, counting down.
GACGGCGCCACCGGGCCCGCGGACCCGTTTGCCACGGCGGAGGTGCGCCACCATGTGCTCGCCGCCTGGGCCGCGTCCCCGGACCGCTTCCGCGAGGACGCGAACGCCGAGGAGGACCTCGTCCACGGTGGGTACCGCGACCGCCTCGTCGTCGAGCTCGCCCAGAACGCGGCTGACGCCGCCGCTCGCGCCGGGGTGCCCGGCCGGCTGCTGCTGCGGCTCGTCGGGGGCGACGACACCGGCGGGGCGGGCGGTCCGTGGACCGCGGAGCCCGCACCGGACGGCGGCGCCGGGGTGCTCGTGGCGGCGAGCACGGGGGCCCCGCTGGACGTCGAGGGGGTGCGGGCCCTCGCCTCGCTGCGCGCCTCGGCGAAGCGGGACACGGGCCGGACGGTCGGGCGCTTCGGTGTCGGTTTCGCCGCCGTGCTCGCCGTCAGCGACGCGCCCGCCCTGCTCACCCGTTCCGGCGGGGTGCGCTTCTCGCGGGAGGAGACCGTCGAGCACGTCCGCGAGGCCGCGACCGCGTCGCCCGGCCTGGCCGCGGAGGCCGCCCGGCGCGGTGGCCACGTGCCGGTGCTGCGGCTGCCGTTCCCGGCCTCCGGGAGCGCGCCGCAAGGCTACGACACGGCCGTGCTACTGCCGCTGCGCGACGACGCCGCCGCCGACCTGGCCCACGGCCTGCTCGACCGGGTGGACGACGCGCTGCTGCTCGCGCTGCCGGGCCTGGCCGAGGTCGTCGTCGAGGTGCCGGGCCGGCCGCCGCGGCGCGCCGCGGACGCGGCGGAGCGCTGGGCGCTGCTGCACCGCTCCGGCCGGCTGGACGCGGCGGCGCTGGCCGGGCGGCCCACCGAGGAGCGGGAACGCACCGGCTGGTCGCTGACGTGGGCACTGCCTCGCACCGGCGCCTCCGACGGCGGCGGCCTGCCCGCCGGCGTACCGGCCGTCGTCCACGCCCCGACGCCGACGGACGACCCGCTGCCCTGGCCGGCGCTGCTCGTCGCGACGTTCCCGCTCGGCCCCGACCGGCGCCGGGTCGCACCGGGCCCGGTCACCGACGCCCTGCTCGACGCGGCCGCGGCGGCGTACGCCGACCTGCTCGAGCAGCGGGCGGCGACCGGCGCCGACGTGCTCCCGCTGGTCCCGACCGGCCTGCCGGCCGGCGAGGTCGACGCCGCCCTGCGCGAGCGCGTGCTCGCCCGGCTGCCTGCCGCCCGCGTCCTGCGCACGGTCGAGGCCGGGCCGCCGGTGCGCCCCCGCGACGCCGTCGCACTGGCCGGCGCTGCGGGCGGCGACGCCGAAGCGCTGGCCGTCCTGGCGCCCGTGCTGGCGGGCCTCGTCGCCGTCCCGCCGCGGGACCGCGCGGCGCTGCGCACCCTCGGCGTCGCCGAGACCGACCTCGCCGACGTCGTCGACGCGCTGCCCGCCGACACCGACCCGGGGCGGTGGCGCGACCGCTACTCCGGGCTCAGCGGGCTACGGGACGCCGCCGAGGCCGAGGCGCTCGCGGCCCTGCCCGTCCCGCTGGCCGACGGCCGTGTGGTGCGCGGCGTGCGGGGTCTGCTGCTGCCCGGGCCGGGTCTCGACGCCCTGCCGCCGGCGACGCTGGCCGCGCTGGGCGCGGCCGGGCTGCGGCTGGTGCACCCCGCCGCCACCCACCCGCTGCTGGAGCGGCTCGGGGCGCGCACGGCGGGACCCCGCGAGCTGCTCGAGGACGCCGCCTGCCGCGCCCTGGTCGAGGACCTGGCCGACGCGGCCGACGCCGGCGGTGCCGTCGACGAGGCGCTCGTCGACGCTGTCCTGCACGTCGTCGCGGCCTGCGCCGGGTCCCTGACCGCGGCGGACGTGCCCTGGCTCGCGGACCTGCCGCTGCTCGACGACGAGGGCCGCCCCGCACCGGCCGGCGCGCTGGTGCTGCCCGGGTCCCTCGCCGAGCAGGTCCTGGACCCCGACGAGGTGGGGGTGCTCGCCGCGGCTGTCGCCGAGCGCTGGCCGGCCGCGACGCTCGCTGCGGTTGGGGTGGCCGGGGCGCCGGCCGCGACGGTGGCGCGGGACGTGGACCTCGACGACCTGCCCGACGCGCTGCGGGACGACCCCGCGGCCCGGGTGTGGGCCCGCGACCACGCACCGGGCACCGCCGCGGAGGTGGCATCGGTCGCCGGGCTCGACGTCGTCCGCGACGACGCGTGGCCGCAGGTCGTGTCCGCGCTCGCGGCCGACGCCGGCACCCGGGCCGCGCTCGTCGACCCGGTCCGGGTGGTGCCGCCCCCCGGTGCCGGCCCCGCGCGGGACGTGCCCGGACCCGTGGCCGGCTGGCTCCGGGCGCGCCTGGCGCTCGCCGGGTGCGCGGACCCGGAGGCGACCGACGTGTCCGCCGTGCTGCCGGCGGCCCCCGCCTGGGTCTCGGCGCTGCCCGCCCCGGTGCGCGCCGCGCTGGGCCTGGTCCGGGGCTGGGAGGACCTCGACACCGACGGCTGGTCCGCCGCCCTCGCGGCGACCGCGGACGCCGGTCGCGACGCCCCGCTGCCCGCCGTGCTCGCGGTCTGGCGCGCCCTGGCGGCCGCTGCACCGACGGACGTCGACCTGCCGTCCCGGCTGCGCTGCGTCACCGCGGCCGGTGCCGTCGTCGTCCTGCCGGCCGACCGCGTCGTCGTGGCCGACGCCCCGATGTGGGCGCAGCGCGACGACCTCGGCGGGCTCGTCGTCGCGCCGACCGACGACGCCGTCACCCTCGCCGACGTGCTCGACCTCGACCTCGCCGGCGAGGTGGCCGAGGGCCTCGTCGCCGGCGGCGGGGTGCGGCAGGAGGTGCCGGCAGCGGCACGTGACCTGCTGCCGTCGGCGCCCCGGCACTGGTGGCGCCACGACGTCCTCGAGGTGGACGGCGTCGGCGTCGGCTGGTGGGTCGACGGCGACGGGACGGCGGCGCAGGTGCACGTCGCGGCCACTGGCGCGACGGGTGACGTGCCGGCCGCGGCCCTCGCGCGGGGCCTCGCGCAGGCAGTGGGCCGGTGGGACGCCCGCGGTCAGGTCGAGGCGGCGCTGGCACACCCGGCGGCGGCGGGCAGGCTCCTGGTCGAGGACGCGTTCGGCCCCCGCTGAGACGTCAGGCCGAGGCGTCAGCGCGGCGGGTCGCCGCGCACGGTGCGGTGGTGCAGGTACGACAGGCCGAGCAGGCCCAGCGCGATGCCGGCCACGCAGACCCACAGCCACCAGCCGCGGTCGTCGGCGACGAGCCGGTCGCGGCCCAGCAGCGCGACCCCCAGGAGAGCGGCCCAGACGGCGGTCCCGACGAGCACCGCGCGCCGGTCGTCCGTGGCGAGCGGCGCGGGATCCGGCCGCCGCTCCTCGGGCCGCAGGTAGACGCGCACGCCGCGAGCCTAGCCGCGGTGCCCGCATGGCAGGATGCGCCCGCGCCGCAGCGCCGCGGTCGTCCCGCCACCCGCCGCCACGCAAGCGAGGTCAGCCATGAGCGCCCCCGCCCCACCGGCCCGCACCGGCGCCCTCGACCGCTGGTTCCGCATCGCCGAGCGCGGCTCGACGGTCGGCCGCGAGGTCCGCGGCGGGTTCGCCACGTTCTTCACGATGGCCTACATCGTCGTGCTCAACCCGCTCATCATCGGGACGTCGCCGGATGGCACGGGCGCCTTCCTCGGCGGCGGCGACGCCCCCGACCTCGCCGCCGTGGCAGCCGGGACGGCGCTGGTCGCGGGCGTGCTGACGATCACGATGGGCGTTGTCGCCAACTACCCACTCGCGCTCGCGGCTGGGCTGGGGCTCAACGCCTTCGTCGCCTTCGGGATCGCCGGGCTGCCGGAGATGACCTGGGCGGACGCGATGGGCCTCGTCGTGCTCGAGGGTCTCATCATCCTCGCCCTCGTGCTGACCGGGTTCCGCGAGGCGGTGTTCCGGGCGGTCCCGGCACAGCTGAAGACCGCGATCAGCGTCGGGATCGGACTGTTCATCACCATCATCGGCCTCGTGGACGCCGGTTTCGTGCGCCGTGGGACGGGCACCCCGTTGGAGCTCGGCGTCGGCGGGTTCCTCACCGGCTGGCCCACGCTCGTCTTCGTCGTCGGACTGCTGCTCATCGTCGTGATGACGGCGCTGCGGATGAAGGGCGCGATCCTCGTCGGTATCGTCGTCGCGACGGCGCTGGCGGTGGTCGTCGAGAGCGTGCTCGGCCTCGGCGCGCAGACCGGGCCCGACGGCGAGGTGCGCGACCCCACCGCGTGGGCCCTGAACGTACCCGCGGTTCCGGACCACGTCGTCGACGTCCCGGACTTCTCGCTGCTGGGCCAGTTCAGCCTGCTCGGCTCGTTCTCCGCGATCGGCGTGGTGAGCGTCGCGCTGCTCGTCTTCACGCTGATGCTCGCGGACTTCTTCGACACCATGGGCACGATGGTGGCGATCGGCGCCGAGGCCGGCTTGCTCGACGAGGACGGCAACCCGCCCGGCACGCGGCGCATCCTCGTCGTCGACTCCCTCGCCGCGGCGGCGGGCGGTGCCGCGTCTGTGTCGAGCAACACCAGCTACATCGAGTCGGCGACCGGGGTGGGGGAGGGCGCGCGCACCGGGCTCGCGAGCGTCGTCACCGGGGTGCTGTTCCTGCTGGCGACGTTCGCGGCGCCCCTCGTGGCCGTCGTCCCCTACGAGGCGGCCACGCCGGCCCTCGTCGTCGTCGGGTTCCTGATGATGACCCAGGTGAAGGGGATCGACTGGGATGACTTCGAGATCGCCCTGCCGGCGTTCCTCACGATCGTGCTGATGCCGTTCACGTACTCCATCACCGCCGGCATCGGCGCCGGGTTCGTCGCCTTCGTCGTGCTCAAGATCGCCTGCGGCAGGGCCCGGGCGGTGCACCCCCTGATGTGGGGGACGTCGGCCCTGTTCGTGCTCTACTTCGCGCTCGACCCGGTGAAGTCGGCGCTCGGGGTCGCCTGAGCCCTGATCCGTACCGATGAAGGTCGCGCACGAGCCCGGTCACGGTGCGGCCTGGGCGCGCGTCGGGTGGAGGGGCTCGGCCGTGGCTTCGACGGCGTCGGGGCTGCGGACGTTGTAGGCGATGTCGTCGAGATGGAACTCGATGTAGGCGAAGGACCCCTCCGGCTGCGGTGCGGCCCAGCGTCCTTCGCCGACGGCGAGCACGCGTCGGCCGCCACGGTCCTGATGTGCCGAGAGCGGGGTCGACCATCGCTGTGCCGTGAAGGATCTGCCGTCGGATGACGCGCGTGACCGGTCCGTCGAGACGAAGTCGACGAGGTCGTGGTCGGCATCGAAGGTCAGCACCGCGCTCACGCTCTCGTCGGCGTCGGTGTAGACGCCGCGGACGTGGGTGGCGTCGATGGCTGCCCACTCGATGGGGGCGTCGGGGATCGCGCCGGGGGCGAGGACGACAAGGTCGTTGAATACGGTGACCGTCTCGCCGCGGTTCATCTCCGGCCCGGCGGCGTCGACGACGGGGACCAGGGACAGGATCTTGGCGCGCATGGTGGCCGTCGCGTCGGCGAACTGGTGCAGGACCGTGACCGGTAGCCCGAACCGGGTCGCATCCATGACAAACAGCCGCTGTGGCCTCGGCCCGTACGTGTTGACCTGCCGCCCCGTGAACGGCATCCATGCCTGGGTGCGACCGCTACGGATGCGGCCGTGGAAGGTCGCCTCGAGGCTGGTCACGCGCGGCTGTCCGACGGCTCCCGAGTGGCGAACGTAGGCGGCGACCGGCCCTGGGAGGGCGAAGAGGTCCGCATCGGTCACGATGGCCGGCGCGGGGTCGGTCGCTGCCAGGGCCCTGGCCGACTGGTCCCTCCACTGGGCGTGGAAGCTGTTCGGTCCGACGGAGACGAATGCGTACGCGGCCGCTACGACGAGCACGACGTTGACGACGGTGCCGGCCTTCGCGTCGCTCCACGAGGTGGCGATGGCCACCTGGGACACAGCGGCACCGACGAGTGCGACGGCCCACCACCACGTCGGCGCGCGGGCCGCGAGGAGGCCCGCGCAGATGAGGACGAGCATCGCCGCGACCAGCCACAGCGCACCGGCCCGGGGTCCGATGGGTGCCTCGAGCTGGACGACCGGTGACCAGCCGAAGCCCTTGGCGGCACCGAGGACGTGGAGGAGGCCGTGGCCCACGAGCACAGCGACCAGGCCCCAACGGATGGCGGTGGTCATGCAGAACGCTCATGGTCGGCCGGGTCCGTGCGTGCCGGGAGATCCGCGGGTGGCGTCAGCTCGGCGACGACGGTCACGTGGTCGCCCTCGCGCACGACGTGGGCGACTGCGTCGTGGTCGACGCCGGCCAGCCGGAGCCGGAGTGGACGGGGGGTTTCGAAGTTGCGCCACCACGTCTTGTGCTCTGCCATGCCGACCGTGATGCGCACGGTCGGCCCGTCGGTGGCGTACGTCGCGACGAGCTGGTGGTCCTGCCCGGTACGGCGGCCCACGTACTCGACGGTGGCCAGGCGGCGCCCGAGCCGCCCACCGGCTGTGCTGTGGAGCAACGGGATCAGGAGCCGGTTGGCGGGGCCGTTCGCCGCGGCGGCGGCGTTGGCTGGGGTGAACGCTCGGGTGCGGACCGGTGTCATTGGCCGAGCGTCCGGCGCGCAGGACGGTCCGGGCAGGGTCGAACGTCCTGCGACCTGTGGCGGACCGGGACCCGTCAGGGGTCGCTGGTCCCGCTGAGCACGGTGTCGGTCATGAAGGTGTGGAACTGCGCGGGTTGCTCCCAGAGGGAGCGGTGCCCGGAGGTGTCCGCGATGGTCCCCTGCTTCGCGGGAGCGTCGAGCGCGGTGATCCACTCCTGGGCGCGGACGGCGCGGCCGGGGGCCTCATGGCGGCCCTGGAAGAGATGGACGGGGACCTCGAGGCGCGTGACGTCCGTGCGGAAGTTGTGCCCTGCGGCTGCGGGTACAGGATCGCGAAGGTGTCGAGGAACCCCGCGAAGGCATGTGCCTTGTCCAGCAGGCTGTACTCGCCGACGAGCAGACCCTCACCCATCTGCCCGGCGCCTTCGGCGTTGCCCGAGTGGTCGTAGGGGTAGACCTCCATCTCGTGGGTGAGCGCCGGCTCGTAGTCCAGGATGCTGTCGTACGGTGGCGGGCCACTCGCGGTCAGCGTGCTCACGAGGGCCGTTTTGCCGGTCTCCTCGGCCCACGCCAAGGTGTCGCGGTAGGAGATGCGGTCGGTCTCCCGGGGGCTGACCACCTGCCCGGAGCCGACGACCGCGTGGAACAGGTCGGGGCGCTGCTGGACGGCGAGCACGCCCAGGATGCTGCCCCAGGACTGGCCGACGAGATACACCTTGTCCTGGTCGAACCGGCCACGCAGGTAGTTCGTGACCGCGATGGGTGTCGGAGACCGCACCGCCCAGGATCAGGGTGGAGGCGGGGTCGAGCTGGTCGTACGAGCGGCCGGTGCCTCGCTGGTCGAGCGTGACGACCGTGAAGTCCGCCTCGAAGTCCTGGCCGTGGTGGCGCATCGCACCCAGCTCGGTCCCTCGCGGCCCACCGGCCAGCACCGGCAGGACGGCGTTGTCCGTTGAGGGGAAGGCGCTCGGCGGGGAATCCGGACACCCGACGAGTCGTTAGCGTGGGTAATGACCTATGCTCACCATGTGACCGCCACCGACCCGACAGCCGTGCGCCCCGGCGCCTGTCGGCCGGCTCCGCTCGCCGCGGACCTGCGCATCGCCCTCGTGCGCTCCGTGCGACGGATGCGCGCCGAGCGCAGCAGCGACGCCATCACCGACGGGCAGTACGCCGTGCTCGCGGCGCTGGACCGCGAGGGACCGCGAACCCCCCGCGAGCTCGCCGACCTGGAGCGTGTGCAGCCGCCGTCGATGACCCGCACCGTGACCGCGCTCGCGGCGGCCGGGCTCGTCACCCGCAGCGACCACCCGGACGACGGCCGCGCCGTGCTCGTCTCCCTCACCGACGCGGGTGCGCGCGAGGTCAAGGAGACGAGGCGCCGCCGTGACGCCTGGCTGGCGACCCGCCTGGCCGGGCTCGACCCCGCCGACCGCGAGGTGCTCGCCCGCGCGGCGAGGATCCTGCGCGAGCAGGTGGCGCAGTGAGCCAGATGTTCCGGTCCCTGTCGATCGTCAACTACCGGCTCTGGTCGATCGGGTCGGTGGTGTCCAATGCGGGCACCTGGATGCAGCGGGTGGCGCAGGACTGGCTCGTGCTCACCGTGCTCACCGACGACTCCGGTGTAGCCGTGGGCATCACGACGGGGCTGCAGTTCGCCCCGATGCTGCTGCTGGCGCCGTTCGCCGGTCTGCTCGCGGACCGACTGCCCCGGCGCCGGCTGCTGATGGCGACGCAGGGGTCCTCCGGGCTGCTCGCCCTGGTGCTCGGCGTGCTCGTGCTCAGCGGCAGCGCGGAGCTGTGGCACGTCTACGTCCTCGCCGGGCTGCTCGGCGTCACCGCGGCCGTCGACGCCCCGGCCCGTCAGACCTTCGTCGCCGACATGGTCCCGCCCGGGCACCTCGCGAACGCGGTCTCCCTCAACAGCGCCTCGTTCCACGCAGCCCGGCTCGTCGGGCCGGGCGTTGCGGGCTTGCTCATCGCCGCGTTCGGTACCGGACCGGTGTTCCTGATCAACGCCGCGACGTTCGGCGCCACGATGCTCTCGCTCACGGCGATGCGCGTCGCGGAGCTGAGGCCGGTCGAGCGCGCCGGCCGCGCCAAGGGCCAGATCCGCGACGGCCTGCGCTACGTCCGGGGACGCCCGGACCTGGTGCTCATCATGGCCGTCGTCGGCATGGTCGGGACGTTCGGGCTCAACTTCCAGCTCACCACCGCGCTGATGGCACGGCTCGAGTTCGACAAGGGCGCCGGCGCGTACGGCCTGCTCGGGTCGATCATGGCCATCGGCTCGTTGGCCGGCGCGCTGCTGGCCGCGCGGCGCGAGAACCCCCGCCTGCGCCTGGTCGTCGGCGCGACGGCAGCGTTCGGGGTGTTCTCGGTGGTGGCGTCCCTGATGCCGACCTACGAGCTGTTCGCGGTCTCGCTGATCCCGGTGGGCCTGTCGGCCCTGACGATGATGACCGCGGCCAACGCCACGGTGCAGATGTCGACCGACCCGATGATGCGTGGCCGCGTGATGGCGCTGTACATGGCGATCTTCATGGGCGGCACGCCGATCGGGTCGCCGATCATCGGCTGGGTCGGGGAGACCTTCGGGGCCCGGTGGACCATCGCCCTGGGCGGGGTGGCCGCGCTCGCGTCGGCGTTCGCGGCGCTCGTCTGGGTGCTGCGCAGCGAGCACGCCTGGCCTCGATACCGCGTCGGCGAGCGCCCGCACCTCGTGCTCGAGCCGGCGGCGCAGCGCGCCCGTCGGCTGGCGCGGCGACGGCTCGCCGCCGCTCAGGCCCGCGACACCGCGTCGGCGGCCTGACGGGGTCGGCGCCTGACGGGCACGGACCCGAGGCGCTCAACCCTGCGCCATGGCCCCCCAGCCGTGCCACCGCTCCACCTGCATCCACGCGCTGACGCGAGGCCGCTCCCGGTTGGGGTACTGCTGGCCGATGTAGTGGCGGGCCAGCCGGTCGATGTCCGCGAGGCCGTCGTCCTCCTGCTCGGCGACGATCCGGCCCTGCAGGCTGATGTGGGTGTACCAGTCGCCGGCGTCCATCACGGTCAGGGACACCCGGGGGTCGGCGCGCAGGTACTCCAGGCGCTTGCGGCCGGCGTCCATGTTCAGCAGCACCCGCTCGCCGTCCATGAGGTACCACGTCGGCACGGAGACGGGCATCCCGTCGGAGCGGACGGAGACGACCACGGCGGGGTTGGGCCTGGCCAGCAGCTGGAGGGCGTCGGCGGGCAGGGGACCGGCGGGCATGGGGGCTCCTCTCGGCCGGGGGCGCTCACGCTACGCCCGACCGGGTGCACGTGGCCCGGGCCGCCGGGGTGCTGGTCGTCGGTGGTGCCGCTCGTCGGGGTGGGCAGGCGTCGGGGATGCTGGCGCCCGTGGACGACGCCCCCGCCTCACCCGCCGCCGGACCGGACGCGCTGAGGGCCTTCCGGCTCGGCGCCGGGTCGATCGTGCCGATCCTGCTCGGTGTGGTGCCGTTCGGGCTGATCGCGGGACTGGCCGCCACGCGCGCGGGGCTCGGACTGGCGGAGGCGTCGGGCTTCTCGGTGGTCGTGTTCGCCGGCGCCGCCCAGCTCGCCGCGCTCGACCTGCTCGGCTCCGGTGCACCCCTGGCGGTCGTCGTCGCCACCGCGCTGGTGATCAACCTGCGCTTCGCCATGTACTCCGCGTCGCTGGCGCCGCACCTGGCGGGGGCGAGCCTGCCGCGCCGCCTCGTGGCCGCCTACGTGATGACCGACCAGTCCTACGCGGTGAGCATCGTGCGGTTCGCGCGCGACGAGATGGACGGGCCGGCGCGGCTGGCGTTCTATCTCGGTACCGCGACCCCGATGTGGCTGACCTGGCAGGTCTGCACCGTCGTGGGCGCGGTCGCTGGCGGTGTCGTGCCGCCGGGCCTGCCCCTGGGCTTCGCGGTCGCCCTGGCGTTCCTGTCGCTGCTGCTGCCCGCGGTCACCGACCGTCCGACCCTGGCGGCGGCGGCCACTGCGGCGGTGGTGGCCGTACTGGCCGTGGGCCTTCCCGCCGGCACCGGCCTGCCGCTGGCGATGACGAGCGGGGTGGCGGTCGGGTGGCTGCTGGCGACGCGGCGGCGCCGCCGGGTGCCCGCGTGAGCCCGCGGGAGGTCGCGTGGTGGGCGATCGTCGCCATCGGCGCGGGGACGTTCGCGGTGCGGGCGTCTTTCCTCGTGCTGGCCGAGAAGGTGGCCGCGGTGCCACCCGCGGCGCAGGACGCGCTGCGGATGGTGCCTGCCGCCGCCCTCGCCGCGCTGGTCGCCCCCGCGGTGCTGCGCCCCGACGGGGACTGGGACCCGCTCGGGCCGCGCGCCCTGGCCGGACTGGTCGCCCTCGGGGTGGCGTGGCGGACGCGGAGCCCGGCCGCCACGATCGTCGTGGGCCTCGTCGCCGTCGTCGTGCTCGATCTCGTCCTGACCTGACGAGCGCGAGGACCGCCAGCACCGGCGGACCGGGTGCCCACTCCCGCAGCGCGGCGCGGCGTCGGCGAGGATGGCGGTGTGCCCGAGGACCTGCCCGCAGCGCTCGCGGAGGTGCGCGACCTGCTCGTCGGCGGCGCCGAGGCCGGCACCACCCTGGTGCGCGCCGTCGCCGCGGGCCGCCGTCGCGGGGCGCAGCCCGCGGCCTCCCGCGTCGAGCTCCGCCCGGTGGACCTGCGCGCCGGGCGGCGGCTGCAGGTCGTCGAGCAGCGCCCCGACGGGCCGGTGACACGCAACCTCGCCCCCGAGCAGGTGGCGGCGGCCGTCGACGCGCTGCTGGCCGAGCCGTTCGGGAACTGGCACGTCGAGGACGGCGCGGTGACGCTCCAGCTGCGCGTCACGAAGAAGGGCCTCGCGCAGGTGCACCGCGACCGGAGCGGGCGCGGCGTCGAGGCGGCGGCATCCGTCACGGGGGGGGCGCCCCGGGCGCACGACCGCGTGAAGGACCACCTGGTCGACCCGGACGACCCCCTGTTCACCGTGCTCGGCGCGGACGCCGACAAGCGTCGTCAGGTGGATGCGTTCCTGCGGATCACGGAGCCGGCGCTGCGCCGCGCCCGCGATGCCGCGCTGCTTCCCCCGGCGGCCGGGCCGGAGCCTCTGCGCGTGGTCGACCTCGGCTGCGGCAACGCCTACCTGACGCTCGCGGCCCACCGGTGGCTGGCCTCGCAGGGGCCGGTGCGCACGGTCGGGGTGGAGCTGCGCGACGACCTCGTCGCCCGCAGTACCGCGCGTGCGGAGCAGGCGGGGCTCACGGGGATCACCTTCACGTCCGGCACGATCCAGGGCGCCGAGCCCACGTTCGCAGGACCTGCGACTGCCGAGCCGGCGGGCGGCAGCGACGGCGACGGCGACGCCGGCGTCGACGTCGTGCTGGCACTGCACGCGTGCGACACGGCGACGGACGACGCGCTCGCGCGAGCGGTGCGGTGGCGGGCGCCGCTCGTGCTGGCCGCGCCGTGCTGCCACCACGACGTGCAGGCGCAGCTCGGGAGCGCGACGTCCGCGCCGCAACCGTACGGCGCGCTGGTGCGCCACGCGATCCTGCGGGAGCGCTTCGCCGACGTGCTCACCGACGCCCTGCGCGCTGCGCTGCTGCGCCTGCTCGGGTACCGCGTCGACGTCGTGGAGTTCGTCGAGTCCCGCCACACGCCCCGCAACGCCCTGCTGCGGGCCGTGCGGACCGGCGCGCCGCCCACCGCGGAGCAGGTCGCCGAGTACGCCGACCTGGTGGCGCAGTGGAGGATCGAGCCCGCCCTGGCGCGCGCACTTGCACCCGAGACCCGCGCCGTGCTGGGTACCGCGTCAGCGGCCGGGGGCACCGGCGACCGGCGCTGACGCGCGGCCCGCGCGGACCGCGAGCGCGAGCAGGCCGGCGGCGAGCACGAGCAGCGCGGGCACGAGCAGGAACCCCCGGTGGGTGCCGACCGCGTCGGCCAGGGCGCCCAGCGCGAACGGTGCGGTGCCGATCGCGATGCCGCCCCCCAGCGAGCCCCAGGCGGCGGCCGCGTCGGGCCGGCCGCCGGAGGCACGCAGCAGCAGCGCGATCGACAGGGGAAAGTGGACGGCGACCCCGAGCCCCTGCAGCGCGAGACCGAGGACGGCGACCAGCGGCGACGGCGCCAGCCACAGCAGCGTCCAGCCGCCGAGCGCGAGCCCGATCGCGACGACGAGCAGGTGCTCTGCGGGCACGCGCAGGGCGAGGGAGCCCGCCGCGGCCCGCCCCAGCGCCATCCCCGCGACAAAGGCTGCGACGGCCGCCGCCGCGGAGCCCGGCGCCACCCCGAGGCGCGACGTCAGCAGCTCACCGGCCCAGAACGTCGTCGCGAACTCGACTGCGATGCCCGCGGCGAGAACGCCCCACAGCGCCCAGAACGCAGTGCCCATGGGGCGTCTGGGCTCGTCGCTCCGCGGCGCGGACTCGCGGTCCAGGGCGGGTGCGGCCGGCGCGCGCACGAGGAGCAGCACCGCCAGCACCGCGAGCGGGACCGAGACGCCGACCCCGGCCCGCCAGGTCAGCCCCGCCGCTACGCCCGCGCCGACCACAAGCGGCGCCACGAGGCCCACGGCGGCGGCCACCGCGTTCGCCTCGCTGATCGCCGCGGGCCCGGCGGCGCCGTGGTGGTCCGACAGCACCGGGGACGAGGTGTTCAGCGCGAGGCTGCCGCCCGTGCCGGCGACAAGGGCCCCGGCCAGGGTCGCCGCCACCCCACCGCCCGAGACCAAGAGCACGACGCCGAGGGCGCAGGTCACGGCGCCGGCGGACATCGCGACCCGCCGGCCGACCAGGCGCACCACGGCGACGCCGCCCGCCGCGGCGAGCACCGCCCCGACCGCGAGCATCGTGCCGTGCAGGCCGGCCACCGCCCGCGACGTCCCCTGCTCGGCCCGAAGCAGCGGGACCGCGGGTCCGACACCGAAGACGAACCAGCCCCACGTCGCGAGCCACGCGTACACCGACCGGGTCAGCGCGTCGCGGTGGAGCCGCAGCGGCGCGCCGCCGGGCGGACCGGGGGGCGCCTCGTGGCCCACCTCAGGTCCGTCCGGGGCCGGTGGTGCCCGCCCCGGGCAGCCGCGCCACGACGAAGTCCAGGCACGCGGTGAGCGCCTCGACGTCGTCGGGGTCCACGGCGGGGAACATGCCGACGCGTAGCTGGTTGCGCCCCAGCGCCCGGTAGGGGTCGACGTCCACGATCCCGTTGCGGCGCAGCACGTCGAGGACGTCGCGGTGATCGACGGAGGCGTCGAGGTCGACGGTGGCGACGACGTGCGACCGGGCCTGGGCGTCGGCCACGAACGGTGTGGCCCAGGGCGTCGCCGCGACCCAGTCGTACAGTCGGCGCGCCGACTCCCGGCTGCGGCCCACGGCCCACGGCAGGCCCCCTGCGGCGTGCATCCAGTCGAGCTGGTCGGCGAGCATCACCAGCGTCGCGACCGCCGGGGTGTTGAGCGTCTGATCCTTGCGGCACGCCTGCACGGCCAGGGGCAGCGACAGGAACCGCGGTTGCCACCGGTCCGCGCCGTCGAGCTCGGCGACCCGCTCCAGCGCACGCGGCGACATCAGCGCCAGCCACAGCCCACCGTCCGAGCCGAACGACTTCTGCGGCGCGAAGTAGTAGACGTCGCAGGCGCTGACGTCGACGTCGAGCCCGCCGGCCGCGGAGGTGCCGTCGACGAGTACGAGCGCGTCGGGGTCGGCGCCGGGCACCGCGTGCACCGGGGACATGACCCCGGTCGAGGTCTCGTTGTGCGGCCAGGCGTAGACGTCGATCCCCGTCTCGCCGGCTGCCCGGACCAGTCCACCGGGAGGCGCGCTGCGCACGGACGGCTCCGCCAGGAACGGTGCCGCGGACAGCGCCCGGGCGAGGCTGCCGGAGAACTCCCCGAACACGCAGGCCTGCGCGCGGTCCCGCACGAGGTGTGCCACGGCGGCGTCCCAGAACGCTGTGGTGCCACCGTTGCCGAGCACGACCTCCCAGCCGTCCGGCAGCGAGAACAGCGAGGCCAGCCCCTCCCTGACCCGTCCCACGAGCGAGCGGACGCCGTCCTGGCGGTGCGAGGTGCCCATCGGGCCCCGACCCGCTGCGACGAGGGCGTCGACCTGGCCGGGACGGACCCGGCTGGGGCCGGAGCCGAAGCGGCCGTCGCGGGGCAGCAGCGAGGCCGGGATCGTCACGTCGGGCACCCCGCGAGTCTCGCGGACGCCGCCGGCGCGCGGGACGTCGGGGCGAGCCTCAGGTGCCGCGGCCGGCCGGGTCCCAGCCGCTGACCGCGGAGGGGGCACGCCGCGCCGGGCCGACGTAGCGGGCGTCCGGACGCACGAGGCGACCGCTCGCCTTCTGCTCCAGTACGTGGGCGGACCAGCCGGCCGTGCGGGCGCACACGAACATCGGCGTGAACATCCGCGGCGGCACGCCGGCGAGGTCGAGCACCACGGCGGACCAGAACTCCACGTTCGTCGCCAGCACGCGGTCGGGTCGCCGCTCGCTCAGCGCGGCGAGGGCGGCCCGCTCCAGCGCGAGCGCCGCGTCCAGCCGGGGCGCGGCGAGCCGCCGGGCGGTCTCGCGGAGCACCCGGGCGCGCGGGTCCTCGGCCCGGTAGACCCGGTGACCGAACCCCATCAGGCGCTCGCCGCGGTCGAGGACGTCGCGGACGAAGGCGTCCGCGTCGCCGGTCCGCTCCACCGCGTCGAGCATGCGCAGCACGCGCGCCGGCGCCCCCCCGTGCAGGGGGCCGCTCATCGCCCCCACCGCCCCGGACAGGCAGGCCGCGACGTCCGCGCCCGTGGAGGCGATCACGCGGGCCGTGAACGTCGAGGGGTTCAGACCGTGCTCGGCGGCGGACGTCCAGTACGCGTCGACGGCCTCGACGTGCCGGGGGTCGGGGTCGCCGCGCCACCGGATCATGAAGCGCTCGGTGGTGTCGGAGCCCTTGTCGACCTCCCGCTGCGGCACCATCGGCTGGTCGAGCCCGCGCGCGGACTGCGCCACGAAGCTCAGCGCCATCACGCTGGCTCGCGCCAGGTCGTCGCGGGCGGTCGCCGCGTCGATGTCGAGCAGGGGCCGGAACCCCCACACGGGGGAGAGCTGCGCGAGCGCGGACTGCACGTCGACCCGCACGTCGCCGGTGTGCACCGGCAGCGGGAACGGCTCCGCCGGGGGCAGCCCGGGCTCGAAGTCGTTGTCCACCAGCAGACCCCAGACGTGCCCGTAGGGCACCGAGCCGACGAGGTCGGCGAGGTCGACGCCGCGGTAGCGCAGCGCGCCCCCTTCGCGGTCGGGCTCGGCGATCTCGGTCTCGAGGGCGATGACTCCCTCGAGGCCAGCCACGAGCTCGCGTTCGCCCACCCGTCCCTCCCTCACCGGCACGCCACAGGCCCCGGTGCCCGCCGCGCGGTCATCGTGCCACCCGACGCCGCGTAGCCTCCCTCGGCATGGCATCAGCACCGGGCGCCTCGGCCGGGTCGGGTCCGGTGGACCCGGGCGCGCGGACCGACTACGAGGGCGAGGCGCTGACCGATGCCGACGCCGCGGCCGCGCCGCTCGTCCTGCTCGAGCGTTGGTACGCGGCGGCTCTCGCGGACCCGCGTGTCGGTGAGCCCGCGGCGATGGTCGTCGCCACGGTCGACGACGACGGCGTGCCCGACGCGCGGACGGTGCTGCTGAGGGGACTCGACGCACAGGGACTCGTCTTCTACACCAACCTCGCGTCGGCGAAGGCCCGACAGCTGGCCGCCCGGCCCGCCGCGGCCGTCGTCCTGCCGTGGCACGACATGCACCGCCAGGTGCGCGTGCGCGGGCCGGTCGAGCCGGTCGACCGCGGGCTCGCCGCGTCGTACTTCGCCGGCCGCCCCCGGGGGGCGCAGGTCGGCGCGTGGGCCTCGCGGCAGTCGGCGCCGCTGGCCGCCCGCGCGGACCTCGACGCGCGGGTGGCCGAGCTGGGCGCCCGCTGGCCCGAGGGCACCGAGGTCCCGCTGCCGGACCACTGGGGCGGGTTCCGGGTCCGCCCGGTCGAGATCGAGCTGTGGGTGGGGCGGGCCTCCCGGCTGCACGACCGGCTCGTGCTCACCAGCATCTCGTCCACGCCCGCGCCCCTGGACGACGGAGCCGCCTGGGCCCGCGCCCGGCGCCAGCCCTGACCACGCGTGCGCGTTTCGCCGTGGACGAACCCTCGGTCGCCGTCGTAGCGTGCGGGGTACACGGGAGAGGAGGTGGTCCGGAGTTGGATAGTCATCGGACGCGTGAGGTGGCCGCCAGCTAGCCGCCCGAGTCATCGGACGGACCGCCGACGAGCGGACCCGACCGGCCGCGTGCGGCTGGCGAGTTCCCGGTGGTCACCGCAGCCCGTGGGTGCCGTGCCCCGTCCAGCGCGGCTCCGTGACCGGACTGGTCACGGACCCCACGGGCTGTTCCCTGCCCGGACGAGGCTCCCGACCCCCTCTCGCAACGGTGATCATGCACCTCGGGTCCCTATCCCCCGCGGTGATCATGCACGTCGGGTCCGCCGCCGGAGTCAGCCGAACGTCGCCGGGTCCACCGCCACCCAGACATGGGACGCCACCGCGAGCAAACTGCCGTCCGCGGTCCACAGGCTCGCCCGGGTGCGGGCGCGCCGTCCCTCGGTGCCGTCCGCGCGCGACGTCACGACGTGCACGTCGCCGGGAGCAGGCATCGCCGTCACGGCGATCGTGATCGTGCCCAGCACCATCGGCCGGCCGAGCAGGTCCAGCGACCACCCGCCGGGGCAGTCGAGGGCCGCCCACACCGCAGGGACGGGGACGTCGGGACCACCGCCGGTGACCTCGTCACCCGGCACCCACGTGCACGCCGCGGACGCCGGGTCGCCGGGCAGCGGGCCCGGCGACATCCGCATCCCGTCGGTCCGGTCGGGTCCGCAGACGACGCAGGTGGGGAAGGGGTGGCCGGCTCGGCCGCGGTACCCCGGCTCCGCGGCGCGGGCGGTGGCGAGGTCCACCGGCGCGACCGGGTCGGGGACGTCGCCCGGTCCGGCGCGGGCGACGTCGCGGTCGCCGCGGCGCGCGACGGCGGCGCGGGCGCCGTCCTCGTCGGTGCTCACCTCGACGTCCATCGGGGTGTCGAGTGGCGGTGGCGCGAGCAGCCGCACCGTGACCGCCGACCCGGTCCCGGGTGCCAGGAACCCCGCGAGCAGGCCCGCGGTCCACCCGCCGTTGCCCGATGACGGCGGCCCGCAGCGGCTTTCGGGCACGACGAGCGTGCCCGTCGCGCGGGTCTGGGTTCCCGGGGTCGGCACGTCGGCGACGGTACCGGGTGTGGCCGGTACCCGAGGTACATGATCACCGTGGGGAGCGGGTGCCCGGAGTGCATGATCACCGGGAGGGGGGCGTACCCGGAGTGCATGATCACCGGGAGGGGGGTGGGCGGGCTCCCCGGATCAGGGCCCGACGTGCTCGGGGCGCAGGCCGACACCGACGAGGCGGGCCGGTACCGCCTGCAGCGCCGGGAACCGGGTGAGCAGCCGCAACGCGGCAGGGGCGTGCACGGGTCCGTCGCCCGACAGCGCGGGCGCGACGACGAACCGCTGGGCCGCGCGCTGCAGCAGCTGGGTGCCGACCGTCGGCAGGCGGCGCCGGGCCTGCACCGCGGCCAGGTCCCGGGGGCTGATGCTGCCGGCGAGCAACGGCCCGGCGAGCATCCGCGCGGCGCAGACCGCGTCCTGCACCGCGAGGTTGATGCCGACGCCTCCGACGGGTGACATCGCGTGCGCGGCGTCGCCGATGCACAGCAGCCCCGGGGTCCACCACCGCCGCAGCCGGTCGAGCCGCACCGTCAGCATCCGCACGTCGTCCCACGTGCGCAGCTCGACGACGACGCCGGCCAGGCTCGGGACGACACCCGCGACCGCGGCACGGAACGCCTCGATCCCCGCCGCGCGCACGACGTCCCCGGTGCCCTTGGCGATCACGTAGGCGGCCTGCCAGTAGTCGCCCCGGTCGATGAGCAGGACGAGCTGCCCCGGGCCGACGTGGCCGCCGAGGCCGCTCGCCGCGCCGGCAGGCCGGGTCAGGCGGAACCACATCACGTCCATCGGCGCGCCGAACTCCCGCACCGGCAGGCCCGCGGTGGCCCGGACGACCGACCCGCGACCGTCGGCGGCCACGGTCAGGCGCGCGGTGACGGTCACGGGCCCCTGCGGGCCACGGGCCCGCACGCCCCGGACGACGCCACCCTCGGTGACCACGTCCGTGACCTCGTGCCCGCGCAGCAGCCGGAAGGTCGGCAGCTCCTCGGCGGCGTCGGCGAGCACGTCGAGGAAGTCCCACTGCGGCATGAACCGGATGTAGGGGTGGGCGACGCGCAGCCGCGAGAAGTCGGCCACCCGGTACGCACCGTCGGCGAACGTGAACTGCAGCGTGTCGACGTCGCGGTGCGGCACCTCGGCCATCCGGGCGCCGAGGCCGAGCTCGTCCACCACATCGAGGGTCGACGGGTGCACGGTGTCGCCGCGGAAGTCCCGCAGGAAGTCGGGGTGCTTCTCCAGCACCGTCACCGCCAGGCCGCGGCGGGCCAGCAGCAGCCCGAGCATCATCCCGGCCGGGCCGCCCCCTGCGACGCACACGTCGGTGTCCACCCACCCCATCATGCCAACGAGAGCGGTTCAGGCACAGGGCGTTCGACGTCGGCCACGCTCCGCTGCCGGCGGTGGCGAGCGAGTGCTCTCCGGTCGTGGCGTCGGCCGGTCGGGGCTACCGTCAGCCCACCCGACGAAGGAGTCAGCGATGGGAATCCTCAACCAGGTCCTCGGTGCGGCACGGCGCTCCGGAGCAGGACGCAGCGGTGGGCCCCGGACGCGTCCGGCCGCCGGCCGTCGTCGGGCCGGCACGTCCGGCGGCTCCGCCTCCGGTTCCGGCCTCGTCAGCGGTGTGCTGCGCAGCCTGCGGGGTGGGCGCCGCAGGCTCTGAGGCTGCAGCGCGTACCCGACGTGCATGATCACGGTGGGGGCGGTGGGGACGGTGGGGACGAGCCGGCGGGTCAGCGGCGGGTGACCTCGCCGTAGCGGGCGAGGGCCTCCTCGCGCTCGACCTTGTGGTCCACGACCCGCTCCGGGTAGCCGTGGGCGTACCCCTCGGGGTGCGCCCACGGCTGGTGGGCCGTCCTGCCCTCCAGGTGCGCCAGCTCGGGCACGTACCGCCGCACGTACGCGCCGTCCGGGTCGAACTTCTCGCCCTGCGTCACCGGGTTGAAGACCCGGAAGTACGGCGCGGCGTCGGTGCCGGCGCCGGCGACCCACTGCCAGCCGTGGTTGTTGCTGGCGAGGTCCCCGTCGCGCAGCCACCGCAGGAAGTACCGCGCACCGTGCTGCCACTCCACGTGCAGGTCCTTGACGAGGAAGCTGGCGGTGACCATCCGCACGCGGTTGTGCATCCACCCCTCGGAGAGCAGCTGCCGCATCCCGGCGTCCACGAACGGGAAGCCGGTGCGCCCCTCGCACCACGCCTCGAAACCCTCGCCCGGCGCGGCGTAGCGCATCTCCGCCATCTGGGGCTTGAGGTACTCCCGGGCGGTCCGGGGCTGGTGCCACAGCACGTCGGCGTAGAACTCCCGCCAGGCGAGCTCGGAGCGGTAGCTCTCGGCCCCCGTGCCGCGCCGCCCGGCGAGGTCCGCAAGCAGCGTGCGCGGATGGATCTCGCCGTACTTCAGGTGCGCGGACAACGCCGACGTACCCGCCCGGTCGGGACGGTCGCGGTCCGACGCGTAGTCCTGCAGCCCGTCGTCGAGAAAGGCCTGCCACCGCTCGTGGGCGGCGTCCTCGCCGACCGGCGGCAGGGTGACGCCGCCGAGGTCGGGCTCGTCGGGCAGGTCGCCCGCCGCCAGGGTCCGGGCCCACCGCAGACCCGACGGCGGTGCGGCCGCGGGCGCGGGCCAGCCGCGGGCGGCCCACGCGCGGGAGAAGGGCGTGAACACGGCGTAGGGCGTGCCGTCGGCCTTGGTCACCGACCCCGGGCCGACCGCGTAGGGCGTGCCGGTGCGGGTCAGCGGCACCCCATCGCCGGTCGCCGCGAGCGCGTCGGCGACGGCGTCGTCGCGGCGGCGGCCGTACGGCCCGGTGTCGGCGGTGACGTGGACCCCGGCGGCGCCGAGCTGGACGGTCACGGCCGGGACGACGTCGACCGGGTCGCCCTCGCGCACGACGAGCGCCCCGCCGGTCGCCGCGCGCAGGGCCGCGAGCGAACGGACCAGCCAGGCGCGCCGCGACGGCCCGGCCGGGCCCCACAGCGCCGGGTCGACGACGAACAGGGGCGCGACCCGGCCCCCGTCGGCCTGCGAGGCCGCCGCGAGCAGCGCCGGGTGGTCCGCCAGGCGCAGGTCGCGCCGGAACCACATCACCGTGTCCGCCACCTGCGGGCCTCCTCCCGTCGTCCGTCACGTCGTCGGTCCTGTCGTCCCGTCGTCCCGCCGGCCCTGAGGCTAGACGCGACCGGGCGACGGCGCGACGCCGCGACGGCGCACCCTCCCCGTACGGTGTGCACCGACGGCCGCGGCGGCGGTCCGCGCCGTGTCGCGGTGACACGGCACGGGACGGCGGTGCCCCACGGAACGGAAGAGGCCCACGGTGAGCGACCTCATCGACACCACCGAGATGTACCTGCGGACCGTGTTCGAGCTCGAGGAGGAGGGCATCGTCCCGCTGCGGGCGCGGATCGCCGAGCGGCTGGCGCAGTCCGGGCCGACCGTGTCCCAGACCGTCGCCCGGATGGAGCGGGACGGCCTCGTCGTCGTCAGCGGCGACCGTCACCTCGAGCTCACCTCCGAGGGCCGGCACCGGGCGACGCGCGTGATGCGCAAGCACCGGCTCGCCGAGCGGCTGCTCGTGGACGTCGTCGGCCTGGAGTGGGAGTACCTGCACGAGGAGGCGTGCCGCTGGGAGCACGTGATGAGCGAGCGCGTCGAGCGCAAGATCCTCGCCCTGCTCGACCACCCGACCGAGTCGCCCTACGGCAACCCGATCCCCGGCCTCGAGGAGCTGGGCGAGGCCGCCTCCGACCCCGCCGGGTACCTGCGCGGCGTCGTCACGCTCGTGCACGCGGCCGGTGAGCAGCCGCGCGACGTCGTCGTCCGCCGCCTGGGTGAGCCGCTGCAGACCGACCCTGCGCTGATGGCCCGGTTGTCGGCGGCGGGGGTACGCCCGGCCGGCCACGTGCGCGTCGTCCGCGCCGGCGACGGGATACGGGTGGCGCCTGCCGGCGGTGACGACTCGACGGCTGCCGCCGGCGCTGCCGGGCTGGAGCTGCCGGACCCGCTGGCAGCGCACGTCTTCGTCGTCGAGCCGGCAGGGGGACCGTGAGCGCCGACCTGCCGGAGGACCCCGACGCCGGCACTCCCACCGAGGATGCGCCGGCGACCGACCAGGACGTCGCCGAGGACGTCGCCGAGGACGTCGCCGAGGACCTCGCTGAGGACCTCGCCGCGGTGCTCGCGTCGCTGCTGGACGACCTGTGCTTCGCCGAGCTCGGCGAAGCCCTGCGCAGCGTCGCCGCCCTGAAGGGTGCGCAGCGCCGCCGCGTGCTCGCCGCGTGCCGGGCCGGGGCGCGGCTGCTCACGCTCGACGCCGCCGACTTCGCCGACGTCGACGGCATCCCGCCGGACCTGCGCGCCGAGGTGCGGCGGATGCAGTTCCCGAAGCAGCCGCTGGGCGAGCCGCGCGGCTCCTTGGACTCCCTGCACCCGCTGTTCGCGCTCATGCTGGAGACCATGGACGTGCACTGGCAGCGGGACCACACGGCCTACGTCGTGCTCATCCTGCACCTGCTGGGGGAGTACCTGCCGCTGCTCGCCTGGGAGCCGGTGCTCGGCCACGGGGGCGACCCGCTGCGGCTGCGGCGACAGACCGAGGGCACGTTGTGGGCGACCGCGGACTGCGCGATGCCCCGCCAGCGCCGGTCGGCGGCTGAGCGGGTCGTGGCGATGGACCCGGACTCCGAGAGCGGCGGAGTGCACCCGGAGCAGTGGCAGGCCTACCTCGACAAGTGGCACTCGCGGGTCTCGGCGGCGCTGCAGCAGTGCGCGCTGCGACCCGGCGACGGCCGCCCGAACCCCGAGGACGGGGGCTGCGACAAGGCCTGCGCGATGGTGACCCGGCTCTCCGACGACGTGCTGCGCGACCTCGCGGGGCGCATGGCGCTCGCGAAGGTCTTCTCCGAGTCCCCCGTGGTGGCCCTGCGGCACAGCGCCCCGGTGGGCCACTTCTTCGGGGTGCCCGACCGCGAAGAGGTCCGCGGGGCGTGGGACGAGACCGTGCAGCGGCTGTGCCGCGAGTGGGGCGGTGAGGGTCCGTGGGGCGGCAACCCGGTGGGCGGGGGCCTGCCCGAGACGGACGGCGAGCCGTTGCCGGGGCTGGCGGCGCTGCTGTCCGCGGTCGCCGGGCGTGAGGTGCGCTCGGGCACGGTCCTGCACCGGGTGGCGGCCGACGTCCGCGCCGTGCTGGAGGAGCTCGCGGACTCCTCGTGAGCGACGCCGGCGTGCGGGTGGGCCGTGCTCCGGGACGTCCTGCGGCGCGCGGGCGGCCGTGTCGCCTACTCTGACGCTGTACCCACCGGGTACCGGACCCCCCGGAGGTCACCGTGACCGCACCGCACGACCCGCGCGGCGCCTGCCCGGCGCCGGTGCGGACCCCCGTGCCCGGTCGCGCCCTGCGGACCGCCGGTCGGCCCTCGCCGACCCGGCTGCCGGTATCCGTGGCCGGGTGGCCGCATCCGGCCACGACAACCGGCAGCCGCTCCGGGACCCAGGTGGAAGGCGTCGCCCGTTCGGGCGGCGCCCTCGCTCGTCCTGGGTCGAACGCCGGAGGCCGTCACCGGGCCCGGGCCGCCGGCCCGTGCCGTCCCGCCGCCGCCCGGAAGCCGTCCGGGCCCGCCCCACGGGGTACCGCATGCGCACACTGGTCCTCAACGCCGGCTACGAACCGCTGGCCGTCGTCTCGTTCCGCCGGGCCATCGTGCTCGTGCTCACCGGCAAGGCGCAGGTCCTCGTCGCCGATGCGCACCCAGTCGTCGCAGGGTCCCTGACGGTCCCGCGGCCCTCGGTGATCCTGCTGACCCGGTACGTCCGGCTGCCCTACGGCCGGGTCGTGCCGGTCTCGCGGCGCGGAGTGCTGCGCCGTGACAGCCACCGGTGCGCGTACTGCCGCCGGTCCGCGGCGACCGTCGACCACGTGCTGCCCCGCAGCCGCGGCGGCGCGGACACCTGGACGAACCTCGTCGCCTGCTGCGTGCGGTGCAACAACGTCAAGGGCGACCGGACGCCGGACGAGATGGGCTGGGTGCTGCAGGTGCGTCCGTTCGTGCCGCACGGCCCGGCGTGGGCGCTGCGCGGCACCGAGCAGCGGCACCCGCTGTGGGCGGACTACCTGCCCGAGGCCGCCTGACCCCGGCGCGCAGCCGGTCCACGACGCGGGCGGGAGTCTGCGCCGGCGGGTGAGGGCGCCGGCGGGTGAGGGCGCCGGCGGGTGAGAGGGTGCCGCGATGCCCCTCACCTCCACGCGCCCCGAGCTCGCCGGGACCTTCGGGATGGTCGCGACGACCCACTGGCTGGCCTCCCAGACCGGGATGTCCGTGCTCGAGCGCGGCGGGAACGCGGTGGACGCCGCCGCAGCCGCCGGGTTCGTGCTCCAGGTCGTCGAGCCCCACCTGAACGGTCCCGGCGGCGACCTGCCGGTGGTGCTGTGGAGCGCAGCCGACCGGCGTGCGCACGTGGTCTGCGGCCAGGGCACCGCGCCCGCCGCGGCCACCCCGGAGGCGTTCGCGGCGCTGGGACTCGACGCGGTGCCGGGCACCGGGCCACTCGCCGCCACCGTGCCCGGCGCGTTCGGGGCCTGGCTGCGGATGCTGCAGCAGTGGGGCACCTGGCCGCTGCGCGACGTCCTGGGCCCGGCGATCGGCTACGCGCGCGACGGTGCCCCGGCGCTGCCGCGGGTGGCGGCGACGGTCGCGCGGATGGCGCCCGTGTTCGAGGCCGACTGGCCGACCTCCGCCGCGGTGTGGACGGACGGCGGCGCGCCCGCGCCGTGGAGCCGGGTGCGGCTGACCGCGCTCGCGGACACCTACGAGCGCGTGCTCACCGAGGCCGAAACCGCCGGTGGCGACCGGGACGCGCAGCTGGCCGCGGCGCTCGACGCCTGGTACCGCGGCTTCGTCGCCGAGGCGGTCGAGGAGTTCTGCGCCGGGACGCCGTGGCGCGACTCCAGCGGGGAGCGGCACGCCGGGCTGCTGCGCGGCTCCGACCTGGCCGGGTGGGAGGCGACGGTCGAGGAGCCGGCGCGTGGCTCCTACCGCGGGGTCGAGGTGCTCAAGACGGGGCCGTGGGGCCAGGGGCCGGTGATGCTGCAGCAGCTGCACCTGCTCGACGGGCTCGACCTCGGCGACCTCGACGACGGCGACCCCGAGTGGGTGCACCGGGTCACCGAGGTGTCCAAGCTCGCGTTCGCCGACCGGGAGGCGTGGTACGGCGACCCCGACCACGCCGACGTCCCGCTCGCCGATCTGCTCTCCCGGGCCTACGCCGACGAGCGGCGTGCGCTCGTGGACGACGCCCGCGCCGACCTCGCGCTGCGGCCGGGGTCCCCCGGCGGTCGCGAGCCGCGGCTGGCGCGGCCGCTGCCGGCGGCCGCCGGTGAGGGTGCCGGCGTCGGGGAGCCGACGGTGGCCCGGGAGGACGCGCCCGGGGGGAGCACCGCGACGACGGGCGACACGTGCCACGTGGACGTCGTCGACCGCTGGGGCACGATGGTCTCCGCGACGCCGAGCGGCGGCTGGCTGCAGTCGTCGCCCGTCGTGCCGGGTCTCGGGTTCCCGCTCGGGACGCGGGCGCAGATGTTCTGGCTGGAGCAGGGCCTGCCCTCCTCGCTGCGCCCCGGTGCCCGCCCCCGCACGACGCTGTCACCGTCGCTGGCGCTTCGCGACGGCGAGCCGTGGCTCGCGTTCGGGACGCCGGGCGGCGACCAGCAGGACCAGTGGAGCCTCGTGCTCCTGCTGCGGGCGGTCCACGGCGCGGAGCGCGCGGGCGCCAAGGGGTGGACCGGGCTGCAGCAGGCTCTCGACGCGCCGATGTTCCACTCCGAGCACGCGCCGTCGTCCTTCTACCCCCGCGGGGGCCTGCCGGGTCGGCTCGTCCTGGAGGACCGCTTCCCTGCCGCCGTCGTCACCGAGCTGGCCCGGCGCGGTCACGACGTGGAGGTCGTCGACGGGTGGTCGCTCGGGCGCACGAGCGCGGTCGCCCGGGACGGCGGGTGGTTGCGGGCGGGCGCGAACGCCCGCGGCGCGCAGGGCTACGCCGTCGGCCGGTGAGCACGGCCGCACGCGTCGACGTCCGCCGTCCCCACGGGGGGTGCGTGACGTGCGCGCCGGGGCGCGCGACACTGGGGGCATGACCGCACCCGAGGTCGTGATGGTCGGCGTCGACGGCTCCGAGACGGGGCAGCACGCGCTGGCGTGGGCCGTCGAGGAGGCCGTCAGCCGCCGGTGGCGGATGCTGCTCGTGTCGGCGTGGTCCGTGCCGCACATCGCCGGTGTCGACGCCGACCTGGGCCAGGCCGTCGTCGACGAGGGGGCCGTGCACGGTGCGGCCGAGCAGGTCGTGGCCGACGCGGCGCGGCAGGTGGCCGAGCACCCGCAGGCCCCGGACGTCGAGCGGCGGGTGCAGATCGGCGACGCCGCGGGCGTGCTCGTCGCGGCCTCGGCCGAGGCGGGGCTGGCGGTGGTCGGCAAGCGGGGCCGCGGTGGGTTCGCGGCGCGGCTGCTCGGCGGTGTGAGCATCGCGCTGCCCGCCCACGCGTCCTGCCCCACCGCCGTCGTGCCGCTGCCGCCTCGGGAGCCCGAGGCGCCCGCCGACGGCGTGCCGGCGGGCTCCGTGGTCGTCGGCGTCGACGGCTCCCCGGGCTCGGACCACGCCGCGCACGTCGCCGCCGACCAGGCCCGGCGCTGGGGGGTGTCGCTGGTGCTGCTCTGCGGCATCCCGGTGTCGGCGCCGGTGCTCGCGTGGATGCCGGTGGCCCTGGACCCCGCCCCGATGACCGAGGAGGCCCGCGGTGCGCTCGCGGCCTGCGCCGGGCGGATCTCCGAGCGGCACCCCGGCGTCGACGTCCGCCACGTGCTCGTACAGGACACCCCGGCGCGGGCCCTGATGGCGGCCGCGCGCGGTGCGCGGCTGGTCGTCGTCGGTGCCCGCGGGCACGGCGGCTTCGCGGGGATGCTGCTCGGCTCGGTCAGCCAAGCGGTGCTCGCCCACGCGCGGTGCCCCGTGCTCGTCGTCCCCCGCTGGTGCACCGAGGCCGCCGCCGAACCCGCCTGACCACCTTCGCGGTGATCAGGTACTCCAGCACCAGCCCCCCGGCGCCCCTGTCGTTGGCACAGGGCGCCCCTGTGCCAGCCCCGTTGGCACGGGGCGCCCCTGTGCTAACCGGCGGTTGGCGTGGACGCGCCCACCGACCGTGCGGGGTTGCGCTGCCGCGGCGACGGCGGTGGGCTGGGCGGATGAGCGAACCGCAGCGACAGAGCAAGCCGACAACGTCCGACGTCCCCGCCGAGGGCATCGGCGACCCGGACGTCGTGCCCGAGGACGCCGCGGCCGCCACCCCGCAGCAGACCGACCCGGGCGGCTACCCGCACGAGCCGTCGCCGAAGGTCCCGAGGGTGCCGGCCGACGACCCCCGACCCGACGCGGACTGACCCGGATCCGGACTGGCATCCGGACTGGCACAGGGGCGCCCTGTGCCAACCCGGTTGGCATGGGGCGCCCCTGTGTCAACTCCCCGGGCGGGCGATCAGGCCTCGGGTAGCCGCGGGCCGCCGTCGGCGCCGGCGAGCAGGTCGCCCTCGGCGTCCAGGCGCGCAAGGGCGTCGGCCAGCTCAAGCTGGGTGAGCCCGTCGCCGATCTCGTCCCACCGCCGGGGTGCGGCGACCGTCGGGCGCGCGCGGCCCCGTAGCGAGTACGGGGTGATCGTCGTCTTCGCGGTGTGGTTCTGGCTCCAGTCGACGAGCACCTTGCCACCGCGGCGGCTCTTGGTCATCGTCGCCGTCACCCAGCGCCCGGCGTCCCGCGCCAGCCCCTCGGCGAGGCGCCGGGCGTACTCGCGGACCACCGGCCCGGGCTGGTCGCCCGCGATCGGCGCGTACAGCTGCAGCCCCTTGCCTCCGCTGGTGACCGGGCGGGCCTCCAGCCCGTCGTCCGCGAGCCGGTCCCGGACGGCGAGGGCGACGGCCGCGCACTGCGCCAGCCCGGCACCCTCGCCGGGGTCGAGGTCGACGACGAGTCGGTCCGGCGGCAGCGGGTCACCGTCGTCCCCGACCCGCCACTGCGGCGTGTGCAGCTCCAGCGCGGACAGGTTCGCGGCCCAGACGAGCCCTGCGACGTCGTCCAGCAGGGGGAACGTGACCACGGTCCCGCGGGACCGCGCAGAGACGTGCTCGTCGTCGGTGCCGGTCGCGCGCACCCGCGCCGTCCGGACCCAGGACGGCGTGCCGCCGGGCGCGTTCTTCTCGAAGAACTGCTGCGGGTCCCCGGTGCCGTGCGGCCACCGGATCCGCGTCACCGGGCGGTCCCGCAGCTGCGCCAGCAGCGGTCCGCTGACGCGCACGAGGTAGTCCGCGACCTCGGCCTTCGTGGTGCCGGTGGCCGGGTACAGCACCTTGTCGAGGTGGGTCAGGCGCAACCGGCGGCCCCCGACGTCGACGACCTGCTGCTCGGGTGACGGGCTCACGCGGGCTCCCAGACGTCGGCGGTGGCGTCACGGCGGATGCCGTGGAAGCTCGGCTGCCGCAACCGGCCGCCGGTGGTCCACCCGAGGTGGCGCACCTGCACGGCGACGAGCGGCTCCACCCACGTCGCTCCCTTGGCGTCCACCGGGGGGACGGGGTCGTCGAAGGGGGAGCGGCGTGCCACCAGCGCGTCGAGGGCGCGGCCGAGGTCGACCTGGGCGCGGTGACCGATCCCGCTGCCGACGCGCCCGAGGTAGCGCAGCCCGCCGGCAGCGGTGGGAGCACCCACGAGCAGCGCACCGATGCTCGTCGTCGTGTCGGTCTGGGGACGCCACCCGCCCACGAGCACGGTGCGCTCGGGGCGGTGCGCGGCCTTCACCCACGCGGGGCTGCGCCGGCCCGGCTCGTACGGTGCGTCGAGCCGCTTGGCGACCACTCCCTCCAGCCCCTGCTCGCGGGTGGCGCTGAGCAGGGTGACGCCGTCGGGGTACCACGGGGAGAGCGTCGCCGGGGCGGGCAGGTCGAGGCCCGCAAGCAGCGCCCGGCGTTCGGCGAGTGGTCGCCACGCGAGGTCCTCGCCGTGCAGCCGGAGAACGTCGAAGACCATGTACGTCACCGGGAGCCGCCGCGCCCACGACCGTGCGCTGATGGCCTGCCGCACGTGGAGGCGCTCGGCGAGCACCGGGAACGACGGCAGCCCGGCGGCGTCGAACGCGACGACCTCGCCGTCCAGCATCGTGTCGGGCAGCGCCGTCAGCGCGCCGAGCTCGGGGAAGGTGACGGTGACGTCGGCGCCGGTGCGCGACGTCAGCAGCACGGTGCCGGTGGGCTCGATCCCGTCCGCGCTCACCGGCCGGTGGGTGACGTCGGCCAGCACCCGCATCCCGTCCCACTTGACCTCGTACGTCCAGCCGGGCCCGGCGGGCAGACGACCCGGATCGGGTGTCGCGGTAGCGAGCATGGGACGCACGGGTCCATCCTGCCGGGATGCGAGCCATCTGGAAGGGCGCCGTCTCGTTCGGCCTCGTCAACGTGCCGGTCAAGGTCTACGCGGCGACCGGTGAGAAGGACGTCCGGTTCCACCAGGTGCACCGCGAGGACGGCGGCCGGATCCGCTACAAGCGCGTGTGCAGCGTGGACGGCGAGGAGGTCGCCTACGCCGAGATCGCGAAGGGCTACGAGACGGACGACGGTGAGCTCGTCGTGCTCACCGACGAGGACTTCGCCGACCTGCCGTTGACGAGCAGCCGCGAGATCGACGTCGTGGAGTTCGTCCCGAGCGAGCAGGTCGACCCGATCATGTTCGCCAAGGCGTACTACCTGGAGCCCGAGAAGACAGCGGCGAAGCCGTACGCCCTGCTGCGCCAGGCACTGCTCGACACCGACCGGGTCGCGGTCGTGAAGGTCGCGCTGCGGCAGCGGGAGGCGCTGGCCGTGCTGCGCGTCCGGGACGACGTGATCATGCTGCAGACGATGTTGTGGCCCGACGAGGTGCGGGCGGCGGACTTCGACGTGCTCGGCTCCGACGTGGAGCTGCGCCCGCAGGAGGTGGCGATGGCGTCGTCCCTGGTCGAGCAGCTCGCCGCGGACTTCGAGCCGGAGGCCTTCACCGACCAGTACACCGAGGCGTTGCGCTCGATGATCGACGCGAAGATCGGGTCCGGCGAGGTGACCACGCCACCGCAGGCCGAGGACGAGGAAGGTGGCGCCGAGGTCGTCGACCTGCTGACGGCGCTGCAGCGCAGCGTCGACCGGGCCCGGGGCGAGCGCGGCGGGTCCGGGGCGGCGGCGGACGCCGCGAAGGAGACGGACGACGCCGGGCAGGAGGAGCAGCCGGAGAAGCCTGCCGCGAAGAAGGCCGCCGCCAAGAAGGCCGCCGCCAAGAAGTCCACCGCCAAGCAGACCGCCGCGAAGAAGTCGGCCGCCACGAAGACGACCTCGAAGAAGTCCGCCGCGAAGAAGACGGCCACGAAGAAGACCGCAGCCCGCAAGTCGGCCTGACCCGGCTCGAGTGTGAGGTCTGTGCGCGACACGCCGGCGTGTCGCGCACCGACCGCACACTCGACGGTCCCGGGGGCGCTGCTGCGCCGCGACCCAGTCCCGGACCATGCCGTGCACGCCCGCGCCGATCTCGTGGCCGACCCCGGGCAGCACCCGCACCTCGATGTCGGCCGCAGGGGCCAGCCGGTGCAGCTCGACCAGCGGCGGGAAGCCAGCGAACAGGTAGGGCACGAGCCCCGACCCCTGCACCGGGACCGCGGCGTCGACCTCGCCCGCGAGGTGCAGCCCGGTGAACGCGCCGTCGCAGCGAGCGACCGTGACGGCGCCGTTGACGACCACGACGCCGTCCACCAGCCACGGGCGCTCGCACGCGAGCCGGTACGCCATCATGCCGCCGTTGGAGTAGCCGACGACGAACACCTGCTCGGCCCCCCGGGCCCGCAGCCGCACGACGACGCCCGCGAGGAACGCGACGTCGTCGACGTCCGAGCGCGAGGCCGACCCGCAGCACGACCCGGCGTTCCACGACGGCCGCGCGCCGAGCCCGGTCGGCATCACCACGGTGGCGTCGAGCTCGGCGGCGAACGCGTCCGTGCCGAGCTGGTTCCGCAGGGCGTCGGGGCTGCCGGTGTACCCGTGGAGGGCGAGGATCACGGTGCGGCGCATCGGGTCCCCGCCGACGACGTCCAGCGGGCGCTCGGCCGCCGGGACGTCGGCGACCACCGGGTCCGGCTCGAGGACGCCGGGCGGTGAGTGCGGTAGGTCGGGTGAGCCCGCGGCGACCCCGGTGCCCAGCACGACGACCGCCGCCACGCCGAGCGCGGCGGCGACCTCGCGGAGCGGCCGCCGGTGCACGCCTCCAGTCTGACCTGGCTGGGCGGGCTCCGAGGCGCTGGGCGAGGATGAGGCGGTGACGAGCGCACCGGCAGCACCGACCACGCGGGTGGCGGCCGTCGCCCCCGCACTTCCGGGCAACGTCCACACCCAGGCGGAGATCACCGAGATGTTCGCCGACCTCGTGCTGCCCACGGGCGAGCGGCGCGACGTGCTGGAGCGGTTCCACGCCTCCGCGGGGGTCAAGCAGCGCCACCTCGCGCTGCCGCTGGACGAGTACCCGCGGCTGGCCGGTTTCGGGGCCGCCAACGACGCCTTCATCGACGTGGGCCTCGGCCTGGCGGAACGCGCGGTGCGGGACGCGCTCGGCTCGGTCGGCCTCGCCCCGGACGCCGTCGACCTCGTGCTCGCGACGTCGGTGACGGGGGTCGCCGCGCCGTCCTTGGACGCTCGCCTCGTCGGCAGGCTGGGCCTGCGGCAGGACGTCAAGCGGCTGCCCGTCTTCGGCCTCGGCTGCGTCGCGGGCGCCGCCGGCATCGCCCGCCTGCACGACTACCTCGTCGGCCACCCCGACGACGTCGCCGTGCTCGTGTCGGTGGAGCTCTGCTCGCTGACGGTGCAGCGGGACGACTCCTCGACGGCCAACCTCGTCGCCAGCGGCCTGTTCGGGGACGGCGCGGCGGCCGTGGTCCTGGTGGGGGAGCGCCGCGCCCGGGAGCTCGGCCTGCCCGGGCCCGACGTCGTCGCCACCCGCTCACGCTTCTACCCCGACAGCGAGCGGGTGATGGGGTGGGACGTCGGCGGCACCGGGTTCCGGATCGTGCTCGCCGCGAGCGTCGCCGACGTCGTCGCCGAGCACCTCGGGGGTGACGTCGCCGCCTTCCTCGACGCGCACGACCTCGCCACCACTGACATCGCCCACTGGGTGAGCCACCCGGGCGGGCCGCGGGTGCTCGACGCGGTGCGCGACGCCCTCGACCTGCCCGAGACCGCCCTGGCGCGGTCGTGGGCGTCGCTGGCCGCGGTGGGCAACCTGTCGAGCTCGTCGGTGCTGCACGTGCTGGGGGCGACCCTGGCGGAGACGGCCGGCGGCCCCGGCGGGCACGGCGTGATGATGGCGATGGGTCCCGGGTTCTGCGCCGAGATGGTGCTGCTGCGCTGGCCGGACGGCGACGGCGGGTGATGGCGGTCGGTCTCCTGCCGTTCCTGCTGCTGCTGGCCGCCGTCGCGGTCGAACGGGTCGCCGAGCTCGTCGTGTCGCGGCGCAACGTGGCGTGGGCGCTGGCCCGAGGGGGCAGCGAGCACGCGCGGGGCCACTACCCCGCGATGGTCGCGCTGCACGGCGGGCTCCTGCTCGCGGCCGGGGTCGAGGTCGTCGTCGCGGACCGTCCGTTCCTGCCCTGGCTGGGCTGGCCGGCGCTGGCGGCGGTGCTGGCCGCGCAGGGTCTGCGGTGGTGGTGCATCGCGACCCTCGGGCAGCGCTGGAACACGCGCGTCGTCGTCGTCCCGGGACTGCCGCTGGTGGCGCGCGGGCCGTACCGGCTGCTGCGGCACCCGAACTACGTGGCCGTGGCCGTCGAGGGGCTGGCGCTGCCGCTCGTGCACACGGCCTGGGTCACGGCGCTCGCCTTCACGGCCGCGAACGCCGTGCTGCTGCTGGGGTTCCGGATCCCCGCCGAGGAACGGGCGCTCACGGCCTCGGTCGCCGGCACGCCGTGACCCGCGGCTCCGCGACACGCGACGCCGACGTCGTCGTGGCCGGCGGCGGACCGGTCGGGTTGGCGGCGGCGGCCGGTGCCGCGGCGCGGGGTCTGTCGGTCGTGGTGGTCGAGCCACGGCACGGACCGGTCGACAAGGCGTGCGGGGAGGGCCTGATGCCCGGCACGCTGCGGGCCCTGGCCCGGCTCGGCGTCGACCCGCCGGGGCGTGACGTCAGCGGCATCCGGTACCTCCGCGCGGGGCGCGCCGGGCGGGTCGCCGAGCACGCGTTCGCCACGGGGCCCGGCCGGGGGGTCCGCCGCACGGTGCTGCACACCGCGCTGGCCGCCCGGGCACGGGACGCCGGCGCGACCGTCGTCGCCGACCGCGTCACCGCCGTTCGACAGGGGCTCGACGTCGTCGAGACCGGCCTGGCCTCGGGTGAGGTGCTGCGGGCCGGGTGGCTGCTGGGGTGCGACGGTCTGCACTCCCCGGTCCGCTCCCTGGTCGGCCTCGACGCGGGGACCGCCCGGGGCCCACGGCGCTTCGGGCTCCGTCGCCACGTGAGGACGGCGCCGTGGACGTCGATGGTCGAGGTGCACTGGGCCGACGGTGCGGAGGCGTACGTGACGCCGGTGTCGGACGACGAGGTCGGCGTCGCTGTCCTGGGCCGCCGTGGCGAGGGGTTCGAGGGCGCACTCGCGGCGTTCCCCGGCCTGGCCGAGCGGCTCGGCGAGCCGGAGTGGGCGAGCCGGGCGCGCGGCGCGGGGCCGCTGTGGCGCCGGGCGGCCGCGCCCGCCCGGGGCCGCGTGCTGCTGGTCGGCGACGCCGCCGGCTACGTCGACGGGATCACCGGCGAGGGCCTGCGGGTCGGGCTCGCGGGCGCCGAGGCCGCGGTGGCCGCCGTCGGCGCGGGCGACGCGGCGGGCTACGCACGGGCCTGGCGCGCCCTCTCGCGGGAGTACCGCTGGCTCACCGCCGGTCTGGTCGTGGGGACGCGGTCGGTGGCCGTGCGGCGTGCGCTCGTGCCGACCGCCGCCCGGCTGCCCGGCGTCTTCGGCGCCGCCGTCGAGGCCCTCGCCCGCTGAGCGCACCCGTCACCCGCCCTCGCGGCCGGATGCGATCCGTCACCGCACGGGGCCGGGCGGGCACCGCCGAACGGGTGAATCGCGGCCCCGGGACTGTGCTCGCGCCCCGGATCGCGCGACAAGCGTGGGGTGCGCCCCCTGCTGCGGCTCCTCACGACGGCCCTCGTCGCCGTCCTCGTCGGCGGCGTCGCCGCACCCACGGCCGTCGTACCGGCGGCGCAGGCCCTCGGGACCGCCACGGAGACCGTCGCGTACGGCCCCCACCCCCGCCAGACGATCCAGGCGACGTGGACCGAGAGCGGGCCCCCGCGTCCGGCGGTCGTGATGCTCCACGGCGGGCACTGGACGACGGGCCAGCGCTCCGACTGGGACGGCTACCTCGCCGGGCTCCGGGACGCCGGGTACCAGACCTTCACGCCGCACTACCGGCTGAACACCCAGGCGGTGTGGCCCGCCCAGCGTGACGACGTCGCGGCGGCCCTGGCCTACATCCGTGCCAACACCGCGCGGTACCGGACCGACCCCGGACGCATCTTCCTGATGGGTGTCAGCGCCGGGGGGCACCTCGCCCTCACCCAGGGCCTCGCGGGTGACGACCGGCACGTGCGGGGCATCATCGCGGTGTCGGCGCCGGCGAACCCGTGGCGGGCCTACGTCGACGGCCGCCGCGCCCTCGCCGGCCCCGCCGCGCGCAAGCTGCGCGCCAACGCGCGAGCGCTGGCGGGGTGCGCCCCGGTGCAGAACGCGGTCGGCGACGGGTGCTGGGGGCCGCAGTGGCGCGACGCGATCGCGAAGGTCCACGCCAGCCCGAACGACCCGCCGACCCTGCTGATCCAGACCACCGGGGACTTCGTGAGCTACCGGCACGCCACGGAGACGGCCGCCGCCCTGCGCGGCCAGGGCGTCACCGTGCTCACCGACCTCTACCGGAGCCGGGCGCACGCGGGGCCGCTGTTCGACATCCCCCGCGTCGAGCCCAGCATCGAGGGCTTCCTCGACCGGCTCAGCCGCCCGGGGGGCAGGCCGGCCGCCAGCCGCACCATCCTGTTCTCGTACACGGACGGCCGGCTCTCGGGGCGGCGGATCGCCTGACCCTCGACGGTCGGCTCGGCGGGCAGCTCGGCGGGCGGCAGGCTCAGCCGCTGACGTCGGGACCGGCCTGCTCGACGGTCACGAGCAGCAGGCAACGACGCTCGGACTCCATCGCCGCGCGGTACTCGTCCCAGGCGGGGTGCTCGCCGACGGTGCTGCGGTAGTAGGCGACGAGGGGCTCCATCGCCTCTGGCAGCGACAGCACCTCCACCGGCCCGGACGCCTGCACCCACGGCCCGAAGAAGTCGTCGGTGAAGCCGCAGACCCACGCCGTCGGCGACCTGCGCAGGTTCTTCGTCTTCATCGCGGTCTCCCGCGTGGAGATCGCGAGCCGGCCGTCGTCGTGGACGCCGACCGCGACCGGTGACGACTGGGGGGTGCCGTCGCGCCGCTGCGTGACGAGCACGGCGTGGTGGTGGCGGCGGAAGAAGGCGACGGCGGCTTCGGCGTCCATGCCCGCATCGTGGCACCGGCGCAGCGTCCGCGTCACGCGTCCGCGACGGGCCGCGGTAGCCGTGCGGGCCGTCGCAGGCCGCGCGGGTGTCAGGCCACGCGCTGCCGGCCGGAGTCGACCACCGTGCCGTCGGTGTCGACGAACTCCCAGGCGTAGGCGGTGGGGGTGAGGACGAGCCGCAGCACCCCGAAGGACGAGTCGTCGCCCGCCTCGCGGTTCTCGCAGTCCTCGCGCAGCTGGTACAGGCCGGCCCCGCCCGTGCCGACCACGAACTGCCGGATGCCGGCCTCGGTGGCGGACCCGCCGGCGTCCATCGGTGCGAACCGCTCGTAGGAGTGCGCGTGCCCCGCGAGCACCACCTGACCGCCGGCGGCGTCCAGCTGCCGCCAGAGTGCCTTCAGGCCGGTGAACGGCTGCTTCGGCTTCGAGCAGGTGAACCGGGGCTGGTGCACGTAGGCCAGGGCCGGCTGGTCGGGGTGCGCCGCCAGGTCGTCCGCGAGCCACTCGGCCTGCGCGGAGCCCTTGCCGCAGTCGATCTCGCAGTCGAGCGCGTACAGCCGCCACCCGCCCGCGTCCCACGCGTAGTACGTGGGGTCGGCGTAGTCGGCCCCGAAGTAGGCCTTGTAGCCGGCCGCCCCGTCGGTGCGGTACTCGTGGTTGCCCGGCACCGGACGGGTGATGTCCTTGAACGCGCCCCAGGTCGGGTCGTACTTCTTCGCGTAGTTCTCGGTGCTGCCGGTGTCGTAGGCGTTGTCTCCGAGCGCGAGCACGTGCTCTGGCTGCATCGACTCCACGAGCCGAGCCGTCTCGGCCCCGGCCTCGGGGCTCGCGCCGATGTCGCCCGCCGCGACCACGACGACCGGTGCCGGCGCGGCCGGCGCCGCGTCGGAGCCGGGGGGGTCGCCGCCGGTCGCCGGGGTGCCGCACGCCGCGAGCACGAGCGCTGTCGCGACGAGGAGCGGTCCCCGGGGACGGCGTAGGGACGGGGGCACTCACCGATGCTACGCACCGCCGAAGGTGGCTGCCGTCCGGTCAGCAGCAACCCCGACTCACGGCCCGACCTCCGCGCGCAGCCGCACCACGAGGTCGCGCAGACCGGGCCCCGGGCTGTCCACGGAGGCCTCGCAGGCCTCCGCGAGCCGGCTGCCCTCGGGCCGGCCGTAGCTGCCGAGGCTGCCCGCGAGGTCGTGCGCCGCTGCTGCTGCCGCGTCGCGCAGGGACGTCGCGGACAGGTCACCGGACACCCGCCCCGGCCCGCCGTCGGCCGCCGCCACCCAGGCCTCCAGGGCGGCGACCCGGCGGGACGCCAGCGGCTGGAAGCGCTGCCACAGCCCCTCGACGAGGGCACGGACGTCGGTGCCGGTGCCGGTGCCTGTGCCGGTGGGGTGCGCCGTCACGAGGACCACCCGAGTGCCCGCTCGATGTCGCTCGCGAGCCGCGTCGGGTCGAACGGCTTCGTGAGCACGCCCGCCACCGGCCCGGACGCCAGCTCGGCCTGCTCCCCCGACCTGGCCTTGGCGGTGAGCAGCAGCACCGGGATGTCGTGGGTGGCGGGGTCGGCTGCGAGCCGCCGCGCGGTCTCGGGGCCGTCCATGCCGGGCATCATCACGTCGAGCACGACCGCCTCCGGGCGCTCGGCGGCGGCCGTCACCAGGGCCTCGGCGCCGCCCGACGCGGTCGTCACGGTCCAGCCGGCGAGCCGCTCCAGGGCCAGCACGGCGATCTCCCGGATGTCCGGCTCGTCGTCGACGACCAGGACCCTGTGGGTGGTCATGTGGCACTCCGCCGGTCGGTCGGCACGTCCAGCTGCGCCATCGCGGTCTCGTCGTCGGGCGGGCTCGATCCGGGGAGCCTGCGCTGCGGCAGCGACACCGTGAAGGTGCTCCCGCGTCCCACGGCGCTGTCGAGGGCGATGGCGCCGCCGTGGGCCTCGACGATGTTCTTGGCGATCGCCAGGCCCAGACCGGTCCCGCTGCGGGCGCGGGTGTCGCTGGCGTCGACCTGCCAGAAGCGCTCGAAGACCCGTTCCTGCGCCTCCGGTGCGATCCCGACGCCGTCGTCGGCGACACCGATGCGCACCCCCCAGGTGCCGGTCCCGGCGGCCAGTCGCACCGTGGACCCCTCGGGGGAGAAGCGGATCGCGTTGCCGAGCAGGTTGCTCAGCACCTGCAGCAGCCGGTGCTCGTCGCCCCAGAGGGTCCCGGCGCCGGGGTCGACCTGCACGGTGACGCCGGCATGGGTCGCGGTGCCGTGCACCGTGCCGGCGGCGTCCGCGAGCAGCCGCGCCACGTCGATCGGGCCGCGCGCCAGCGGCATGTCGCCGCGGGAGGAGCGCTCGAGGTCGAGGATGTCGTCGACGAGGCGCGCGAGCCGCTCGGCGTTGGTGTGGGCGATGGTCACGAGGCGCTCGGCGTCCGGGCCGGCGTGCTCGCCGAGCAGCCCGCCCGTCAGCAGCTCCAGCGCCCCGCGCAGCGACGTCAGCGGGGTCCTCAGCTCGTGGCTCACGACCGAGACGAACCCGTCCTTGATCCGGTCGAGCTCGACCCGCCGCGTCACGTCCTCGAAGACGACGACCGCGCCCACGACGTCGTCGCCGTCGTCGACGGCCCCCACGGACCAGTCCGCGGGGAACGGGCTGCCGTCGCGGCGCCAGAAGACCTCCTGCAGCAGCCGCTGCTCGGTGCCGGTGCGCAGGGTCGCGCTGACCGGGCACTCGTGCGCGGGGTACGGGCTGCCGTCGGCGTGCCGGGCGTGCAGCGTCGGGTGCATCGCTCGGCCGACGAGGTCACCGTGCGGCCAGCCGAGCAGCTGCTCGGCCGCGCCGTTGACGAAGGTGACGACCCCGGCCGCGTCGAGGCCGACGACCCCCTCGGCGACGCCGTCCAGCACCATCGCGTAGCGGCGGCGCAGCTCGTCGAGCTGGCGGACGACCTCGCGGGACTGTTCGCCCAGCAGCTCCGACTCCGCCCAGGCGGCGAGGTCGATCAGGGCCGCCCGCTCGTCCTCGTCGAAGGAGCGGGGGCGGGTGTCCATCACGCACAGCGTGCCGACCCGGTGCCCGGCCACGACGAGCGGCAGCCCGACGTACGACCGTGCGCCGGTGGGTCCTGCGACGACGGGGAAGGACCGGAACCGCTCGTCGGCGCCCAGGTCCGGCACCACGAGCACGTCGCCCGCGTCCAGGGTGTGCGCGCACACGGACACGTCACGGGGGACGTCGGTCCGGTCGAGCCCGATCACCGACCGGAACCGCTGCCGCTCGTCGTCGATCAACGACACGAGGGCGATGGGGACGGCGAGGTAGCGGGTCGCCATCCGCGTGATCCGGTCGAACCGCTCGTCCTGGTGCTGGGTGGCCTCGAGCGCCTGGAGCACCTGCCGCCGTTCGTGCTCGTGCCACAGCTGCGGCCAGGTGTCGCTCACCGCGGCGGTCCGGGTGCCGCTGGGCCCCGGTCGGCGGGGCGAGGCGTCACCGTCCACTGCCGCTCCCCGGAGAGGTCCTTGAGCTGGGCGACGCGGCCCACGAGGTTCTTCCACTCGGTGTACGCGAGGGTCGCCACGACGAGGTAGACCGCGAACCAGCGGCGCCGGGCACGCAGCTCGGGCACGGCCAGCCGGTAGGCGAACAGCGCCTGCCCGGGACCGACGGACAGCGTCACGAGGGTGGCGAGCAGGAACGCGGGAACCAGCCAGTCCAGGCGCAGCACCCCGCCGGCGCGCCAGGCGAGGAACGCCACGATCGGCACCGCCTGCAGGGCGACCCACTGGTAGGCCTCCCGCCACGCCAGCAGGAAGGTCAGCCCCAGCTTCTGCTGCAGGCCCAGGTTCGGGGACCGCCAGCCGCTGGCCAGGTGCTTGCGCGAGACCTGGAACCAGCCCTGCGCCCAGCGCATCCGCTGGTTCCACAGCGCTCCGACGGTGGTCGGCGCCAGCGCGCGTCGTCCGTCGTGCCGGCGATCGGGCGGGTGCCACGCCACACGCTGCCGCCGTCGGCGTACTCGGCGTCCGGCCTCCAGATCCGTCCGGCGGCGTCGACGTGGCCCGTCGTGCCGGCGATCAGCCGCACCACCGGCACGAGCCGCTCGCCGGCGTCGGTGCGGGCGAGCGCCGGGTGCCGGCCGTCGGAGCGGTACCGGGCGGTGGCCGCGGAGGTCGTCGCGACCGCGGCCACGAGCAGCACGGCCACCGCCGCGGACAGGGTCCGGCGGCGGCGGCGGGTTCGGGCCTGCGGCGTGGCGGTCACCCGTGCTACATCGGTGCATCCGCCGCGGTTCGTTGATCGACCGATCGGGGGCGTGTTCGGGCGCGACCGGCAGCGGCCGCGCGTGCCATCCTCGTTTCACCGTTCACCGTTCACCGTTCCGCCGTTCGAGGGGCGCCGCGATGCGTGAGGTCCAGCCATGACCGACCAGGGCACGACCGCGACCGGACCTGGGTCGCAGGTCGCGGAGCACCTGATGCTGCTGGACGGCGCCACGGTCGGTGCCCGGTCCGGGCGCACGTACGACTCCGTCGACCCCTTCACCGGACGGCTGTGGGCGCGGGTGCCCGACGCCGGCGTCGAGGACGTCGACGCCGCTGTCAGCGCTGCCAGGGCGGCCCTCGCGGGGCCCTGGGGAGAGCTGACCGCGACCCAGCGGGGGCGGCTGCTGTTCCGCCTCGCGGACCTGCTCGCGGCGGAGGCGGACCGGCTCGCGGCGTTGGAGACCCGCGACAACGGAAAGCTGCTGCGCGAGATGAGCGGCCAGATGGCGTACCTGCCGGAGTGGTACCGCTACTACGGCGGCCTGGCCGACAAGGTGCAGGGCAGCGTGATCCCCTCGGACAAGGCGGGCTACCTCGTCTACACCCGCCACGAGCCCGTGGGTGTCGTGGCCGCGATCGTGCCGTGGAACTCCCCGCTGCTGCTGCTCGCGTGGAAGCTCGCGCCGGCGCTGGCGGCCGGGTGCACCGCGGTGGTCAAGCCGAGCGACCACACTCCGGTCAGCACGCTGGCCTTCGCCGAGCTCGTCACCCGGGCCGGCTTCCCCCCGGGGGTGGTGAACGTGGTCACCGGGTGGGGTCCGCAGGTCGGTGCGGCGCTGACGGCGCACCCGGGGGTCGACGCGATCGCCTTCACCGGTTCGACGCGGGTCGGTCGAATGGTGGCGCACGCCGCCGCGGACAACCTGACACGGGTGACCCTCGAGCTCGGCGGCAAGTCGGCGCAGGTCGTGTTCGCCGACGCCGACCTCGACGCTGCCGCGAACGGTGTCGTCGCAGGCGTGTTCGCCGCCGCCGGGCAGACGTGCATGGCTGGCTCGCGTCTCGTCGTCCACGAGGACGTCGCGGACGCGCTGGTGCAGCGCGTCGTGGACCGGGCCCGCCGGATCCGGATCGGCGACCCCTCGGACCCGGGGACCGAGATGGGCCCGATGGCCACGCAGGCGCAGTACGCCACCGTGCTGGAGCACTTCGACTCCGCCCGGGAGGAGGGTGCGACCTTCGCGTGCGGGGGCGGGCCTGCTGACGGCCTGGGCGGCTGGTTCGTCGAGCCGACCGTGCTCGTCGACACGGCGCCGGGCATGCGCGCGGTGCGGGAGGAGATCTTCGGGCCGGTCGTGGCGGTGACGACGTTCCGCGACGAGGACGAGGCGGTGGCCTTGGCGAACGGCACCGACTTCGGCCTCGCCGGGGCGGTGTGGACGAAGGACGTGCACCGCGCCCACCGGGTCGCGGCACGCCTGCGCGCCGGCACCGTGTGGGTCAACGCCTACCGCGTGGTGGCCCCGCACGTCCCCTTCGGCGGGTTCGGCGACAGCGGCTACGGCCGAGAGAACGGGGTCGAGGCGATCCGCGGGTACACGGCCACCAAGGCGGTGTGGGTCGAGCTCACCGGGCAGACCCGGGACCCGTTCACCCTCGGCTGAGCGGCTCCGGCCTCGATCGAGGTCGTCGCGGGTGCACGCCGGCTCCGGAGCGGTACCGTCGGGTCGTGGACGTCCTCTCTCGGTACAACGTGAAGGTTGCTGGTCCCGTCGACGGCCAGCCGATGCTGTTCGCCCACGGGTTTGGGTGCGACCAGAACATGTGGCGTCACGTGGCGCCGCACTTCGCCGACG
Source organism: Actinomycetales bacterium (assembly GCA_038206105.1). Taxonomy (GTDB): domain Bacteria; phylum Actinomycetota; class Actinomycetes; order Actinomycetales; family JBBRBF01; genus JBBRBF01. The sequence continues at coordinate 10,176 of JBBRBF010000007.1, read as the reverse complement.
GGTACCGGGTTGTCCTGTTCGACCACGTCGGGGCAGGAGGGTCGGACTTGTCCGCGTACGACCCGGTCCGGCACTCCACGCTCGACGGCTACGTCGACGACGTGCTGGAGGTCTGCCGCGGGCTGGGCCTGCGCGACGTGGTCCTCGTCGGGCACTCGGTGTCGGCGATGATCGGCGTGCTCGCCGCCGCGCGGAAGCCCGGGCTGTTCTCGCGGCTGGTGCTCGTGGGTCCCTCACCCCGGTACGTCGACGACGGCGAGTACGTCGGGGGGTTCAGCGCCGAGGACGTCGACGACCTGCTCGACTCGCTGGAGAGCAACTACCTGGGCTGGTCCGCCGCGATGGCCCCGGCGATCATGGGCCGGCCGGACCGCCCCGAGCTCGGGGAGGAGCTCACCGCGAGCTTCTGCCGGACGGACCCCGAGATCGCGCGCAGGTTCGCGCGGGTGACCTTCCTGTCGGACAGCCGCGCCGACCTGGCGCGGGCCACCGTGCCCACGCTCGTGCTCCAGTGCAGCGACGACGTCATCGCCCCAGTGGGCGTCGGCCGCTACGTGGCCGAGCAGATGCCGGACGCCACGATGGTGCTGCTCGACGCGACCGGGCACTGCCCCAACCTGTCCGCTCCGGAGGAGACGGTGGCGGCGATCGAGTCGTTCCTGCGCGGAGAGCGCCTCGTGCCCGCGTGAGCGACCCCGAGGTCGAGCAGGTGGACGTCCGGCAGGCGGATGTCGAGCAGGCGGACGGCGAGCACAGGGAGGGCGTTCGGGCGCTCGACGGCTTCTTCGCGGCCCTGGGGGACGACGACGCCGGCGAGCTGTACGACCGCGCCCCGTGCGGGTACCTGTCCACCACCCCCGACGGCACCATCATCAAGGTCAACCAGACCCTGTTGGCGCTCACCGGCTACTCCCGCGCCGACCTCGTCGAACGCCGCCGTTTCGCGGACCTGCTGTCCCGGGGCGGGCAGATGTACCACGAGACCCACTACGCGCCGATGCTGCGGATGCACGGCGTCGCTCGCGAGATCGCGCTGACGATCGTCCGCAAGGACGGCTCCCGGCTGCCCGCGCTGGTGAATTCGGTGCTCGAGCGCGACGCCGCGGGGGCGCCCCGCGTGGTCCGGACCGCCGTCTTCGACGCCACCCAGCGGCGGGAGTACGAGCGCGAGCTCCTGGCGGCGAAGGAGCGGGCGGAACGCTCCGAGGCGCGGGCCTCGGCGCTGGCGCGCACGTTGCAGCAGACCCTGATCCCGCCGGCACCCCCTGTGGTGCCGCACCTCGACGTGGCGGCCGGTTACCGCCCCGCAGGCGACGGCTCGCAGGTCGGTGGGGACTTCTACGACGTCTTCCAGGTCGGCGTGGACGACTGGGTCGTGGTGATCGGCGACGTGTGCGGCAAGGGCGCCGAGGCCGCCGTGGTGACCGCACTGGCCCGGTACACCCTGCGCGCGGCGGCGGTCGAGCACCCGCAGCCGTCGGAGGCCCTCCGGCTGCTGAACGAGGTGCTGCAGCGGCAGGGGACGGCGCGGTTCTGCACCGTCGCGGCGTTGCGGCTGAGGCGCTTTCGCGGCGGCTGGTCGGCCGTCGTGGCCTGCGGCGGTCATGCGCCCCCCCTGCTGCGGGACGTCGACGGCGGCGTGCGCACGATCGGTCGGCCCGGGTCGCTGCTCGGCGTCGTCGACGAGCCGGAGCTGCACGACGTCGACTTCGCGCTCGGCCCCGGCCAGTCCCTCCTGCTGTTCACCGACGGCGTGACCGAGGCCCGCAACGGTGCGGAATTCTACGGCGACAGCCGCGTCGAGGTCCTAGCCGCCGGCCCGCACGACACGGCCGGGTCGCTCGCCGGATCGCTGCTGGCCGACGTGCTGTCGTTCCAGTCGGGCCAGGCCCGCGACGACATCGCCGTCGTGGTCCTCCGCGTGCCGCCGCCACCCGACCCGGCCGCCCTCGCCCACGGGCAGTCCGCCTGACGCCGACCCTCCGGACCGGGGCGGGCCGAGGTCGAGGCGGCCGCCGCGGAGCGCCACGACCCAGCCGACCAGCACGACGTCGCTGCCGAGCAGGAGGGCGCTGCCCGTACCCAGGGCCCGTACCTGCAGGTCGAACGAGGCCTGCTGCATGACCCGGCACGTCCCGACGCACCCGCCGTCGACCGAGTGCATCGCGGCGATCCGCTCGGACTGGATGCGGTAGTCGTAGGCCGCGTCGGTCGTGAGCCACTCGGCTCCCGCCAGGGCGCCGGCGATGACGGTGACGCCCCGGCCCCGCCCTCGCCGGGGGCCGGCCCGAGCCGGCGGGCCAGCGCGAGCCCGCCCAGGACGACCGCGAGGATTACGGGGGAGCATCAGGGTCGCCTGCCACAACCAGGTCGTGAAGGGTGCGCCGGTGCGCTCGATGTACGGGCCGACGAAGTCGCGGAAGCCTCGGTAGACGACCACCGCTCACTCGGGTCCAGCGCCACCAGGTCCTCCCGGGGCGGTGTCGGGGTGGGCCGGGTCTGCTCCCGTGACGTCCTTGCCGTTCCGCAAAGCACGGTGGGGATCTGGCTGTCGTCGGGCGCCGTCTCGCCGATCACGAACTTCAGCACCGGGACCCTGTACCTCGGGTCGGGCGAGAACCGCGACGAGCTGCTCCACATCCGCCCGTCGGGCATCTTCATCACGTTGGTGAGGTAGACGACGTCGCCAGGAGTCGTCGGCGTGCCGTCCATGTACCGGGTGAAGTCGACGACGACCTCGCGCCGCTTCGCCGGCCAGAGCTCGAACGAGTCGCGCGTGATGGGGCAGGGCAGCAGACCGCCGTCCGTGGCGACCTCGGTGAGCTTCATGCACTGCTCCCCGTCGGGGATGCGGTACTGGCCGTCGAGCTCGTCGCCGCCGTACCCCAGCGACGGCGCCGACTTCGGACCCTGCGTGGAGCTCATCATGGCGAACTCGTAGATCCTCGCGACCGATGCGTCGAGGAAGCGGAAGCGGTACGTGCGTCGCCGCACCGCCATCACCGGGTTGGCCGTGCCGTTGACCGTGAAGATGTCACCGACGAAGTCGTGGTTGAGAAGTGCCGGAAGTACGTGGTGCCCCACCACTCGGGGTGCGTGGCTGGGTTCTTGGCGTCCGGAAACTCACCCAGGGCGTCGTGGACGTCCTTGTGCAGCGTGACGCCGTCGTCAAGCCGGCAGTCGAAGATGGCGAGTGGCACGTCGTAGGCGACGTCGAAGCTGCCGTTCGCGTTGTCCGTCCGGACGCCGGGCAGGCGCAGCCCCCGCCGCTCGTCGCCCATGTCCATGCCGTTCTTGGGGTCGTAGAGGGGGTAGAGGCCGACCATGCCCTTGTAGACGTTGGAGCCGGTGTGGTCCATCCGGTGGTCGTGGAACCAGAAGAAGGTCTGCTTCTCGCGGTCGTCGCCGCAGGCCGGCCAGTTCAGGTAGAGGTTGTCGACGAACACCCCCGGCGGGTAGCCGTGGCTCCTCGGCCCGAACCGCGTCGCGTAGTGCGGGTTGCCGTCGCTCTCCGGGGCCGTGTGCCCGTTGTGCAGGTGATCTTGTACCGCTCCATCAAGATGCCTCCGGCCTGACCGATCAGGTCGCGGGTCGCCAGCGCCTGTGTGAGCTGGTCATGCTTGTGCGCACCGGCGAAGGCGACGGCGGCATGCGCTGCGAACATGAGTCCGACGTGCTCCGACTCGTCGCCGAACGAACCGGGCGTACCGGCGTAGAGGTTGAGCGCACCGAGGTCGTCTCCTTCGACGAACAGCTGCCCTTGGCCGGTCTCGCTCTGCAGCCTGTCGACACGGCGCGGCAGCGCCCCTGACGGAGCCCGAGAGTCGACCCTGCTGCGGTCGACGACCACACTGACGTGGCCTCGGCGCCGGGGATCAACTCGACCGCCGCCCGCACGATCAGTGCCAGAGCGTTCTCCGTGTCGTCCTCGTGCTGCAGGTCCCGGGCCAGCTCGCTGAGACGGACCGCCAGGTCGTCATGACCGGTGCTCGAGCGCGTGTCCTCGGCCGAGGGCATCCCCCGTCCTCCTGCGGGCCTGCCCTTTCCGTCGCTCACGGTCCCCCTCCGGCCGGGCCGCCCTCCGATGCCAGCACGACTGTGGCAGGCGAAGTACCCGAGCTGGCACCGAACGGCCGATCTAGCCCGCACATGACCACAAGACCCCTGTGACGTCGGTCGGGCTCGGGCGCGGACGGCGACGCACCCCGCGTGATCGCGGTGGTCGCTACCACTCCCCAACTCTCCTTTCGTCCCGCATCCGGCTGGGTGTGGAAGACTCGGCGACTGCCGAACTTGAGACGACCCACCGTGGGGGGCGCGGCGGCGAAGATGGGGACGATGACACGAGAAGCAGACGGGGCGACCCCAGGCGCCGATCGGTCGGAGGGGTTCGGGGAGCGGCTGCTGGGAAACATGATCGACCGCGCCCACGAGATGCCGCCGCAGCTGATCGCCCCGCTGGTGGCTGAAGTGATCGCCGCGATCGGAGGGCGCGACGTCGCCGTCTACCTGCAGGACCAGGAACAGAAGATCCTCTTGCCATTGCCCGGCCAGGGCCTCGTCATCGGGCGCCCGGAGCCGATCGAGGGATCCGCCGCCGGCCGGGCCTTCCTCGGTGACGCCATGGTCGAGCAGCCGGAGGGGTCCGGCGTGCGCTTGTTCGTGCCGTTGTTGGACGGCACCGACCGGGTAGGGGTGCTGGCGTTCACCGCGGACAGTCCGGACGAGGACGACCGTCGGCTGGCGCGGCGGTTCGCCGGTCTGGTCGCGGACGTGCTGGTGACGAAGAGCATGTACACCGATCGCTTCTTCCAGGTACGTCGCAGGCGTTCGATGAGCCTGTCGGCGGAGATGTTGTGGTCGCTGCTGCCGCCGCTGATGATGACGACCCCCCAGGTCGCCGTCGCCGGGATCCTGGAGCCCGCCTACGACGTCGGCGGGGACTGCTTCGACTACGCCCTGAACGATGACGTCCTGCACGTCGGCATCATCGACGCCATGGGCCATGGTCTGGACGCGGCGGTGATGGCCACCGTGGCGATGGCGGCCTACCGCCACGCGCGCCGCAACGACGTCGATCTGCCGGACGTGTACGCCGCCATGGACCAGGCCATCGTGGACCAGTTCGACGAGGACCGCTTCGTCACCGCGCAGATGGCCCGCCTGGACGTCGGCACGGGGCTCCTTCGGTGGGTCAACGCGGGCCACCCGCGGCCGCTGTTGCTGCGAAACCATGAGGTCGTCCGAGCCCTGCGTAGTCCGACCACGCTGCCGGTGGGTATCGGCGGTGCCGCCCCGCACGTCAGCGAGGAACCACTGGACCCTGGAGACCGGGTCCTGTTCTTAACGGACGGCATCATCGAGGAGCACGTGCGCGGGGGCGAGGAGTTCGGCCACGGCCGTCTGATCGACGAGATTGAGCGCGCCGACCAGGCGGGCGGCTCGGTCCAGCACACGGTGCGCCGGCTCTCCCACGCCCTGATGCGTGAGCGCGGCGGTGCTACCAGCGACGACGCCACCTTGTTCCTGGTGGAGTGGCGCGACGAGCCCGCGGACCACCTGGCGAGGATCGACCCACCGCGCAACGCGTAGACAGATGGGGCTGGCCAGGAGGCCCGCACAGTGAGCCCAAGCCGGGAACTGGTGACCGATGAGCTGGCCGACCGTGTCGTCGTCCACATCTGCCTCGTCAACATGGAGGAACGTCACGACATCAGCTCAAGCACTCGGCTGCAGGCGACATACTCCTGCCCGTCCGCGACCGCCGGGCCGCCTGGCTCGATGACGCAGCGGTCACCGCGTTGGCTCGGACCTACCCGGCACAGACCGGCCAGTCACCGACCGGTCGGGCACCGGAGCCGGCACCCGCGACCGCCGCGCAGGACGGTGCCGCTGAGCCTGAGGTGCACCTGGCGGGGGAGGCGTGATGACCGAGATTGCGAGGTCCCGGCTCCTGCACGGATTCGGAGTGGCCTCCGAGGGGGGTGACCCGCTGCCGGAGGCCGCCCGCGACGAGCACCAGGTCCGCACCTGGACCTCCTGGCGCCGCTGGACGCTGCTGGCCATGCTCGCTCACGCGTTCCTGACGGTGCTGGCCGCCACCCAACCCGAACCAGAAGCGGAGGAGGACGGGCTGATCGCGTTGACCCGCAACGAGATCCGACGCCTATTCAGCGCCCTGACCCTCGCGATCGACCATCCCATCAGCGACGTCGCCCACCGACTGCACTGGTCACGATGGCGACGCTGACATCAAGCACGAGCCCGCGCCTGCCACTACCGCCGACAACAAGCACAACTCGCATGATCACGATCTACGGCTGGAGTACTAACGGGGCTTCGCCCCAGCCCGACGAGCCGTGTGCTGGTGGTCCGGTGTCGTGGGTGGGCTCCGGTCGGCGGGTGACGGTGCCCGAAGGCCCGTTGTGACCGCGCGGTGGCGGTGGTTGGCTGCTGGAGCCGTCCCGCCTGACCGGAGCCCGCCATGACGCTACCTCGCACCGTGTCCGATGTCGTGACCGAGCACGTGACCTTCGAGGTCGAGTGCATCGATCGGATGTACCTCAACGTGTACGTGCCGCAGTTGCAGTACGCCGCCGGGATCGTGGGGTATGTCCACCGCCAGCTCGGGCTGCCGATCGCCTCGACGGCTCCGCTGGCCAAGATCACCGATCGGTTCAGTGCCGGGATCCGCCAGTTCGCCAGAGACCAGGGTGTGCCGTGGGTCGACTTCGCCCGTGGCCAGCGCAAGGACGACGTGATGCACCAGCACCTGGCCGACTTCGAGGCGGCCGGACGCACCGAAGGGGTGCTGTTTGTCGGGCGCGCGCAGGAGAAGACGGTGCTGTTCCGGACCGAGAAGCGCCGTGACGTCCAGGGCAGGGCCTACCCGTGGATCGTCAAGGCCACCGGGCTGGTCAACCACTTCTACGTCTACGCCGTGGACGACGACTTCGGCCCGTTCTTCATCAAGTTCTGCTCCTACTTCCCCTACAACGCCAAGCTGTGCATCAACGGGCACGAGTGGGCCAAGCGGCAGGCCACCCACGCCGGTATCGGGCACACCGCCTTGGACAACGCCTTCGCCGCCATCGACGACGTCGCCGCGGTGCAGGCGATCTGCGACCGGCTGGGACCGGACCAGATCGACGCACTGCTGCGCACGTGGCTGGCCCGTCTGCCGCACCCGTTCACCGCCGCGGACCGGGCCGCCGGCTACCGATACGACATCTCCATCCTGCAGGCCGAGTTCTCCTTGACCCAGATGCTGGACAAGCCCGTCTCCGGCCGGATCTTCTTCGAGCAGGTGATCCGGGACAACCTCGACATCGGCCGCCCGGACCAGGTCGGGCTGGTCTTCGACCGGCGGATCCACCGCGGCACCAAGCGCTGGACCCCGGGACGGTTCCGCACCAGGGTGATCACCGCGGGCGTCACCCCGAGCCTGCACGTGGACTACAAGCACGCCACCATCAAGCAGTACCACAAGGAAGGACGGGCCCTGCGGACCGAGACCACCATGAACAACACCCGCGACTTCGAGATCGGGAAACGGCTGACCAATCTGCCCGCCCTGCGGGAGATCGGCTTCTCCGCCAACCGGCGCCTGCTCGGCGTCCAACGACTCAGCCACGACCCCGCCCGCGGCGCCGAAGTCTGCGCCGCCGTCAACGACCCCATCATCACCGACACCGGTAACCGCATCGCCGGGCTGCGGTTCGCCGACGCCCGCGCCCACGCCCTGTTCTCGGCACTGCTGGTCTTCCGGCTCCTGCCGCACGGCTTCACCAACAAGGACCTACGAGACCTGGTCGCCGGGCTCCTCGGCAAACACCCCCGACACATGTCGCCCGGACAGATCACCTACGACCTGCGCCGACTACGACTACATGGGCTGATCACCCGCCAGCCCGGCACCTTTCGCTACCACCTCACCGACACCGGACTACACCACGCCCTGTTCCTCACCCGCGCCCACGACCAACTCCTCCGCACTGGCCTCGCCCACCTCGACGCCCCCACCAACACGCGGCTGCGCAACGCCAGCCGCGCCTACCAAGACGTCATCGACGACCTCACCCGCGAATCCGGACTGGCCGCATGAAACTTGACTCGACCTTCGCGGCTCCGCCGCTCAAAGCCCTCTAGCCTTTGCCGAGATTATCCGTCAACTCAGCGCTGAGGAGGCGCCGGTTGTTGGCAGTGTGCTAGAAAAGCACCTACACCCGATGATTGAAGTGCGCATCCTCAGTTCGACGGCAGACGCCCCGACAGTAGAGAGGTATAGTATTGCTCAGACGAATGTATTGCACTGGGTTGAGGACGGCAAGCAGGTTTTCAAGCCGGAGCGAGGTCTCCAAGTTGTCAATTGGCAGAGAGTTGGCTTGGTCAAACTGGGCTACGATTCGTATCTGACGGACGAGGATGTCAATCGTGATTCGGTGCCTGCCCACGCCAGTGATGCCCCGAGGATGAGGAGAGCCAGTCATGCCCAGTGCCAGCCCCAGCTCGAAGGAAAGGTCGTCAGGGCTCTCAGCCCTGATGCGGCCGATCAATTCTGTCGTCGAGCGCTTCATCCCCAGTGCCCTGGTCTTCGCCATCGTGCTGACCTTCATCGTGGCAATTTTTGCGCTGACCCTGACTGACACCGGCCCGGTCGACGTCGCCAAGGGCTGGGGCGAGGGCTTGTCGGGCCTGTTGGCTTTCATGACCCAGATGGCTCTGATCCTCCTGCTCGGCCACACTTTGGCCAACACAGGCCCGGTGCGCAAGTTGTTGGCATCGCTCGGCGGGCTTCCCAAGACTGTGTTGCAAGCGTATCTCTTCGTCTTCGTGGTGGCCGCCGTCGCGTCGCTGATCACGTGGGGCCTCGGCCTGGTGGTCGGCGTGCTGCTGGCCGTGGAAGTCGCCAAGCAGGGTCGCGAGAAGGGGCTGAACCTGCACTTCCCGATGCTGGTCGCGGCAGGGTACTCCGGCTATGTCATCTGGCACATGGGTTACTCCGGCTCCGGCACCTTGGCCGCAGCAACCGAGGGCTCGTTTATTGCCGAACAGCTCGGCGAGACCATACCGATCAGCGAGACCATATTCGCCTGGTGGAACATCCTCGCGGTCGTCGCCACGGTCATCGTGGTGGGCGTCGGGCTCGCCTTGGTCGCCCCGCGCGCAGGAGACAAGATCGTCGAGCTGAAGACTGACGCCCGCTTCGACGACGACATCGCCATCGCCGACGAGGTCGTCACCCCGGCCGATCGGGTGGATGCCAGCCGTGTCCTCACACTGCTCGTTGGCCTGGCGTTGGTCTCCTACCTGGTCATCCACTACTCGGAGGGCGGCACCGCGACGCTCGACATCGTCAACTGGACCTTCCTGGCCTTAATCTTCCTGCTGGTGCGCAGCCCGCTCGAACTGATCGGGCTTGTCAAGAACGCCGCATCGAACGTGGGTGAGATCCTGCTTCAGTTCCCGCTGTACGCGGGGATCATGGGGATTATGAGCACCTCGGGGCTGATCACCGTCTTCTCCGACTTCATGGTCGATACCGCCGGTCCGTCGACCTTTGGAGTGCTGGCCTTCCTCTCCGCCGGGGTGGTGAACTTCTTCGTGCCATCCGGTGGCGGGCAGTTCGCTGTGCAGGGACCGGTGATGCTCGACGCCGGGGGCCGGTTGGGTGTCGACCCGGCAGTGACGATCATGGCCATTGCGTACGGCGACCAGTGGACCAACATGATTCAGCCTTTCTGGGCTTTGCCGGTGCTGGCCATCTCCGGGCTGAAGATTCGCGACATTCTCGGCTACACCACAATCACGCTCATTGCGTCTGGCTTGGTGTTCGCTGCGACGTTGTTGCTGCTTGGTTTGGGGTAACTGTTCAGCAGGGTTAGCAGATGCTCGCAGTGCCGCGGCCGAGGACGGCGCGCCAGCGCCGACCGCAGGGCGCGCGTCGAGCGCAGCGAGGCGGCGCCGCCTTGACGCACAGGGCGCCGTCATAGCGGACGTTTGTCCTGTTTTGGGTTGCGGTTGAGCAGCTGGAGGATGAAGCGCCCCAGGTTCTCTGCCGCTCTCATGCGGGCTGCGGCTCGGAGTTGAGGGCAGCGTAGTGGGCTTGCTCGTACTCGACCGGTGGGACGTTGCCGAGGGTCGAGTGGAGCCGGCGGTTGTTGTACCAGTCGACCC
>JBBRBF010000006.1:0-108175 GCA_038206105.1 Actinomycetales bacterium | reverse complement strand
GCCTATGCGGCGCCTTGACATCGACTGCAGCGACGCACATCCGGCGCGAAGGGTCCGCTGATGCCGAAGTGCGGAGCAGCGCCTCAGGCGCCGAGACGCAGCAGCCGCAGCGCGAGCTGGACCTCCAGGGCGCGGTCCGGGAGCCCCCAGTCCGCACCGAGCAGCCGTCCGACGCGCTCGAGGCGCTGGGAGACGGTGTTCGGGTGCACGTGCAGCGTCGCCGCGGCGGCGGTCGGGCTGCAGCCGGCGGCGAACCACGCCTCTACGGTGTCGGCCAGCACCGTGCCGCGTCGCTCGTCGTAGTCCAGCAGCGGGCCCAGCACCGACCGGACGTAGCCCGCGACGTCCGGACGCTCTCCGACGACGAGACCGGCGAACCCGAGGTCGGCGGCCGAGGCGCCCCGGCGTCCGCACCCGAGGGTCACCAGCGCCGTCGCGGTCCGGGCCGCCTCCGTGTGCCCGCCGCGCAGACCGGCCAGAGGTGGAAGCGGCCCGGCGGCCCCGACCGCGCCCGCGGCGGCGCCGAGGCGGTCCGCGAGCCGGCACGCCGCCGCCGACGGGTCGCAGGCACCGATCAGCACGACGACCTGGCCGGCGTGCTCCGCGACCAACGTGGCGCGCTCGTCCGCGGCGCCGGCGGCGGCCCCCGCCGCCATCGCCAGGCCCCGGCGCTGATCCGGTGACGCCGGCGCGACGACGAGGACGACGGCGTCCGCGGTCAGGTCGACGCCCACGGCCAGGCCCCGCGACACGAGCGACTCCGCCTGCGTCCCGCTGCGACCGCCGGTGTGCCCCAAGAGGTCGACGAGCAGGTCGGACCGGCCCCGCCGGTCCTCCTGCGCGCTCTGGCGCCGGAACAGCAGCACGAGCGCCGTGACCAGGGCGGCGCGCTCCACGGTGCGCCGGTCGCCGGCGTCCAGGTCGGCCCGGCCGCCCAGCACGAGCGTGCCCAGCCGCTCGCCGGCCGCGCTCACCGCGACCGCCCAGACGCCCTCGGCCCCGGCAAGCCGTCCGGAGTCGTGCGCGGCGAGGACGGCCGGGTGGCCCGCGAGCCCGCCGGTGTCGGCGCTGCCGTGGACCGCGGCGGTGCGCCCCCCGGCGTCGAGGGCCACGACCCACCCGGCCAGCAGGTCGCCGAGGGCCGACGCGATGTCCTCCACCCCACCGCCGTGCAGCACGACCTGGGCGAAGCGGTCGTGCGCGGTGGCGGCGCGCTCGGTGACCGCGGCCTGCTCCCCGACCGTGGCGTGGGCTGCCGAGAGCGCCGCCAGCGTCTCCCGGGTCTCGGCCGCGGCGCGGGTCTGCACGAGCGACACCGCGGCCAGCGTCGCGAGCGAGGCCAGCAGGGCGACCTCGTCGTGGGCGAAGGGGCGGGCGGTGCGGTTCGAGGCGAAGAGCACGCCGACGAACGCGTCCTCCACCAGCAGGGGGACGCCGCAGATGGCCACGATGCCCTCGTCGGTCACGGCGTCGTCGATCGCGCCGGTGTGGGCGAAGCGGGTGTCTGACAGGTAGTCCGACGTCCAGGAGGGGCGCCGGGTCTGCGCGACGAGGCCGCCGAGCCCGGCACCGAGGGGCAGACGCAGCGCCTGGAAGCGCGCGGAGACGGAGCCGTCCGTCGCCCGCATGAAGGTGTCCCCGCGGTCGCGGTCGAACAGGGTGAGGTACGCGACGTCGGTGCCCAGCAGGGACCGGGCACGGCGCACGATCGCGGCGAGCACGCCCGCCGGGTCGCGCAACGACGCGAGGTCGCGGGCGACCTCCACGAGCGCGCTGAGCTCCACCTCCCGGCGGCGCCGGGAGTCGAGCACGGCCCGCACCCTCAGGGCGAGGGTGCGGGCTGTGGTCGCGACGTCCGGCGAGCCGAGCCGTGCCGCCTGCGCCTCGAGCTCGCTTGCCGGCACGTCCTCGGCGAGCAGACGCAGCAGCTCGAGCAGGTCGGGCTCGGCGTGCGACACGCTGTCGATCCTGTCAGCACGACAGGTCCGGCAGGCCCGGCCGGGCCGGGTGCGGTCAGCGCGACGAGGCGCCGACGGGCTCCAGGGCGTCGTCGGCATCCAGAGAACGCTTGCCGGTCTCGGAGTAGCTGCCCACCGCGACGAGGCTGATCACGCCGCACACCATCAGGTAGGCGGCGATCGCGTAGCCGTTGCCGAACCGGGCGAGCAGTGCGACCGAGATCAGCGGCGCGAGGCCGCCGGCGACGATGGACGCGAGCTGGTAGCCGATCGACACCCCGGAGTAGCGCACCTTGGTGCCGAACAGCTCGGCGAAGAAGGCCGACTGCAGCCCGTACATCGCGCCGTGGAAGAGCAGGCCGACGACGACGGCGAGCACGGTCAGGTCGAACCGCTGGGTGTCGACGAGGAAGAAGAAGACCGGCGCCCACACCACGATGCCCGCGGCGCCCAGGATGTAGACCGGCTTGCGACCGAGGCGGTCCGACAGCGCCCCCCACATCGGGATCGTGACGAAGTGGACCGCCGCGCCGATGAGGACGGCGTTGAGGACGAACGAGCGCGAGGTGTCGTACTGGGTGTCGAGGTAGGTCAGCACGACGATCGTGAAGACGTAGTAGGAGACGTTCTCGGCGAAGCGGGCTCCCATCGCGGTGAGGACCTCGCGGGGGTAGCGGCGCAGCACCTGCAGGATGGGCAGGGACTCCTTCTCACCGGCGGCGGCACGCTGGGCGGCCTTGGCCTGCGCGGCCTGGAAGACCGGGGACTCCTCGACCTGCAGCCGCACGTACAGGCCGATCAGCACGAGCACCGCCGACAGCAGGAACGGCAGCCGCCAGCCCCACGCCAGGAACGCCTCCGCCGACTGGAACACCGCGAGCAGCGCCAGGAGCCCGTTGGCGATGAGCTGGCCGCCGGGCGCGCCGGCCTGCGGCCAGCTGGCCCAGTAGCCGCGGCGGCTCGGCTCGCTGTGCTCGGAGACGAGCAGGACGGCGCCGCCCCACTCGCCGCCGAGCGCGAAGCCCTGCACGAGCCGCAGCACCGTCAGCAGGATCGGGGCGGCGACGCCGATGGTGGCGTACGACGGGATCAGCCCGATCGCGAACGTCGCCAGCCCCATCATCATCAGGCTGACGACGAGCAGCTTCTTGCGGCCGATCCGGTCGCCGAAGTGCCCGAAGACGACGCCGCCGACGGGGCGGGCGACGAACCCGACGGCGAACGTGGCGAACGTGGCGAACGCGAGCAGGGTGCCGGTCACCTCGTCGCCCTCGGGGAAGAAGACCTGCCCGAAGACGAGGCTCGCGGCCACGCCGTAGAGGAAGAAGTCGTACCACTCGACGGTGGTGCCGAGCAGGCTCGCGGCCACCACCTTCGTGATCGGGGTCTTGGACCGCTCGTCGGCGGGCGCGCTGGCAGACATCGTCGGCTCCAGGTGGGGGTTTGGGGATGACGCGGGGGATGGCGTGGCGGCGTGGGGAGCTGGTGCGGGCTGCGGCGGGCGGCGCTCAGTGCGCCGTCCACCCGCCGTCCATCACGAACGACGTACCGGTGATCGACGCGGACGCCGACCCGCACAGGAAGGCGACCGTCTCGGCGACCTCGTCGGGCTCGATCAGCCGCTTCACGGCGGACGGCTCGAGCAGCACCCGCTCGAGCACCTCCGCCTCGCTGATGCCGTGGGTGCGGGCCTGGTCGGCGACCTGCGCCTCGACCAGGGGGGTGCGCACGTAGCCGGGGTTGACGCAGGTGCTCGTGACGCCGTGCGGGGCGCCCTCGAGCGCGACGACCTTGGACAGGCCCTCCAGGCCGTGCTTGGCAGCGACGTACGCGACCTTGTACGGGCTGGCGCGCAGGCCGTGCGCGCTCGAGACGTTCACGACCCGCCCCCACCCGGCCGCGTACATGTGCGGCAGCACGTGGCGCACCAGCCGGAACGGCGACTCGAGCATCAGCCGGAGCATGAGCGAGAACTGGTCCGGCGGGAACTCGTGGACCGGCGCCACGTGCTGCACCCCGGCGTTGTTGACCAGCACGTCGACGTCGGCGGGCAGGTCCGCGAGTGAGTCGAGGTCGGCCAGGTCGCAGGGCACTCCGACGACGCCGGGCGTGGCGCCGGCGAGCGCGTCGAGGCCGTCGGCGTCACGGTCGACGGCGACGACCGTCGCGCCCGCGGTGGCGAGCCGGCGGGTGCACGCCTCGCCGATGCCGCTCGCGGCGCCGGTCACGAGCGCGGTGCGTCCGCGCAGGTCGGTGGTCATGGGGAGCGACGCTAGTGACCCGCGCCATGACGTTCGATGGGGCGCTGCGCCACACGTTCTAGCCTGTTCATGTGGTGCGACCACACTACCTGGCACCGCCCTGACTGGCACGGGGGCGCCCTGTGCCAACCGGGTTGGCACGGGGGCGCCCTGTGCCAACCGGGGCGGGTGGCGGGGTCCGTGTGGCCGTGTGGCCGTGTGGTCGTGGGGTGGGGGCGGCGGGGCGGGTCAGGCGGACCAGGCGGGCAGGCCCCGCCCGGTGAGCAACGTGACGGCGCCGGCGACCGTCCCGGCCCCGGCGACGGCGAGCGCCCAGCCGAGCCCGACCCGGTCGCCGAGGGCGCCGACCACTCCGGAGCCGAGCCCGGCGCCGACGAAGAAGACGAGCGAGAAGGTGCCGAGCGCCGCGCCGCGCAGCTCGGCGGGCACCGCCGCGGTGACGGCACCGACGAGCGCCGGCTGGGCCAGGGAGAAGCCCGTGGTGAGGAAGGCGAAGCCGACCGCGGCGAGCAGGGGTGAGACGTCCGCCGCGGCGGACAGCGCGACACCGACGACGCTGAGCGCCAGCCCGGCCGCCGCCGCGGGGCGGCGCCCCGTGCGGGCGAGCACCCGGGCGCTGCTGAACGACACGACCGCCCCCACCGCAGCCCCCGGCAGCAGCAGCAGCCCGGTCTGCAGCGGGTTCCAACCACGTGCCGTCAGCAACAGCGGCACCGCCAGCAGCGACCCGAAGTAGGCCATCGGCATCCCGGCGGCCGCCACCGCGCTGCGCACGATGACGCCGTCGGTGACGACGCGCAGCGGCAGGAACCCGTCCGGGCGGCGCCGCACGTGCCGGGTGAGCAGCACGAGCAGCGGCACGAGCAGCGCCGCGGCGCCGGCGGTGACCGGCGACGGCCGGCCAGCGGTCTGCACCAGCGTGATCAGTGCCGCGGCGCTCCCGCCGACCAGCGCGGCACCGGTGACGTCGACGCGCTCGCCGGTGCCGCCGTGGGGGGCCAGCCGCAGCACCGCCGGGAGCAGCAGCAGCGCGAGCAGCGGCAGGGCGAACGGCGCGCGCCAGCCGACGAGCACGCCCAGCGCGCCACCCAGCAGCGGCCCGGTGGACGACGACACGACCAGGACCGAGTTCGCCCGGCCGAGGGCAGTGGCCCGGTCCTGTCCGGTGAAGCGCGCGGCGAGCACGGCGGAGGTGAGCACCGGGACGGCCCCGGCGCCGGCGCCCTGCACGATGCGCCCGACGAGCATCGTCGGCAGGTCGCCGGCCAGGGAGCTCACGGCGGCGCCGATGCCCAGCAGCACCACGCCCAGCACGAACGGCACCCGCGGGCCCACCGAGTCGGCGACCCGGCCGAACACCGGCGTGGTGACGGCGAACGCCAGGGCGAAGGCAGTGAGCACCCACGCTGTCTCGCTCGTGCCGAGGTCGAGATCGGCCTGCACGTCGCCGACGACGACCGAGGTGCCGGCCGTGCCCAGGGCCCCGAAGCCCCAGAGCAGGCCGAGGGCCAGGGCAGCACCGGTGGGCGTCCAGCCGCGTGGCGGGTCGTCCGGCCGGCCGTCCGCTGCCTGCGCAGCGTCAGCGGCGGACGTGGTGCACCGCGCCCCGTCCGGTGGCCGCAGCGGCCGCCTCCGACGTCACGACGCCTGCGGGGTCACCGCCGCTGGCGGCGGGCGCGACCTCGTCGGCGGTCACGAGCAGCGGGCGAGCGACGCCGCGGTCGGAGGGCTCGGTCGCCGACCAGGCCGCCAGCACGAACGCCGGGTCGACCCGCGACAGGTCGTACCACCCCCGGCTGCGCATCGGCGCGGCCACGGCCCGCAGGCCGCTGCCGTCCTGGCCGGTCAGGTGGGCGCGCAGCACCGACGAGGCGAGCAGCGTGGGGACGTCGCAGCCGCCGACGGGCCGCAGCACGGCGCGGCCGGGGGAGCGGGGTGGTTCCAGGGCGAGCCGCCGCGCGGCCAGGGCGCCCATCCGCTCGGCGTGCTCCCGCACCGCGGGCCACCACGCGCGGGTGTCCGCGCCCGCGGCGGCGGCGACGTCGGCCGGCAGCGGGACCACCGCGTCGGGGTCCCCGAGCAGGCCCTCGACGGCCACGCCGAGGCCGAGCGCGCCGCCGAGCAGGTCCTCCTGGAGCCACCCCGAGCCGGGGTGCAGGGCGTGGTCCGCCGGCAGCGCGAGCGCCCGGGCACGGCCGGCGAGGAGGTCGGCGGCGTCGGACCCGAGGTCCGCGACGAGCTTGTGCAGCCGCAGGTACGTGCCGAGGCGCGTCAGGCCGACCTCGCCGACGGCCGGGTGCGGGCCAACGGCCTGCGACAGCGCCGCCCACGTCAGGACGACGCCGCCGCTGCGGCCGCGTAGGCGGACCCCGTCGTCCGCGGGGTCGAGGTCGACGTCCTGCAGCACGCTGACCGCCAGCACCGCACGGCGCAGCGCACCGGTGTCGACGACCGCGGCGGGGTCGTCGACACGCTGGGGTCGGAGGTCCGTCACACGGGGACCGTAGCCCGAAGCACCCTCCCGCGCCCGGCTCGCGCGCCCGGCGGGGGAGGGTGCTTCAGCACAGCGTGAACGAACGTGTCCGCAGTGCCTGCGCAGGCACTCAGCGCCGGACGAGCGTCCGGCGGGACCGTCGGCGGCGTCGCCACGTCCTCAGGCCGACCACCGCGGCGATCACGGCGACGACGGCGGCACCCGCGCCGGCGGCGAGCTGCGGCTGCTCCTGCACCGTCTTGCGGGCGGAGGCGGCGGCGTCGGTCGCCTGCTGCTTGACCTGCTCCGCCTTGGCCTTCGCCTGGCTCTTGACGTCGAGCTTGGCCGACAGCGCGTCGACGGTCTGCCCGAGCTCCGCGCGGGTCGCCTCGATGTCGCGCTCGATCGCCTTGACGTCGGCGTTCTTGTCCGGCTCCGGGGTGTCCGGGCCTGCGGGGTTGCTCATCGCTGTCCGTGCTCCTTGATCTCGGTGACGTCGCGCTGCACGCTGGCGGCGGCCCGCTCGGGCTTGGCCGGCGTGGCCTGCTCGACCTCCTTCTTGCCGACCAGCCCCAGCACCGCCGCGAGCACGAACAGCACGACGGCCACGATGAGGGCGGCTGCCCACGCGGGCAGCACGAGGGCCAGGGCCAGGACCGCGGTGGCGATCAGCGTGGCGGCGCCGAAGAACGCGAGCAGACCGGCGCCGCTGAACATGCCGATGCCGATGCCGGCGTGCTTGCCCTTCTCCTTCAGCTCGGCCTGCGCGAGGCGCATCTCGTCGCGCACGAGCCGCGACGTCTGCTCGGAGAGCTGGGTCGCGAGCTGACCGAGTGTCGGCTCACCCTGCTGGGTGCTGTGCTCCTGCGACACCTCAGATCCCGCTTCCGCCGTCGTTGGCGCCGGTGTCGCGGGAGGCCGCGTCCTTGGTCTGCCCGACGGCCGACTTGGTGGCGTCGCTGACCTTCTCGGCGGCGACGGGCGCCTGCTCCTTGACGGTCTGCTGCGCGGTGGCGACCTGCTCCTGCACCTTCGGGTTGCGCCAGAGCGACGTCGCCTGCTCGACGATCTTGTCGTACTGCTCGCGGCCGGCGCGGGCGCCGAGCACGTAGCCGACGGCGACACCGGTCACGAGAACCAGCTTCTTCATCATTGGGAAACCTCCGCGGTCTGGGGTGGGGGCGCGGCGGTCCACCGCCGCGCCCCTGACGACCCACCAGCATGGTGGTCACCACCGGTGCCCGCCACTTCGCAGCGCGCGTGCCCCCGTGGCCCGGCTCACACCGCCCGGGCAGGGGAAGCCGGGCTCATGCCGGGGTTGAGGCCACCCCGCGGGGCAGGAAGCGCGACCCCGTGACCTGCTCGGAGACGCCGCTGCGGTCCAGGTAGGGGGTGATGCCGCCGAGGTGGAACGGCCAGCCCGCGCCGAGGATCATGCACAGGTCGATGTCGCGGACGTCCTCGACGACGTCGTCCGCCAGCATCGTCCCGACCTCCTCGGCGAGCGCGGCCAGCGCCCGCTCGCGCAGCTGCTCGGCGGTCTGCGGGGAGTCGCCGAGCACCAGCAGGTCGGCGGTCTCGTCGTCCAGGTAGGGACGGCCCTTCTCGTCGAAGGACCACACCCCGGGCCGGCCGGCCTCGACGATCCGGCGCAGGTTCCCCGAGACGCCGAAGCGGTCCGGGAACGCCTCGTGGAGGGTCTCCGCGACGTGGAGCGCCACGGCCGGGCCGACCAGGCCGAGCAGCACCAGCGGCGGCATCGGCATCCCCAGCGGGACCAGGGCGGCGTCCGCGACGTCCGGCGGGGTGCCCTCGTCCAGCGACGCGGTCACCTCGCCGAGGAAGCGGGTCAGCAGCCGGTTCACCACGAACGCGGGTGCGTCGCGGCACAGCACGCACGACTTGCGCAGCTCCTTGCCGACGGCGAAGGCCGTGGCCAGCGCGGCGTCGGCCGTCTTCTCGCCTCGGACGACCTCCACCAGCGGCAGCACGGCGACGGGGTTGAAGAAGTGCAGGCCGACGACGCGCTCGGGGTGCTCCAGCCCGGACGCCATCTGCGACACCGACAACGAGGAGGTGTTCGTCGCCAGCACGCACTCCGGCCCGACGACCGCCTCGACCTCGGCGAGGACCTGCTGCTTGACGGCCATCTCCTCGAAGACCGCCTCGATCACGAGGTCGGCGTCGGAGAAACCGTCCTTGCTCGTGGAGCCGGTGACGAGCGCCTTCAGGCGGTTCGCGGCGTCGGGGGACAGGCGTCCCTTGGCGAGTCGCTCGTCGAGCATGGTGTGCACCCGGGCGACACCGGCCTCGACGCGGTCGGCGTCGAGGTCGGTCATCACGACGGGGACCTTCAGCCGCTGCACGAACAGCAGCGCGAGCTGGCTGGCCATCAGCCCCGCGCCGACGACCCCGACCTTCGTCACCGGCCGGGCCAGCGACGCCTCCGGTGCACCGGCGGGCCGCTTCGCGCGCCGCTGGGTCAGGTCGAACGCGTAGACCCCGGAGCGGAACTGCTCGCTCATGACGAGGTCGGCCAGGGCGTCGTCCTCGGCGGCGAAGCCGGCGTCACGGTCGACGGTTCGGGAGGCGGCGACGAGGTCGACCGCCCGGTAGGCGGCCGGCGCGGCCCCGTGCAGCCGGGCGTCCGCTACCCCGCGGGCGCGACGGCACGCGGCCTCCCACGCCTCGGCGTCGTGCGTGTGGTCGGTCCGCTCCACCGTCACGTCGCCGCGGACGACGGCGGCGGCCCACTCCACCGACCGCTCGAGGAAGTCGGCGGGCTCGGCCAGCAGGTCGGCGAATCCGGCGGCGTGCGCCTGGGCCGCGCCCATCATCCGGTTGTTGTCCACGGCGTTCGCGACCATCACGTCCAGCGCCGCCCGAGGGCCGACGAGGCGAGGCAGCAGGTAGGTACCGCCCCAGCCCGGTACGAGCCCGAGGAAGCACTCGGGCAGCGCGAGCGCCGTGACCCCCGACGACAGCGTCCGGTACGTGCAGTGCAGCGCGATCTCGACGCCGCCTCCCAGGGCGGCGCCGTTGACGAACGCGAACGTGGGCACGGCGAGCTCGCCGAGCCGGCGGAAGGTGTCGTGGCCGAGCCGGGCCAGGGCGAGGGCCTGCTCGCGGTCGGTGACGCTGCCGATCTCGCTCAGGTCGGCGCCGACGGCGAACACGAACGGCTTGCCGGTGACGGCGACCGCGGCCACCTCGCCGGCGTCCACCCGGGCCGATACCGCGTCGAGCGTGTCGCGCAGGTTCAGCAGGCCACGGGGGCCGAACGTGGTCGGCTTGGTGTGGTCGAAGCCGTTGTCCATGGTGATCAGCGCCAGAATGCCGACGCCGGGCAGCGCGACGTCGCGGACGCCGAAGCTCGTGACGCGCTCGTCCGGCGTCATCGCGGCGAGGTCCTGCGGGGAGACCGTCGTCGTGGGTGCCATCAGGCCGCCGCCTCCGTCCCGTAGTCGGCGTGGTGGGGGTTCTCCCAGACCACCGCGCCCCCCATGCCGATCCCGACGCAGAGGGCCGTGAGCCCATACCGCACACCGGGATCGGCCTCGAAGTGCCGCGCCAGCTGCGTCATCAGCCGCACCCCGGACGACGCGAGGGGGTGCCCGAGCGCGATCGCACCGCCCCACGGGTTGACGCGCGGGTCGTCGTCGGGGATCCCGAAGTGGTCGCAGAAGGCGAGCACCTGGACGGCGAACGCCTCGTTCAGCTCGAACAGCCCGATGTCGTCGATCGTCAGCCCCGCCAGCCGCAGCGCCTTCTCGGTCGCGGGCACCGGGCCGATGCCCATCACCTCCGGCTCGACGCCGGCGAAGGCGTACGACACCAGGCGCATCCGCGGCTCCATGCCGAGCTCGACAGCGGTGTCGGCGCCGGCGAGCAGGCACGCGGTCGCGCCGTCGTTGAGGCCCGCGGCGTTGCCGGCCGTGACCCGGCCGTGGGGGCGGAACGGTGTGCGCAGGTCGGCGAGCTGCTCGACGGTCGTGCCCGGACGCGGTGGCTCGTCGACCGAGGCGATGCCCCAGTCGTTCTCGGCGTCGCGGGTGGCGACGGTGACGAGGTCGGGCTGCACGTGGCCGGCGGCGTACGCGGCGGCGAGCTTCGCCTGGCTCGCGGCGGCGAACGCGTCGCAGCGCTCCTTCGTGATCTGCGGGTACCGGTCGTGCAGGTTCTCAGCGGTGGCTCCCATCACCAACGCCGAGGAGTCCACCAGGCGCTCGGAGACGAAGCGCGGGTTCGGGTCGACGCCCTCACCCATCGGGTGGTGTCCCATGTGCTCGACGCCGCCCGCGATCGCGACGTCGTAGGCCCCGAAGGCGATTCCCCCGGCGGTCGTGGTCACCGCGGTCATCGCACCGGCGCACATCCGGTCGATCGCGAACCCGGGCACGGACGACGGCAGCCCCGCGAGCAGGGCGGCGGTGCGCCCGATCGTCAGGCCCTGGTCACCGGTCTGGGTGGTGGCCGCGACCGCGACGTCGTCCACCCGCTCGGGCGGCAGGCCGGGGTTGCGGCGCAGCAGCTCCCGGATGCAGCGCACCACCATGTCGTCCGCGCGGGTCCGGGCGTACATGCCCTTGTCGCCGGCCTTGCCGAACGGGGTCCGGACGCCGTCGACGAAGACGACGTCACGCAGGGTGCGGGGCACGGGAGCTCCTCGGGGGTCGGGCTGGGGGGCCGCGCGCCATGCTACTCACGAGTAACAAGCGCATCGCCCGACCCGTCAGCGCGACGCCGCGTCGTCCCGTGACGCGTCGCCCGGTGGACCTGCGTCGCCTGCCGGACCCGCGTCGGTCGCGGCGGCGTCGGCGAACGCGTCGGCGAGCCGGCCCGCGAACAGGTCGGCCTGCCACCGCCGGGCACCCGCGGCGCGCAGGCTCGCGGCGACGCCGGCCGCGTCGGCGGGCTCCGGTGGGCGCCAGCACAACCGACGGAGCAGGTCGGGCGTGAGCAGGTTCTGCGCCGGGACCCCGTGCTGCTCGGAGAGCTCGTCCACGATGCCGCGGGCCACCGCGAGCCGGGCCGCGGCCTGGGGGTCGCGCTCGCGCCAGACCCGCGGCGGTGGCGGACCGTCGCTCGGCAGGGTCTGCGCCGGCAGCTCGGGGTCGGCCAGCGCCCTGGCCCGGTCGATCGCGGCCATCCAGCGCGAGGCGATGCGGCGGTTCGCCGGTCCCGAGAACACCGGCAGCGTCGTCAGCTCGGCCACGGTCGCGGGCTGCCGCACGGCGGCGGAGACGACTGCCCGGTCGGGCAGCACACGGCCGGGGGCGATGTCGCGGCGGCGGGCGATCTCCTCGCGCTCGGTCCACACGGAACGCACGACCGCGAGGCCGCGCCGGTCGCGCACCTGGTGCAGCCCGGAGGTGCGTCGCCAGGGGTCGGTGCGGGGGGAGGGCGGCGGCGCGTCACGGACGGCGGCGAACTCCTGCTGCGCCCAGGCGGTCTTGCCTTGCGCCGCGAGCTCGGCGGCGAGGACGTCCCGCAGCTCGAGCAGCACCTCGACGTCGAGGGCGGCGTAGCGCAGCCAGGGCTCTGGCAGCGGCCGTGTCGACCAGTCGACCGCCGAGTGCTCCTTCGCCAGCGTCCAGCCGAGCAGGTCCTCGACGACCGCGGCGAGACCGACCTTCTCCCGCCCGGCGAGCCGGCCCGCGAGCTCGGTGTCGAAGAGGTCGCCCCCGGGTCGCAGCCCGACCTCCGCCAGGCACGGCAGGTCCTGACCGGCGGCGTGCAGCACCCACGTGGCGTCGCCGAGGGCGGTGGCCAGCGGGGACAGGTCGGGCAGCGGCACCGGGTCGACGAGCAGCGAGCCGGTCCCCTCGCGGCGCAGCTGCACGAGGAACGCGCGCTGGCCGTAGCGGTACCCGGAGGCGCGCTCGGCGTCGACGGCCACGGGCCCGGTGCCGGCGACGAGCCGGGCCGCCGCGTCGGCGAGCCCGGCGGGGGTCGCCACGAGGTCGGGGACGCCGTCGCGCGGCGCGGCCAGCGGCCGCGGCGGTGGGGTCACGGCCTCCGGCGGGTCCGGTGCTGAGCTCGGGTCGGCCACCCGCACAGCCTACGGTCGCGCGGGTCGGGGACGTCCGAGGTCGAGCGTCGGCGCGCCCGAGGCGGCACCCGCCGGGTCGTGGTCGGCGGGCGGAGCCGCGGGGCTCAGGTGATGACGCCGGAGCGCAGCGCCAGCATCACCATCTCTGCGCGGTCGCCGGTGCCCAGCTTGCGGGCGATCCGGGCGAGGTGGCTCTTCACGGTGAGCGCGGACAGGCCGAGGGCAACCCCGACGTCGCGGTTCGAGCGGCCGTCGCCGACGAGCTGGAGCACCTCGACCTCGCGGTGCGACAGGCCCTGCACCTGCTGGCGCACCGGCGACGGGACGGGGTCCTCACGGCCGGTGATGAAGCAGCGGATGCCGGCGGCGAGGGCGGCCCGGACCAGGTAAGGGTCGTCGCCGGGGCCGAGGAGCACCCCGCGGTTCCAGCCGCCCGCCCGTAGGTCGCGCAGCAGGGACACGCCGGACCCGTCGGGAAGGACCGCCTCGCCCACGGCGAGCTCGCCGGGCCGGCCGGTGCCGGCGCGCCGGGCCTCGGCCACGGTGGTGGCCGCCAGCACGTCGGTGGCGCCCAGGGCGCGCAGGATCCGCACCGCCGTCTCCCGCGCCGCGGGCTGCGACACCGCCACGAGGGCGGTGCTGCGCACCGGGACGCGCTGCGCAGGGGCGGTCGCCGCCTCGGCGCCGTTCGGGACGCCTGCGAGCACCCCTGCCTGACCGGCCGTGCGCTGCACGGACCGCGTCGTCACCTGTTCGACCACTGCCGCCACCCCGCGCCTCCTGCGAACTCGGTGGTGCACCCGCCGTCCTGGCGGGCCGTTGCCGTGTCATCGGCGGCGGGAGCGCCCGACTTGACACCCGAGGGTGACGTGCTGTGACGTTCTGAGGGGGGTCAGCGGGCGCGATGGTGCAGCGAGGCCACGCCCGCGGGCAGCGGCGGCAGTCCCGCACTGGTGCAGAGCAGCTCGGCCCAGCCCCGCAGGTGCGCGGCGAGGTCGTCACCGGTGGGCGTCCAGGACGCCCGGATCTCGATGTCGATGCCGGGCGGCCGGTCGGCCAGGGCTCCGAAGCTCTCCGACAGCACCCGCGTCACGGTGCCGCCTGCGGCGCGGTGCCCGGCGCCGACGGCGTCCAGCGCGTCGGTCAGCCAGGTCCAGCCCACCTGGCCCAGCATCGGGTCGGGGCCCATCTCGGCCTCGAGCTCGGCGCGCACGAACGAGACGACGCGGAACGTGCCCTGCCACGCCTCCTGGCCGTCGGGGTCGTGCAGCAGCACGAAGCGTCCGGTCGCGAGCTCGTCCTCGCCGCTGAGGACGTCCGCGGTCATCGCGGCGGCGTAGGGCGAGATCCGCGCCGGCGCCGGCACCTCGGTGAGGACGACGTCCGCGCGCAGCCGGGCGGACCGCAGCGCCGCAACCGCCCGGGTGAACACCTCGGGTTGCGGGCCTGGGACGTCCCTGACCGCCACCGCCGCAGCGTACGGCCGCCGCGGCCGGTGGCCGGTGCACGCGCGGCCCGCGTGTCGGGTGCGGCTGCCTGTCGGGTGCGGCTGCTGACCCGTCACTCCCGACCGGTCGTACGCTGCGCCGCCGTGGCTCCTCTGCTCGGTCCCGTCCTGGCGCTCGTGTCGTCGGGCATGTGGGGCGGCGCCGACTTCCTCGGCGGGCTGCTCTCGCGCCGGCTGCAGGTGGCGGCCGTCGTGGGCTGGTCGCAGGCATGCGGCCTGGTGGCCGTCACGGTCGCGGCGCTGGCCGTGGGTGCGACGGGCGACCCGCCCGGGTGGCTCGTCTGGTCGGTCGCGGCGGGAGCCGCCGGGACGACCGCGCTGGTGTGCTTCTACGCCGCACTCGCCGCCGGGACCATGGGTGTCGTCTCGCCGATCGCGGCGCTGGGCGCCGTCGTGCCCGTGCTGCTCGCGGTCGCGTCGGGGGAGCAGCCGTCGGCGGTGCAGGTGGCGGGGATCGTGGTGGCCCTGTCCGGTGCCGCCCTGGCGAGCGGCCCGGAGCTGCGCGGGGGCGGTGGCCGCGGCGGTGCACGCCCCGTCGCGCTCGCCGCGCTCGCCGGCGTCGGCTTCGGCTTGACGCTGTGGTTCATCGGCCTCGGTGCCCAGTCCTCCCCGCTGATGACGCTGGTGGGCATGCGGGCGACGTCGGTCTCGGTGTTCGTGGTCGTGGCCCTGGTCGTGCGGGGGACGGGCGGCGTCGTCGTCCGCGACCTGGGACCGCTGGCGGTCGTCGGCGTCGCGGACGCCGGCGCCAACCTGACCTTCGGGTTCGCGGCCACCGCGGGGCTCGTCAGCGTCACCGCCGTGCTGGCGTCGCTGTACCCGGTCGTGACCGTGCTGCTGGCGCGGGCGGTGCTGCACGAGCGGCTCGCCCGGGTGCAGCAGGTGGGAGTGGCCGCGGCGCTGGCCGGCGTCGTGCTGGTGTCCGCCGGCTGAGCCCACCCGACACACCCCGTCAAGTGTGAGGTCTGTGCACGACACGCCGGCGTGTCGTGCACAGACCTCACACTCGGTGCGGGGGCGGCGAGCGCGCGGCCGTGCCGGGTCCCGCCGCCGTGGCGGGCGCCGGCTGCGAGGATCGGCCGGTGCACCCCGACGTCGAGACGACCCCTGCCACCGCTCCGGCGACCGGCCCCGACCTGCGCGACGCGCCGCTGCTGCGGGCCTACCGGGGGGAGCCGGTGCCGCACACCCCGGTGTGGTTCATGCGCCAGGCGGGTCGCTCGCTGCCGGAGTACCGCCGGGTCCGCGAGGGCATCGCGATGCTCGACGCCTGCCGCACCCCCGAGCTCGTCACGGAGATCACGTTGCAGCCCGTGCGCCGCTACGGGGTCGACGGCGCCGTGCTCTACTCCGACATCGTCGTGCCGCTCGCGGAGGCCGGGGTGGACGTCGACATCGTGCCCGGGACCGGCCCGGTGGTCGGCACCCCCGTGCGCGACGAGGCCGCGGTGGCCGCGCTGCCCGTGCTCGACCCCGAGCAGGTGGCGCCGGTCGCGACCGCGGTGAGGATGCTCGTCGCCGAGCTCGGCAGCACCCCCCTGATCGGGTTCGCCGGCGCCCCCTTCACGCTCGCCAGCTACCTCGTCGAGGGCGGACCCAGCCGCAACCACGAGCGCACGAAGGCGCTGATGTACTCGCGGCCGGACGTGTGGCACGTGCTGATGGAGCGCCTCGCCGCCACGACCGCCACGTTCCTGCGGGTGCAGGCCGAGGCCGGCGCGAGCGCCCTGCAGCTGTTCGACTCGTGGGCGGGTGTGCTGCCGGCGGCGGACTACCGCCGCTACGTGCAGCCGCACTCCGCCGCGGTGCTCGCGGCCGTGGCGGACCTCGGCGTCCCGCGGGTCCACTTCGGCGTCGGCACCGGCGAGCTGCTCGGGGCCATGTCGCAGGCGGGAGCGGACGTCGTCGGCGTCGACTTCAGGGTGCCGCTCGACGAGGCCGTGGCGCGGGTGCGCCCCGGGACGCCTCTGCAGGGCAACCTCGACCCGGCGGTGCTGTTCGCCGGCCCCGACGCCGTGCAGGAGCGGGTGCTCGCGACCCTGGCCGCCGGTCGTGTCGCGGCGGGGCACGTGTTCAACCTCGGGCACGGCGTCATCCCCGAGACCGACCCCGACGTGCTCCACCGCGTCGTGGACCTCGTGCACGAGCACTCCGCCCGCTGACGGCCCTCACGCCGAGGCGTCGCCGCCGGAGGACGGCGCCGCCGCCGCCGCACGAGGCCTGGCGGCCCGCCGACGCCGGGACCGCACCAGCAGCGGGACCACCACGACGGCCGCGAGGGCCGCGAACGGCAGCGCCGCCCCCATGGCGGTGAGCGCGACCGCAGCGCCTGCCGCGAGCGCCGACCAGCCCGCGGCCAGCCCGGCCGTGAAGCCCCCCGCACCCACCCCCGCCGCCACGGACTCCGGGGTGAGCAGCACGACCGACAGCGTCGCCTGCGCCGCCTGACCGGCGAGGGTGTCGCGGCGGGCGCGCAGTGCCTCGAGGTCGCCCTCGCGGCGGGCGAGCTCGACCTCCAGGGCCAGCACGTCGTCCAGCGACCCGGCCTCGCCCATCAGGTCCCGCACCCGCGTGACGCTGCGGGTCGCGGTGGCCACCCGCGCGTCGAGGTCGACGAGGTCGGCCTCGACGACCTGCTCGCTGGTCCAGCGGCCGACCTCGGTGCCGACCGCGGCCAGCGCCGCCACCGCCTCGTCGAGCCGGTCCTGGGGCACCCGCAGCACCAGCCGGGCCTGCCCGGGCCCTACCGGGGGGATCGGGGGCCAGGGGCCCACGTCCGAGGTCTCCGGCGCGCCCGCGGTGTCGACGGTGAGCCGGCCGAGGGCCTCGGTGGTGACGTACCCGCCGTGGTCGGTCGCGAGGCGGCGGACCCGGGCGGCGCCGGTGGCGAGGTCGGCGACCTCGAGCGTGACGTCGGCACGGCGGACCCGCCGGTCCGACGCGCGCGGCGCGTCGGCTCCCGCACCCGGTGCCTGGTCCGCCCCGGTCGCATCGTCCGCGCCGCCGTCATGCCCGGTGCCGCCGTCCGGGCGTGCCGCGTCGCTGCCGTCCGCCCCGCGCCCGCCGGACGCGGGGATGTCGCCCACGTCCTGCGGCTCCAGCTGCTCGGTCGTCTCCGACGACGAGCCGGCGCCGGCGCCGCACCCGGCGAGCGCCGGAGCGGTCAGCAGCAGTGCGGCCAGCCCGAGCAGGACCGCCCGCCGCAGCCGTCGTGGCGGTCGGGCGCCTGCGGCCGGGCGGGCGGGCGAGGGGGGCGGGTCGGTGAGGGGCACGGGGTCCTCCTGCTCGGTGGCGCGTCCGGCGGGCGGGGTCGCCGGCGTGGCACGGGTGGGAGGGGGCGGCAGCCAGGTCGGTTCCCGCCGGACGCGAACCCGTAGGGCACGATCCGGTCACGGCGACGTCGGCCGCGCCTGCGACGCTGGCGACGTGACCCGAGCCGGCGCCCCCGCGGGCGAACCCGTCGTGGCGGTCGTCGGCGCCGGTCTGAGCGGGCTCGCCGCTGCTTGGCGGCTGCTCGCGGCCCCGGGGCGGCGCCGGGTGGTGCTGCTGGAGCAGTCGCCCCGGACGGGGGGGCTGCTGCACCGGGTGCCCCTGCCCGGCCCGGCCGGGGGCTCGACAGCAGGTCCGGACGACGCCGGGGCCTGGCTCGACGTCGGCGCGGAGGCGTTCCTCGCGCGTCGGCCCGAGGCCCTCGACCTCGTCGCCGAGCTCGGCCTCGGATCCGACCTCGTGCACCCGGACGCCACCCGGGCCGCGGTGGCGTCCCGCAGCGGCCTGCACCCGATGCCGCCGGCCACGGTGATGGGGGTCCCCGGTCGTTCGGCACTGGCCGCGCTGTCGCCTCTGCTCACGCCGGACGAGGTCGCGCGCGCCGCCGCCGAGCCCGTCGCGCCGGCGCCCGTGGCGGGCGACGACGTGGCCCTGGGCGCGTTCGTCGCCGACCGGCTCGGTGACGCCGTGGTCGACCGGCTCGTCGAGCCGCTGCTGGGCGGCGTGTACGCCGGCGACGCACGACGGCTCTCGCTGCGGTCGTGCGTGCCCGCGCTGTGGCCGGCCGCGCGCGACGGCGTCGCCCTGCTCGACGCGGTGCCGGTGCCGGCCCCGGCCACCCCCGCTGCCCCGGTGTTCGGCGGCCTGCGCGGCGGCGTCGCCCGGCTCGCCGAGACCCTGCACGAGCGCCTCGTCGCCGGCGGCGCCGACGTGCGCACCGGCATCGTCGTGCGGTCCCTGCGGCGGCTGCCGGCCGGGGACGGACCGCGGTGGCGACTCGGCCTCGGTGCGTCGACGTCGCGCGAGCACCTGGACGCCGACGCGGTGGTGCTTGCGCTGCCCGCCGCCCGCGCGTCCCGCCTGCTGGCCGCCGACGTGCCCGCCGCGGCCGCCGCGCTGGCGGGCGTGCAGACCGCGAGCGTCGCCGTCGTCGCCGCCGCGCTCCCGCCCGGGACCCTCGACGCGCTCACGCCGCCCGGCCTGTCGGGGGTCCTGGTGCCACCGGTCGAGGGTCACCTCGTCAAGGCCATGACGTTCTCCTCGCGCAAGTGGCGCTGGGTCGCCGAGGCGGCCGGAGGACGTGACGTGGTCCGGCTGTCCGTCGGGCGCGCCGGCCGCGAGGCCGACCTGCTGCGAGACGACGACGACCTCGTCGCAGCCGCCGTCGACGACGCGGCGGCGGTGCTGGGAGGCGCGCTGCGACCCCAGGGCCTGCTGCTCCGGCGGTGGGGCGGGGCGCTGCCGCAGTATGCGGTGGGCCACCCGGCCGTCGTCGCGCGTGCGGGCCAGGCGGCAGCCGGTGCGGGCGGGCTCGCGCTCGCCGGCGCCGTCCACGAGGGGGTGGGCGTGCCGGCGTGCCTGGCGTCGGCGTCCCGGGCCGCGGCCGCCGTCCTCGCCGACCTCGACGACCGGCGGCCCGGATCGGGGCGTGCGGACGCGGGTGCGACGATGCGGCCATGAGCACGCCCGCCTCCGAGCGCATCCCCGCCCGCGACGTCAACGCGACGATCCGGTACGCCATGTGGTCCGTGTTCGCCGTCCGCGCGGGCGGCGTCGACACAGACGACAGAGGCAGGGACGGCGACGGCGACGGCGACCGGGCGGCGCTCGCCGCGGAGGTGCAGCAGGTTGTCGACGACCTCGCGGGCGAGGACCTCGTCGTGCGCGGCTGGTACGACGTGGCGGGCCTGCGCGCCGACGCCGACGTGATGGTGTGGTGGCACGCGCCGGACGTGCAGACGCTGCAGCGGGCCTACGAGCGGCTGCGCCGCACGCGTCTCGGCCGCAGGCTCGACCCGGTGTGGTCGCAGGTCGCGCTGCACCGGCCCGCCGAGTTCAACAAGGGGCACGTGCCGGCGTTCATGGCCGGGGAGGAGCCCCGGGGCTTCCTGTGCGTCTACCCGTTCGTGCGCTCCTACGACTGGTACCTGCTGCCGGAGGAGGAGCGGCGCGCCATGCTCGTCGAGCACGGCCGCGCCGCCCGCACCTACCCCGACGTGCGCGCCAACACGGTCAGCGCCTTCGCCCTCGGCGACTACGAGTGGCTGCTCGCCTTCGAGGCCGACGAGCTGCACCGCATCGTCGACCTGATGCGCGACCTGCGCGCCACCGACGCCCGGCGGCACGTGCGCGAGGAGGTGCCGTTCTACACCGGCCCCCGGGCGCCGCTGACGGACCTGGTGGCCCGCCTGCCCTGAGTCCCTCCGCGACGCAGGCCCTTCAGGTCTCCCGCAGGTCGTGCTCGGCGTCGGCCCGACCGGCGCCCGCCGGGTCGGGCTCCGGCTCCTCCTCGGCGAGCCGCTCGTCCAGGGACGACGGCGTGTCGACGGTCGGCGCGTCCGCGAGGTCGCTCACCGGGCCGGGTCTCTCCGGGGGCTCCCAGCCGTCGTCGTCCGGGTCGGCCTCGAGCCCGTCGGTGGCCAGGGCCCCCGGGTCGTCACGCTCGCCCAGCTGCGACGACGCTGCGAGCACGTCGGGGTCGTCGGTCGGGTCGTCCAGCGGCTCGGCGGGGTCGGGGAAGGGCTCGTTCTCGGGTGTCGTCGCGGTCATCGCACCAGCCTCGCCCACCGGGTCCGGCGCCGCACGCCGGGGGTTCACCGGCCCCGGCCGCGACCCGACGGGGGCTCCGGCCGGCGCCGCCGACCGCCGACGCATCGGCACGTGCGGGATGCCGTCCTCGACGAACGGGTCGCCGTCGGCCGCGAACCCGAACCACTCGTACCACCCGGCGAGGTGGCTCTGCGCGTCGAGCACGAGGTCCTCCTCGCCGTGGCGGGCGACGACGTCGGCGACGAGGGCTGCGGCCAGGCCGCGGCCCCTGCACCTGGCGTCGGTGACGACCCGGCCGATGCGCCGGGTGCCGTCATCCCCGGTGAGCACGCGCAGGTAGGCGGCCACCGGGACCCCGGCGCCGGCCGTCCAGACGTGCTCGGTCCCGGCGTCGGTGTCCCGGCCGTCGAGCTCGGGGTACGGGCAGCGCTGCTCGACGACGAAGACGTCGACCCGGAGGCGGACGACGTCGTGCAGCGTCGCGGGGTCGAGCCCCGCCCACGCCGACCGGCGGACGCCGTCCGCCCCCGGCTCGCTGCTCACCCCTGCGCGGGCTCGTGGCGCAGCGACACAGAGTTGATGCAGTACCGCTGGTCGGTCGGGGTGTCGTACCCCTCGCCGGAGAACACGTGCCCGAGGTGGGACCCGCACGAGGCGCAGCGCACCTCGGTGCGGGTCGCGCCCAGGCTGCGGTCCTCGAGCAGCTCGACGGCGTCGCCGGCCAGCGGGGAGAAGAACGACGGCCACCCGCAGTGCGACTCGAACTTGGTGTCGCTTCGGAAGAGCTCGGCGTCGCACGCGCGGCACGAGTAGACGCCCTCGGTCTTCGCGTCGGTGTACTCGCCGGTGAACGGGCGCTCGGTGCCCGCCTGGCGCAGCACGGAGTACTCCTCCGGGCTGAGCTGCGCGCGGTACTCCTCCTCGGAGCGGGCGGCGGGGTAGGTGCGGTCGGTGTCCTGCATGCGGTTCCTCCTGGTGAGGCGGTCGAGGATGCCCATGCCCCTGCCAACCCGCGCGGGCTCCGTCTCGTTCCCGTGCTCCCTCGCGGCGGGTGCTGCCGGGACGCGGGGTGCTGACAGGATGACGCGCGTGGCGGACGCGACGGTCCTGGACGTGCCGGGCCCGGACGGCGAGCGGCGGGTGCGCATCTCCAGCCCCGGTCGCCTGGTGTACCCGGAGGCCGGTGTCACCAAGCTCGACGTCGCGCGGTACGTCGTGGCCGTCGG
The DNA here is from genome assembly GCA_038206105.1 of Actinomycetales bacterium. GTDB lineage: Bacteria > Actinomycetota > Actinomycetes > Actinomycetales > JBBRBF01 > JBBRBF01. Next base: position 86,659 of record JBBRBF010000006.1, on the reverse strand, counting down.
GCCAGCCCTGCTGCGCGCGCTGGCCGACCGCCCGGTGACGCTGCAACGCTTTCCGGAGGGCGTGGACGGGGAGGCCTTCTACTCCAAGAACCCGCCCCGCGGCGTCCCGGAGTGGGTGCGCACGACGGTGTGCACCTACCCCAGCGGCCGGCAGCACCCGCAGCTCGTCGTCGACGAGGTCGCCACCGCCGTCTGGGCGGTGCAGATGAACACCCTGACCTTCCATCCGTGGCCGATGCGCACCGGGGACAACGACAACCCGGACGAGCTGCGCGTCGACCTCGACCCGCAACCCGGCCGGGGTTGGGACGACGCGGTGCAGGCGGCGCTGCTGCTGCGGGACGTGCTCGCCGAGACCGGCCTCGTGGCCTGGGCGAAGTCGTCCGGCAACCGCGGCGTGCACGTGTTCGCGCGGATCCGCCCGGAGCACGAGGTGCTGACCGTGCGGCACGGCGTGATCGCCCTGGCCCGGGAGGCCGAGCGGCGTCGCCCGGACCTCGTCACCACCGCGTGGTGGAAGGAGGAGCGGGGCGAGCGCGTCTTCGTCGACTTCAACCAGATGGCGCGCGACCGGACCATGGCGTCGGCCTGGAGCCCACGCCCGCTGCCGCACGCCCCGGTGTCGTGCCCGCTCGGCTGGGACGAGCTCGCCGCCACCGACCCGACGGAGCTGACGGTGCGCACGGTCCCGGACCGGCTCGCCGCCGCAGGCGACCCGTGGGAGGGCATGGACGACGCCGCCGGGGACGTCGCCCCGCTGCTGGCGTGGTGGGAGCGCGACCTCGCCGACGGGCTGGGCGAGATGCCCTTCCCGCCGGACTACCCGAAGATGCCCGGCGAGCCGATGCGGGTGCAGCCGAGCCGCGCCCGTCACCCCGTCCCACCCTCCGCGACCTGACGGTGATCATGCACGTCGGGCACGCAGCCGGCGCACGAAGGGTCGGTGAGGCCTGGCGGCGACGGCGCGGACCCCAGCAACGGGCGGCGCTCCTCGTGACAGCGCCGCTCAGCGGACGCAGGCCGGTCCGGCGCATCCGGCCAGCGCGGCGAGCCGGTTCCGCAGGGTCGTGAGCGTTGCGACCGGGGGGTCGTTCGCCGTGGTGGCGTCCCCGAGCAGGTTGCGGTTCTCGGCGAGGTCCGCGACGAGGTCGTAGTACTCGCGAGCGATCACCGCGCCTCCGGCGTCGACGGTGTGGACGTACTTCGCGGTCGCGGTGCGGATCCATGCGCCACGACGGGATTCCGGGATTCGCGGTGTCGGCGTAGTACTCGGCGTACACGGTCGTGCGCGGCCTGGACGGTCGCAGCAGCGACTCGCCGTCCAGCGGCGGAGCACCGGCCGGCAGCGCGACGCCGGCGGCGTCCAGCATCGTGGGCAGCAGGTCGACGTAGGAGGCCAGGCGACCCGTGTCGGTCCCGGGGACGACGTGGCCCGGCCAGCGCACCAGCAGCGGTACGCGCAACGACGGCTCGTACGGCACGAACTTCTCCCAGCGGCCGTGCTCGCCCCACATGAAGCCGTTGTCGGAGGAGAACACGACGAGCGTGTCGTCGAGCACCCCCCGGTTGGCCAGCAGCCGCATCGTGGCACCGAACTCGTCGTCGGCTGTCATGATCGCGCGCATCTGGCTCTCGCACATCGCCTGCGCCTGAGCGGGCGTGTAGGCCATCCGCCGGACGTAGGCGGGCTTGTCGGAGCGGTCGGCCTCGCGGACACCGGCGCACGGCCCGACCGCGGCGTTGCGGTAGCGGGTCGACGGGACGGCGAGCCTCGTCGTGGTGCCGCCGGGCGCGGTGACGGGCACCCAGTGGGGCGCCTGGGGCGTCTCGTAGAGCAGGAACGGCGTCCCGGTGGTGACGGCCCGGTCGACGTACTCCCGGCCACGGACGCCGAGGTAGGTGGTGGAGTAGCCGCTGGCGGTGCCCGCGACGCCGTCGACACGGACGGAGACGTCCCGGTACCCACCCCACATCACGGTGGAGCCGCGAAAGCACGGTGGTCTCGCCGTACGCGCCCAGCTGGTGAGGAACTTGCCGGCCAGGTACGTGTCGTATCCCGCGTCGCGCAGGTAGCAGGCCATCGAGTGGCGCGCGTCGAACGCGGGCCCGTCCTGCTGGGTCCGCACCCCGTTGTTGTGCGGGTAGCGCCCGGTCATCAGCGAGGCCCGGGACGGGCAGCAGGACGGGTCCGCCACGAACGTCTGTCGCTACCGTCGTGCTCCTCCGGCGGCGCCGTCGACGGCGGTCCCCAACCACCGGCGTACCTGCGGCATGAACCGCAGCGGGTCGATCCCGCCGGGGAACGCGTCGCGCAGGTCGTCCAGGTTGTAGAAGGAGATGTTCGGCGGCGAGGCGGCGGCCAGGGCACCGGGTGTGCCGGTCCGTTCCGCAGCCCCCGCACCGGTCGCCGGGGTGAGAGGCAGCGCCGCCACCACGAGGAGGGTCAGGCTCGCTGCGAGGCCTGCCCGTGCGCGCCGCCGGGACATCCCACTCGTCCTCTTCTCGTCGAGGCCCTACACCCGGCCCCGGCGGTGGGACACGCGTCCCTCGCGGCGCGGCGGCCGATGGCTACTGCGGTGCGGTGCGGTGCGGTGCGGTGCGAGCGACCACGAGGTCGCCCCCGGCTTCGCTACGGCGTGAGCCGGATCCGGGAGGTACGCGTGACGACGACGTCACCCTCCTGCGGGTCAAAGGTCGCGAGGTAGACGTCGACCCTCGCCGCTCCCGGCGAGAACGTGGCATCGGGCGCGACGACGCGCAGCACGCGGGTGTGGTGGCGCCCGTCGCACGCCACCACGTCGCGCGCCACCTCGGTGGTGCTGGCCGTCGCCGCACCCTGCCGAACCGTGGCGCCGAGCTCGAATGCCGTCAGGCCCGCCGCGCACCGTGCTCGCACGCGCACGTCGACGCCGCCGCCGTCCACGAGGTGCGCGGGGGTCCGGGCGCGGACCCCGGAGCTCTCCGCGGCCGAGGCGGGAGCCGCGAGGGCGGCCCCGGACACCAGGGCCACGGGGAGGACGAAGGACAAGCAGGTCTTTCGTGCCGAACGTGCGTCCATGGCCCGCTCCTCGCCAGCCGTCACCCCGTGTCGGGGATGTGCCTCCAGTAGAGCGCAGAATCGTTGCGGCCGAAAGCGTATTCGTCAGACGCGAAGCCTCGGGCTCGGGCCCGTCGATCACCGCGGCGGCGGCGGCGGCGCGTCGTCAGGAGGGGGCGGGGCGGGAGACCTGCTTGGCGTCGGGACGCAGCCGGATCTCCACGGGGAACGAGGGCGCGTCGAGGGCCTCCCGGGCGCGGGCCACGGTCTGCTCCTCCAGCTGCCGCCGCACGGCCACGATGTCGGCGTGGTCGTCGAGGTCGACGGTGAGGCGCAACCGCTGGGTGCGCTCGCCCTTCAGCGTCGCGGAGGCGCCGGAGACACCGCGCAAGGTCTCGGCGTCGTCGGCGACGGCGTCGGTGAAGGCGCCGGCGTTCAACGTCGTGACCCCCTGCGACTCGTCGCTGGTGAGGTCCAGCCTGCCGACGTGGCTGCTGACGATCTGGGCGGCGAGCCATCGCAGGCCCAGCAGGGCGAGCAGCACGCAGGCCGCGGCGATCGCCCACCACAGCCACGGCTGGTCCACCGCGAACTCGCGCAGCGGGTCGGGCAGCAGCGGCAGCGACGGGCGCTGGCTGCCGAACAGTCCGTAGCCGACGGCGAGCCCCAGCGCGCCCGCCGCGACGAGCAGCAGGGCCAGCAGGGCGAGCACCGTGCGGTTGACGGCGTCGATGCGGTTCTTCATCGCCCATCCTTCCGGGTGACCTTCACGCGGGGTCGGAGCCGGCCGAGCCCCAGGTCCTCGAGCCTTCCGGTGACCGCGGCGCGGACCCGCTGGTCCAGGTCGCCCTCCGAGCGGCGCTGCGTCCGCGCGGCGACGTGGACGGTGCGCTTGCCCGCCGAGGCGCTGGCCTCGGTGATCCCGTCGGTCCGCCGAGCGGCCGCGGCGACGGCCTTCTCGACGCCCCGCCGATCCGCGGTGACGCTGACCCCGCCGGTCGTGCCGGGCAGGGCGATCTCGCGGGAGCGTCCTCGCTTGAGGGCCACGAACAGCAGCACGAGCCCGACCAGGACCAGGACCGCGAGGCCGGCGAGCACCACCGGGTCCTCCCAGGTGTGGTCCTTCAGCCACGAGCTCCACGTCTCGTGGGGGACGAGCAGCGGGCCGCCGCCGAACAGTGCCGTGACGATCTCGGCGGCGGCGAGCAGGCCGCCGACGAAGAGGACGAGCGCCAGCAGCGCGGACAGGATCCGGATCAGCAGGTTCACCGCGTTCACCTCACCCTCGAGCCGGCGACGCGCGGCACGGTCATGCTGACGACGGTGACGTCGATGTGCTCGACCGTCAGGCCCGTCATCTGGTCGACCTCTCGGCGGACGCTGTCGCGCACGGCCTGCGCCGTCGTCCGCACGTTCGCCGGCCAGCGGATCGCGATGGTCGCCTGGACGGTCGCGTCGAGTCCCTGTACGCGGGCGTCGACGTCGGCGTCGGCCTCGGGCCGGGAGGACCCCACCGAGACGCCGAGCACGCGCCGCGGCGCGGCACTGGCGCCGTCGACCAGCGTCACCGCGTAGCCGGCGACGCGCTCGACGACCCGGTCCGCGATGTCGAGCTGGCCCCGGTCCCCGGGGTCGTCGCCCGCCGCGTGGCGAGGGGCCGTCTCCGCGACCGCGGTGGTGGCCTGGCTCACCGGTTCGAGCGGCTGGAGCCGCCGCCGAGGTACTGCGTCAGGTCGAGCTGGCCGCTGACGACCTTGCCGACGACGAAGCCGATGACGCCGAGGAACGCGGTCAGGACGAAGCCGTCGAAACCGGTCAGTGCCCAGGCGAAGCCGAGCACGAGACCGGCGAAGAGGCCGGCGACGGTGGGGGACATGGAAAACCTCCAGGAGTAAAGGGGTGAGCGCGGCTACTGCACGCGCGCGTGGCGGCGGCGGTCGCGGCGGGCGCGCCACCAGGCGGTGAGACGCCGCAGCCCGCGGGGCCGGCGGACGAAGACGACGTCCTCGTCACCGGTCCCGGGGGCGTCGAGCAGGCGCAGCCGCCGCGCCAGCTCGGCGGCGTCGCCGCCGAGGTCGGGGTGGTGGGCGCGAAGGACCGCCCGGCGCGACCGGCGCCGTTCGATCGTCTCGCGCGAGGCGGGCACGGGCTCAGGCGTGGCCCAGACCGGCTTCGGCCTGGGTCTGCGGGTCGGCATCCTCGACGGTTCCGCCCGGCCGGCCGCTCGCGTCCGGCTCCTCGTCCTCGCCCGACTCGTCGTCCTCACCGGGCACCGCGACGTCGGCGACGTGGACGTCGACCGGCAGACCGCCGGCGACGGACGCGACGGCCGCGCGGACCCGCTCCGCGACCTCACGGACCGGCCTCCCGGCAGCGACCACGACACCGACCTCGAGCCGGTCGTCGTCGACGCGCACGCCGTCCACCCGGCGTCCGGGCAGGAGGGTCGTGACCGACCGGAAGCCGCCGACGCTGAGGTCGACGACGCCGGGGCAGGCCCGTGCGGCCGCGGCGACGGCGTCCGCCGTCGCCGCGGCCCGGGAGACCGCTGTGGTGTGCTCGCTCACTGGACCCGAGCCGGCTCCGGCTCCTTCTGCTCGCTGTCGTCCTGCGGCAGGTGGATGTCGTTCACGGCGACGTTCACCTCGGTGACCTCGAGGCCGGTCATGCCCTCCACGGTGGAGATCACGTTGCGGCGCACGGCCTTGGCCACCTCGGCGATGGAGACGCCGTACTCGGTGACGAGGTCGAGGTCGACCGCGGCCTGGGTCTCGCCGACCTCGACGGAGACGCCCGCGCTCGTGGACTGCGAGGAGCCGGGGATCCGCTCGCGCAGCGCACTCATGGTGCGGGCCGCTCCGCCGCCGAGGGCGTAGATGCCGGAGACCTCGCGCGCGGCGATGCCGGCGATCTTCTGCACGACGCCGTCCGCGATGGAGGTGCGACCCTGCGGGGTCTGCAGCGCGGAGGGGGAGGCCTTGGCGACCTGGCCGGAGGAGCGCGAGCTGCTCGAGGACTGCTCGGAGGTCTGGCTGCTGGGGTTGCTCATCGGTGCGTCGACTCCTTCTACTGTGGGGGATCTTCGGGGAGGGGCGTCGTCGATCTGTGCGACTCCCGGCTCTGTGAGCCTCCCACCCCCTTGGACACATCGCTTCCCGAAAGGTTACCGAGTGATGGCAGAGCGTCGTGGGACGGCGCGGTGAGCCCGACCCCCAGTCACGCAGAGTCGTCGAACGGTCACGAGTCGGGTTGGCAGGCGGTGCTCCTGGCGGCTGCGCGCGCAGGCGACGAGGGCGCGTTCGAGGTGCTCGTGCGGGCGCACCAGGAGCGCGCCTACGGGGTCGCGCTGCGCCTGACCGACGGTCCGCAGGACGCACAGGACGTACTCCAGGAGTCCTTGGTGCAGGCCTGGACGGCGTTGCCCGGGTTCCGTGGCGAGGCCGGGTTCGGCACCTGGCTGGTGCGGATCGTGATCAACCGCTGCCACAACCAGCGACGCTCGTGGCGCGCGACCCAGCCGCTGCCGGAGGACGCAACCCTGCCGGCCGCGCCCGGCGCGGAGGCCGTCGTCGTCGGGCAGCAGCACCGTGACGCCGTCGCCCGCGCGATCGCCACGTTGCCCTTCGACCAGCGGGCGGCGCTCGTGCTCCATACGTTCGACGGGTGTACGCACGCGGAGACAGCGCGCATCCTGGGGACCAGCGAGGGCGCGGCGAAGGTCCGGGTGCACCGGGCCCGCCGCGCCCTGACCGAGCGGCTGCGGGAGTGGGGGTGAACGGCGTGCCCGAGGGGGACGGCGACCGCCTGGTCTGCGGTGCCGCCTACGACGACCTCGTCGCGCAGGTGGCGGACCGCCGCGCACCGGAGTCACCGGCCGCCCACCCGCACCTGGCGGGGTGCGTGCACTGCGCGGCGGCCCTCGCCGAGCTCCAGACGCTGTGGGCCCCGGTCCACGACCTGGCGCGGGAGCCGGTCCGGGCACCGGCCGACGTGCTCACCTCGGTGATGGCGCGGGTACGCGAGCTGCCGCGGCAGTCCTGGTACGCCGTAGTGCCCGGTGAACGCGGCGAGACGCGGATCGCGGCACGGGTGGTGGCCGCGGTGGCACGTCTCGCCGCGGAGGAGGTTCCCGCCGTGATGCTGGCACTGGGCCGCGGCCGCACCGGCGCGGGGATGACCGCCGAGCAGGTGGCCGGCCGTCCCGGTCGCCCCGCCACGGAGGTCGGCGTCGCCGGCACCCACGTCGTGGTCGACGTCCAGGTCGCCGTCGCACTCGGGAGCCGGCTCGAGTCGGTCGCGGACCGCGTCCGGACCCAGATCGCCCGGCGCGTCGCCGAGCACACGGGCCTGACGACCCAGGCCGTCAACGTCGTCGTCGCCGACGTCACCGACCCCCGCTAGCAGGGGAGGGGTCAGGACTCCGTGCAGGCCTCGGCGGCGCGGGAGAGCCGATCCGCGGCGGGGGGTTCCAGCCCCGACACCTGCGCGGTGTCGCTGGCCTGCTTCACGTGGCGGTAGTCCGCGCAGGCGGCGGTGTCCTTGTCGACGATCCGGGTGCAGCCGGTGACGGCGACCGAGGCGAGCAGGACGACGGCGACGAGCCGACGGGACATGGCGGAGCAACCTCTTCTACAGCTGGTGACGGGGTGACGCGTGGGGGATCGGCACGGACCGGGCTCGGCTGGAGCCCGGACTGCGACCATTCTCCCGCCCGACCCCGACGTCGTGCGTCAGCGCGGGGCGCGCTGTGTCGCGACTCACACGACGCGTGCCTGCGCGCGGGCCGCAGCGGGTCGTCCGGCGGCGGCCGGACCGTGACGCACCCGGCGATCACGGTGCACCGCATGCATCGCACGCACCGGACGCCCCGGTTCCGAGCGCACCGCGACGCCGTCGGGACGGGGCCGTCGCGGTGGTCACCGTGAGCCCGCGCCGCGGGGCCGAGCCGACCCGGCTGCGCGAGTACGAGCAGCGGTCGGCGCTGCCGATGGTCGCCGCCGGCGTCGGCTTCCTCGTCGTGTACACCGTGCAGGTGCTCGCCGTCGGCCTGCCCGCGTGGGCGGACCGCGGGCTCGCCGTCGTCAACGTATCCGTGTGGGTCGTCTTCGGCCTCGACCTGGTGGTCCGGGTCGTGCTGTCCGGCCGGCCGGTGCGGTACCTGGCCGCGCACCCGGTCGACGTGGCCGCCGTGCTGCTACCGGTGCTGCGGCCGCTGAAGCTGCTGCGGGTCTTCACGGTCGGCCAGAACCTCTTCCGCGGCGCCGGCAGCGCCGGCCTGCTGCAGACGACGCAGGCCGTGGTCTGCGCCGTCGGCCTGCTGCTGCTGATGGGCGCGCTCGCCGTGCTCGACGCCGAGCGCGGCGTGCCGGGTGCCACGATCACCGGGTTCGCGGACGCCCTGTGGTGGGCCGGCGCGACGGTCACCACCGTCGGCTACGGCGACGTGTACCCGGTCACCGGGATCGGCAGGGTCGTCGCAGGCGCGTTGATGGTGATCGGCATCGCGCTGGTCGGGGTCGTCACGGCGACCATGGCGGGCTGGATCGTGGGCCAGGGTGACGCGGACGACGCCCGCGAGCGCGACGAGCTTCCCGCGCGCCTCGACACGCTGCAGGCCGAGACCGGGGGCCTGCGGGGGCGCCTGGACACCGGCGACGACGGCTGACGGCCCCTGCTGCCGGACCGGGAGGTGGGTCGGGCGACCGGTCGGCGAGGGGATCACCCCAGGAAGGTCGTCCCGGCGTAGACGTGCAGCACCGGGACCCCGACGGAGTCCCGCGCGCGGGACGCCCAGTCGCGGTGGAACGTGTCCTCGACCGCGTGCGGGCGCGTCACGACGACGACCTCACGGGCGGAGAAGCGGCGCACCGCCTCGGCCAGCGCGGGCAGGGGGTCGTCCTCGGTGACTTCGCCGGTCGCCTCGACGCCGACCGCGTCGAGGGCGGCCACCGACGCAGCGAGCGCATCGCCCGCCTCGGTGCGCGCCGCCGGGCCGTCCGGGTCGGGGTGGCGGATCGCGTGCAGCGCCTCGCGCCACTCGCCGAGGCTCAGGTGGTCCACGACGTCCGCGAGCAGGTTGCGCTGGGTGTCGGCGGGCACGAGGACCCGGTACGTCAGGTCCTCACCGGCGTGCAGGCCCGCGATGTGGGTCGCGTCGGCGGCGGCAAGGGCCTCCTCGGTGAGCACGACGATCGTGTCGGGGGCCGGGGCGGCGGTCGGGTCGGCTGGCGCGTCGGGCACGGGCGCAGGCTACCCCGCACGCGGCCTCGCCTTCCCGGTGAGCACGCATTCCCCCGGCGAGCACCTCATCCCCCGGTGAGCACCTGCTGCAGGTCGTAGGCGACGGGCTGCTCCAGCTGGTCGTAGCCGCAGGAGGCGGGGTCGCGGTCCGGGCGCCACCGCAGGAAGCGGGCCGTGTGCCGCAGCCGGCCGTTCTCCAGCTGGTCGTAGGCGACCTCGACGACGAGCTCGGGCCGCAGCCGCACGAACGAGGAGTCCCTGCGCGCGGTGAACCGGTTCGGCTCGCCCTCGCCGCGCACCACCTCGCCCGAGGCGTCCCGCTCCACGCAGGGGTCGAGCTCGGTGACCAGCTCGCGACGCCGCACGTCGGTGAAGGCCGACGAGCCGCCGACCTGGCGCAGCCCGCCGTCCTCGCCGTGCAGCCCCAGCAGCAGCGAGCCGACGCCGGTGCCGCTCTTGTGCACCCGGTAGCCGAGCAGGACGACGTCCGCGGTCCGCGCGTGCTTCACCTTGAGCATGACGCGCTTGCCGGGGGTGTACGGGGCGGTCTCGGGCTTGGCGACCACCCCGTCGAGGCCGGCCCCCTCGAACCGCGAGAACCAGTCCCTCGCCTCGTCGGGGTCGGTCGTGGTCCGCGTCAGGTGGACCGGCGGCGCCACCCCCGCGAGCGCCTCGGTGAGCAGCTCGCGGCGCCGGCCGAACGGGACGTCGAGCAGCGCGTCGTCACCCAGGGCCAGCAGGTCGAACGCGACGAAGGACGCCGGGGTCGTCTCCGCCAGCATCCGCACCCGCGAGTCGGCCGGGTGGATCCGCTGGGCCAGGGTGTCCCAGTCGAGCCGCTCGGCGCCCTGGCGGCCGGTGCGCACGACGACCTCGCCGTCGACGACGCAGCGCGGCGGCAGGTTCTCGCGCAGCGCGGCCACGAGCTCGGGGAAGTACCGCGTCAGCGGCTTCGACCCCCGCGAGCCGATCTCGACGTCGTCGCCGTCGCGGAACACGATGCCGCGGAAGCCGTCCCACTTCGGCTCGACCACGAACCCCGTGCCGGTGGGGACGTCGGGCACCGCCTTGGCGAGCATCGGCGCGACGGGGGGCAGCAGCGGCAGGTCCACCTGGTCATTCTCCCGCGACGTCCCGGCGCGCGCGTAGCCTGACGGCGTGGCGACGCTGAAGACCGCCGAGACCGACGGTGACGTGGGGGCCTTCCTGGACGCCGTGCCCGACGAGCGGCGCCGCGAGGAGGCCCACCGGGTCTGCGACCTGCTGACGGAGGCGACGAGGCGGCCGGCGCGGATGTGGGCCGCGAGCATCGTCGGATTCGGCAACCGGCACCTGAGGTACGCCTCGGGTCGCGAGCTGGACTGGTTCTGGGTCGGCTTCTCGCCGCGCAAGCAGGCTCTGACCCTCTACGTGATGGACGGCGTCGAGCAGCACGCCGACCTGCTGGACCGGCTCGGGCGTCACCGCACCGGCGTGGCGTGCCTGTACCTGCGCCGCCTCGACGACGCCGATCCCGACGTGCTCCGTGCCCTGCTGGAGCGGTCCGTGGCGGCGGTCCGCGGCGAGGGCGGCTGAGTGCCGGACACCGCGGCTGACAGGATCCACCGGATGAGGCTGCCCCGACCCGGCTGGCGCGCTCTCGCGGTGCTGCTCGCGACCGCGGGTGGTGCCCACATGGTGCGACCGGAGCCGTTCGCGTCGATCGTGCCGGGCGTGCTCGGCGACCCCCTGCCCTGGGTGTACGCCTCGGGAGTGGCCGAGATCGCTTGCGCGGCAGGGCTCGCGGCGCCCCGGACGCGGCGCGGCGCAGCCCTGGTGACCGCCGTGCTGTTCGTCGCGGTCTTCCCCGCGAACGTGCAGATGGCGGTCGACGCGGTGCGCTCCCCGCGCGCCGGCGCGGCCTACCAGGCGGTCAGCCTGCTGCGCCTGCCGGTGCAGGTGCCACTGGTGCTCTGGGCCCTCGATGTGGCGGGGCGGCTCGGTCGGCGCCGCGGCGCCGCCTCACCCGACAGCAGGGTGCCGTCGTGACCCGCCGTCGGGCGGTCGCCGTCGCGGCGCTGCGGGGTGCCGCCGCGGGCGGCGCCCTGGCCCTGGCGACGGGTGCTCTCACCTCCGGCGCGGCCGCGTACTTCGCCCGGCGGGTCGTGACCCCCGAGCGGCACAAGCCCGACGACGTCGAGGTGCTGTCGGTCGGTGCGGGCACGGTGACCCTGCGGGCGACCCCGGAGACGGTCGCGCCCGGGCGCTACGGGCTCTGGCTCGCCGGGGGGTCGGGGCACTGCCGGCTCGGCGCGGTGCTGGAGCGCGACGACGAGGCGCGCACCGTGACGCGGCAGGTGCTCGGCAGCGACGGTGGCCGCCTCGTCGCGGGGCCGGCGCGCTGGAACAGCTGGTACCACGCCGGCCCGCCGTCCGTGTCGCTCGGGCTGGCGCACGACGACGTCGAGGTGCTCTCGGACGTCGGCGCCCTGCCGACGTGGTTCGTGCCGCCGTCGCAGGAGGTGGAACGGCGCGACGTCTGGGCGGTGCTCGTGCACGGCCGCGGAGCCACCCGGGAGGAGTGCCTGCGCGCCGTCCCGCTGCTGCACCGGCTCGGCGTGCCGGTGCTCGTGCCCTCCTACCGCAACGACGCCGACGCCCCCGCGACGACCGGTGGCCGCTACCACCTCGGCGACGTCGAGTGGCTGGACGTCGAGGCGACGGTTCTGCACGCCCTGGACCACGGGGCGCGCGAGGTGCTGCTGTTCGGCTGGTCCATGGGCGGGGCCGTCGTGCTGCAGCACGTCTCGCGCTCATGGACCGCGGACCGGGTGCGGGCGATGGTGCTCGACGCCCCGGTCGTGGACTGGCGCGACGTGCTGGACCACCACGCCCGTGTGAACCGGCTGCCCCGGCCCGTGGGGAGGCTCGGCCTGGCGATGCTCGGCGGCAGCGCCGCCCGCCGGTGGGTGGGGGTGGACGGCCCGGTCGACCTGCGCCGGATGGACTGGGTCACCCGGGCCTCCGAGCTGCGGCTGCCGGTCCTGCTGCTGCACTCGGTCGACGACGAGTTCGTACCGGCCCGCTCTTCGCGCGCCCTCGCCGAGGCGAGGCCGGACCTGGTCACGTACGTGCCGTTCGAGGGCGCACGGCACTGCAAGGAGTGGAACGTCGACCCCGACAGGTGGGAGCGCGAGGTCGCGCGGTTCCTGCTGCGTCACCTCTGAGAGCCCGCGGGCGGCATCCTCACCGAGGGTCATGGCGGGGCGCGGGAGATGGGGTGCCGTCACGGGGGGTCACGGTTCTCGAGTTGCTGCCGCCGGATTACAGCGTAAGTTTCCCGACGGCCGCCGATCCGCGCGGCCCGAACCGGACGAAGGACCGCGCTGATGCAGATCGACAAGCAGCAGATCCTCGACAAGCTCAAGAGCCAGGACGACACCGACAAGGCCCAGCAGGCCGACTCCGAGCTGCCGCAGCAGGTCGACACCGACCAGCACGCAGGCCTGCTCGAGAAGCTGGGCATCAACCCCCAGGACCTGCTCGGCGGCGCCGGCGGCCTCGGCAAGAAGCTCGGCTTCTGAGCTCCGTCCGACCCGCCTGACCCGTCGACCCCGATCGACCCCGGAGGAACTCCCATGACCGAAGTCGGCCGGACCGACCGGCACCACACCGTCTACAGCAGCAAGGACGTTCCGAAGCTCAAGACCAGCGCCGCCGCCACGTTCGCGCTGATCTTCGGCCTGTCGGCGCTCTTCTGCGTCCTGAGCCTCGTGCTCGCCCCCCTCGCGCTGCCGTTCGCCCTGATCGGGCTCGTGCTCGGGTTCGTGGGGATGCGCAAGGCCAAGCTGCCGCACGTCACCGGCAAGGCTCTCGCCGTCACCGGGCTGGTGATGAGCGTGTTCACGCTGCTCCTCGTGATTGCCGCCACCGTCGGCGTGTTCGCGCTGAAGGACAACGAGGCGTTCATCGACCAGCTGAACCAGCGGATCGACTCCGTCAGCGAGTCGGTGCCCACCGAGGTCCCCAGCCCCTGACCCGCGGCTGCGTCTGCGCGGCCTACCCCGAACCACCTGGAGCGACATGTCAGACGCACTCTCGAACGGCCTCGGCTCGGTGGCCACGTTCGTCCCCAAGCTCGTGCTGTTCCTCGTCATCCTCGTCATCGGCTGGATCCTCGCCAAGGCGATCGCCAAGCTCGTCGACAAGGTGCTCGAGCGTGTCGGCTTCGACCGCGCCATCGAGCGCGGCGGCGTCGGCAAGGCGCTCGCCAAGAGCACGTACGACCCCAGCGACATCCTCGCCAAGCTCGTCTACTACGCCATCCTGCTGTTCACGCTGCAGCTGGCGTTCGGCGTCTTCGGCCCGAACCCGATCAGCGACCTCATCCAGTCCGTGATCGCCTTCCTGCCGAAGGTGTTCGTCGCGGTCATCATCCTCGTGCTCGCCGCGGCGATCGCCGCGGCGGTGCGCGAGCTCATCGCGAACAGCCTGGGCGGCCTGTCCTACGGCAACCTGCTGGCCAACATCGCCTCGGCCTTCATCATCGGCATCGGCGTCATCGCCGCGCTGAACCAGGTCGACATCGCCACCACGGTCACCACACCGATCCTGATCGCCGTGCTGGCCACCATCGCCGGCATCCTCGTCGTCGGTGTCGGCGGCGGCCTGGTCCGGCCGATGCAGCACCGCTGGGACGGCTGGCTCGACAAGGCCGAGTCCGAGTCCGACCGCGTCGCCGAGCAGGTGCGCAACAGCCCGGACGCCAAGGAGCAGGCGAAGGCCGCCAAGGTGCAGTACGACCAGGCCGACGACCACGCGTCCGGCTCGCAGGACCGGGCCGGATCGCAGGAGCGTTCCGGCGCGCAGGGGTCGGCCGGTGCGCAGGGTTCGGCCGGCGCGCACACCGCGCACTCGGCCGCCCAGACGGAGCAGACCAGCGAGATCCGGACCGAGACCGGTGACGAGCACCAGTCCGGCCGGGACGACCTGTTCCGCCGCTGAGCCCCACACCCTCGAGGCCCACGCCTCGTCGGCCCCTACCGGGGCACCGCACCACCCGCGACCCCGGGCCCCGGGGCCGTGAGCGAGTCCCCCTCACGAAGGAGCGAAACATGATCAACGAGAGCGACATCCAGACCGTCATCGGCCGCCAGGTCGTCGGGTCCGACGGCGAGTCGATCGGCAAGGCCGGACAGATCTTCCTCGATGACGCCACCGGCCGGCCGGAGTGGGTCACCGTCGAGACGGGGCTGTTCGGGAACAAGCAGAGCTTCGTGCCGCTGGCCGACGCCGACGTCCGCGGCGACGAGCTCGCCGTGCCCTACGACAAGTCGAAGGTCAAGGACGCCCCGCGCGTTGACGTCGAGGAGGGCCACCTCTCGCAGGAGGCCGAGGTCGAGCTGTACCGCTACTACGGCGTCGAGTACTCCGAGTCCGCCTCGGACTCCGGGCTGGCCGGTGACCGTCACCGCGGTGACGACGAGGGCCGGGCGGACGTCGACCTCGACGCCACCGGTAACGACCGCGCGACCGGGACCGCAGGGACCGAGGGCCAGGGCACGGTCGGCCACGACACCTCCGGGCCGAGCACGGACGACTCCATGACGCGCTCGGAGGAGCGCGTGAACATCGGGACCGAGAAGCGCGAGGCCGGCCGCGCCCGGCTGCGCAAGTACGTCGTCACCGAGGAGGTCACGAAGACCGTCCCGGTGACCCGCGAGGAGGTCGTGCTCGAGCGTGAGCCGATCACCGACGCAAACGCCGAGGCGGCCGGTGACGGGCCCGCGATCAGCGAGGAGGAGCACGAGGTCGTGCTCCACGAGGAGCAGGTCGTCGTCGACAAGGAGACCGTGCCCGTCGAGCGGGTGCGGATGGGCACCGAGTCGGTGACCGAGCAGCGCGAGGTGTCCGAGCAGGTCCGCAAGGAGCAGATCGATACTGAGGGCACGGGCGACCGCGCCTGACGACAGTGGCTCATCGGCCCGGTGCCGGCGCCCGTCGACCACGGGCTCCGGCACCGGGCCTTCCCCGCTCCGGGCCGTGGACCGCTCCCGGTAGGTCGTCTCCGACACGTACCATCCGTTCGACGGAGGTGGCCATGACGACGAGCGCGCGGCAGGACGGGTCCGACGACGCGGCGTCGGCACCCGGCGACAGGCTCACCCGCGACGTGGTGGTGCGCGCGGCCCTCGACCTGATCGACCGGCAGGGCCTGCGGGACCTGTCGATGCGTCGCCTCGGCGCCACCCTCGGGGTGGAGGCGATGTCGCTGTACCGCTACGTGGCCGGCCGCGAGGACCTGTTGGACGCGGTGATCGAGGCGGTCGTGGCCGAGCTCGAGGCCGAGCCCGACGACGGCGAGGCGCCCGGCGACCGGTGGCAGGGGTTCCTGCAGCAGCTGGCGCACTCGGTGCGGCGAGTGGCCCTCGCCCACCCGCAGCTGTTCCCGCTGCTGGCGACGAGGCACCCGGCCGCGCCGTGGATCCGGCCGCCACTACGCAGCCTGGAGTGGATCGAGACGTTCCTGCGCGGCCTGACCACCAGGGGCTTCTCGGATGCGTCGGCCGTCGCCGCCTACCGCGCGTTCACGAGCTTCCTGCTGGGGCACCTGCTGCTCGAGGTGTCGAGCCGCACCGAGGCGCCCGTCCCCGTGGACGGCGAGGTGCACGAGGTCGCGAGCTCGGCGGACGACGTCGACCTCGCGGACTACCCGTGCATCGGCCAGCTCGAGCACCTGCTGCGGCAGGACCACTCGCGGTCGGAGTTCGAGGAGTCGCTGGAGAACCTGCTCGACCGGATCGAGCGGATGTCCTCCGCGTAGGGTTCTCGCTGGTCAGGCGCGCACGAGCACCTCGACCCGCTGTGTGGCGTTGTTGACGACGCCGTGCACGTTCCAGCGGGGGTCGTCGGGCTGCACGGACCCGTCGGCGGCGTGCGCGCGGGCGCGCAGCATCGCCCGTCCGGGGCGGCGTGCCGCCCAGCGCCATCTCCACGCCTGCCAGGCCGCCGACCCGGGCGCGGCGGACACCTCCGCGTCGGCCCAGGTGTCGCCGTCGTCGGTGCTGACCTCGACCCGTGTGACCGGGGCGCTGCCGCACCAGGCCCGGCCGGTGAGCTCGTGGTCGCCGACCTCGACGACGCGGATGCGCGACAGGTAGTCGGGGAAGCCCGGCGGGCGCAGCAGCGCCCGCGGCCGGATCCGGCGCACCGGGACGCCGACGTCGCGGCCGGACTCCCGCACCCGGTAGGCGCGGGTCTGGTGGAAGCCGGTGAAGGTGGTGTCCCGGATCTCGATGCGCCGCAGCCACTTCACCGACGCCATGCCGTACCAGCCGGGGACCACGAGCCGCAGCGGCGCGCCGTGCTGCGGCGCCAGGGGCGCCCCGTTCATCGCCCACGCCAGCAGCACGTCGTCCGACGTCGCGTCCGCCACCGACAGGGAGCGCGCGTAGTCCTGCTCGCTGCCGTGCTCGGTGCCGTGGTCGGCACCGGAGAAGACGACGTCCACGGCACCCTCCTGCACGCCGGCGGCTGCCAGGACGTCCGCGAGCGGGGTGCCGGTCCACTGCGCGGTGCCGACCCCGCCGTCCACCCACGGCTGGCCTACCGGCCGCGGCCGCAGCAGCGACCGGCCGTTGCCCGCGCACTCCATCGTCACCGTCGCGGTCACCGACGGCAGGGCACGCAGGTCGTCGACGGACAGCGAGCGCGGCATCTCGACGAGCCCGACGACGTCGAGGCGCCACGGCCGGGTGTCCAGCAGCGGGATGTCGTAGTGGCACATCACGAAGTGCAGGCCCACCGGGGTGACGTCGAGTGCGAGGGCCTCCAGCGGCATCGCGTGGTTCCGCGACGCCAGCCGGAGCTCGTCGTGACCGACCGCCTCGTCGCCGGGCTCGGTGCTCACCGGGTCGACCACCGGGCGAGCAGGGTGCCCTCGTGGTGCAGCAGGCTCAGCAGGCGCACCGGCACACCGGAGGTGCCGCCGACGGCGGGGCCGTCGAGCACGCGGGCGGCGTCCCCGCCGAGCAGCGCGGGCGCCGTGGTCAGGCAGAGCTCGTCGAGCCGCCCCGCGGCGACGAGCGCCGCGAGCAGCCTCGGCCCGCCTTCGGTGAGCACCCGGCCCAGGCCCAGCGCGGCGAGGGCATCGAGTGCGGCGCCCAGGTCGACGTCGTCGTCCCCGGCGACGAGGACGGCGTCCGCGCCGAGGCGGGAGCGCACCCGCGTCACCGCGTCGGAGCCCGCCGCCTCGCACGTCACGACCAGGGTGGCGGCGCCGGCGTCCAGGAGCCCTCTGTCCGCCGGCACGTCGCAGGTCCGGGTGACGACCGCCAGCCGGGGGGCGGAGTCCTGGTCGGCTGCCCGCCGCCGCGCCGCGAACGCCGGGCGGGTGCGCAGTGGGCCGTACCCCTCGGCGCGGATCGTGCCGGCCCCGACCAGGACGGCGTCCGCCAGGGACCGCAGCAGCACCAGCACGCGCAGGTCCGCGGGCGTACCCAGCCCGCCGGTGCGGCCGGCGCCGTCCCACGTGCCGCCGTCGACCCCGGCCACCATGTTCGCGCGTACGAACGGCTGACCCCTGTCGCCGCTCGGGTGGGCGAGCACGGCGGCGAGCTCGGTCTCGGCCGGCTCGGGGGCGAGCACGGTGCCGGCGCGCTCGGCCGGCAGCAGCACCTCCAGCGGCGGCGGGTCGCTCACACCCCGGCCTTCTCGCGGACCTGGCGCTTGATCCGCGCCAGCATCCCCGCCATCCCGCGCAGCCGCAGCGGGCTGACGGCCTCGTCGAGGCCGAGGCGGTGGGAGACGTCGTTGGGCACGTCGAGCACCGCGCGCGCGCTCAGCCCGTCGAGCCCCTCGTGGAGGATGCCGGCGAAGCCGCGGGTGGTGGGGGCCTCCGGCGGTGCGGAGAAGTGCAGCCGCACCGCAGCCTGCTCCCCGGCCCCCTCGACCTCGGTGACGAGGAAGATCGGGGACTGGCACTCCGGCACGGGCTCCATCAGCTCGGGGTGCTCGGCGTACCGCTCGGGCAGCCCTGGCAGCTCGCGGCTGAAGTCGAGCAGCAGCTGGAGCCGGTCCGCGGTACCGAGGTCGTGGAAGTCCGTGACGATCTCCGCGAGCGCCTCCGGCAGCCCCGCGGCGGCCTCCGTCGCGGTCCCGCTCATCGTTGCGGCACCTCGCCGGGCTGCTCGCCCTTGACGATCGGGACGCGCACCGCGTTGCCCCACTCGGTCCACGACCCGTCGTAGTTGCGGACCCGGGGGTAGCCGAGCAGGTGGTGCAGCACGAACCAGGTGTGGCTCGACCGCTCGCCGATGCGGCAGTAGGCGATCACGTCGTCGTCGCTCGACAGGCCCTTCTCCTGCTCGTAGATGGCCTCCAGGTCGGCGCGCCGCTTGAAGGTGCCGTCCTCGGCGGCGGCTCGCGCCCACGGCACCGACTGGGCCCCGGGGATGTGCCCGCCGCGCAGGGCGCCCTCCTCGGGGTAGTCCGGCATGTGGGTCCGCTCACCGGTGTACTCCTGCGGCGACCGGACGTCGATCATCGGCTTGCCGAGGTGGGCGAGCGCGTCGTCCTTGAACGCCCGGATCTCGTCGTCGCGGCGCTCGACGACCGGGTACTCGCTCGCTGCGCGCTCCGGGGCCGCCGTGGCGAGGTCGCGGCCCTCGGCGTGCCACTTCGCGCGGCCGCCATCCATCAGGCGGACGTCGGGGTGGTCGAACAGGGCGAACACCCACATCGCGTAGGCGGCCCACCAGTTGTTCTTGTCGCCGTAGATGACCACCGTGTCGTCGCGGGAGATGCCCTTGGCGCGCATCAGGGCCGCGAACGCCTCCCCGTCCACGTAGTCGCGGGTCACGGGGTCGTTGAGCTCGGTGTGCCAGTCGACCTTGACGGCGCCGGGGACGTGACCGGTCTCGTACAGCAGCACGTCCTCGTCGGACTCGACGACGACGAGTCCGTCCTCGCCGAGGTGGTCCGCGACCCACTGCGTGCTGACGAGCCGCTCCGGGTCGGCGTACTCGGCGAACGTCGGGTCGGTGTCGGGTGCGACGGCCACGAAGGTCCTCCTGGGGGTTGTCGACGGCGCCTACGATCATCCCACCTCCGAGGGTCCGACGCTCAGCCCGGGGTCCACCGTCGCACGGCGCCGCGGAGGTCGTCGACGGCCGCGAGCACCCCAACGTCGGCATGGTCCACGACGGCGTCGGCCAGCCGGCGGGCGTGGTCCACGGCCGCGTCCGTGGTCTCGTCCGCAGCGGGTGCGGCGAGCAGGCCGGCGACGACGACGGCGTCCTGCCGGTCACCCAGCAGCCGTTGCACCCCGCGGGCCGCGGCCGCGACCGCGTCGGCGCCGCGGTCGCCCTCGGCGGCCACCTCGGCGGCGTACCGCAGCCGCTTGGCCGCCTTGCGGACCTCGTGCAGCGCGACGGCCCGCTCGTCGTCGCCGGTCGCCCGGTCGTCTCCGTCAGGGCGTCCCACGAGCCGGGCGCGGGCGACGTCCCACCGTGCCTGGACCCGGCGCCAGGACCGCCGCACCCCGCGTCGCAGACCGGCCTCTGCGCAGCCGTCGACGGCGTCCCCCGCGGCGAAGACCCGCCCGGCGAGCGCGGCGGCGGACCGCGCGCTCAGGAGGCGGTCGGGGTCTGCGACCGCCCCGTCGGCCTGCTCGGCGGCCGTCGACCGTTCGGTGAGGGTCGCCAGCACGCGGCGGGTTCGGTCGGCGGGCCAGGCCCGGGCGTCCGCCCACCCGACGACGAGCTCCCCGGCGGCCTCGGCGTCCCGGCGCGCCGACAGCCCCGCGGCGTGCTCGCGCAGGTCCCGCTCGAGCGCACGCGCCTCGTCGCGGCGACCGCGGGGCAGCAGCCGGCGGTGCGCCGCCAGGGCGCTGCGGGCGCGCCGGGCCGCCACACGGACGTCGTGGACCCCCTCGGGGTCGCCGTGTCGCGCCGCGTCGCTGGCGTCCTCCAGGGCCCGCGCCTGTGCCAGCAGGTACCGGCTCAGGGGCTCCGCTCCGCTGCCGTCACCGCCTCCGCTGCCGACCACCCGCCGTCCGCCCTCCCGCGTCTCCCGGAACCGCAGCATCGTCGTCCTGCGCCCGGGGGTGAGCCCATCCTGCCCCGGCCACGAGCCGCGGCCCCGTCTACCCTTCGCCGCGTGGACCGGCCGGGCGAGGAGCAGCGACCCGGCGGTGCGCCGGCCTCGCTCGTCGGCCGCACCCCCCGGACCGACCCGCAGCGGCTCGTCGAGGACCTCGTGCCGCCGCCGCGGTTCGCGGCGGAGTCGTTCGACACCTACCGCCCCGACCCGGACCGTCCCAGCCAGGCGGAGGCGGTGACCGCCCTGCAGGCGCTCGCCGAGCGGTCCGCGCCGCCGCCCGGCGCCGCCGGGGGCCTGCGCGCCGGCCTGCGCCGGCTCGTGGCGGGGGCACCGCAGCCCGGCGGCCCGACCGGGCTCTACCTCGACGGTGGTTTCGGAGTCGGCAAGACCCACCTGCTCGCCTCGCTGTGGCACGCCGTGCCCGCGCCGCGCGCGTTCGGCACGTTCGTGGAGTACACGAACCTCGCCGGTGCGCTGGGCTTCCGCGAGGCGGTGCAGGCCCTGACCGCGATGCGTCTCGTGTGCGTCGACGAGTTCGAGCTCGACGACCCCGGCGACACCGTGCTGATGGCTCGACTGCTGCGCGAGCTCGCGGACGCCGGCGTGCGCCTCGCGGCGACGTCGAACACGCTGCCGGACGCGTTGGGGGAGGGGCGGTTCGGCGCGGACGACTTCCTGCGGGAGATCCAGGCGGTCGCCGGCCACTTCGACGTCGTCCGCATCGACGGTGACGACTACCGGCACCGGGGCCTGCCCGAGCCGCCCGTGCCCTGGGACGACACCGACGTGGTCGCCGCGGCCCGGCAGTGGGGGGACGGCGCCGTCCTCGACGACTTCTCCGACCTGCTCGAGCACCTGGCGACCGTGCACCCCAGCCGGTACGGCGCGATGCTCGACGGGGTGACGTCGGTGCACTGGACCGGGGTCCGGCCCGTGCCGGACCAGAACGTCGCGTTGCGGCTCGTCGTGCTCGCCGACCGCGTGTACGACCGCGAGCTGCCGCTGCGGACATCGGGCGAGCAGCTCGACCGTGTGTTCACCGACGAGATGCTCGCCGGCGGCTACCGCAAGAAGTACCGGCGTGCCGTCTCGCGGCTGACGGCGCTGGCACGCGAAGGCACCTCCGCGGTCAGCGGGCCGGGATGAGGCGCTGGGACCGCACACGGGCCCGGCGTCGACTGGGGCTACGGCTGGCGCGGTGGCGTCGCGCCCGGTTCCAGGTGGCGCAGTGCGCCGTCGCGGCGGCGCTGGCGTGGCTCGTCGCGACCGAGCTGCTCGGGCACACCCGCCCCTTCTTCGCCCCCGTCGCTGCGGTCGTCGCACTCGGCGTGGCCTACGGCCAGCGGACGCGGCGCGCCGTCGAGGTGGTCGTCGGCGTGGCGATCGGGGTGGCCGTCGGCGACCTGCTCGTGACGCTGCTCGGCACCGGGTGGTGGCAGATCGCGCTCGTGGTCGGGATCGCGATGAGCCTGGCGGTGCTGCTCGACGCGGGGACGGTGCTCATCACCCAGTCCGGGGTGCAGGCGGTGATCGTGACGACGCTGCTGCCGCAGGCCGACGCGGGCCTCAGCCGCTGGCTCGACGCCGTCGTCGGGGGAGCGGTGGCGGTCGCCGTGGCCACGGTCGCGCCCCGACAGCCGTTGCGGCGACCCCGTGAGATCGCCGGCGGGGTGCTGCGCGATCTCGCCGACCTGCTGGGATGCTGCGCCGACGCGGCCCGCGGCGGGGACCAGGCCGCCGCGGAGCTGGCGCTGGACCGGGCTCGCGGGACCGACGCGTCGATCGCCGCGCTGCGGCAGGCCGCGACCGAGGGGCTCGACGTCGTGCGGGTGTCGCCGTTCCGGCGGCGGCACGGCGAGGGCCTGAGGTCGCTGTCGGCGACCGTGCAGCCGCTGGACCGGGCGGCGCGCAACGTGCGCGTGCTCGCGCGCCGGGTCGTGGCCGCGACCCGCGTCGGAGAAACGGTGTCCGCGCCGGTCACCACCCTCGTGGCCGAGCTCGCCGATGCTGTGTCGCTGCTGGCCGGTGAGGTCGTCGCGGGGGAGGACCTCGCCCCGGCGGCTCGCCGGCTGCGGGACGTCGCGGAGCTGTCGGCGCGGGTGCCCAGGGGAGATCTGTCGGCGGACGTCGTCCTCGCGCAGGTGCGCTCGGCGGTGGTCGACCTGCTCCAGGTGACGGGGCTGTCGCAGGCCGACGCGCTCGCCCGCGTCCCGCCGCCGCAGCGGCGCGACGTGGGCGGCTGAGGCGACCGGTCAGTCGCAGCGGGTGACGGCCATCTCGCCGAGCTCGGACCAGTCGTCCTGGTCCACGATCGCGTTGACCACCCGGGGGGTCTCTGCGAGGTGCGGCGGCAGGTCCTGCTGGGCCTTGGCGAAGTGGTCCGCCTGCACGTGGGCGACGGCGGCGTCCTGGTCGCGGAAGGCCTCGACGAGCACGTACTCGGTGGGGTCGTCGAGGCTGCGGGACCAGTCGAACCAGAGGCAGCCGGGCTCGGCGCGCACGGCGCGCGTGAACTCGCCGGCCATCTCCGGCCAGCGCTCGGCGTGCTCGGGCAGGACGCGGAACTTGGCGGTGATGAAGATCATGGACGCCTCTCGGCTCGGCGGACCGCGCCGCCGCGGCCGGTGGCGCGCGCCGCATGCTAGGCGACGCTGCGCCGACCGCCCAGCCCCGTGCGGGGCGTCCGACCCCTTCCGCGAGAGGCCCTCAGGGTGCAGGCTGCTGAGCGGGACGACGAGAGGACCTGCCATGCGCGCCACCAAGGGCGACCGTCTGCACGTCCACGGGAGGAACGTGGGTTCGCCCGACGAGACCGCCGAGATCATCGAGGTCCGCGGCGACGACGGCGAGCCGCCGTACCTGGTCCGCCACGACGACGGGCACGAGGGCCTGGTCTACCCCGGGACGGACGCCTCGGTGGAGCACCCGGGTGGGGCCGACCGGACCTGACGGCCCCGCCGCAGCCCACCGCGTCAGCGCGGCCAGGCGGGTCAGCCCAGGGCGGTCGTGATGTCGATGGCCCCCCGGATGCTGCGGGCGACGGGGCAGCCGTCGGCGTGCACGGCGAGCACGCGGTCGACCCGCTCCCGCTGGTCCGGTCCGACCGTCAGGCCGGTGTAGGTCACCGCGATCCGCTTCACCACGAGGACCTTCCCCTCGAGCTCGACCTCACCGCGCGCGTGCCCCACCAGACCGGTGGGGTCGATCCGCCGCGCCGCGAGGGCGCCGGCGAACGTGCCGGTGAGTCAACCGAGGGCGGCGCCGACGAGGTGGTCGATCGTGCTGGCGTGCTCGGGGAAGTCGCCGGGCCGTGCGCCGTAGTGCTCGGCGACCGCACCGTGCATCCCGTACAGGGTCGGCTCCTGCTCTCCGGGCAGGTGCGCGGCGCGCAACGGCCCACCCAGCCGCTCGACCGTGACCTCGGAGACGTACGCGACCTCGCCCACGACGGGTCCTCCTTCGCTCGGGGAGAGCGACTCTGCCACGCGGCGGCGTCCCGGCGCCACGTCGGTGCCACCGGCTCAGTCCGCCCAGCCGCGCTGCAGCGCGGCCCGCGCGGCCTCCCGGCCCAGGTCGATAGCGGCGTCGAAGTACTCCGGGTCGAAGAGCAGGTAGCTCAGCAGGTCGCGCCTGCCGGCACCGTCGCCGGCCCCCCGCACCCCCTGCCCGATCAGCCAGGCGTCCAGGTCGGTGAGGCGTCGCAGGCCGCGGGTACGCCGGGCGAGGACGGCGGACGCGATCCGGCCGAGGGCCCCGGCGGGCGGAGTGACGGCCAGCGCGTCGACGTGCCGGTACGGGCGGCCGCCCGCGCTGCGCAGCAGGTCGGGCTGCCCGGCGGCGACGGCCTGGGCGACGAGCCGGTTGGTGCGCCGCAGCGTCAGCAGGTCCTCGCCGGTGCGATCCGACAGCGCCGCGTGCAGCACCTGGGCCGCGGCGTCGGCGACGTCCGGCGTCGGTCCCGCGTCGGCGACAGGCGTGGCGGCGGCGGGCGGTGCCCCGGCGGAGACGATCACGACGTGCGTGGCCCCGAGGCGCAGCGCCGGCAACAGCGGGGTGTTGAGCCGGACCCCGCCGTCGAGGTACCAGCCGTCCTCGCCGCCGTCACGGGTCACGCGGACCGGTGCGAACGCGACCGGCACCGCGGCGGAGGCCAGCACGTGGTCCGGGCGCACCGGGCCGCGGACGACGTCGAGAGCGCGCGCGGGGTCGCCGGTCCAGCCCGAACGGGAGTGCTCGTGCAGGAACAGCACGCTGCGTCCTCCGCCGGCCCCGTCGGAGTGCGGCATCCTGGTCGCCACCACCCCGAGCGCCGAGACCGCGCCGCCCGCGACGTTCGCGGCGAGCCGGTCCGTCGGGAACAGCCGGTTCGCCGTCCGCCGCAGCGGCGTGGTGTCCAGCAGACTGGTCGTGCCGGGCCCGACGCCCAGCACGGCCCCCGCGGCGTACCGGGCGGCAACCCTCGCCAGCGAGAACGGCAGCAGCGGTGCGTAGACGTCGTCGCCGTCGAAGGACCGCCACACGTCCAGGACACCGTCCGCTGCGGCGCCGGCCTCGCGGTGCGCCGCGGCGGCCCACAGCACCGCGTTGATGCTGCCCGCGCTGGTGCCGACCCAGATCGTCGGGCGTAGACCGTCGCGCTGCAGCGCAGGCACGAGCTCGGCGAGCGCACCGGCCTGGAACGCCCCGCGCGCCGCCGCACCCGAGAGCACGACCGCCACGGTGGCCCCGGCCCCGGCCCCTCCCCCGGCCCCTCCCCCGGCCCCGCCCCCGCCCCCGGCCCCGCCCCCGGCCCCGCCCCCAGCACCCACGGCCGTCACCGTAGCCCCGCCCCCCGCGGTGATCATGCGCGTCGGGTACGCCCAGCGGACCCGTCGTGCATGATCACCGCGCGGGGGTGGGCCGCTCCGTGGGGTGGGTCGGCCGATCGGGGGAGCCGCCCTCAGGCAGGAGCCGCCTGGCGCCGACGTCGGGACAGTGCCCGACACGACAGCCCAGGCCACGCAGCCGACGTCCGCGACCCTGCCTCCCCAGTGGACCGAGCCGGCCCGGCACACCCGGCCGTCGCGGCCGGCACCGCGGCCCGGCCGGGGGTGGCTCGCACGCCGTGCTCGCGCCGTGCTCGCGCACCGGGTCGGGCGGGAGCTGGACCGCCTCGTCCGCCACGACCCGCGCTGGCGGTGCCGTCCGGCCGTGACCCTCGGCGACGGGACCGTCGTCGACCACCTCGTCGTCGGACCCGCCGGGGTGTTCGCCCTGGTCTGCGACTCCGGCGCGACGCCCGCGGAGCGCCTCGGCGACCAGCTGTCCGAGACGGCCGGCGTCGCACTCGAGGCGCGCGTCGTCGTCGTGATCGGCAGCGGCGGCGCCCTCGGCGACGCGCGCGACCCGGCCTCCGTCCACGAACCGGCCTCTGCCCGGGTGACGGTCGTCCACCGCGACCGGCTGCGCTCGTTCCTGAGCACACGGCCCGAGTGCCTCGCCCCGGTCACGGTCGAGCGGCTGTACGCGGCGGCCGGTGACGCGGGAACCTCGCGCAGCCCAGTGCGCTGACCCGGTGTCCCCGCCGGAGCGGCGGCGTCAGACGCGCACGAGCGCGACCGAGCGGGGCGGCAGGATGACGGTGCCGGGACCCGTCTCGGCACGGTCCCACGCGGCCATGACCTCGCCGGGCGTCCCGTCGACGGGTACCGGCAGCGGCGACGCGGACAGGTTCAGCGCCACGCGCAGCGCGCCACGGGACAGGCAGAACCAGGACCCGTCGTCGGCGTGCCGGGCCGAGACGGCCGTCAGGTCGCCGGAGTGCAGGTCGGGCTCGCGGTGTCGCAGCGCGACGAGACGGGTGTACCAGGCCAGCAGCCGGCGGTGCGGGTCGTCGTGGGTCTCCTCCCACCGCAGCACCGAGGCGTCGCGGGTCGCGGGGTCCTGCGGGTCGGGCACCTGGTCGGCATCCCAGCCGTGCTCGGCGAACTCGCGGCGACGCCCCTCGCGGATCGCCTCCGCCAGCTCGGGTTCGCCGTGGTCGGTGAAGAACTGCCACGGCGTGGAGGCGCCCCACTCCTCGCCCATGAAGAGCATCGGGGTGAACGGCGAGCAGAGCGTCAGCGCCGCCGCACCGGCCAGCGTGCCCGGCGGCAGGCTCGCCGACGGGCGGTCCCCGACCGCGCGGTTGCCCACCTGGTCGTGGTTGGAGCCGTAGGCGAGGAACGCGCGACCGTCGTGCCGCTGCCGGTCGACCGGTGCGCCCCAGTCGCTGCCGCGGAAGGAGGACCAGCCGCCGTCGTGACGGAAGACGCGGGTGAGCGTGCGGGCGAGGACCTCGGCACCGCCGAAGTCCGCGTAGTACCCCTGCCGCTCGCCGGTCAGGAACGCGTGCAGCGCATGGTGGTAGTCGTCGCTCCACTGCGCGGTCATCCCGAGGCCCCCGTCGGCGACCGGCTCGACCATGACGGGGTCGTTGACGTCGGACTCCGCGACGAGCGAGAGGGGCCTGTCGACCTCGCGCGACAGCTCGGCGACCTCGTCGCTGAGCTGCGAGAGCAGGTGGCGCTCGGAGTCGTCCACGAGGGCGTGGACGGCGTCGAGGCGCAGCGCGTCGACGTGGAAGTCCCGCAGCCACCGCAGCGCGTTGTCCACCACCCACCGCCGCACCTGCTCGCTGCCGGTGTCGTCCAGGTTGACCGCCTGGCCCCACGGGGTCTCGTGACGGTCGGTGAAGTACGGCCCGAACGCCGCGAGGTAGTTGCCGCTGGGGCCGAGGTGGTTGTAGACGACGTCGAGCGAGACGGCCAGGCCCTTCGCGTGGCAGGCGTCCACGAACCGTTGCAGGGCAGCAGGTCCGCCGTACGGCTCGTGGACCGCGAACAGGGCGACGCCGTCGTACCCCCAGCCGTGCCGCCCGGGGAACGCCGCCACCGGCATCAGCTGCACCATCTCCACGCCGAGGCCCACGAGGTGGTCCAGCCGCTCGGCCGCGGCGTCGAGCGTGCCCTCGGGCGTGAAGGTGCCGACGTGCAGCTCGTAGAGGACGCGGCCGCGCACGTCGAGGCCGTCCCACCCGGCGTCCAGCCACGCGTGGCGACCGGTGTCGAAGACCGCCGACGCCGAGTGGACGTCGTCCGGCTGCCAGGGCGAGCGGGGGTCCGGCAGCGGCGTGCCACCGTCGACGCAGTACGCGTAGCGGGTGCCGTGTCCCGCGTCGGCGACGTCGACGGACCACCAGCCGTCCTCGCAGCGGCGCATCGGCTCGCTTCGCTCGGTGGTTCCGGCGCCGCTGAGCCGGACGTCGACGCGTTCGGCGGCGGGGGACCAGACGCTGAAGGTGTGCACGGCGCAAGCCTGCCGGGAGCCCCGGCCGCTGTCACATCGCCGGCTCCGCGTGGCCGTGGTGTGCGCCCGCTGCCAGGATCGACCCCACGACGGACGACTGGAGGGCTCGGCATGGGCAAGGGCGCGAAGGGCAAGAAGGCTGCGAAGAAGGCGAAGAAGCTGGCCGAGGAGCTCACGGCGGTGCAGGCGGACGTCGCGGACGGCGCCGACGCCGTCGACGACTCCGGCGGGCCGGCGGCTCGGCTCGCGGACATGCTCGCGGTCGGCGACACGTTCACCCTGGCCGCTACGGGCACGCGGGAAACCCCGGGCTTCGAGGGCGGCAAGGCGGCGGGCAGAGCGGCTCTCGCAGCCGGCGCCGACGAGCTGTCCACGCTCCAGGAGAAGCTCTTCGCGGAGGGCCGCAGCGGCGGGTCGCGCTCCCTGCTCCTCGTGGTGCAGGGCATGGACACCTCCGGCAAGGGCGGCATCGTGAGGCACGTCGTGGGTGCCGTCGACCCACAGGGCGTGGCGCACACCTCGTTCGGTGCGCCGACGGCCGAGGAGCGCTCCCACGACTTCCTCTGGCGGATCCGCCGGGCGCTGCCGGAGCCGGGCCACCTGGGCGTCTTCGACCGCTCCCACTACGAGGACGTGCTCGTCGCGCGGGTCGAGGAGCTCGTGCGCCCGGCGACCTGGAGGCGACGGTACGACGCCATCAACCGCCTCGAGCGCACGCTCGTCGGGCGCGGCACCCGGGTGCTGAAGGTGATGCTGCACATCTCCCCCGCGGAGCAGGCGGAGCGTCTCGCCGAGCGGCTCGACCGTCCCGACAAGCACTGGAAGTACGACCCGGGGGACGTCGACGCGCGGCTGCGCTGGGACGACTACCAGGCGGCCTACGCGGACGTGCTCGAGCGGTGCTCGACGGACGAGGCGCCGTGGCACGTGGTGCCGGCCGACCGCAAGTGGTACGCGCGGTGGGCCGTGCAGCAGCTGCTCCTCGACGAGCTGCGCGACATGGACCTGCGCTGGCCGACCGCCGACTTCGACGTGGACGTCGAGCGGGAGCGCCTGCTCGCGACCACCTGAGGACGCGCGGGCGGCACCTGGGCGGGGGCGTCAGTCGCGGACGAGCAGCGCCACCGGCAGGTCGTCGAGCAGGACGGACAGCGCCACGGTGCCGCCTGCGGCCGCCTGCCCGGAGAGCACGTCGTGCCATGCGCCGTCCGGCAGGGCCACGGTGCTCGCACCCCAGCCGCCGTACCGCGCCAGGGTGCTCGCGAGCCGTGTCGCCAAGGTCACCACCTCGGGCCCGGAGCCGTCGCCCCGGGAGAACGCCACCGCGTGCGCCGTGGAGGTCGGCAGCGGGGTGTATGTCGTGTCCTCCCCGACGAACCACTGCGGGTGCTCCCGGCGCAGCCGCAGGGCGCGCGACGTCACGAGCAGCTTCTCGTCGTCCAGGTCGTCGGGGCGGGCGCCCGCGTCGAGGCGTGCGAGCCGCGCTCGGCGCAGCCCGTAGTCCACCGGTCGCCGGTTGTCCGGGTCGACCAGCGACAGGTCGACCATCTCGGTGCCCTGGTAGACGTCGGGCACGCCGGGCATCGTGAGCTGGACGAGCTTCTGGCCGAGCACCGCGACGCGGGCGGCCGGGGCGACCCGCTCGCAGAAGGCCCCCACCGCCGCGAGCACGGCGTCGTCGCCGAGGACCCCGGTCGCGAAGTCCTGCAGGGCCTGCTCGTAGGCGCTGTCGGGCTCGGTCCACGTGGTGTGGGTCTTCGCCTCCTTGACCGCCTTCTCCAGGTAGGCCAGCAGCCGGTCGGAGGCGATCGGGCCTGCCATCGCGGCGCCTCCCGTCGACCACGTGCCCACGAGGGTCTGCCAGACGAGGTACTCCGTCGCCGCGTCGAGCAGCGGGGAGCGGTGGCCCGCGGCCAGGTCACGCCACGTCGCCAGCGCCTCGGTCCAATCCTGGGGCACCTCGGCCAGCACGGACAGCCGGGCCCGCACGTCCTCGCTGCGCTTGGTGTCGTGCGTCGACAGCGTCGTCATCGCGGTGGGCCGCTGCTGCACCTGCCGCGCGCACCAGCTGTGGAACTCGTCGGTGGGGATGCCGAACCGCGTCGGGTCGCCGCCCACCTCGTTGAGCGCGACCAGCCGGTGCCACCGGTAGAAGGAGGTGTCCTCGACGCCCTTGGCCATCACGGGGCCGCAGGTCTGCTGGAAGCGGACCACGAGCTCGGCCCGCGTCGCCTCGGAGGTGCGACCGGCGCTGCCGGCCTCGCGCCCCAGCAGCAGCTCGCGGACGACGTCGAGGGTCTCCCAGCGGTCCTCGGGCAGGTGCGTGCGGGCCAGGCCGGCGGCGTGGTCGAGGACGGCAGCCTCAGCCGGCGGCGCCGGCTCTCCCGGCACGACGTACGCCCGGTACCGGTCGAAGGCGACGAGCAGCTCGACCACGCACTCGCCGAGCGCGCGCCGGGTGTGGTCGCGGAGCCGGACGTCGGAGTGGCAGATCTCCACGAGCAGGTCGGTCAGCCGGTGGACCTCGGCGTACAGACCCCGGGTCACCATCTCGCGCTTGGCGGTCTCGACGACGGCCGGAAAACCCGGGTCCGGGGCGCCGTCCTCGGTCGTCAGCTCGCGCCACAGGGCCGACAGCGGCGCCTCGCCGGCCGGGTCGACGAAGAGCCCACCCACCCGCAGCAGCGCCTCGTAGCCGGTGGTCCCGGCGCACGGCCAGTCATCGGGGAGCTCCTCGTCGCCCTCGAGGATCTTCTCCACGACGACCCAGGACCCGCGGGTGCGCTCGGACAGGCGCCGCACGTACCCGCGCGGGTCCGCCAGGCCGTCGGGGTGGTCGATCCGGAGCCCGTCGAGGCGTCCGGTCTCGATGAGCTCGAGCAGCAGCGCATGGGTGGCGTCGAAGACGTCGGGGTCCTCGACACGGACGGCGGCGAGGGTGTCGACGTCGAAGAACCGGCGGTAGTTCAGCTCCTCGTCCGCCACCCGCCAGTGGGCGAGGCGGTACCACTGCCGGTCGACGAGCTCGGCCACCGGCAGGCTCTCGGTGCCCGGCCGCACCGGGAAGACGTGGTCGTAGTACCGCAGCAGGGGCTCGGTGTGCTCCTCGCCGAGGTCGAGGGTGAGCTCCCCGTCGCCGAGGACCTGGCCGATCCGGCGCCCGAGCACCGGCATCAGCAGGGCGTGGTCGGCCACGTCCCAGTCGACGTCGAACCACGGTGCGAACGGCGAGTCCGGACCGTCGCGCAGCATCGACCACAGCGCCTCGTTCAGATGCGCAGGCGTCGGGACGGCCATGTGGTTGGGGACGAGGTCGGCCACCGCCCCCATCCCGGTCGCGTGCAACGCGTCGACGAGGCGGTCGAAGGCGGGCCGGCCGCCGGCGTCCGGGTGTAGCCGGGAGTGGTCCACCACGTCGTAGCCGTGAGCCGAGCCGGGCGTCGGCGCGAGGATGGGGGAGAGGTAGGCGTGCCCCGCCCCGAGGGCGTCGAGGTGGTCGACCACGGCGGCCGCGTCGTCGAAGCCGAACTCCGCCCGCAGCTGCAGCCGGTAGGTCGACACCGGCACCGGCCGGTCCAGGGCGGGACGGTGCCCCTCGCGGTGCGCGTCCGCGTCGCCCCTCACTCGCCGCTGGCCCGGGTCAGCACGAGCAGGCTGCGGTCGGGGAGCCGCAGGGTGGTCCCCGCGCTCAGCGCCTGGCCGGTCTCCTGCTCCTCGGCCGTGTCGAGGGCCACCGTCCACTCGAGCCCGTACTCCTTGTCGGGCACCGTGAAGCCCAGCGGCTCGTGGTTGCCGTTGAACAGGATCAGGAACGTGTCGTCCTGGATCCGCTCGCCCCGCCGGTCGCTCTCGGTGATCGCGTCGCCGTTGAGCCACACCATCACCGACCGCGCGTACCAGGTGCCCCAGTCCTCCTCGGCCATCGTGGCCGCGGTCGGCGTGAGCCACTCGATCTCGCCGAGCTCGCTGGACCCGCCGTGCACCGCGGCGCCGGCGAAGAAGCGCCGTCGCCGCAGCACCGGGTGCTGCAGGCGCAGGTGGACCAGGCGCCGGGTGAACTCCAGCAGCGACTGCTGGTGCTCGTCGAGGTCCCAGTCCACCCAGGCGAGCTCGTTGTCCTGGCAGTAGACGTTGTTGTTGCCGTCCTGGGTGCGACCGAGCTCGTCGCCGTGCGCCATCATCGGCACGCCCTGGGAGAGCAGCAGCGTCGCGAGGAAGTTGCGCTGCTGGCGGGCGCGCAGGCTCACGACCGCCGGGTCCGTCGACGGGCCCTCCTCACCGCTGTTCCAGGAGCGGTTGTGGGACTCGCCGTCGTTGCCGCCCTCGCCGTTGGCGTCGTTGTGCTTCTCGTTGTACGACACCAGGTCGCGCAGCGTGAAGCCGTCGTGAGCCGTGACGAAGTTGATGCTCGCGATCGGCTTGCGGCTGGAGTGCTCGTAGAGGTCGCTCGACCCGCTGATCCGGGACGCGAACTCGCCGAGCGTGTGCGGCTCGCCGCGCCAGAAGTCGCGGACCGTGTCGCGGTACGCCCCGTTCCACTCGGTCCACAGCGGCGGGAAGTTGCCGACCTGGTAGCCGCCCTCACCGAGGTCCCACGGCTCGGCGATGAGCTTCACCTGGCTGATCACCGGGTCCTGCTGCACGAGGTCGAAGAACACGCTCAGCCGGTCGACCTCGTGGAACTGGCGGGCCAGGGTCGCCGCGAGGTCGAAGCGGAACCCGTCGACGTGCATCTCGGTGACCCAGTAGCGCAGCGAGTCCATGATCAGCTGCAGCACGTGCGGGTGGCGCATCAGCAGCGAGTTGCCGGTCCCGGTCGTGTCGAAGTAGTGCGACTTGTCGTCGTCCACGAGCCGGTAGTAGGCGTTGTTGTCGATGCCGCGGAAGCACAGGGTCGGGCCCATGTGGTTGCCCTCGGCGGTGTGGTTGTAGACCACGTCGAGGATCACCTCGACGCCTGCCTCGTGCAGGGCCTTGACCATGCCCTTGAACTCCATCACCTGCTGACCGCGCGTCCCGGTCGAGGAGTAGGAGTTGTGCGGCGCGAAGAACCCGATCGTGTTGTAGCCCCAGTAGTTCGCGAGGCCCTTGTCGACCAGGTGGGTGTCCTGCACGAACTGGTGCACCGGCATCAGCTCGATCGCCGTGACCCCGAGCTGGACGAGGTGGTCGATGACGGCCGGGTGGGCGATGCCCGCGTAGGTGCCGCGGATCTCCTCCGGGACGTCGGGGTGCGTCATGGTCAGGCCCTTGACGTGGGCCTCGTAGATCACGCTCTCGTGGTACTCCAGCTGCGGCGGGCGGTCGGTGCCCCAGTCGAAGAACGGGTTCACGACGACCGACAGCATCGTGTGGCCCAGGGAGTCGTTTTTGTTCAGGCCCTTGCGCTTCTCGCTGAAGCGGTAGCTGAACAGGGACTCGTCCCCGTCGACCTGACCGTCGACGGCCTTCGCGTAGGGGTCCAGCAGCAGTTTCGAGGGGTTGCAGCGGTGACCGTTGTCGGGGTCGTAGGGACCGTGGACACGGTAGCCGTACCGCTGCCCGGGCTGGACACCCGGCAGGTACGCGTGCCAGACGTGACCGTCGACCTCCTGCAGCTCGTGCCGCTCCTCGGCGCCGTCGTCGTCCACGAGGCAGAGGGTGACGTCGTCGGCGACCTCGGAGAACAGCGCGAAGTTGGTTCCGGAGCCGTCGTACGTGGCCCCCAGCGGGTAGGGGCGGCCGGGCCAGATCTGCATGAGGGTCTCTCGGTCGGCGGCAAGCGACAGGGCGGCCGGGCCCCGGCTTCTGTGCCGGGCCGGTCGTCCGGGGACCATCCTGCCGCCTGCGGCCGCCGGCCGCCGCGCGAGACCGTGGCCGCGGCGTGCCGCGTGCCGTCCAGCGGGACGCCGGTGCCGGGGCTACCGTGGCCGGTGTGGCCGCAGGGACAGTGCCGGGCCGTCCCGGTCGCAGCGGCCGGGCGGACGGCGTGAGCAGGGCAGCCCGCGGCCTGCGGGCAGCCTGCGGGGTCGTGCGCCGCAACGCCGTGCTGGCGGCGGTGGCCGCGCTCGTGCGCGGCACCGTGCAGGTGTGCCTGCGCTACCGCGTGACCGGCCTCGCAGCGGAGGCAGGCTTCTTCGCGCTGCTGTCGCTGCCGCCGCTGGTGCTGGGTCTCGCCGCGACCGCCGCCTGGATCGGCAGGGAGATCGGGGTCGCCGAGGCCGTCGAGCTGCGCACCGCGATCCTCGACGCGACCCAGCCGTTCCTCACCGAGCAGGTGGTCACCGGCGTCATCGTGCCCACCCTGGACGATGCGCTGGCCGACACCCGCGTCGACCTGATCTCGCTCGGGTTCCTGCTGTCGCTGTGGTCGGGATCACGCGCGCTGAACGTCTACGTCGACACGATCTCCATCATGTACGGGCTCGGTGGGCACCGCGGGATCGTCCGGACCCGGGCGCTGTCCTTCTTCCTGTACCTGCTGCTCCTGGTGCTCGGCGCGATGACGCTGCCGCTGGTCCTGATCGGGCCCAGCCTGCTCGGTGACGTGCTGCCCGGCGCGTTCGGTTCGATGCTGCTGGCCTACTGGCCGGTGGTCACCCTGCTGGGCATCGCCATGCTCGCCACGCTGTACCACATCAGCACGCCGGTGCGGACGGCGTGGCACCGGGACCTGCCCGGGGCCGTCCTGGCCCTGGTGATCTGGGTCCTCGCGAGCTTCGTGCTCCGGGTGGTGATCAGCGCGTCCGTCGGCGGCGCGTCGATCTACGGACCGCTCGCGACGCCGATCGTCGTGCTGATCTGGCTGTACCTGCTCGCCATCGCCGTGCTCATCGGCGCCGCCCTGAACGCGGCCGTCGACCGGCGGTGGCCCGACGCGCGCCGCGCCGAGGCCCGCCGCCGCCGGGGTCTGGCGGCGGACGGCGCCCCGCTGACCCCCGTCCGCGACGCAGGCGAGCCCGCAGTCGGCACGGACACCGGTGCCGGTCTGGTCGCGCCGGCCGGCGTGCGGCCCGGCTCGCACACGCGCGGCCCGAAAACCGGGTGACGTCGCCACCGCGCCCCGCCTAGCGTCGACGGCGTCCGGCCGCCGGGGTGGCGGTGCGCGGGCGGGAGGCGTGTCACGGTGACCATCGGCCCGCCGCCCGGTGCGGCGCCCACCGCACACCCGGCGGGCTGGGACCCGGGGTGGGGCGAGGCGGCGGCCGTCGCCACCGACCTGCCCGTGCTGGCGCGAGTGCCCGGTGTGGGAGCCCTGCCCGGCAGGGTCACGTGCGCGCAGCGGGGCGCCTGCCTGGTGGCGACGACCGCTCCGCCCGGCGAGGTCACCCGCGCCACGTGGGCGGCCGACGTGCTGGCGGCCTCCACCCGCGACCCCGAGGCGCCGCCCGCCACCGGTGACTGGGTGCTGCTGGCGCTGTGGCCGGACGGGCGCACGACCGTGGAGGTGGTGCTGACCAAGGCCGACCTCGTCCCGGACGCCGAGCACGCCGCCGGCGGCGGGCTCGCGCCGCTGCGCTCCCGGCTCGCCGGCGGGGCGACGCTGGCGCTCGTCGGCGCCTCCGGCAGCGGCAAGTCGACGCTGGTGAACGCTCTCGTCGATGACGAGGTGATGCCGACCCGGTCCCTGCGGTCGGGCGGCACACCACGGCCACCCGTGAGCTGCACGCCGCCGGGGGTGGTGCGGTCGTCGACACCCCCGGCCTGCGCAGCATCGGTCTGCCCGGCGAGTCGGGCACCCACGTCGCCGCGGTGTTCGCCGAGGTGTGCCAGGCGGGCGGCGAGGCTACGGTGCTGCCGTCGGACCCCGGCGACGCCATGGGGCGCCGACCGGCAGGTCCCGGGACGTCGAGGAGGCGCGGTGCGGCAGCGAGGGTCGGGGAAGCGGAAGTCGGGAGCGTGGGTCCACCGGCTGGCGGCCGGAGCGGCCGCGGGTGCCGCCGGCACGACGGCGCTGAACGCGGTGACCTACCTCGACATGGCGGTGCGGGCCCGTCCCGCCAGCACCACGCCGCAGGACACCGTGGCGGAGCTCTCCCGGCGGACCGGCCTCGACGTGCCGGGTGACGAGGACTCGCGCTCGGCGCGCATCGACGCCCTGGGCCCGTTGACCGGTCTCTCGGCGGGCGTGGGGACCGGCCTCGTCCTGGGCGCTGCGCGGGCATCCGGCTGGCGCGGCGGAGGGGTCGGCACGTTCCTCGTCGCGTCGGCGCTGGTGCTCGTGGCCGGCAACGGGCCGATGACTCTGCTGGGGATCACGGACCCGCGGACCTGGGACGCCGACGCCTGGGCCACCGACCTCGCGCCTCACCTCGCCTTCGCGGCGGTGGCGACCGGCGTGCTGCGGGGCCTCGACCGGGGCTGACGGCACCGCTTCACGGACCCCCGTCGCGCGCCGCCGCCCGGCGTGGGTGTACGCCGTCCGGTTGATTCCGGTCTGCCGACCGACGTAACTCGCCGCGATTGGTCGATAGCAGGGCGTGACTCTTCAGCATGCTCGGGTGTCACAGCACCCGTGGCCGTCCGTCGTGACGCGCCGAGGAGGACGCGGTGACGCTGGAGCTCACCGAGTCGAGCGTGATGGCCGACCCGGAGAGCGCCCTCGGGGCGCTGGCACGGCTGAGGGCCCTGGGCCTGCACCTGTCCGTCGACGACCTGGGGACCGGCTACTCCTCGCTTGCCTACCTGCAGCGGCTGCCCGTCTCCGAGGACAAGATCGACAGGTCGTTCGTGGCGCCCGGCAACCGGACCGCGGACTCGATGGCGATCGTCGCGGCGATCGTCGACCTCGGGCACCGGCTCGGCCGGACCGTGGTGTGCGAAGGCGTGGAGGACGAGGCCACGTGACTCGACCTGCAGCGGCTGGGGTGCGACGCGGCGCAGGGCTACTGGATGGCCCGGCCGATGCCGGTGGACGAGTTCCTGCCGTGGTTGCGGCAGTGGCACCCGCGGCAGGTCGCCCCGCTCCGGGCCCTGGCCTGATCCGACGGCGTCAGCCGCCGGACGCCACCGGGTTCGTGCGCAGCGCTCGCTGCTCGCCCGGACGCCGCACCTGGACGCGACCGGCCACGGTCCTGACCTCGAAAACCGGCTGCGGCCGCGTCGCGGGACCGCGGACCACGTCCCCGTCGGTGAGCGCGAAACGGCTGTCGTGCCAGGGGCACTCGATGCAGCCGTCGACCAGGTGGCCCTCGTGCAGGGGAGCGCCCCGGTGCGTGCAGCGGTCGTTCAGGGCGTGCACCCGTCCCTGGGCGCGGACCAGCAGCAGGGGCACGACGCCGACGGTGACACCCATCGGCACCCCCTCGGCGAGGTCGGCCTCGGAGGCGACGTCGGTCCAGTCCTCTGGCCCGGACAGGAAGGCGGTGGTGTCCACACCGACCCCGGCCGCGTAGGACAGGTGGCCGCCCAGCCAGCCGCTCGCGCCGGCCACGCCGGCGCCGAGCAGCGCCAGCCGCACCCCAGCGCGCTGGCGTCCCGCGCGGCGGGCGAACCACGACCCCGCGTACAGCCCGACCGCGGCCACGTTCACCAGGGCGTGGACGAAGCCGACCCGGCGCTCCGCGCCCGAGACGTCGGCCCAGTCCGACGCCCCGGTCAGGACCGCCGGCAGCGCCGCCAGCGTCCCGAGCCCCACCGCCTTGCGTGCGGCGACGCGCTCACCGGGGCCGCCGACGAGGTCGAGCCAGCTGGCGCTCACCCACGCGCCGATCGGCACGGTCACCAGCACCGGGTGCGCGGGGTGACCGAACGGCGTCCCGGACAGCGCGTCCTTGACCGGCCCGGCCCGAAGCCGCGACCCGACGGCCGTGGCGGCGAGCCCGGCGGGGCGGTCCAGCACGGCAGCGTCCTCGATCACCCGGATCACGCGGTCGGCCCACATGCGACGTGACCGTACCCGCGACGGCGACGGGCTGCTCGACGAGAGCCGGGGCACGGTCGAGAAGAGGCTTGCAGGTGTCACCGGGGGCAGCACGAGGTCTCCGACGGGTGGAAGGCGTTCCCGACCACCCGGAAGGCATGTCGCATGGCGATGGGAGCCGCCGCGCCGTCCACGAACGGGCTCCCGTCGCGGGGCAGGCTCACCGAGACGACGGTCGGCTACCACGGGCTGGCTGCCCTCGTCGCGGCGCTGACGGTTGCCCAGCCCGCGCCGCCGGCGCCCGGCCTCGACGTGTCGGGACAAGGGGAAGACGTGCTCCCCGGCGAGGACGTGGCCGGCACGTACACCATCCGCGGGTGCGTGCCGGGCTGCGACGACACCGGCGCCGCCGTCGACGAGCTGACCTTCACTGTCTCCCACCCCGTGGCGAGCGACGGTCCGCCGCAGGAGGGCGGCGTCATCGAGGGCCGCCGGGAGCGCCTCCGGCCCACTGAGCGCCGTGTCCCTGCCGGCCGCCGCGCTCCAGCTGGCCTCGTCGCGCAGCAGTACCGCGGACGTCATCCCATCGGGCCCAGCAGTCGGTGACGACGTCCCCGTCGAGTTCACGGTGTCCTCGGGAGGCGTGCCCGAGGAGTGCGCTCTGATGTGGGACGACGAACCCGTGGAGCGCGCACGGTGCGCCGTCGACGCCGTCGACGCCGTCGACGCGGTCGGCGCACTGGTCGGCTCCTTGAGCGAGGCCAGCATCTCGATCGCCGGAGGGCGGACCGGGATGCGTGTCGCCGATTCCGGCGCCGACGACACGCTCGGGGTGCTCCAGCGGCGGCCGGCCACCTTCGGCGGCCTCGTGAGATGTCAACCGCCGGACGGGATCCTGCGAGTCGGAGACCTGATGTCCGCGTGGGCACCGGGCGTGCTCGCCCTCGCCGATGCGGAGCTGGGCAGCGGACTCGGGCCCCTGGAGGCACCCACCCCCGTTCGGACGCGCTTCGTCCATGTATCAGGGCTCCGTCGCAGGTGTCCGTTCCCGAGTCAGGGATCGCACACCACCGCACGGAGGTCGTGATGAGCACCGTCGCCCAGCTGACAGGTCAGCCGGCAGGGGTGGCCGGCTTCGCCCCGCTCATGGCGAGCTCGCGCCGCCGGCTGGTCGGCCTCGTCAACGTCGGCGCAGGGGCCGCTGCCCTGCTCGCCGTCGTCTGGGCCTACGGTCTCGCGGAGAAGCTGGTCGTCGCGCAGGATGCCGCCGCGCCCGGGACGCTCGCCACCGAGTCCCTGTCCTGGTGGGGGGTGTCCCTCACCGTGTCGTTGAACACCAGTCTGATGCTGGTCGGCGCCGCCGCGGGGTTCATGGGCAGCATGGTGCAGCAGAGCATCGTGTTCGCCAACCGTGCCGGCGCCGAGACCCTCGAACGCGGCTACCTGTGGTGGTACCTGCTGCGACCGGTCTGGTCGGCGCTGCTGGGGGCGGCGACCATCGTGGCAGTCAGCGCCGGCCTCGTCAGCATCGGCGACGAGACCACATCCACCGCAGGTCTGACCGTCCTGATGACCGCGGCCGTGGCGGCCGGCCTGTTCACGGACAGGGTGCTGCAGCAGATGCGTGCGCTCCTGGGGGCCGGACATCCCGACGCGCCTGGAGCCAAGGTGTGAAGCCTCGGCCCAGCGGAGGCCGTCAGGTCAGGTGGTCGACGCGTCGGTGGACTGGTCCATCACGTAGATGGTCGCTCCGGCCGGGTCCTGGTACGTGGCCGTGAACCCGCCGGGGATCTCCGAGGGCTCGTCGACGACGCGCAGCGCGGCGGCACGGGCGGCGTGGAACTCCCGCACGCTGTCGACGACGAAGAGCGGTCCCACGGGTGCGCTCGGGTCGTTCGCGTCGAGCATGAGCTGGACGTCGGTCCCCGGCAGGGTCAGCGCCACCGTCGTGTCACCTTCGCGCCAGACCTCCTCGCACCCGAGCGCATCGCGGTACAGGGCGAGGGACGCCTGCAGGTCCGTGGTCGGCGTGTACAGGAACTCCAGCTTCATGGGTCGTCCCTCCGTGTCGTAACTGGCTTCCCCGAGAGCATAACGGCATTATGCCTCCATGCGCGAGTGGGTCCCGGTGTCGACGTCACCGAAAGGCCGACTCGCCCTGGCAGCGGTGCGTGAGTTCGGCTCGCGCCCCTTCGACGACGTCACCGTCGGCGAGCTGGTTGCCGCCGCGGAGGTGACGACGGGGGCTCTTTACCACCACTTCCACAGCAAGCTCGGCCTCTACGTCGTCGTGCGCCGGGACGTGGAGAGACGACTGCTGGACCGCATGGAGGGAGCCGTAGCGGGGGCGGCAGCCGACCCGCTCGGCGCGGCACTGGTCGTGGGTCTCGACTTCGCGGTGCGGCAGAGCTTCGTCCGGCTGCTGAGCGAGCACCCACCAGGTCAGGAGGAGGACCCGCTCGTCGAGCTCCTCACCCGCCTCGCCCATCCGGTACCCGCGCCGATCGGGCGGATCCTCGCGTCGGCGTGGCGAGCGGCCCTGTCGTCGGTCGCGGACGGGGAGCCGCTGGAGCTCGTCCGACGCGCCGTGCTCGCAGTCACCGTCCGATGAGAGTCCGGGTCGCTGACCTGCGGTGGTGCCGGTGGGCGATACTGGGATCGAACCAGTGACCTCTTCCGTGTCAGGGAAGCGCGCTACCGCTGCGCCAATCGCCCCAGGGGTGTTGCCACCACGCTGCGCGTGCCGAGGTGGAGACGGGATTCGAACCCGTGTGGACGGCTTTGCAGGCCGTTGCCTCGCCTCTCGGCCACTCCACCGCGAGGCGTGTGCCCGCGACAGGCAGTGCCTCCGAGCGGACGACGGGATTCGAACCCGCGACCCTCACCTTGGCAAGGTGATGCGCTACCAGCTGCGCTACGTCCGCACGCTCCCGGCCCGCGGGGGTCGGTATGCGTCGCCGACTCTAACCGAGAGCCGGATCGGCAGTCCAACCAGGGGGAGGCCACACTGGGTCGTCCGCGAGCGGCTCGCGAGCGGCGACGACGGGGCTGCGGGAGGCCGGCGATGACGGGCGTGGTGCTGTGGGCCGACGGACGCATGGTGACCGAGGACGAGCCGGTGCTGCGGGCCACGGACCACGGCCTGACGGTCGGGGACGGGGTCTTCGAGACGTGCAAGGTCGTCGACGGCGTGCCGTTCGCGCTCACCCGTCACCTGCGCCGGCTCGAGCGCTCCGCGGCTGGCCTGGGCCTCGACGCGCCCCCCGTCGCGCGCGCCCGCGACGGTGTCGAGGCAGTCCTGGCCGCGCTGCCCGCCGACGGCAACGCCCTCGCCCGGCTGCGGGTCACCTGGACCGCCGGCCCCGGACCGCTGGGCAGCGAGCGTAGGACGGGGGCGGGCACGCTCCTGGTCGCCGCGGTGCCCGCCGCGCCCTGGCCGCAGGACCCCGCCGTCGTGAGCGTCGCCTGGACGCGCAACGAGGCGTCCGCCGTCGTCGGGCTGAAGACGACCTCGTACGCCGAGAACGTCGTCGCCCTGGCCCGCGCGCGGCGCAGTGGCGCGGGGGAGGCGCTGCTGGCGAACACCCGGGGCGAGCTGTGCGAGGGGACGGGGTCCAACGTCGTCGTCGTGGTCGACGGCGAGGCGGTCACGCCGCCGCTGACGTCGGGGTGCCTGCCGGGGATCACGCGTGCCCTGCTGCTGGAGTGGGCACGGGACGAGGGGGTACCGGTGCAGGAGCGGCCGGTGCCGTTCGCGGCCCTGCGCGACTGCGACGACGTGCTGCTGACGTCGTCGACGCGGGACGTGCAGCCGCAGGCGGTGGTCGACGGTCGGCCGCTGCCCCGGGGGCCGGTGGCCGCGGCCCTCGCGGAGCGGTTCGCGCGGCGGGCGCTGGCGGACCCCGACCCGGCGTGACCCGGCCCGCCCACCTGTGTCAGGCGACGGGCTCAGGCGGGGCAGGCTCAGGCGGCGAGCAGGGCCGCGATCTCGGTGTCGAGGTCGAGCAGCAGCGACTCGCTGCCCGCGGGCACCATCGCGAGGGTGCGGGCCAGGAACGCCTCGATGTCGGCGGCGTCGCCCTCGAGCACGGCCTGGCCGTCGGGGGAGCTCAGCGAGATCATCACGAGCCGGGTGCCGCCCCGGACGGCGGGCCAGACCTGCACGTCCCCCTCGCCGCTGGGCCGGTCCAGGGAGTCCACGAGCAGGTCCCGGCCGAACACCCACTCGACCGCGACGTCGTCGCCGGCGAACAGGGCCTGCACCGCGTAGGGGTCCCCGGCCGAGTAGCGCAGCGTGACCGGCAGGGCGACGGCGTCGGCCCCCGGGAGCACCAGCCGCAGCTCGACGGACGAGTCGACGGTGGCGGATGGGATCGCGGTCACGGCGGGACCTCCTGGGTCGGGAACCGGCTGGCGCTGGGGCTCTCGGCGCTGTCGGGGAGTCTGGGATGGAGGTGCCCCCCACGGCCCGCCGCGAAACTCTGTCGCGTGCAACTTGACGACTTCTTGACTCGAATAACCCATCAGAGTGAAACCAATCGGACGCGTCGGTCACCCGTTCGGCCGCACCGGGCGCCGCCTGGGCAGAGCGACGTGCGCGGCCGCGCCGCCACGTATCCTGCTGCCGTGCGACCGAACCGTCAGACCGCGTCCGGTCGCGCCCCGCGGGTGGACCGCCCGCCCCGCCCGCGGGCGGGCGGGGCCCGGGTCGACCACCGCTTCCACAAGCCCGACTGGGCGTGGCGACGGCGGATCCGCTCCGACGCCCGGGCGTACCGGATCTACCGGAGCGTCGTCGGCGTCG
Organism: Actinomycetales bacterium; assembly: GCA_038206105.1. Lineage (GTDB taxonomy): Bacteria > Actinomycetota > Actinomycetes > Actinomycetales > JBBRBF01 > JBBRBF01. The sequence goes on along the minus strand of JBBRBF010000006.1, from coordinate 44,332 downwards.
TGGGCGTCCTGCTGCTGCTGCTGTCGGCCGCGACGGGCTGGCTCCCGGGTCCGGGCGGCATCCCGCTGGCGCTGCTGGGCCTGGCTGTGCTGGCCAGCGAGTACCACTGGGCGCGCCGGACGCTGGACCGGGCCCGCGAATGGGCCCGCGACGCCGCGGAGCGGGCGCGGCATCGTCCCGCGTGGCAGCGCCGTGCCGGCGGCGCGCTGACCGCGATGGGCGTGCTCTTCGGGGTCTGGCTGAGCCTGCGCGTGCTCGGCATCCCCGGCTGGCTGCCGGACGGGGCGACGGCGATGCTCACCGGCGTGCCGGGCCTCGGCTGACCTGCCCGGGGGAGGGTGAGCGACGCCCGGGCGGTCGGGTACTGTGCTGCCGCAGCCAGGGCGATTGGCTCAGTGGTAGAGCGCCTCGTTCACACCGAGGAGGTCACTGGTTCGAACCCAGTATCGCCCACCGTCCCCGGACCGCCCCGGGTCGCGGCGTACCGTCCTCGTCATGGACGTGGGCCGGGTCGCCGCCGTGCACCGCTACCCGCTGAAGTCCGCGGCCGGTGAGGCGCTCGACAGGGTCGAGGTCACCGGCGCAGGGCTGGCGGAGGACCGCCGCTGGCAGCTCGTGGACGAGGCGGGCTCGCCGGTCACGGCGCGCGAGCTCCCCGGGCTGCGGCACGTGGCGGTCACGGTGGCGGCCGGGACCCTGACGCTGGCGCCCCACGGCCCCGTGGGCCCCGGGTCCGACGCCCAGGCCGACGGCGCTACCGACGCCGGCGCCGCCACCGACACCGGCCCCGACGCCGAGCTGTCGGTGCTCGCGGGCCGACATGTCCGGCTCGACGACACCGGCGGCTCGCCCCGGGCCGACGCGGCCGCCGTGCACCTGGTCAGCATCGGCGCCGAGGCCGACCCCGGCGCCCCGGCGGGCTGCGACCCGGAGCCACGGGCCAACCTCCTGCTCGACCTGAGCGGACCGCCCGGTGGCGAGCGCACGTGGGCCGGCCGGCGGCTCCGCATCGGCGACGGCGAGACCGCGGTCGTGCTGCGGGTCACCCGTACCCCGAAGCGGTGCCTCGGGGTGTACGCGGAGGTGGACCGGCCCGGCACGGTCGCCGCGGGCGACGTCGTCACGCTGCTCGACGGGTGAGCGGAGGCGGCACGACGGCCCGCCGTCGTCCGTCGCTAGCATCGCCCGGACCGGGCCTCGGCCCGTCCCCTCGAACCCCCGGAGGCCGACCGTGCCCGCCCTGCTCACCGTGTCCGTCGCCGGCGACCAGCGCGAGGTGGACCCCGGCACGACCGCCGGGCAGCTGTTCCAGGGCGACCGCGACGTCGTCGTCGCCCGGGTCGACGGCGAGCTGCGCGACCTCGACCACGTGCTGACCGACGGGGCCGACGTCGAGCCGGTCAGCATCTCCAGCGACGACGGGCTGGTCGTGCTGCGCCACTCCGCCGCGCACGTGCTCGCGCAGGCCGTGCAGGAGACGGACCCCGCTGCGCGGCTGGGGATCGGACCCCCGGTGCGCGACGGCTTCTACTACGACTTCGACGTCGCCGAGCCCTTCACCCCCGAGGACACGAAGCGGCTCGCGAAGGTGATGCAGCGCATCGTCAAGGAGGGCCAGACCTTCCGCCGCCGCGTCGTCACCGAGGACGAGGCACGCGACGAGCTGGCCTCCGAGCCCTACAAGCTCGAGCTGGTCGGCCTCAAGGGCTCCGCGGGCGACGCTGCCGAGGGCGCCGACGCCGAGGTCGGCGCCGGCGAGCTCACGATCTACGACAACCTGCGCCGCGACGGCAGCGTCGCCTGGAAGGACCTCTGCCGCGGCCCGCACCTGCCGACCACGAGGCTGATCGGCAACGGCTTCACGCTGCTGCGGACCGCGGCCGCCTACTGGCGGGGCAGCGAGGCCAACCCCCAGCTGCAGCGCGTCTACGGCACCGCCTGGCCCAGCAAGGACGAGCTCGTCGCCTACACCGAGCGGCTCGCCGAGGCCGAGCGCCGCGACCACCGGCGGATCGGCGCCGAGCTCGACCTGTTCTCCTTCCCCGACGAGATCGGCTCCGGCCTGGCGGTCTTCCACCCCAAGGGGGGCGTGATCCGCCGCGAGATGGAGGACTACTCCCGCCGCCGGCACGAGGAGGGCGGCTACGAGTTCGTCTACTCCCCGCACATCACCAAGTCGGCCCTGTTCGAGACGTCCGGTCACCTGCAGTGGTACGCCGACGGCATGTTCCCGCCGATGCACCTCGACGCCACCACCGGCGAGGACGGCGAGGTCGTCAAACCGGGCCAGGACTACTACCTCAAGCCGATGAACTGCCCGTTCCACAGCCTGATCTTCAGGGCCCGGGGACGCTCCTACCGCGAGCTGCCGATGCGGCTGTTCGAGTTCGGCTCGGTGTACCGGTACGAGAAGTCGGGTGTGGTCCACGGCCTGACCCGCGTGCGCGGGCTGACGATGGACGACGCGCACATCTTCTGCTCCCGCGAGCAGATGCGCGACGAGCTGACGTCGCTGCTGCGGTTCGTGCTCGAGCTACTCGCGGACTACGGCCTGGAGGACTTCTACCTCGAGCTGTCGACCCGCGACCCCGACAAGTCGGTCGGCTCCGACGACCTGTGGGACGAGGCGACCCGCACCCTGGCCGAGGTCGGCGAGGCGTCCGGGCTCGAGCTCGTCCCCGATCCCGGCGGTGCCGCGTTCTACGGCCCGAAGATCTCGGTGCAGGCGCGGGACGCGATCGGGCGGACGTGGCAGATGTCGACGATCCAGCTCGACTTCAACACCCCCGAGCGCTTCGGGCTGGAGTACACCGCCGCGGACGGCTCACGGCCCCGGCCGGTGATGATCCACCGGGCGCTCTTCGGGTCGATCGAGCGCTTCTTCGGCGTGCTCACCGAGCACTACGCCGGTGCCTTCCCGCCGTGGCTGGCCCCGGTGCAGGTCGTCGGCATCCCCGTCGCCGGGGACTTCGCCGACCACCTGCACGACGTCGTGGCGCGCCTGCGTGCGGCCGGGGTGCGCGCCGAGGTCGACGACTCCGACGACCGGATGCAGAAGAAGATCCGCACCCACACCAAGGCCAAGGTGCCGTTCCTGCTCATCGCGGGCGCGGACGACGTCGCCGCCGGCGCCGTCAGCTTCCGGTTCCGCGACGGCAGCCAGGACAACGGCGTCCCGGTGGACGACGCGGTGACCCGGATCGTGGAGGCAGTGCGTACGCGCGCGCAGGTCTGATCCGACCGGGTGGACGCCTACGCGGCGACCCTGCCCAGGCGCGCCAGCAGCCGCGCCTCCCGCTCGGCGCCGGCAGGCGCGTCGACCCCGCCCCGGCAGATGCCGTCCATGTGGAGCGCGTCGCCGAAGCTGTCCGCGCCGTCGGCGATCCGGTCGAGCTCGGCGTCGGAGAACGAGGCCGTCCCGCCGGCCGCCCGAGCGATGTCCCAGCGGTGCACGAGCATGTCCCAGACGTAGAACTGCCCGAAGGTGGCACCCACGGTCGTCGGTCCGAAGTAGCCCTCCAACCCCTTCGCGGCGACGGCGTCGTCCGACAGGGCCGCCATCACGCGGTCGGCGTGGGCGCGCCAGGCGCGCGCCGGGTCGGTGTCGACCTCAGGCGGCCCACCGAGGTCGACACCGTGCCCGGTGAAGAAGTCGCGCTGGGTGTCCACGAGGTGGGTGAGGACGTCGCGGGCCGACCACCCCTCGCAGGGGGACGCCGCGCTCCAGTCCTGCGCCGGGACGACGTCCAGGACGGCGGTCAGGCGGCGGTCGGCGTGCGCGTACTGGGCCGCTGTGTCGGTGTGCTGCGCTTCGGTGGTGTCCTGCTCTGCTGCGAAGTCCATGCCCGAACACTGGGCGGCTGGGGCAGGCTGGGGATTGATGAAACCCGACAGCCGCCCACAGCCGGTCGCGCCGGCCGCGCAGCACCGGATCGAGCGCGCCCACCTGAAGGATGCCTGCTCGTCGTCGCTCGCGACTACGCCCGCTTCTACGGCGTCACCTCCGGGCTGTCGAGCACGACGTTGACGGACGACGGCTGGGCTACCGGGGTTGATGTGCGCGCCGGCCGCCGGGGCGCTGCTCACCGGGAAGGGCGTCGCGGCGTACACCGACCGCTTCGTCGACCTCGGCGCACGCCGCCGTGGTCGGGGCCTACGCCGACGTGCTGCACCGCTACCTGCCACTCGACCGGGACGGCGAGCTGGTCAACCGCGTCGTGGCCTTCGTCGAGGGCCGGCCCGACGTCACGCGCGTGGGCCAGGTCTGCGACGAGTTCGACCTGTCCGAGCGTGCGCTGAAGCGGCTCGTGCACCGCCGGATCGGGCTGACGCCGAAGTGGCTGCTGCAACGCCGCAGGCTGCACGAGGCCGCGGCACTGCTCCGGGCGGGCTGACGACGCTCGGCGAGGCGGCGGCGGAGCTCGGGTACGCCGACCAGCCGCACTTCGTGCGGGACTTCTCGCGGGTCACGGGCATGACGCCGGGGGAGTTCGCGACACTGCACCGCAGACCCGGATGATGGCCCCATGGACGAGGCAGTCGTGGACGAGCCAGTCGTGGACGAGAGCGCCCACCCCGGCGAGCCCGACGCGTTCGAGCGGCTCTGGACCCCGCACCGGATGGTCTACATCGCGGGCGAGGACAAGCCGACGGGCGACGCCGCGGGCGACGGCTGCCCGTTCTGCCGGGTGCAGGGCTCCGACGACGAGCAGGGGCTCGTCGTGGCCCGCGGCGAGACGGCCTTCGCGGTGCTCAACCTGTACCCGTACAACCCGGGCCACCTGATGGTCTGCCCGTACCGGCACGTCGCCGGCTACGTCGACCTCGACGCCGCCGAGACCGCCGAGGTCGCCGCCATGACCCAGACCGCGATCCGGGTGCTCACCGCCGTCTCGGCGCCGCACGGGTTCAACCTCGGCATGAACCAGGGCCCGGTGGCGGGGGCGGGGATCGCTGCGCACCTGCACCAGCACGTCGTGCCGCGATGGGGCGGGGACGCGAACTTCCTGCCGGTGGTGGCGCGGACGAAGGCGCTGCCGGAGCTGCTCTCCGACACCCGGGAGAAGCTGGCCGCCGCCTGGCCCCGCTGACGCCGGCGGCCGACCGGCTCAGCCGGCGGCGGTGAGCCGGTCCACCACCGGCTGGGGCGCGGGGGAGTGCTGGCAGTAGGCGCGGGTGAACGTCCCGGTGCCGTGCGCCACCGAGCGCAGGTCAACGGCATAGCGGGTCAGCTCGAACGCCGGCACCTCGGCGGTGACGCGGGACCGCCCCGTGCCCACCGGCTCGGTGCCGGTGACCCGACCCCGCCGCGTCGCGAGGTCCGACATCACCGAGCCGACGTACTCGTCGTCCACCACCACGTCGACGACGTCCACCGGCTCCAGCATCCGCACGCCGGCCGAGCCCGCGGCGTCCTTGAGCGCCAGCGCGCCGGCGGTCTGGAACGCGGCGTCCGAGGAGTCCACGGAGTGGGCCTTGCCCCCCACTAGGGTGACCCGCACGTCGACCACGGGGTAGCCGGCGGCCACCCCCCGCTCCATCTGCGCCCGCAGCCCCTTCTCGACGCTGCCGACGTACTGCCGCGGGACCGCACCCCCGACGACCTTGTCCACGAACTCGAACCCGCCGCCGGTCGGCAGCGGCTCGACCTCGATGTCGCAGACCGCGAACTGCCCGTGCCCGCCGGACTGCTTCACGTGCCGGCCGTGCCCCGTGCCGCGCCCGGCGAAGGTCTCCCGGACGGCGACCCGCACCGGCTGGGTGTCCACCTCGACGTTCGAGCGGCTCCGCAGCCGGCTCAGCAGCACGTCCAGGTGCGCCTCGCCCATGCACCACAGCACCATCTGGTGGGTGTGGGGGTCCACCACCACCCGTACCGTCGGGTCCTCGGCCTGCAGCCGGGCGAGCCCCTGACCGAGCCGGTCCTCCTCGGCCGTCGAGCGGGCGGTGATCGCCACGGGCAGCAGGGGGTCCGGCAGCGTCCACGGCTCCATCAGCGACGGCTTCGCCGGGTCCGACAGCGTGTCCCCGGTCTCCGCGCGGGCGAGGCGGGCCACGCACACGACCTCCCCGGCGACCGCCTTCGGCACCGGCGTCAGGGTGGCGCCGAGGGGCACGGACACGGCGCCGACGCGTTCGTCGACGTCGTGGCCGGGGTGCCACGCCTCGTCGGACTCCAGCCGGGCCGGGTCCAGGCCGCCGGTGTGGGCGAAGCGCGCGAAGTGCCCCGAGACGTGCACCGGCGCGTCCGGCACGAGCGAGCCCGAGAACACCCGGACCATCGACACCCGGCCGACGTACGGGTCGCTCGTGGTGCGGACCACCTCCGCCACGAGCGGGCCGTCGGGGTCAGGGCGCAGCGCCTCGCGCGGCTCGCCGGCGGGGCCCATCACCGGGGGCAGGCCGCGCTCCGCGGGGCCCGGGAAGCCACGCAGCAGCACCTCGAGCAGCTCGGGGACCCCCAGCCCCGTGGTCGGCACGACGGGCAGCAGCGGGTGGAAGCCGCCGCGCGCCATCGCGGTCTCCAGGTCGGCGACGAGGGTGTCGTAGCCGACGTCCTCGCCGGCCAGGTAGCGGTCGAGCAGCGTCTCGTCCTCGGACTCGGCGATGATGCCCTCGACCAGCGAGTCACGGGAGGCGGCGACGGCGTCCAGGTGCTCGGGGTCGGCCTCCCGCGGCTGCGACCCGGGCTGGAGCACGGTGCGCGAGAGCAGGCCGAGCAGCCCGGCGACCGAGCCGTCGTCGTCGTGCAGCGGCACGTACAGCGGCTGCACGCCGTCGCCGAACAGACGCTGGCAGATCAGCACGACAGCGTCGAGGTCGGCGCGGGGGGCGTCGACGTGGGTGACGACGACGGCCCGCGGCATCCCGACGGCAGCGCACTCGTCCCACAGCAGCCTCGTGCCCCCGTCCACCCCGTCGACGGCGGAGACCACGAACAGGGCGGCGTCGGCGGCGCGCAGCCCCGCCCGCAGCTCGCCGACGAAGTCGGGGTGTCCCGGGGTGTCGAGCAGCGTGAGGCGCACCCCGGCATGGGTGCAGGTCGCGGCGGACAGCGACGTGGAGCGCCCCAGCCGGTGCTCGACCTCCTCGTGGTCGGTCACCGTGGTCCCGTCCTCGACCCGCCCGGCCCGGGGAACGGCGCCGGTGGCGGCGAGCACCGCCTCGACCAGCGTCGTCTTGCCGGCGCCGGTGTGCCCGACCAGCACCACGTTGCGCACCCCGACCGCGCCACCGGGCTGCTCCTGTGCCGTCATGTCTCCGCCTCCCGGGTCGGCCCGCACCGACCACCGCTCCCGCCCACCGCCGCTGCGGCGAGCCACCTGCCGCGAGCCAACTACGCGGCGGCCCGGGCAGCAAGGGCCCGCCGGTAGGCTCCGCCCGCCATGCTCTCCCGCACCCTGCGCGCCCTCACCGGTCGGGTCCTGACCCCGGTCGCCGACCTGCTGCTGCGGGCCGGCGTCCCGCCCGACGTCGTCACCGTCGTCGGCACCGCCGGGGTCTGCGCCGGGGCGGCCCTGTACCCCTCGGGGGGGCTGCTGGCGGGGACCCTGGTGATCTCGGTCTTCGCGCTGTCCGACGCCCTCGACGGCACGATGGCGCGCCGCTCCGGGCGGTCGTCGGCATGGGGCGCGTTCCTGGACTCCACCCTCGACCGGATCGCCGACGCCGCCGTCTTCGCCGGCCTCGTGCTGTGGTTCACCGGCGGCGGGGACGACCGCCTCGCCGCCGTGCTCGCCCTGGCGTGCCTCGTGCTCGGTGGCCTCGTGCCCTACGCGCGCGCTCGCGCCGAGGGCCTGGGGATGCGCGCGGACGTCGGCATCGCCGAGCGCACCGACCGGCTCGTGGCGGTCCTGCTCGCGACGGGTCTGGTGGGCCTGGGTGCGCCCGCGTGGGTGCTGACCCTCGTGCTGGGTCTGCTGGCCGCGGCCAGCGCAGTGACCGTCGGGCAGCGCGTCGCGACCGTGCGACGGCAGGCCACCGCCGGCGTCGACCGTGGCTGACGTGGCGACCCGGCCGACCCACGCGCCGGGCCGGCTCGTCACGGCGGCCCGCCACCGGGCGGCCGTGGCCGGCTACCGCGGCGGCTGGGCCGTGGTGCGGGTGCTACCGGACCCGGTCGCCTACGCGGTCTTCGACCGGGTCGCCGACGCGGCCTGGCTGCTGCGGGGACGTGGCGTGCGCCGCCTGGCGGCGAACCTGGCCCGGGTCGCCCCCGACGGCGACGACCCGGCGGCGCTGCGGGCCCTGACCCGGACGGCGATGCGCTCCTACCTGCGGTACTGGTGCGACGCCTTCCGGCTGCCCACCTGGTCCCGGGAGCGGCTGCTGGCGACCTGCCGCGCCACCGGTGACGCACCGGTCCGGGAGGCCCTGGCGCAGGGCCGCGGTGCGGTGATGGCGCTGGCCCACCAGGGCAACTGGGACCACGCCGGCGCGTGGTCGACGCTCGCGCTCGCCCCGGTCACGACCGTGGCCGAGCGGCTGGAGCCCGCCGAGGTGTTCGACGCCTTCCTCCGCTTCCGCGAGGACCTCGGCATGCGGATCCTCCCCCTCGGCGACCCGGGTACGTTCCGCACGCTGCTGCGCGTGCTGCGGGACGGCGCGTTCGTGCCGTTGCTGGCGGACCGCGACCTGAGCGGATCCGGCGTCGAGGTCGAGCTCTGCGGGCACGCCGCGCGGATGGCGTCCGGCCCGGCCGCGCTCGCGCTGTCGTCGGGCGCGGCCCTGTTCCCCGTGACCATCCGATACGAGCGGCTGCCGCGGGTGGCGGCCGCGCGGTGGGGCACCGTCGTGGAATTCTGGCCGGAGGTTGGCGCTCCGTCGTCCGGGACGTCGGCCGAGAAGGTCGCGCGGATGACCCAGGAGTGCGCCGACCACCTGGGCCGGGGCATCGCCGCGCACCCGCAGGACTGGCACATGCTGCAGCGGGTCTTCGCACGCGACCTGGACGTGCCGTGAGAGGTGCCCAGTGAGCATGAGCGGTGCCCCTGTGAGCAGAGGTGCCCGGTGAGGGTCGGCATCGTCTGCCCGTACTCCTTCGACGTCCCGGGGGGCGTGCAGTTCCACGTCCGCGACCTCGCCGAGCACCTCATCGGCCTCGGTCACGAGGTCAGCGTGCTGGCACCGGCGGACGAGGACACGGCCGTCCCCGGGTACGTCGTCGCCGCGGGTCGGGCGGTGCCGGTGCCCTACAACGGCTCGGTCGCCCGGCTGAACTTCGGTCCCGTGACCGCGGCCCGGGTGCGCCGCTGGCTCGCCGACGCAGACCTCGACGTGCTGCACATCCACGAGCCGATCACCCCGAGCCTGGCACTGCTGGCGCTGTGGGCCGCGACCGGCCCGATCGTGGCGACGTTCCACACCGCCAACCTGCGCTCGCGGGCGATGCAGGCCGCCTATCCGGTGGTGCGCCCGAGCCTGGAGAAGGTCTCGGCGCGGATCGCGGTCAGCGAGGACGCCCGCCGCACCCTCGTGGAGCACCTCGGCGGCGACGCCGTCGTGATCCCCAACGGGGTCTTCACGGGCCGGTTCGCGTCCGCGCCGCTCGAGCCGCGGTGGCAGGGCACGGCGGACGCGCCGACGCTCGCCTTCCTGGGCCGCCTCGACGAGTCCCGCAAGGGCCTGGGCGTGCTGGCCGCGGCGCTGCCGGCGCTGCGCCGGCGGCACCCGGGCACCCGGCTGCTCGTCGCGGGCCGCGGCGACGAGGCGCAGGCACGGGCCCTGTTCACCGGCGGCACCGACGGCGTCACCTTCCTCGGCCCGGTCACCGACGAGCAGAAGGCGACGTTGCTGGCCTCGGTGGACTGCTATGTCGGGCCGCAGACGGGTGGGGAGAGCTTCGGCATCGTGCTCGTCGAGGCGATGGCCGCGGGCACGTGCGTGGTGGCCAGCGACCTCGGCGCGTTCTCACGGGTGCTCGACGGCGGGCGCGCCGGTGCCCTCTTCGCGACCGGTGACGACGCCGCCCTGGCGCGGGTCCTCGGCGACGTCCTCGCCGACCCCCGGCGGCGGGCGGCTCTCGCCGCCGCGGGTCGCGCCTGCGCCGCACGCTACGACTGGTCCGACGTCGCCGCCGACGTGCTCGCGGTCTACGAGACCGTCGTCCTCGGTGCCGGCCGGGTCCGGGAGGACCCGCTGCCGCGCCTTCGCTCCCGGTGGCGGCCGTGAGCGCGATCGCCGACGCCGGTGCGCCGGTGCTCGCGCTCGCCCTCGTCGTCGCCCTGCTCGCCTGGTACCTGTCGTACTCCGCCGCCCGGCTCGACCGCCTGCACCAGCGAGTCCTGGCCACCTCGGCCGGCCTGGAGGCGCAGCTCGTGCGCCGGGCCACCGCCGCCGGTGACCTCGCCGCAGCCGGTCTGCTCGACCCGGCCACGTCGATGCTGGTCGCGTCCGCTGCCGCCGAGGCGGTCGCCGCCGGCGAGCAGGACCCGGGGACCGGCGCCGAAGGGCTCGCCGGCTTCTCCGAGGCGAGGGAGCAGGCCGAGAACGACCTGTCCCGTGCGCTGCGCGTCGCGCTGGTCCCGGAGGCCGTCGCCGCAGCGGCCGAGGACCCGTTCGGCCGGGACGTGCTGTCAGGCCTCGCCGCGGCGGTGCAGCGCGCCCGGCTGGCCCGCCGGTTCCACAACGACGCCGTCACCCAGGCACGCCGCGTCCGGCGAAAGCGGGTGGTCCGGTGGGCGCGGCTGGCGGGGCGCGCACCCGAGCCGCGCACCGTCGAGCTGGACGACGACCCGCCCGCCGCGCTGGCGCGCTGAGCCACCTACCATGGACACGTCCCGGTGTCCCGCGCCGTCCAGGGCATCGACACCATCGCCCGACCACACCGAAGAGGTCCCCCGTGAGCACCCCCGAGCACTCCGAGCACTCCGTCGGCACCGCCCGCGTGAAGCGGGGCATGGCCGAGATGCTCAAGGGTGGCGTCATCATGGACGTGGTCACCGCGGAGCAGGCGAAGATCGCGGAGGACTCCGGCGCCGTCGCGGTGATGGCGCTCGAGCGCGTCCCCGCAGACATCCGCGCCCAGGGCGGCGTCGCCCGGATGAGCGACCCGGACCTGATCGACGCGATCACCGCCACGGTGTCGATCCCCGTGATGGCCAAGGCCCGGATCGGGCACTTCGTCGAGGCGCAGGTGCTGCAGAGCCTCGGCGTCGACTACGTCGACGAGTCCGAGGTGCTGACCCCCGCCGACTACGCCCACCACATCGACAAGTGGCAGTTCACGGTCCCCTTCGTCTGCGGGGCCACGAACCTCGGTGAGGCGCTGCGTCGGATCACCGAGGGCGCCGCGATGATCCGGTCCAAGGGCGAGGCCGGCACCGGTGACGTGTCCAACGCGACCACGCACATGCGGACCCTGCGCGCGGAGCTGAACCGGCTGCGGTCCATGAGCCGCGACGAGCTGTTCGTCGCTGCGAAGGAGCTGCAGGCCCCCTACGAGCTGGTGCGCGAGGTCGCGGGCGCCGGCAGGCTGCCGGTGGTGCTGTTCACCGCGGGCGGCATCGCCACGCCTTCGGACGCCGCGATGATGATGCAGCTGGGCGCCGAGGGCGTGTTCGTCGGCTCCGGCATCTTCAAGGCCGGCAACCCGGCGGAGCGCGCTGCGGCGATCGTCAAGGCCACGACGTTCTTCGACGACCCGGACGTCGTCGCGAAGGTCTCGCGTGGGCTCGGCGAGGCGATGGTGGGCATCAACGTCGACGACGTGCCGGAGCCGCACCGCCTCGCGACCCGCGGTTGGTGACGTGAGGTCGCCGCGCCCACCAGAATGGGCCCGGTGACCACGCGCCCCGCTCCCACGACCGATCCCGGAAGCCGCGTCCCGGCGGTCGAGGCCGCCGGCCTCGACGTCATCGCCGAGGCCGACCGCAAGGGTCGCGCCAGCAGCCTGTTCTGGCCCTGGTTCGGCGCCAACGTCTCCGTGTTCGGCATCAGCTACGGCTCGTTCGTGCTGGGGTTCGGCATCTCCTTCGCGCAGGCGCTGGTCGTCAGCCTGGTGGGCATCATCGGGTCCTTCGCCCTCTGCGGCCTGATCGCGGTGGCCGGCAAGCGCGGCTCCGCCCCCACGATGGTGCTGTCACGAGCGGCGTTCGGCGTGCGGGGCAACAAGCTCCCATCGGTCGTGTCGTGGCTGCTCACGGTCGGGTGGGAGACGGTGCTCGTCTCCTTGGCGGCCCTTGCGACCGCGACGGTCCTCGCCGAGCTCGGCTGGGGCGGCGGCACGACCACGCAGGTCGCGGCGCTCGTCGTCGTCGCGCTGCTCGTGGTGGCGGCGGGGGTGCTCGGCTTCGACGTCATCATGCGGCTGCAGCGCCTCATCACGGTCGTCACCGGGGTTCTCACCGTCGTCTACGTGGTGCTCGTCGTGCCCGAGATCGACTGGGCCGCCGTGACGTCGGTGCCGTCGGGGTCCCCGCAGGCGGTCGTGGGGGCAGCCGTCTTCATGCTCACCGGCTTCGGCCTCGGCTGGGTGAACATGGCCGCCGACTACTCCCGCTACCTGCCGCGCTCGACGTCCGGGGCCTCGGTCGCCGGCTGGACGACCTTCGGCTCGGCCGTCGCGCCGGTGGCGCTGGTCTTCTTCGGGCTGCTCCTGGCGGGGTCGTCGGCCGACCTGAACGAGGCCATCGCCGCCGACCCGATCGGCGCCCTCGCGGCCCTGCTGCCGGCGTGGTTCCTCGTGCCGTTCGCGGTCGTCGCCGTGCTCGGCCTCGTCGGTGGTGCCGTGCTCGACATCTACTCGTCCGGCCTGGCGCTGCTGGCCGTCGGCCTGCCCGCGCCCCGGTGGTTCGCCGCCCTCGTCGACGGCCTGCTGATGACCCTGGGCACGGCGTACGTGGTGCTCGCGGCCACCGACTTCCTCGGGCCCTTCATGGGCTTCCTCATCACGCTCGGCGTCCCCGTGGCGGCGTGGTGCGGGATCATGCTGGCGGACATCGCGATGCGGCGGCGGGACTACGCCGACGCCGATCTGTTCACGCCCACCGGCCGCTACGGCGCCGTGGACGGCGTCGCGGTCGGCACGCTGCTCGCGGCGACGGTCGTCGGGTGGGGGCTCGTGACGAACACGTCTGCCGGGTGGCTGTCGTGGCAGGGTTACCTGCTCGGGCCGCTCGGTCTCGGCGGGACCGACGGGGACTGGGCCTTCGCCAACATCGGCGTCCTCGTCGCCCTGGCGCTGGGCCTCGGCGTGACCTTCGTGGCCCGCCGCTCCCGTGTCGCGGCACAGGAGGGACGCGTTGGCGGCGCGCAGCGCGCCGACCGTGTCCGCTGAGGCGCCCTGGCTCATCGTGGTCGACATGCAGCACGTCTTCGCCGACCCGCAGAGCCCCTGGGCGACACCGGACTTCGCCGGTGCCCATGCGGTCGTCTCGCACCTGGTGGGCGCCTTCGACGACCGGGTCGTGCTCACCCGGTTCGTGCCGCCGGACGTCGTCACCGGCGCCTGGGTCGCCTACTACGAGCAGTGGCCGTTCGCACTGGACGCCGCCGCCGCGCCCTCGTTCGACCTCGTGGCGGGGCTCGACGCGCCCGGCAGGCCGGTGGTGAGCCTGCCCAGCTTCGGCAAGTGGGGGCCTGAGCTGGACGCGGCGGTGGGGGGCCGCCGGGACGTCGTCCTGGCTGGGGTGTCCACCGACTGCTGCGTGCTCTCGACGGCGCTGGTGGCCGCCGACGCGGGCGTGCACGTGCGCGTCGTCGCCGACGGCTGCCGGGGGCTCAGCGACGCCGACCACCGGCGGGCGCTCGACGCGATGGCGCTGTACGCGCCGCTGGTGGAGGTCACCACCTCGGCTGCCGTGCTCTCCGCGCTGCGGGGGTAGGCGGCCGTGGCCGTACCGGAGCAGGCGGGGCCGTCGGACCGTGCAGGGACGCTGGGCCCGGCGGGCGCGCTGGACCGGGCTGCGGGCGCGCTGTACGGGCTTGCGGTCGGGGACGCCCTCGGGATGCCCACGCAGACCCTGCCGTTCTCGCAGGTGCAGAAGCGCTACGGCTGGCTCACCGGCTTCGAGCCGGCGTCGCACGACCACCCGCTCGCCGCCGGGATGCCGGCGGGCTCGGTCACCGACGACACCGGGCAGGCGCTCGTCGTGGCGCGGCTGCTCCTCGCCGGCGGCGGGCGCGTCGACGCCGCCACCCTCGCGGCGGCGCTGGGGGAGTGGGAGGACGAGATGCGCCGCCGCGGCTCGCTGGATCTGCTCGGTCCCTCCACCCGCCGGGCCCTGGCCGACCTGGCGGCGGGTGTGCCACCGGAGCGGTCGGGTCGCAGTGGCACGACCAACGGCGCGGCGATGCGCGTGGCACCGGTGGGCGTCGCCGTCGGCCTGGGACCCCGGGCCGGGACCCGCACCGGCGCAGGGCCCAGCGACGTCAGCGCTCTGGTCGACGCCGTCGTGGGCGCCAGCGCGGTCACGCACGGCACCTCGGTCGCCCTCGCGGGCGCCGCCGCGGTGGCGGGTGCCGTCAGCGCCGGGGTCGCCGGTGCCCACTTCGACGGCGCCGTCGCGGTGGCGCTCGCGGCCTCGGCCGCTGCCGCCCGGCGCGGTGTCGCCGTCGCCGCCCCGGACGTCGCCCGCCGGGTCGCGTGGGCGGTGGCGCTGGTCGCCGGTCGTGACCCGGGGGAGGCCGCCGGTGACGTGGTCGACCTCGTCGGGACGGGCCTCGCGACGCACGAGTCGGTGCCTGCGGCCTTCGCCGTGGTGGCCCTGCACCGCGGCGACCCCTGGGCCGCCTGCCGGTACGCGGCGTCGCTCGGCGGCGACTCGGACACCGTGGCCGCGATGGCCGGGGCGGTCGCCGGCGCCTGTCGCGGCGCGGCCGCGATCCCCGCCGAGGCCCGTCGCACGGTGGACGCGGTGAACGGCCTCGACCTCGGCGCGGTGGCTGCGGCCCTGCTGCGGCTGCGGGAGACGCCGTGACCGGCAGGCTCGTCGCCGTCGGGAACGTCGTGGTCGATGTCACGCTGCTCGTGCCGGGACTGCCCGCGCCCGGTGGGGACGTGCTGGGCCGCGACGGTCGGGTGGTCGTCGGCGGCAGCGCCTGGAACGTGATGGCCGCCGCGCGCCGCCACGGCGCGGCCGCGCTGTACGCCGGCGCGCACGGGACCGGGCCGTTCGGGGACCTCGCGCGCCAGGCCCTGCGGGCGGCGGGGATCGACGTCGCGCACCCCGCTACGACCGGTGCGGACACCGGCTTCGTCGTCGTCGCCACGGACGGCTCTGGGGAGCGCACGTTCCTGACCTGCCAGGGCGCGGAGGCGACGCTGGACGCCGGGGCGCTCGCCGCCGTCCGCCCGGACGCCGGCGACGTCGTGTACGTCTCGGGGTACCTGCTGACCGCGCCGGTGCCGGCCTCGGCGCTCCCCGCGTGGGTGGACGCCCTGCCCGACTCCGCGACCGTGCTCGTCGACCCGGGGCCGATGGCCGGTGACCTGCCGCCGGGCCCGCTGGCGAGCCTGCTGCGGCGCGCGGACTGGTGGCGGTGCACCGTCACCGAGGCCGCGGCCGTGCTGGGCGCGGCGCAGCCGGGCGCCGAGGCCGCGGCGGGCTCCCTGGCCCGCCGGACCGGTCGGGCCGGGGTCCTCGTCACCGCCGGGGCGGCCGACGCAGGGTTGGCGCTGCGCGGCCGGGACCCCGTTGCGGTGCCGGTGCCGCGGGTCGACGTCATCGACACGAACGCGGCCGGGGACACCCAGGCCGGGGTGCTCGCAGCCGGCCTGCTCGCCGGGCTTCCCCCGCTCGCAGCGGTGCGGCGGGCGACCGACGCCGCCGCGCAGGCGGTGACGCTGCGCGGGTCGGTCGTGGCGCCCGCCGTCGACGGGCGCGACCCGCCGGACGCCGCTACCGTCGGAGCACCCTGAGGCAACCGGGTCCGGGCGTGTCGTCGCACCGGGACGGTTGCCTTCGTGCGTGTCACCGGGGTCTCGGGTGCCGGTGGACGGAGGGACGTGGCGTGACGGGTCGGACGGTGCCTGGGGGCGTGCTCCGGCGTGGGTCGACCCGCGCCGCAGGAGCGGCGACGGTGCGGGTGGCCTCGGTGCCGACCGACCACGTCTACGTGCGGCACCTGTCACCCGTCGGGCCGGCGACGACCGGGCCGGACCCGGGTGGGGGGCCGGCCGTGGTCCGCCTGCCGGACCCCACGCGCCCCTGGTGGCCGCCCCGGGTCCTCGACCCGGTCTGGCTGCGGGAGAACGCCGACGCGTACGACCTTGTGCACGTCCACTTCGGCTTCGACGCGCTGTCACCGGGCGACCTCGAAGCGTTCGTGCGGACGCTGCGCGCCCTCGGCAAGCCCCTCGTGCTCACCGTGCACGACCTGCGGAACCCGCACCACGCCACCCGTGACCTGCACGACGCACAGCTCGACGTGCTGGTGCCGGCGGCGGACGCCCGGCTGACCCTCACCCCCGGGGCGGCGGCCGAGGTCGCGTCGCGCTGGGGCCGGCGCCCGGTCGTCGTCCCGCACCCGCACGTCGTCGACCTGGTCACCCTGGCCGGGCGGCAGCGGCACCGGGATGCTCGCCCCCCGGGCGAGCCGGCCGTCGTCGGGGTGCACCTCAAGAGCCTGCGGGCCTGCATGTGGGGCGCGCCGGTCGTCGACGCCCTGCGCGACATCACCTCGCGCGCACCGGGTGTGGTGCTGCGCGTCGATGCCCACACCGACGTGGCCGACCCTCGCGGCGCGCGGTACGACCCGGCGCTCGCGCGTGCGCTCGAGCGCGCCGCGGCCGCCGGAGCGCACGTGCACGTGCACGACTACTTCGGCGACGACGAGCTGTGGGACTACCTGTCCGACCTCGACGTGTCGGTGCTCCCGTACCGGTTCGGCACACACTCCGGGTGGCTCGAGGCGTGCCGGGACCTGGGGACGGCCGTCGCCGCGCCCTCCTGCGGGTACTACGCCGAGCAGGGGCCGGTGCACACCTTCGGCTCGGACACCGGCGGGCTGGACGTCACCTCGCTCGAGGCCGCGGTCCACGACGCGTTGGCAGCCGCCCCGGGACTCCGGCCCGTCCCGGTCGCCGCTCGCGTCGAGCAGCGCGAGGAGGTGGCGCGCATCCACGCCCGCGTCTACGAGGAGGTGCTGCGGTGACTCACGTGCCGTCGCTGCGGGTTGCCCTGGTCGCAGGCACGCGGTACCCCGTCGCGGAGCCGTTCGCCGGGGGGATGGAGGCCCACACGTGGCTCCTGGCACGCGGCCTGAGGCAGCGCGGGCACGACGTGACCGTGTTCGCGGGCGCCGGCTCCGACCCGCACGTGGCCCGGCTGGAGGTGCTGGACGACGGCGGCTTCACCCCGTCGACCCTGGCGCGCGCCGACGTGTCGATGCCGCCGGAGCGCTTCCTGCGCGAGCACCACGCCTACCAGCGCCTGATGCTCCGGCTGGGACGGGACCCGCACTTCGACGTCGTGCACCTCAACTGCCTGCACCACCTGCCGGTGGCGATGGCCGAGCTGCTGCCGCGCCCGCCACTGCTGACCCTGCACACGCCCCCGACCCCGTGGCTCGAGTCCGCCCTGCACGGCGGCAGCGTCGTCGAGCCCGTTGCGGTGTCCCGGCACACGGCCCGGCAGTGGGAGCCGGTGACGGGACCGGTCCCGGTGCTGCACAACGGGATCGACCTCGACTGCTGGTCCCCCGGACCCGGTGGGCGGTACGCGGTCTGGACCGGACGCCTGGTGCCCGAGAAGGGGCCCCACCTGGCGATCGAGGCGGCCCGTCGGGCGGGGGTGCGGCTGCTGCTGGCCGGGCCGGCACCCGACCCCGCCTACCTCCGCGAGCAGGTCCTTCCGAGGCTCGGCCGCACCGTGCGCTGGGTGGGGCACCTGGGCCACCGGGAGCTGCGCCGCCTCGTCGGGGCCGCCGCGGTGAGCGTCGTCACGCCGTGCTGGGACGAGCCGTTCGGCCTGGTGGTGGCCGAGTCGCTGGCTGCCGGCACACCGGTCGCGGCCTTCGACCGGGGGGCCGTCCGCGAGCTCGTCACCGACGAGTCCGCGGTGCTGGCGCCTGCCGGGGACGTCGACGCGTTGGCAGAAGCCGTCGGCCGGGCCGCGCGGCTCGACCGGGCCGCGGTGCGCCGTCACGCCGAGCAGACGCTGGACGTGCGCGCCATGGTCGCCGGCTACGAGGCTCTCTACACCGGGCTGCTCGAGCCCACGTCGACGGAGTCGCTGGTCGGGTGATCGGCTACTACGTCCACCACCAGGGGGTCGGACACCTGCACCGCGCCACCGCCGTGGCCGACTACATGGGCGCCCGCATCACGCTGCTCGGCTCCGGCCCTGCCGTGCCCGGGGTGCCCTGGCTGCGGCTGTCGCGTGACGACGTCCCCGCCCCCGGGGCCCAGGACGTCACGGCTGCGGGTGCGCTGCACTGGGCCCCTGTGGGTCACGCCGGCGCCCGGGACCGGGCCGCCGAGATCGCCGCCTGGGTCACCCGGGTCCGGCCCGGTCTCGTGGCCGTCGACGTCTCCGTCGAGGTGCTGCTGCTGCTGCGGCTGCTGTCCGTGCCGACGGTCGCGGTGGCGATGCGGGGTGACCGCACCGACCGCGCCCACCGGCTCGGATACGACACCGCGAGCCGGATCGTCGCGCCCTGGCCGGCCGCCACGCAGCACCAGTGGCCCGCGGACTGGCTCGCGAAGACGGTCCACGTCGGCGCCGTCAGCCGCTTCGACGGGCGGGCAGCGGTCGAGGGTGCCTGCCCACGGCCGGGGCGCTGCGTGCTGCTCCTGCTCGGGTCCGGCGGGCACGGGATGACCCCGGCCGACGTCGCCGAGGCCGCGGCCGTCGGCGGGACCCACTGGCACGTGCTCGGCACCGTCCCGGGTCTCGACCCGGATGCGCACCCCGGCGTCGACGTGCCCGGCTGGGTCACCGACCCGTGGGAGCTGCTGTGCCGCAGCGACGTCGTGGTCGCCGCCGCGGGCACGAACGCCGTGGCCGACACCGCGGCGGCACGCCGCCCACTGGTCGCCGTCCCCCAGCCGCGGCCCTTCGCGGAGCAGGACCGGCACGCCGGCGTGCTCGCCGCCCACGACCTCGCCGAGGTGGCCGCGCCCTGGCCCGACCGTCGCACGTGGCCGGCCCTGCTGGAGCGGGCACAGGCCCGCGGCGGCGCGGTCTGGGCCGACTACCTGGACGGCCGCGGTGCGGCGCGCATGGCCGCCGTGCTGTGCGAGACCGCCGCCGCGACCGGGACCCCGCGTGGCTGACGCCACGGCCATCGCGGTCGTCACGACGGTCCACGGCCGGCTCGGCCACCTCGCCGGTGTGCGTCGGGGGTTGGCGTACCAGGACGTCGGCACCGACGTCCGGCACGTCGTGGTGCGGATGGGGGGGCCCGACCCGTGGCGCGCGCTGGAGGGCGGCCCCGAGGTGGTCCCGGTCGACGTCCCGGTACCGGGGGGCGGCGACACCGGGCGGCTGCCGCTCGCCGCCGCCCGCAACGCCGGTGCCGCCGCGACGGACGCCGACCTGCTGGTGTTCCT
Organism: Actinomycetales bacterium; assembly: GCA_038206105.1. Lineage (GTDB taxonomy): Bacteria > Actinomycetota > Actinomycetes > Actinomycetales > JBBRBF01 > JBBRBF01. The sequence continues at coordinate 24,840 of JBBRBF010000006.1, read as the reverse complement.
CGACGTGGACTGCGTGCCCGCCGCGAGGTTGCTGCGTCGCTACGCGGTGGCCGCGGCGACGACGCCGGGGCTGCTCGCGGGTCCCGTGGCGTACCTGCCTCCCGGTGCGGGCGCCGGCGCCGGCCGCGGCCCCGTCGACGAGGCCGCGTTGGCGGCGGCGGCCGGCCCGCACGCCGCACGGCCGGCGCCACCGGACGGCGAGCTGCTACCGGACGACCGCTACGAGCTGTTCTGGTCGCTGTCCTTCGCGGTGCGCCGCAGCGAGTTCGACGCCCTCGGCGGCTTCTGCGAGGAGTACGCGGGCTACGGGGCGGAGGACACCGACCTCGCGTTCGCGGCACGCGCCGCGGGGCTTCCGCTGACCTGGGTCGGTGGCGCTCACGCCTGGCACCAGCACCACGAGACGCAGGACCCGCCGACCGGGCACCTGGCGGACATCGTGCGCAACGCCCGCGTCTTCCACCGCCGCTGGGGCACCTGGCCCATGGTCGGGTGGCTCGCGGCATTCGCCGACGCCGGTCTCGTCGACTGGGAGCCGACGGGCGGTCTGCTCGCGGTCAGGTGATGGCGGCGCGCTGCGCCCACCGCGGGTCGTCGGCCTCACCGGCGTCCAGCGCCGCGCGCAGGTGCGCCACCGCGGCGACCACGTCGGCGTGGGTGACGTACAGGGGGGCGAAGCCGAAGCGGGCGACGTCCGGCTCGCGGAAGTCGCCGACGACGCCGCGGGAGATCAGTGCCTGCACAAGCGCGTACGCCTGCGGGTGGCGCAGCGCGACCTGCGACCCGCGCCGCGCGTCCTCCCGCGGTGTCGCGACCTCGACCTCGGGCACGGAGGCGTCCACGGCGTCGACGAACAGACGGGTCAGCGACAGCGACACCGCCCGCACGTCGGCCACGGCTACGCCGTCGAACGCGGTCAGGGCCGCTTCCAACCCCAGCACCGACAGCATCGGGGGCGTGCCCACCCGCAGCCGCGAGACACCCTGCGCCGCAGCGAAGGTCGGCTGCATCGCGAACGGCTGCTCGTGGCCGTGCCAGCCGGTCAGCGGCTGGTCGAGCTCGCTCTGGTGCCGGGCTGCGACGTAGGCGTACGCCGGCCCCCCGGGGCCGCCGTTGAGGTACTTGTAGCCGCAGCCGACGGCGAGGTCGACGCCGTGGGCGTCGAGGTCGACGTCCATCGCACCGGCGCTGTGGCACAGGTCCCACAGCGCGACCGCGCCGATGTCGTGCGCGGCGGAGGTGAGGGCGGCGAGGTCCCACCGCTCGCCGGTGCGGTAGTCGACCTGCGACAGCGAGAGGACGGCAACCTCCTCGCCGCGCTCGGCCAGCAGCGCGGGCACGTCCGGCGGGCTCGCGAGCACGACCTCGAGGCCCGCGAGCCGGGCCGCGCCCTCGAGCACGTACAGGTCGGTCGGGAACGAGCTCGGGTCGGTGACGACGACCCGCCTGCCGGGACGCAGCCGCGCCCCGGCGACGTACAGCTTGAACAGGTTCACCGACGTGGTGTCGCCCACGACGACCTGCCCGGGGGCGGCCCCGACGAGCGCTCCGACCGCGTCACCGACCCGTGTCGGGGCGTCCCACCAGCCGTTCGTGTTCCACGACGCGATCAGGTCGTGGCCCCACTGCCGGCGCACGACGTCGGCGACCGCGTCCGGGACGGCACGGGGCAGCGCCCCCAGGGAGTTGCCGTCGAGGTACACCACGCCGTCCGGGAGCTCGAAGCGGTCCCGGATTCCGGCCAGCGGGCTCGTCGCGTCGAGGTCGGCGGCGCGCGAGGCGAGAGCGTCGAGGTCGGCGAGGGCATCGGTGTCGGCCACGGCGGGGACCCTACGCTCGGGGCCGTGGCCGGACGACGTATCGCCTCCCTGCTGCCGTCGGCGACCGAGTGGGTCTACGCGCTCGGCCTGGACGCCGACCTCGTCGCGGTCACCTTCGAGTGCGACCACCCGGCGCGGGCACGTACCGACGCCCGGGTCGTCGTCGGCGGGCTCGACACCGCCGGTCTCGACGCCGCCGGCATCGACGCCGCGGTCCGGTCCCGCGCGGCGGCCGGCGAGCCGCTGTACACCCTCGACACGGCCGCGATGGCCGAGCTCGACCCCGATGTCGTGCTGACCCAGGACCTGTGCCGGGTCTGCGCGCTGCCCGCCGGCGCGGTGGCCGAGGCGATGGCCGCCACCGGCTGCCCAGCGGCTGTGGTCACCCTCGACCCGCGCCGCCTGGAGGACGTGCTCGACGGCGCGGTGGACGTGGCGACCGCGTGCGGCGATGCGGGCGCGGGGCAGGCCCTGCGGTCCGCGCTCGCGGCGCGGTTGGAGGCGGTCGCCGCCGCCGTGGCCGGGCGCCCCCGGCCGCGGGTGCTCGTGCTGGAGTGGACCGAGCCGCCGTTCCTGGCGGGCCACTGGGTGCCCGACCTGCTCGCCGCCGCGGGCGGCGAGCCGGTGCTCGGCGAGCCGGGCGGCCGCTCGGTGACCACGACCTGGGACGCCGTGGGCGCGGCCGACGCGGACGTCGTCCTCGTGGCGCCGTGCGGTCTCGGGCTGGCCGACGCCACCGGCCTGGCGCGCGGGGTCGCCGACAGGCTGCCGCCGGGGGCACGCGTGCTGGCGGTGGACGCCGGTGCCGTCGTCACCCGCCCCGGCCCGCGCGTCGTGGACGGCGTCGAGGCCCTCGCCGCGGCCCTGCACCCCGGTGCCGTCGCGCCGCGAGGCGACCTCGTCGCCTCCGTGAGCACCTGAGCGGCCTACGCTCCCGCCGTGCCGCAGACCTCTCCGACCATCGGCGTGCTCGCCCTGCAGGGGGACACTCGCGAGCACCTCGCCGCGCTGTCGTGGAGCGGTGCCCGGGGGGTGCCGGTGCGCCGGACGAGCGAGCTCGACGCCGTCGACGCCCTCGTCGTCCCCGGGGGCGAGTCGACGACGATGGACAAGCTGTCGAGGGCATTCGACCTCGCCGGGCCGGTGCGGGAGCGGATCGCCGCCGGGATGCCGGTCTACGGCTCCTGCGCGGGGATGATCATGCTCGCCGACCGGCTCCTCGACGGCAGCGACGGGCAGCAGACCTTCGGCGGCCTCGACGTCACGGTGCGCCGGAACGCGTTCGGCCGCCAGGTGGAGTCCTTCGAGGAGGACCTCGACGTGACGGGGGTCGACGGCGCCCCGGTGCGCGCGGTGTTCATCCGGGCACCGTGGGTGGAACAGCACGGCCCGGACGTGGAGGTGCTCGCCCGGGTGCAGCACGGCCCCGCTGCGGGCACCGTCGTCGCGGTCCGCCAGGGACCGCTGCTGGCGACGTCCTTCCACCCGGAGGTGACCGGCGACCGCCGCGTGCACGCGCTGTTCGTGCAGCTGGTGCGCGACCGGGCGTGACCGACCCCGGCGGTAGGATCACCGCGCCGAACCTGACCCGAGGGAGCACCGATGTCCGGCCACTCCAAGTGGGCCACCACGAAGCACAAGAAGGCGGTCGTCGACGCCAAGCGCAGCAAGATGTTCGCCAAGCTGATCAAGAACATCGAGGTCGCGGCGCGCACCGGCGGCGGTGACCCGGCCGGTAACCCGACGCTCTACGACGCGATCCAGAAGGCCAAGAAGTCGTCGGTCCCCAACGACAACATCGACCGCGCGCTCAAGCGCGGCTCGGGTGCCGAGACCGGTGCCGCCGAGTACCAGTCGATCACGTACGAGGGGTACGGCCCGAACGGCGTCGCGATGCTCGTGGAGTGCCTGACCGACAACCGCAACCGGGCGGCGTCCGACGTGCGGGTGGCCCTCACGCGCAACGGCGGGCAGATGGCCGACCCGGGCAGCGTCGCGTACCTGTTCTCCCGCAAGGGCGTCGTGCTCGTGCCAGCCGAGGGGCTGGACGAGGACGACGTGCTCGCGGCGGTCCTCGACGCCGGCGCCGAGGAGGTCAACAACCTGGGCGACTCCTTCGAGGTGCTCAGCGACGCGACCGACCTCGTCGCCGTGCGCTCCGCGCTTCAGGACGCCGGCATCGACTACGACTCCGCCGAGGCGCAGTTCGTGCCCGCCACGCAGGTGGACCTCGACGTCGAGGGCGCCCGCAAGATCTTCAAGCTCATCGACGCGCTCGAGGACAGCGACGACGTGCAGAACGTCTACGCAGCCTTCGACGTCAGCGACGAGGTGATGGCCGAGGTCGGCTGACCCGCCCTACCCGCGCGCCGTCACCCCGCCGGGCGCCCGGGCTGCGACGCTGAGCGTGTGCGCGTGCTCGGTGTCGACCCCGGACTGACCCGGTGCGGTCTCGGTGTCGTCGACGGCCGCGCGGGGCGCCGCGCCGCCCTGGTCGCCGTGGACGTCGTCCGGACGCCCTCCGCGGCCGCCCTCGACGCCCGGCTGCTCGCCGTGGCCGCCGCCCTGGACGAGTGGCTCGCGGTGTACCGGCCCGACGCCGTCGCGGTCGAGCGCGTGTTCAGCCAGCACAACGTCCGCACCGTGATGGGCACGGCCCAGGTCTCCGGGGTCGCGGTGCTCGCCGCCGCCCGGCACGGCCTGCCGGTGACGCTGCACACCCCGAGCGAGGTCAAGGCCGCCGTGACCGGCTCGGGGCGGGCCGGCAAGGAGCAGGTGACGACGATGGTGACCCGGATCCTCGACCTCGCCGAGCCCCCCCGGCCGGCCGACGCCGCCGATGCGCTGGCCCTCGCGGTGTGCCAGCTCTGGCGGGGCGCCGGTCCAGGGTCCGCCCCCGCGGGGGATCGTGCCGCCGGCGCGGGCACCACCGCGGCGCAGGCCGCATGGGCAGCCGCCGCCCGCGACACCCCGCTGCGGGCGCGACGCGCCGCGGCCGGGCTGCGCGCCCGGGCCCGCTGAGCGCGCTACCGTCTGCTGAGTCGAACAGGTGTCCGCCTCGGGCGCCCGCAGGAGGTGGGTCGGTGATCGCGTCGGTGCGCGGGACGGTGCTCGACGTGCGGCTCGACGCGGCCGTCGTGGAGGTCGGTGGCGTGGGGATGCTCGTCTCGGCGACCCCGGCGACGCTCGCGGAGCTGCGGGTGGGCAGCGAGGCGACGCTGCACACCTCGCTCGTGGTCCGGGAGGAGTCCCTGACGCTGTTCGGGTTCGCCGCCGCCGACGACCGGGACGCGTTCGAGACGGTGCAGACCGTCAGCGGCATCGGGCCGCGGCTGGCCCTGGCGATGCTCGCGGTGCACAGCCCCGACGGGCTGCGCCGCGCCGTCGCCGACGAGGACCTCACCGCCCTGGTCCGCGTCCCCGGGATCGGGCGCAAGGGCGCCCAGCGGCTCGTGCTCGAGCTCGGCGACCGGCTCGGCCCCCCGGCCCCGGCCCCGGCCGGTACCGGCGCCGCGACGCACGTGCCGTCACCGGTGGGCGCGCCCGGGAGGCACGACCAGGTCGTCGACGCCCTCGTCGGGCTCGGCTGGAACGCCCGCCAGGCCGCCGATGCGGTGGCCGAGGTGACCGCCGACGGCGGTCCCGACGGCACCCCGGCCGCCGACGTCGCGGGCGTGCTGCGGGCCGCGTTGCGCCGGCTCGGGCGGGGCTGAGGTGACCGCCGAGCGCAACGCCGACGGCTCGGTCGAGGTCGGTGCCGAGGTCGATACCGAAGCCGACGTCGCTGTCGATGTCGGAGCGGAGCGGCTCGTGGCGACCGGCTCCGACGCCGCCGAGCGTGCCGCGGAGTCGGCGCTGCGGCCGAAGCGGCTCGCGGAGTTCATCGGCCAGAAGGTCGTCCGCGAGCAGCTGTCGCTCGTGCTGCAGGCCGCCGTCCGCCGCGGCCGCTCACCCGACCACGTGCTCCTGTCCGGGCCGCCCGGACTGGGCAAGACGACGCTCGCCATGATCGTCGCAGCCGAGCTCGGCGCCCCGCTGCGGGTCACGAGCGGGCCGGCGATCCAGCACGCCGGCGACCTCGCGGCGGTGCTGTCCTCGCTGGAGCCCGGGGAGGTCCTCTTCCTCGACGAGGTGCACCGGATGGCCCGGCCGGCGGAGGAGATGCTGTACGTCGCGATGGAGGACTTCCGGGTCGACGTCGTCGTCGGCAAGGGGGCCGGGGCCACCGCCATCCCGCTCGACCTGCCGCCGTTCACCATCGTCGGCGCCACGACGCGCGCCGGCCTGCTGCCCGCGCCGCTGCGGGACCGGTTCGGCTTCACCGGGCACCTCGACTTCTACGACACGACCGAGCTGGAGCAGGTGCTGCACCGCTCTGCCGGGCTGCTCGAGCTGGCCCTCAGCGCCGAGGGTGCGCGCGAGATCGCCGGCCGTTCCCGGGGCACCCCGCGGATCGCGAACCGGCTGCTGCGCCGCGTGCGGGACTGGTCGCAGGTCCGCGGCGACGGCCGGGTGGACGTCGCCGCAGCGCACGCCGCGCTGGCGGTCTACGAGGTCGACGACCTGGGTCTGGACCGGCTCGACCGCGGCGTGCTGCGCGCCCTCTGCGAGCGGTTCCGCGGCGGGCCCGTCGGCCTGAGCACGCTCGCGGTCGCGGTCGGGGAGGAGCCGGAGACGGTGGAGACCGTCGCCGAGCCGTTCCTCGTGCGCGAGGGGCTGCTCGGGCGCACTCCCCGTGGGCGGGTCGCGACGCCGTCGGCGTGGGCGCACCTCGGGCTCGCCGCGCCGCCGGGGGCGCACGGCGGTCCGCCTCCCGGCGCGCAGCTCGACCTCGACCTGTAGTCGCGCTGGTCCCTGCTGTTCGGTCGTGCTGTTTGGTCGGTGATCGGCGCTCGCCTAGACTCCGCAGCGGTCGGGGCACGCTCGGCGCGCCCGGCCCGTTGACCGTGAGTAGACCCCTGGTTCACGGTCCGTACGGCACACTGGGCGGCCGCAGCGCCGACGACACCACCGGCTCTGCCGAACCGACGACGCGCGGGCGCTGACCGCCCCGGAAGGACGTGACCCACCCGATGGAGCTGTTCCTGCCCGTCGTCCTGCTGCTCCCGCTGCTGCTGATCTTCATGATGAACCGCCGCCGGCAGCGCGACGCCAGGTCCCTGCAGGCGCGGCTGGCCGTCGGCCAGCACGTCATGACCACGGCCGGGCTCTTCGGGCAGATCGTCGACCTGGACGCCGAGACGGTGCACCTGGAGGTCGCCCCCGGGGTACGGATGCGGTGGGCCCGGCCCGCTGTCGCGCGCGTCGTCGCGGACCCCGCCGCCGAGCCCGGCGAGTCCGGCGACCTCGGCACCTCCGGCGCCACCGACCGGCCCAGCTGACCGCCGCCGCGGCTGCCCCGCCGCGGTCCCCCGAGCACGAGAAGAGACGCACACGTGGCAAGCCCGCCCGCCTCGAGACCGGTCCGCACCCTCGTGGTGCTGCTCGTGGGAGTCCTCGCGCTCGGCGGCGGCCTCGCCGCGGCGGTGGTCTGGTCCGACGCCAGCCTGAAGCCGAAGCTGGCCCTCGACCTCGCGGGCGGTACGCAGATCATCCTCACCCCGCGGGTCGAGGCGGGCCAGGGCGAGCTCAGCGACGAGGACATCAACCAGGCCATCGCGATCATGCGCCAGCGGGTGAACGCGTCCGGCATCTCCGAGGCGGAGATCTCCAGCCAGGGCGGCCAGAACATCGTCGTCGAGCTGCCGGGCGACCCCCAGGAGCAGCGAGAGGCGCGCGAGCTCGTCCGCCAGAGCGCCCAGATGAGGTTCCGCCCGGTGCTCGTGGAGCAGCCCTCCGGCGTCGAGCTCCCCACCGACGCCCCCACCGAGGTCCCGACGGGCGGCGCCACCGAGGCCCCCACCGACGGAGCGTCGCTCGTGCCGGCTCCCACCCAGACCCAGGACGGGCGCGCCGTCCCGAACGCGCTGCGGCAGGCCGCCGCCGCGCCCACCGAGCCCGCGGCCACCGAACCGGCCCCCACCGAGCCCGCGCCGGCCCCGGAGCCGACCGGGCCCAGCGACCTCGCCCAGATCACCCCGGAGATCCAGCAGGCGTACGTCGACCTCGACTGCACCGACCAGGCCAACCTCACCGGCGGCGTCGAGGGCGAGCCCGACCAGCCGCTCGTCGCCTGCAGCCAGGACGGCGCCGCGAAGTACGTGCTCGGCCCCGTCGAGGTCGAGGGCACCCAGATCGACACCGCGACGGCGGGGCTGCGCACCAATTCCCAAGGGGTCACGACCAACGAGTGGGTCGTCCAGCTCGACCTCGACGGCGCCGGGTCGCGCGCGTTCCGCGAGACCAGCACCCGTCTCTTCGGCCTCCAGCCGCCGCAGAACCAGTTCGCGATCGTGCTCGACGGCCTCGTCGTCTCGGCCCCGGCGATCCAGTCGCCGATCACGAACGGCCGGGCGGAGATCAGCGGCAGCTTCACGCAGGACAGCGCGACCACGCTGGCCAACCAGCTCGAGTTCGGTGCGCTGCCCATCACCTTCGACGTGCAGACCGAGGCGCAGATCTCTGCGCTGCTCGGCGAGGAGCAGCTGCAGCGGGGCCTGCTCGCCGGCCTGATCGGCCTCGGGCTCGTCGTCGTCTACTCGGTGATCCAGTACCGGGCACTCGGTCTGGTGACCGTGGCGAGCCTCGGCATCGCCGGCCTGCTCACGTACCTGACGATCAGCCTGCTGTCCTGGTACCAGGGCTACCGCCTCAGCCTGCCCGGCGTCGCGGGACTGATCGTGGCGATCGGCATCACGGCGGACTCCTTCATCGTCTTCTTCGAGCGGGTGCGTGACGAGGTCCGCGAGGGGCGCAGCCTCGTCGCTGCCGTCGAGAACGGCTGGCGCCGGGCCCGGCGCACGATCCTGGCGTCCGACACGGTGAGCTTCCTCGCGGCGCTCGTGCTGTTCCTGCTTGCCGTCGGCGGGGTCCGCGGGTTCGCCTTCACCCTCGGCCTGACGACCGTGATCGACCTCATCGTGGTCGTCCTGTTCACCCACCCGATGGTCGCCGTGCTCGCCCGCACGCGGTTCTTCGGAGGCGGGCACCGCCTCTCCGGCTTCGACGCGGCGCACCTCGGTCGTACGGTCGCCTACGCGGGCCGCGGCCAGGTCCGCACGCAGGCACGCCGGGGCGCCGACGCGCCCGCCGAGGCCGACGCACCCACCCCTGGCCGCCAGACCATCGCCGAGCGCAAGGCCGCCGAGCGCAAGGCCGCCGAGCGCAAGGCCGCGGCCGAGCGCGCCGACGCGACGTCGGGTCGTCCCGGCGGGACGGAGGAGTCCTGATGTTCAGCTTTGCCCGCTTCGGCAACGACCTCTACACCGGTCGGCGCTCCTACGACTTCGTCGGCAACCGCCGCCGGTGGTACGCGATCGCCGGGGGCGTCGTCCTGCTGTCGCTGCTGCTGCTCGGGGTGCGCCAGCTCAACCCCGGCATCGAGTTCCGCGGCGGCTCGGAGTTCCGGGTCTCCGGGGTCACCCAGTCCGACACGTCCGTGGCGTCGGACACCGTGCTGGGCGTCGTCCCCGGCGCCGGCACCCCGCAGGTCACCACCCTCGGTGACGACAGCGTGCGGGTGCAGACCGAGCGGCTGACCGACACCGAGACCGACGAGGTCGCGGGCGGGCTGGCCGAGGCGTACGGCGTGGACGCCGGGGCCGTCACGTCCTCGTTCGTGGGTCCGTCGTGGGGTCAGGACGTCACCGACAAGGCGCTGCGCGCACTGGTGATCTTCCTCGTGCTCGTCGGTCTCGTGATCGCGCTGTACTTCCGCACCTGGAAGATGGCCGCGGCGGCCCTGGTCGCCCTGCTGCACGACCTCGTCGTCACCGTCGGCATCTACGCCGCGGTCGGCTTCGAGGTGACCCCGGCGACGGTGATCGGGTTCCTCACCATCCTCGGGTACTCGCTCTACGACACCGTCGTCGTGTTCGACAAGGTGCGTGAGAACACCGAGCACGTGCTCGTGGGGACCCGGCGCACGTACGCCGAGGCGGCGAACCTCGCGGTGAACCAGACGCTGGTGCGCTCGATCAACACCTCGGTCGTGGCCACGCTGCCGGTCGCGGGCATCCTGTTCATCGGTGCCTTCCTGCTCGGCGCAGGGACGCTCAAGGACATCGCCCTCGCACTGTTCATCGGCATCATCGCCGGGACGTACTCCTCGGTGTTCCTCGCGACGCCGCTGCTCGTGCACTTCCGCGAGCGGGAGCCCGCGATCGTCGCCCAGGCCGAGCGGGTGCAGGCACGGCGCCGCGCCGACGCCCGCAAGGCCACCGACGCGCCGCCCGGCGCGGCCACCGCGTCCGGAGCCACCGCACTCGCGGGTGCCGGGCCGGCGACGGCCGTGCTGGAACGTGACGACGCCGAGCCTGGGGACCCCCCTGCCGACCCCGGCGCCGACCCCCCGGCCGGGTCGGACGCGTCACCCGGCGGGCGCCGGGGGCCGCGCAACCAGCCGCCGCGCAACCAGCCGCGGCGCGACCGGGGCGGCCGCCCCGGCGGCTCCCGCCGCAAGCGCCGGTGAGCAGCGCCCGCGAGGACGTCGACGCCCTGGTGCGCGACGTCCGCGACTTCCCCGAGCCCGGGGTGATCTTCAAGGACATCACCCCGCTGCTCGCGGACGGCCCGGCGTTCGCCCGAGCGGTGCGGGCGATGGATGCGCTGCTGCCCGGCGACGTCGACGTCGTGGCGGGCGTGGAGTCCCGCGGCTTCGTGCTCGGCGCGGCCCTGGCGCTGCACCGCGGCTGCGGGTTCGTGCCGGTGCGCAAGGGCGGCAAGCTGCCGGGCGACACCCTGGCCGTCGGCTACGAGCTCGAGTACGGCAGCGCCGTGCTGGAGGTGCACGCCGACGCGTTCGTGCGCGGCCAACGGGTCGCCGTCGTCGACGACGTGCTCGCCACCGGCGGCACCGCTGCCGCGGCGTGCGAGCTGGTGGAGCGCGCCGGCGGCGAGGTCGCGACGTTCGCGGTGCTGCTGGAGATCGGGTTCCTCGCCGGCCGCGACCGGCTGCCCGGCCGGCGGCTCGCCACCGTGGCGACGCTCTGACGCGAGGGGCCGGCACCGGCTGCGTAGACTCGTCACCGTCGGCGAGCGGTGGCCGCGGAGGGAGACCCGGGTGAGCGAGGAGACGTCGTCCGTGCGCGCCCAGCCCGACGTCGACGAGACACTCGACGCCCAGCCCGCTCCGGCGACCACCCTGCCGCCGCTGGTCCCGGCCGAGGACGACGGCGCGCCCGTCGGCCTGCGGATGCGGCTGGCCCGGCTCGGCGGGGCGCGGCACACGGCGTCGTCGCCGGTGCTGGAACCGCTGCTGCGTACGGTGCGGACGAACCACCCGCGCGCCGACACCGGGCTCGTCGAGCGCGCGTACGTCGTCGCGGAGAGGGCCCACCGCGGCCAGCTCCGCAAGAGCGGCGACCCCTACATCACCCACCCGGTCGCCGTGGCCACGATCCTGGCCGAGCTCGGCATGACCCCGCCCACGCTGGCGGCTGCGCTGCTGCACGACACGGTGGAGGACACCGAGTACACGCTGGCCACCCTGCGCAAGGACTTCGGCGACGAGGTCGCGATGCTCGTCGACGGCGTCACGAAGCTCGACAAGGTGACGTACGGGGAGGCGGCGCAGGCCGAGACGGTCCGCAAGATGGTCGTGGCGATGGCCCGCGACATCCGCGTCCTGGTGATCAAGCTCGCGGACCGGCTGCACAACGCCCGCACGTGGCGCTACGTCTCGGCCGACTCCGCCGCGCGCAAGGCCCGGGAGACCCTGGAGATCTACGCCCCGCTGGCCCACCGGCTCGGCATGAACACGATCAAGTGGGAGCTGGAGGACCTGTCCTTCGCGACCCTCTACCCCGGTGTGTACGAGGAGATCGTGCGGCTCGTCGCCGACCGCGCCCCGGCCCGCGAGGAGTACCTGACCACGGTCCGGGACCACGTCGCCGGCGACCTGCGGCAGGCCAAGATCCGTGCCACCGTCACCGGCCGGCCGAAGCACTACTACTCCGTGTACCAGAAGATGATCGTGCGAGGCCGCGAGTTCACCGACATCTACGACCTCGTCGGGGTGCGGGTGCTCGTCGACACGGTGCGCGACTGCTACGCCGTCCTGGGCGCGCTGCACGCGCGGTGGAACCCGGTGCCGGGGCGGTTCAAGGACTACATCGCCCTGCCCAAGTTCAACATGTACCAGTCGCTGCACACGACCGTGATCGGGCCGGGCGGCAAGCCCGTCGAGATCCAGATCCGCACCTACCTCATGCACCGCCGTGCCGAGTACGGCGTCGCCGCGCACTGGAAGTACAAGGACGTCGCCGTCCGCGGCGCGAAGGACACCCCCGACGGCGACACCGGCACCGTCAACGACATGGCGTGGCTGCGCCAGCTGCTCGACTGGCAGCGGGAGACCGAGGACCCGGGTGAGTTCCTCGACTCGCTGCGCTTCGAGATCAACGCCCGCGAGGTGTTCGTCTTCACGCCCAAGGGGGACGTCGTCGCGCTGCCGGCGAGCTCGACCCCGGTGGACTTCGCCTACGCCGTCCACACCGAGGTCGGGCACCGGACGATGGGCGCGCGCGTGAACGGGCGGCTCGTGCCCCTGGAGTCCGCCCTCGACAACGGCGACGTCGTCGAGGTGTTCACCTCCAAGGTGGAGGGCGCCGGACCGAGCCGGGACTGGCTGACCTTCGTCAAGAGCCCCCGAGCCCGCAACAAGATCCGGCAGTGGTTCTCCAAGGAGCGCCGCGAGGAGGCGATCGAGCGCGGCAAGGACGCGATCGCCCGCGCGATGCGCAAGCAGCACCTGCCGATCCAGCGGATGCTCTCCCACGAGTCGCTCGTGGCGATCGCCACCGAGATGCGCCACGCGGACGTCTCGGCCCTCTACGCCGCAGTCGGCGAGGGCCACGTCTCCGCGGCCCACGTCGTCGACCGGCTCGTCGCCTCGCTCGGCGGCGCCGACGGCGCCGAGGAGGACATGGCCGAGGCGACGCTGCCGTCGCGCAGCCCGCGCCGTCGCCGTACCGGCGACCCCGGCGTCGTCGTCAAGGGCGTGGACGACGTGTGGGTGAAGCTCGCCCGCTGCTGCACTCCCGTTCCGGGTGACCCGATCCTCGGCTTCGTCACGCGGGGGCAGGGGGTCTCGGTGCACCGTCAGGACTGCGGCAACGCAGCGGGCCTGAAGGCCCAGCCCGACCGCATCGTCGAGGTCGAGTGGGCACCCGGGCAGGGCTCGGTGTTCCTCGTCCAGATCCAGGTCGAGGCCCTCGACCGGTCACGGCTGCTGTCCGACATCACGAGGGTGCTGTCCGACAGCCACGTCAACATCCTGTCCGCGTCCGTGGCGACGTCCGGCGACCGGGTCGCGATCTCCAAGTTCTCCTTCGAGATGGGCGACACCGCCCATCTCGGCCACGTCCTGGCCGCGGTGCGCCGCGTCGACGGCGTCTTCGACGTCTACCGGCTCACCGGGTCCCGCACCGCGCAGGTCGAGGGGGCCCGCGGGGACTGAGCCTCATCCGGCCGGCTCCAGCGCCGCCGCCACCACGAGCCGTGCCCGGGTGGCGTGCCGCCGTCCCGCCAGCGACGCCAGCACGTCGCCGGGGTCGACGCCGCGCGCCAGCAGTGCCCGCAGCCGCGGCACGGCGCCGGCGTCGTCCGACCGCGCGAGGTCGCTCGCCGTGCGGGTGGGGGACGTGACCGCGACGCCCCCCACGCGGACCACGTCAGCCGCCTCGAGGGCCGCGCACCGGACCCGCAGCCCGGGGACGCCCGTGGCCGAGGGCCCCGCACCCGGCGGGAGGAGCGCGTCGACCGGGTCGGCGGGCGGACCGGCGCCGTGCACCCATGCCGCGGCGCCACCGGCGGCGACGGCGCGCGACGGCAGCAGCTCCGCGAGTGCTCGGGCACGCGCGGCCGGGTCGCCGGCGAGGTCGGCGACGAGGTGGACACCGCCGGCGACCGCGACGACGAGCCCGTCGGCGCGCAGCGACGCGAGCTCGCCGGCGCTCAGACCGGGGCCGGGGCGGAGCACCGGCCCCCAGGTCGGAGCGGGCAACCGTAGCCACGTGACGGCGCTGCCGCCGGCGGAGGAGGTGGGGGTGGAGGTCACCGCGCCAGCATCGCCCGCGGGGTCCGCGGCTGCCGCCGCCTGGCCGCAGGCTGTGGACCGAGCAGTCAGCCGGAGAAGTCCTGGGCCGCTCGGCGCACCTGGTCCAGCCAGGCGCGCCGGGCGTCGAGGGCCTCCTGCCCGCGGCGGCGGGCGGCGTCGTCGCCGGCGGCGGCGGCCCGCTCGACGTCCGCCTCCAGGGCACCGATCGACTCCTCGAGCTGGGCTGTCGCGCTGTCGGCGCGGGCCTTCGCCTCCGGGTTGCTGCGCTTCCAGCGGTGCTGCTCGGCGTCCCGGACCGCCTCCTCGACGGTCCGCATCCGCTTCTCGACCCGCCCCATGTCGGCCCGCGGCACCTTGCCGACGGCCTCGAAGCGCTCCTGCACGCTGCGCAGGCCGGCGCGCGCGGCGCCGAGGTCGGTCACCGGCAGCAGGGCCTCGGCCTCGGTGAGCAGGGCCTCCTTCGCGTCCAGGTTCGCGCGGAACTCCGCGTCCGTGGCGGCGTTGGCCGCGTTGCGCGCCTCGAAGAACACGTCCTGCGCCGCCCGGAAGCGGGCCCACAGCGCGTCGTCGTCCTTGCGCGCGGCCCGGCCGGCCGCCTTCCAGCGGTCCATCAGGGCCCGGTAGGCGGTGCTCGTCGGCCCCCACTCGGTCGACGCCGACAGCGCCTCCGCCTCCTTCACGAGGGCCTCCTTGGCCACCCTCGCCTCGGACTGGCGGTCGCCGAGCGCGGAGAAGTGCTGGCGACGGTGCCGGTCGAAGGTGGTGCGGGCGTGGCTGAACCGCTTCCAGAGCGCCTCCTCGCCGGCCCGGTCCAGTCGGGGACCGCTCTGCTGTGCCTCTTTCCACGTGTCGAACAGCTCGCGCAGACGGTCGCCCGCCGGCTTCCACTGCATCCGCTCCGGGTCGGTGCCGGCGACGCGCTCGGCCTCCTCGACGATCATGGTCCGGGCGGCGAGCGCCTCCTGCCGCGCCGCGCTCCGAGCGCGGTCGGCCTCGCGACGGCGCTCGGCGGCCAGCGCGTCGAGCGCGTCGAGGCGCGCGGACAGCGCCGCCAGGTCACCCACGACATGCGCCTCCGCGACCTGCTCGCGCAGGTGCTTCATCGTGCGCCGCGCGTCCTGTTCGGGGACGTCGGTGCCGTGCAGCCGCTGCGAGAACAGCTCCACCTGGCCGGCGAGCTCGTCGTACTTGCGCCCGAAGTAGGCCAGGGCCTCGCTCGGGCCCGCGTCCGGGAACGAGCCGACCGAGCGCTCGCCGTCCTCGGTGCGCACGTACACCGTGCCGTCCTCGGCGACCCGTCCCCACGGCGTCGGGTCGCTCGCCGCGACCGGAGGGGGCACGACCGGCGGGGCGGGCGCCGCGGGTGGGTGCACCTGCGCGGGCGTCGGCACCGCACCCGAGCGCGGACCCGGGCGCGGGCCGGGCCGGGGAGCCAGTGGCGGCGCAGCCCGCTCCGGGGGCTCAGCGTCGGGTGCCGTCTCCTCGGGCTGCTCGGCGGCCGCCCGCAACGGCTGCTCACCCGCCTCGGCTGCGGTCATCTCGGTCTCGGGCTGCTCGCTCTGGGGCACGTCACTCACTGCAGCGTCACCGCCTCGATGCTCACGCCGGCGACGGGGGCGCCGTCGCCGGCGCCGCCCTGCACACCCGCTGCGGCGATCCCCTTGACGACGTCGAGACCGCCGGTGACCCGCCCGAAGACGGTGTAGCCGCCGGCGTCGTCCGCGGGGATCGTGGAGGTGTCGTAGACGACGAAGAACTGACTGCCCATGCTGCTCCCGTCCCCGGGCACCCGCGCCATCGCGAGGGTGCCGGTGGGGTAGACGTCGTCTGACGGCGCGTTCTCGACGGGCCCGAACGTGTAGCCCGGTCCGCCCTGCCCGCTGCCGGTCGGGTCGCCGCACTGCAGCACGAAGATCCCCTCGGTGGTGAGGCGGTGGCACGGCGCGTCCGCGAAGTAGTCCTGCTCGGCGAGGAAGACGAAGGACGCCACCGCCTGCGGCGCCTCGGCGGCCAACAGCTCCACGGTGACGGCGCCGCACGAGGTGGCCAGCGTGGCGACCCGCCCTCCCTCGCCGGCGGTGGCGGGGTCGGGGGCCGCGTCGAGCTGCGGGGGTTCCGCGGGCAGCGGGGGAGGGGCGGGGCACGGGCTGTCCACCGGCTCGGTCTCGCCGGTCGGCTCGGTCCCGCCGGTCGGCTCGACATCACCGGTCGCGGCCGGAGCGGCGCCGGCCGTGTCGTCGCCCGGGCTCCGCGTGAACCACCAGACGCCGCCCACGACGAGGACGAGAGCGAGCACGCCCCCGACGACGCGCAGCCAGACGACGCGACGCCGGCGCCTCTCGGTGCGGAGGTCCCGTCGGGCCTGCCACTTGTCGTACCGCTGGCGGGCGTACCGACGCTCCCGCTTGCTCGGCGACACCCGTCCTCCTCCTGCTGCGGTCCGTGCGAGGGTGAAGTGTAGGCACCGCGGCCCCCGGCGTCGGGGACCCGGCTGGGTAGGGTCGGGCGGTGCTCGTCTCCGCCTTTCCCGCCGAAGCGTTCGGCACCAACTGCTACGTCCTGGCGACTGCGCCCGGCACCGAGTGCCTCGTCGTCGACCCGGGGGTGGAGGTCCTCGACCGGCTCCGCGAGGTCCTCACGGAGCACCTCCTCAAGCCGGTGGCGGTGCTGCTGACCCACGGCCACCTGGACCACGTCTACTCGGTGACGCCGGTGTGCACCGACCACGGCGTCCCCGTGCTCGTGCACGCCGACGACGCGTACCGGCTTGCGGACCCCCTCGCCACGCTCGAGCCCGCGCTGGTCGCGGCCCTGGAGCAGCAGTTCGGGCGCCGCGCCACGTGGACCGAGCCGGACGACGTCCGCACGCTCGACGGCCGCGCCGACGTCGAGCTCGCCGGGCTGACGGTCGGCGTCGTGCACGCCCCGGGCCACACCGAGGGCTCGGTGATGTTCACCCTGCCGGACGTGCCCGCCGACCTGACGGGGGTGGACGCCGCCTCGACCGTCGTGTCGGGGGACGTGCTGTTCGCCGGCAGCATCGGGCGCACCGACCTGTCCGGCGGCGACCACGAGGCGATGCTGCGGTCGCTGCGAGACCAGGTGCTGCCGCTGCCGGACGACGCGCTCGTGCTGCCCGGCCACGGCCCCGCGACGACGATCGGCCGCGAGCGCGCCACGAACCCCTACCTGCTCGAGGTGGCCCGCTGATGGCCGCTCGGCACCGCCCGGCCCCGCTGTCGGGCTTTCCCGAGCTGCTGCCCGGCGACCGCTCGGTGGAGCGCGACGTGCTCGCGAGGCTGACGCGCACCTTCGAGCTGCACGGCTTCGCCGACATCGAGACCCGTGCCGTCGAGCCGCTGGACGTGCTGCTGCGCAAGGGCGAGATCGACAAGGAGGTGTACGTCGTCCGGCGGCTGCACGACGACCGCTCGGCCGCCACGGGCGACGATGCGCTGGCGCTGCACTACGACCTCACCGTGCCCTTCGCCCGGTACGTGCTGGAGAACGCGGGCCACCTGCAGTTCCCCTTCCGCCGCTACCAGGTGCAGAAGGCGTGGCGCGGCGAGCGGCCGCAGGAGGGCCGGTACCGCGAGTTCCGCCAGGCCGACGTGGACGTCGTGGACGCCGGCTCGCTGGCCGCGCACCACGAGGCGGAGGTCGCGGCCGTGATGGCCGACGCGCTCGGCCGACTGCCGCTGCCTCCGCTGACGATGCAGGTGAACAGCCGCAAGCTCGTCGAGGGCTTCTACCGGGGGATCGGCGCCCCCGACACGGCGGTCGCGATGCGTGCGGTCGACAAGCTCGACAAGGTCGGACCCGACGGCGTGCGCGCCCTGCTCAGCGGTGACGCCGGTCTGAGCGAGGCGCAGGCGTCGGCGTGCCTCGACCTGGCGGCGATCGCCACGCCCGACGCCTCGTTCGCGGACCGCGTCGCAGCCCTCGGCGTCACCGACCCGCTGCTCGACGAGGGGGTCGCCGAGCTCGTCGCCGTCGTCGAGGCGACCGCACCGCTGCGACGCGAGGGGTTCTCGCTCGTGGCCGACCTCAAGGTGGCCCGGGGCCTGGACTACTACACCGGCACGGTCTACGAGACGACGATGGCCGGGTTCGAGCACCTGGGCTCGGTCTGTTCCGGCGGCCGCTACGACGCTCTTGCGGACGACGGCCGCACCACCTACCCGGGTGTCGGCCTGTCGTTCGGGGTCACCCGCACCCTGACGCCGCTGCTGCAGCGAGGCCTGCTGCGCGCGAGCCGGTCGGTGCCGCACTGCGTGCTCGTCGCCGTGGCCGACGAGGCGTCCCGGCCGGGTGCCGACGCGGTCGCGGCGTCCCTGCGCGCCCGCGGCATCGCCACCGAGGTCTCGCCGTCCGCGGCGAAGTTCGGGCGCCAGATCCGCCACGCCGAGCGCCGCGGCGTCCCGTTCGTGTGGTTCCCCGGGGCCGACGGCGCGCACGAGGTGAAGGACATCCGCTCCGGTGACCAGGTCGCGGCCGACCCGGGCTCTTGGTCGCCCCCCGAGGACGACCTCGTCCCGCAGGTGCTCCGCGGCGACTGAGCGCCGCTCGGAGCGCCGCGACACGCGGGCAGGTGAGCACGACCCAATAGTTGCATTGTGCGCATGTGCGATTACATACTGTTGTCGCTCCACCGACCGGATGGCTGTCCCGAAGTTTTCGCGCGAAGCCCTCAAGGTCGGTCCGGTCCCTGCCGATACACCAGCCGCAGGGCGGTGCCGCCCCGCTGACTGCTCGTCGAGGGAGACCCATGAACGCTGCCCTGTGGAAGTCGTCCCACCGGTGGACGTCGGGGATCGTCGCCGCTGCCCTGTCCGCCGCGGTGTGCGTCACCGCGGGGGCCCCAGCACAGGCGTCCGGCGCCTCTGCTCCCGGCGAGGCGGTGCCGGTCATCGTCGGCGCCCGCGCCGGGCAGGTCGCCGCGGCCGGCGCGGCGGTCGCCGACGCCGGCGGTCGGGTCACGCGGCGACTGGACGTCATCGACGCGCACGCCGCCGAGCTGCCGCCGGTGGCGGTGGCCGAGCTCGCGAAGGACCCGGCGGTCGCCTGGGTGACCCCCGACGCGTCGGTGACGCTCTCGCACGCCCCGACTGCCGACCCCTCGCTCGGTCCCGGCTCCATGACGCACGTCGCGGACACGATCGGGGCGCGGCCGGTGTGGAAGGACGGGGTCTCAGGGGCCGGGGTCGACGTCGCCGTGATCGACTCCGGTGTCGTCCCGGTCGACGGGCTGAGGGCGCCTGGGAAGGTCGTCAACGGTCCGGACCTGTCGTTCGAGTCCGGCAACGATGAGGCCCGCTACCTGGATACCTACGGGCACGGCACCCACATGGCCGGCATCATCGCCGGCCGGGACGACGCCGTCGCCAGCCCGGTGCGCTCCGCGGGGCACTCCCGCTTCGTCGGGGTCGCCCCCGACGCCCGCGTCGTCAACCTCAAGGTCGCGGACGCCGGCGGCGCGACCGACGTCTCGCAGGTGATCGCCGCCATCGACTGGGTGGTGCAGCACGGGCGCAGCAACGGTCTGAACATCCGGGTGATGAACCTGTCGTTCGGCACCGACGGCGTGCAGGACTACCGGGTCGACCCGCTCGCCCACGCCGTCGAGCAGGCGTGGCACCGCGGCGTCGTCGTCGTCGCCGCCGCCGGCAACGACGGCTTCGGCGACACCCGGATCAACAACCCCGCCTACGACCCGTACGTGGTCGCCGTCGGCGGCAGCGACGGCATGGGCACGATCCCCGCCGACGACGACGTCGTCGCACCCTGGTCCAGCCGCGGCGACGCCGTCCGCGGCCCCGACCTGGTCGCCCCGGGCGCCTCAGTGGTGAGCCTGCGCGACGCGGGGTCGCAGCTCGACCGTGAGCACCCCGGGGCCCGCCTCGGGGAGCGCTTCTTCCGCGGTTCCGGCACCTCGCAGGCTGCCGCCGTCGTCTCCGGTGCCGCCGCGCTGCTGCTGCAGCAGCGGCCCGGCCTCACGCCCGACCAGGTCAAGGCGCTGCTCACCTCGACGGCCCGCCCGCTGGCGGGCGCACCCGTCGGCCAGGGGGCAGGGACCCTCGACGTGTCGGCCGCCGCCGCCGCGCCCACGCCGACCAGCGTCCAGGACTGGCCGCGCTCGCGCGGCACCGGCTCGCTGGAGCTCTCCCGCGGTAGCACCCGCGTCGCCAAGGACGGCGTGCCGTTGGTCGGGGAGACCAGCGTCTTCCTGACCACCTGGAGCGCGACGGGGTGGCTCACCGGCCTGCTGCTGGGCACGACCTGGTCCGGTGGCTCGTGGACAGGAAACTCCTGGACCGGGAACTCGTGGACCGGCGGCTCGTGGACGGGGAACTCGTGGACGGGGAACTCGTGGACGGGGAACTCCTGGTCCTCGGCGCAGTGGTGACAGCGACGTCCCCCGGCCGGGGAGCACCCCAGCCTGGCTGGGCGCTGCTCCGGCACAGGGTGCCCGGGGGGGTCACCGGCCGGGCGTCGCTCTGGCTGCTGGCCGCCGGCATCGTCGCCGCCGCAGTCGCCCTGTGGGTCACTGTCGGTGCCGGCCTGCCGGTCCGGGCCGCGCCGGTCGGGCTGCCGTGGTGGGCGCTCGCGATCGGCTTCTGCCTGGCCGAGGTGGCGGTGGTCAACTACGACTTCCGCCGGGAGGCGCACTCGTTCTCGATGAACGAGCTGCCGCTGGTGCTCGGGTTGTTCCTGGCCGCCCCGCAGGACGTCGTGCTCGGCACGGTGGCGGGGACGGGGGCCACGCTGCTGCTGCAGCGACGCCAGCACGGCCTGAAGCTGGTGTTCAACCTCGGGCACTTCGGGCTCGGCGCCGTGATCGCCGTCGTGCTGTTCCACGCGGTTGCCGGGGAGGGCGGGTTCACACCCCGCAGCTGGGCCGCGGTGCTGCTCGCCGTCCTCGTCACGTCGTCGGTCTCCACCGGCGCGATCTTCGTGGCGATCTCGGTGTCGGAGGGTCGTCGCCAGCTCGGCAGACTGGCCGAACAGGTCGTCCTCGCCCTGCTGACGACGGCCGGCAGCGCCAGCCTGGGGCTCCTCGGTGTCGGCGTCGCGTGGCAGCACCCGGCCGCCGGCTGGCTGCTCGTGGTGCCGGTGGGCGCCTTCTTCCTCGCCTACCGCGGGTACGTGCTGAAGCGGCAGGAGCGCGACAGCCTGGAGTTCCTCTACCGCTCGGTGCGGGCGCTGGTCGAGGCACCCGACCTGGAGACCGGTATGGGCCGGATGCTGTCCAGCGCCTGCGCGACCTTCCGCGCCGAGACCGCCCAGTTCGCGATGCTCGGTAACCGCGACGGTGAGCTGTCGCTGCTCGTGACCGCCACCGCGGACTCGGCCGAGGTGTCCCGCGGGCTGCGGCTCGACAGCATCGACGGCCTGCTGCAACGGGCGCTGCAGTCCCCCCGCGCGCAGGTGCTTGCGATCGACCCGCCGGTCGCCACGCCGGGCGGTCCCGCGCTGCGCCAGGTGATGATCGCGCCCGTCCGGCCCGGGGTCGAGCCGCTCGGCGCGCTGCTCGTGGGCAACCGGCTCGGGGCGGCGGGCAGCTTCGGCGCCGTGGACCTGAAGCTGCTGGAGACCCTGGTGTCCCAGATCGGCGTGGCGCTGGAGAACGGGCGGCTGGCCCAGACCCTGACCGAGACGGCGCACCGCGCCGAGCGCGAACGGCAGAACGCCCTCGTGCTGCAGCGCGGCATCCTGCCCCCGCCCCTGCCGCGCGTCCCCGGCGTCGACGTCGCGGTCCGCTACCGGCCCGGGACGGCCGGCATGGAGGTCGGCGGCGACTGGTACGACGTGATCCCCCTGCCCGGCGGGGACGTCGGGATCGCAATCGGCGACGTCGTCGGGCACGACCTGGAGGCCGCGGCACGGATGGGGCAGGCGCGCAGCGCGCTGCGCGCGTACGCCACCGAGGGGCACGGCCCGGCGGCGGTGATGTCGCGGCTGAACCGACTGCTGGCGCAGACCGACGCCGAGTTCCTCGGCACCTGCTGCTACCTGCAGCTGTCGCCGAGCCGTGGGACCGTCACTGTCGTCGACGCCGGGCACCCGCCGCCGCTTCTGGTCGACCCCTCGGGCCGGGGGCAGGCGCTGGATCTCGACCCGCACCTGCCGCTCGGCGTCGACCAGGGGACGGCGTTCCGCGAGACGGTCCTCGAGCTGCCGCGCGGCGCGACGCTGGCCCTGTTCACGGACGGTCTCGTGGAGAGCCGGAGCGTGCCGCTGGAGGAGGGCCTGGCGCGACTGCTGGACGTCCCGGCGGCCACGGCCCGAGGCGACCTGGAGACGCTCGCGGAGCGCTTCATCACGCTGGCACGCGCTGGCGAGTGCGAGGGCGAGGACGATCTCACCCTCGTGCTGCTGCGCTACGAAGGGGCCGCCGCGGCCCCGTCCGCCGCGCCGTCGCACCGGCGGGAAGCAGTTCCTGTGCCGGCCGCGCGGGCGGGCAGCTGCGACGGCTGAGGCTCAGCGCACCCCGCGCGGGCGGTACTGCACGCTGATCCGCGGCCCCACCGGGCGCGCGGTCTTCGGCACCGCGTGCTCCCACGTCCGCTGGCACGACCCGCCCATCACGAGCAGGTCGCCGTGACCGAGGGGGTACCGGTGCCCGGTGCCGCCCCCCCGGGGCCGTAGCGCCATCGTCCGGGGGGCGCCGAGGGACAGGATCGCCACCATCGTGTCCTGCGTGCGGCTGCGGCCGATGGTGTCCCCGTGCCAGGCCACGCTGTCCCGGCCGTCGCGGTACAGGCACAGTCCCGCGGTGCGCAGCGGCTCGCCGAGCTCGTCGCCGTAGTGTGCTGAGAGGGCATCCCGCGCGGTGACGAGCGCCGGGTGCGGCAGCTCGGCGTCCTCCCCGTAGAAGCACAGCAGCCGGGGGACCGCCACGTCGCGCTCATACATCTCGCGCCGCTCGGCGTGCCACGGCACGTCCGTGACCAGGGCGTCGAAGAGCGCGTCGGAGCCGGCCACCCACCCGCGTCGGACGTCGACCCACGCGCCGCGCCCGAGCTCGACCCGCTCGACCGTGTCGTCGAGCGGACCGATCCGCGCGCCGTCCGTCCCGCCGTCCAGGCCGCCGTCCAGCAGGGACGGCTGCACCGCCATGCTCACCCGACCAGCGTACCTGCGCTCGAACACCTGTCCAGTGATTCGTCTGGTGGGCCGGGTGCGGCCCGGTGCCGTCGCTCGGTGAGGATGGGCGGATGACCCAGACCGCGAGCACCGCGAGCCGCACCGAGCGCCTCGACCGGCTCCCCTTCACCCGCGAGCACGCCCGGCTCGTCGGTGGGTCCGGCGTCGGCTGGGCCCTCGACGCCATGGACGTCGGCCTGATCAGCTTCGTGATGGCGGCGCTGTCGGTGCAGTGGAACCTCGGCTCGACGTCCCTGTCCCTGATCGGCTCGATCGGGTTCGTCGGGATGGCCCTCGGCGCCAGCCTCGGTGGGCTGCTGGCCGACCGGATCGGACGTCGGCAGGTGTTCGCCCTGACGCTGCTGATCTACGGGCTCGCCACCGGTGCGGCCGCCCTCGCGATGTCGGTCGGTGCGCTGCTCCTGTTCCGGTTCGTGATCGGGCTCGGGCTCGGCGCCGAGCTGCCGGTGGCCTCGACCCTGGTCAGCGAGTTCTCCCCGACCCGGATCCGGGGCCGGCTCGTCGTCGTGCTCGAGGCGTTCTGGGCGGTCGGCTGGCTGCTGGCCGCCCTGATCGGCTACTTCGTGGTGCCGGCGAGCGAGAACGGCTGGCGCTGGGCGTTCGCGATCGGCGCCGTGCCCGCGCTGTACGCGGTGGTGGTGCGGCGCGGGCTGCCCGAGTCGGTGCGCTTCCTGGAGTTGCGAGGGCGCCACGCCGAGGCCGAGGCCGCCGTCCGCCGTTTCGAGCGCTCGGCCGGGATGGAGCCCACCGCGAACGCCGACGCGTCCTCGGCCGCTTCCGAGTCCGCGCCGGCGCCGCGACCAGGGCGCGGCGCCCTCTGGCGCCCCGGCACCCGCCAGCGCACCGCGTCGCTGTGGATCGTCTGGTTCGGCCTGAACTTCGCCTACTACGGCGCCTTCATCTGGCTGCCGACGCTGCTCGTCGCCGCTGGCTACGACCTCGTGACCTCGTTCGGATTCACGCTCGTGATCACCTTCGCCCAGCTGCCCGGGTACGCCGTCGCCGCCGTCCTGGTCGAGGTCTGGGGTCGCCGGGCCACGCTGTCGACGTTCCTGGCCGGGTCCGCGGTGGCCGCGGTGCTCTTCGGCCAGGGCAGTGGTGAGACGTCGGTGCTGGTGTGGGGGATGGCCCTGTCCTTCTTCAACCTCGGGGCATGGGGTGCGCTGTACGCCGCGACGCCAGAGGCGTACCCGACGGCGCTGCGTGCGACCGGTGCCGGCTCGGCCGCCGCGTTCGGGCGAATCGCCTCGATCATCGCCCCGCTGCTCGTGCCACCGCTCACCGACGCCGGCGGCACCGGTCTGCTCTTCGGCGTCTTCGGCGCGTTCTTCGTGATCGCCGCCGCTGCCACGTGGGGGCTGCCGGAGATGCGCGGCCGGGCGCTGGAGGACGCGGCGGAGCCGGTGCCGGTGGGGGCTCCGTAGGATCGCCCGGGTCGCCGCGCCCGGTGGCGCCACCCGATACCACCCGACGCCAGGAAGGTCCCACCGTGCTCCGCACCCACGAGGCCGGCACCCTGCGCCGCGACCACGCCGGCCAGACCGTCACGCTCACCGGCTGGGTCGCTCGGCGCCGCGACCACGGCGGGGTCGCCTTCCTCGACCTGCGCGACGCCAGCGGGACGGCGCAGGTCGTCGTCCGCGACGAGGACGTCGCCTCGGGCCTGCGCTCGGAGTACGTGCTCAAGGTGCGCGG
>JBBRBF010000005.1:0-114648 GCA_038206105.1 Actinomycetales bacterium | reverse complement strand
ACGGTCTCGTCCTCGGCGACGACGATCTCCTGCAGCGTCCCTGCGACCGGGGACGGGATCTCGGTGTCGACCTTGTCGGTGGAGACCTCCAGCAGCGGCTCGTCGACCTCGACGGTGTCGCCGACCTGCTTGAGCCATCGGGTCACGGTGCCCTCGGTCACGCTCTCACCGAGTGCGGGCATCTCCACGTCGGACATCTGGTCTCCTGCTCCGAGTCTGCTGTAGGGCGTGGGGGATCGCTGGGACGGCGTGCGGCGGCGGTCAGCCGTGCGAGTGCAGCGGCTTGCCCGCCAGGGCGAGGTGCGCCTCGCCCATGGACTCGTTCTGGGTCGGGTGGGCGTGCACCAGCGCGGCGACGTCCTCGGGGTAGGCCTCCCAGTTCACGATGAGCTGGCCCTCGCCGATCTGCTCGCCCATCCGGGCACCGACGGTGTGCACCCCGACGATCGGGCCGTCCTTCTCCCGCACCAGCTTCACGAACCCGGCGGTCTGCAGGATCTGGCTCTTGCCGTTGCCCGCGAGGCTGTACTCGTAGGTCTCGACCTTGTCGTCGCCGTACGTCTCCTTGGCCTGGGTCTCGGTGAGCCCGACCGAGGCGACCTCCGGGTCGCAGTACGTGACCTTGGGGATCATCGTGTCGACGACCGGGGCCGGCTTCAGGCCCGCGACCTCCTCGGCCACGAAGATGCCGTGCGCGAAGCCGCGGTGCGCGAGCTGGAGCCCGGGGACGAGGTCGCCGACGGCGAAGACCCCGTCGACGTTGGTGCGCAGGCGCTCGTCCGTGGGAACGAAGCCGCGGTCGACGGAGACGCCGGCCTCCTCGTAGCCGAGGCCGGAGCTCGTCGGGCCGCGCCCGACGGCCACGAGCAGGATGTCGGCCTCGAGGGTGTCGCCGTTCTCCAGCGATACCTTCACGCCGTCGTCGTCCTGCTCCACGCCGGTGAACTTCACGCCGGTCTTGAAGGCGATCTTCCGCTTGCGGAACGCCCGCTCGAGCACCTTGCTCGCGGCCTCGTCCTCGCCGGGCACGAGCCGGGGGAGAGCCTCGACGATGGTCACCTCCGTGCCGAACGAGCGCCACACGCTGGCGAACTCCACCCCGATCACGCCACCGCCCAGGACGACGACCTTGTCGGGCACGTGGTCCATCGCGATGGCCTGGTCGCTCGTGATGACCCGGCCGCCGAGCTCCAGGCCCGGCAGGGACCGGGCGTACGAGCCGGTCGCCAGCACCACGTGCTTGCCGCGGTATCTCTCGCCGTTGACCTCGACCGTGTGGCCGTCTACGAGGCGGCCCTCGCCCTCGACGACGGTGACCTTGTGCGCCTTCGCGAGGCCCTGCAGGCCCTTGTACAGCTTGCCGACGACGCCGTCCTTGTACTTGTTGACGCCCGCCATGTCGATGCCCTCGAGGGTGGCGTTGACGCCGTAGTGCTCGGAGTCGCGTGCGGAGTCGGCGATCTCTGCCGCGTGCAGCAGCGCCTTCGTGGGGATGCAGCCGCGGTGCAGGCACGTGCCGCCGACCTTGTCCTTCTCGACCATCGCGACGCTGAGGCCGAGCTCGGCGGCCCGGAAGGCGCAGGCGTACCCGCCGCTGCCGCCCCCGAGGATCACGATGTCGAAGTCCTGCCCGTTGGCTGAGTTGGCCACGGAACGCTCCCTTGCGCGTCGATGCGTGCTGTCCGGCGGTGCTGCGGGGCCCATCCTGGCACTACCGGTCCGTCGACGTCTCGGGCGGACGTCCGGCGGTTGCCGGGGCATGGTGGTGCGCCGGTGGCTGGGGTCGTCCCAGGGTCCCGGGGTACGGTTCCCCCGGTCCGGCGGCCGGGCCGGTGATGGAGGCGTGATGGGGCTGTTCGCGCGACTGCGTCGTGGTGGGTCCGGTGGCGGCTCGACCCCCGGCACCGGCAGCGGCAAGCGGGGCGAGGCGCAGCGTCACCTCGCCGACTTCGCCGCCTCCCGCACCGGCGTCGAGGCCTTCGTCGAGCCGGCCACCACCGTGACGCCGACGACCCTGCTGCTCGTCGCCCACGACGGCGAGTGGACGCGGCGGCGCGTGCCCGACCCGCGCAAGGCGGTCGACTTCGCCAAGCGCGTCGGCATCCCCGTCTACGACGTCAACCTCACCGGGTACCCGCAGCGGATGCGGGACTTCAACAAGCGCCAGCGCGGCGACGACGGCGGCCCCGGCTACGTCTGAGCCGTCGGGCGCCGCCGGCCGTCGGGCCACCCGACACGCCGGGCCCGGGCGTGGCACGGGGCCGAGCCTTCATGCGCTCGCGGCGACGTCCTCCAGCAGCGCCAGCATGGTCCGCACGCCGACCCCGGTGCCGCCCTTGCCGGTGTAGCCGTGGGGTGCGGAGTCGTTGAACGCGGGACCCGCGATGTCGAGGTGCGCCCAGGGGATCCGGTCCGCCCCGTCGGTGGCGTCGGCGCCGCCGCGGCGCGCCACGAACTCGCGCAGGAACAGCGCTGCGGTGAGCATGCCGCCGAAGCGGTCGCCGATGTTGGCGATGTCGGCGACCTGGGAGTCCAGCGACGCGCGCATCTCGTCGGGCAGCGGCATCGGCCAGAACTGCTCGCCGCTGCGGTCGGCGGCCGCCCGGACCTGCTCGCCGAGCCCGGAGTCCGACGACATGATCGCCGACACCCGGTTGCCCAGGGCCACGGTCTGCGCACCGGTGAGGGTGGCGATGTCCACGATCGCGTCGGGCTCCTCCTCGCCGGCGGCGACGAGGCCATCGGCGAGCACGAGGCGTCCCTCGGCGTCGGTGTTGAGCACCTCCACGGTCCGCCCGCCGTACGTCGTGATCACGTCGGAGGGGCGCTGGGCGGTGCCCGAGGGCATGTTCTCGGCCAGGCACAGCCAGCCGGTCACCTTCACCGGCAGCTCCAGCCGGGCCGCGGCGATCACTGTGTGCATCACGGCCGCGGCGCCCGCCATGTCGAGCTTCATCGTCTCCATGCCCGCCGCCGGCTTGATCGACAGACCGCCGGAGTCGAACGTGATGCCCTTGCCGACGAGCGCGACGTGCCGCTTCGCGCCGCGCGGCGCGTAGGCGAGCTTCACCAGCCGCGGTGGCCGACTGGACCCCTGCCCCACGCCGAGCAGGCCGCCGTAGCCGCCACGCGCGAGCGCCTTCTCGTCGAGCACGGTGACCTTGACGCCGGCGTCCTTGGCCGCCTCGCGGGCCGCGTCGGCGAAGGACGCCGGGAACAGGTCCAGCGGCGGGCAGTTCACGAGGTCGCGGGCCCCGGCGACCGCCGAGGCGAGCACGTGCGCACGGTCCACGGCCGCCCGCAGTGCCTTCTCCCGGTGCCGCGGTGTCACGAGGTGCAGCGACTCGACGGCAGGCTTGTGCTCGGGCGCCGTGCGCCGCCGGTAGGCGGTGTACCGGTAGGCCCCGAGCAGGGCTCCCTCGGCGACGGCGGTGGCGTCCGCGACCTCCTCGGCGGGCAGCACGAGGGCCACGGACGCAGTGCCCGCCAGCTCGCGGACGGCGGCGCCGGCGGCCCGTCGCAGCGACTCGGCGGTGGGGGAGCCGTCGACGGTCCCGATGCCGGTCAGGACGACGACCGGCGCGGCCAGCTCGCCGCCGGACGGCACCCGGCGGACCTCGTCGGCGCGGCCGCTGACACCGAGGGCCGTCAGGGACGAGGCCAGCGAGCGCGCCAGCGGCTGCGGCAGGACGTCGGACCCGAGCAGCCGGGCCTCGCCGTCCCCGGCAGCCACCGCGACGACGAGCGCGTCCGCCTTGACGCTCTTGGGGTCCTTGCCCGTCAGGGTCACGGTGGTCACGCGGCTGCCTCCCGTGCCGGGCGGTGGCCCGCCGGCGTCGTCGTCGGTCGTCGTCCTCGTCGGCGGGGATGCTAGCGGCGGTGGGTGACGTCACCCCCCGGCGGTAGGTTCGACCGCCATGAGCGAGCAGGACGCGGAGCGCACCGGACCGTTGCACGACCGTCACACCGCCGCCGGCGCGAAGATGGCGCCCTTCGGCGGCTGGTCGATGCCGCTGGAGTACCCCGGCGGCGGGGTGCTCGCCGAGCACGCGGCCGTGCGCGAGCGCGTCGGCGTCTTCGACGTCAGCCACCTCGGCAAGGTGGCCCTGCGCGGGCCCGGCGCAGCCGAGCTGGTACAGCGCACGCTGACCAACGACCTGCGCCGGATCGCGCCCGGCAAGGCGCAGTACACGCTGTGCTGCGACGACGCCACCGGCGGCGTCGTCGACGACCTGATCGTCTACTGGCGCTCCGACGACGACGTGCTGCTCGTGCCGAACGCGGCGAACTCCGCCGAGGTCGCGCGCCGGCTGGCCGAGGCGGCCGGCGACGTGGACGTCGTCGACGAGCACGAGACGTACGCGGTGCTGGCCGTGCAGGGCCCGCTCGCCGCTGAGGTGCTCGACGCGGTCGGCCTGCCCACCGGCCACGAGTACATGTCCTTCGCCGACGCTGAGCACGACGGCTCCCCGGTCGTGGTGTGCCGCACCGGGTACACCGGCGAGCAAGGGTACGAGCTGCTGCCCCGCTGGCGCGACGCGGGACCGCTGTGGGACGCGATCGCCACCGAGGTCTCGCGGCGGGGTGGTCGCCCGGCCGGCCTCGGAGCCCGCGACACCCTGCGCACCGAGATGGGGTACGCGCTGCACGGTCACGAGCTGTCGCCGGACATCACGCCGGTGATGGGCCGCGTCGCCTGGGCCGTCGGCTGGGACAAGCCGGAGTTCTGGGGCCGCGACGTGCTCACCGCGCAGCGGGCGGAGAAGTCCGGGCCGCTGTCACGCGGGCTGCTGGCGCTGGAGCGCGGTGTTCCCCGTGCCGACTGCGACGTCGTGGACGCCTCCGGTGCCGTCGTCGGGCGCACCACGAGCGGCACCTTCTCCCCGACCCTGAAGCAGGGCGTCGCGCTGGCGCTGCTCGACCGGTCGGTGACCTCGGACGACGAGGTGTCGGTCGTCGTCCGCGACCGGCAGCTGCGGTGCCGCGTCGTGAAGCCGCCGTTCGTCGACACCTCCACCCGGTCCGGCTGACGCGGGGCCCGGGTGCGGCTGCACCTCGTCCGGCACGGCGAGAGCACGTGGAACGCGCAGCACCGGGTGCAGGGGCAGGCGGCCGGCGTGCCGCTGACACGAGCCGGTCGGGCGCAGGCCCGGTCGACCGCTGTGGCGGTGGCGGCGGCGCTGGCCGGCGGGCACTGCGACGCCCTGCTCAGCAGCGACCTGCTGCGGGCCCGGCAGACGGCGGACGTCGTCTCGGGACGGCTCGGCGTCCCGGTCACGCCGGAGACCGCCCTGCGCGAGCAGGCTCTCGGTGACCTGGAGGGCCGCCCGGTGAATGGGCTTGCCGCCCTGGCGTGCCCGCCCGGGGTGGACGTCAGCGAGGTGCGCTGGGGCGGGCCCGGCAGCGAGAGCGTCGCCGACGTCCACGCGCGCCTGTCGTCGTTCGTCGCGGGCGCCGGGCGCTGGGGTGGCCAGCAGGTGTGGGTGAGCCACGGCGACGCGCTGCGGGTGCTGCTCGCCGTCCTCGCCGGGCGTGGCCACCGCGACGTCGCGTGGGTCGACGTCCCCACCGGGTCGGTGACGACCGTCGACGTGTCCTGAGGCCCGGCGTCCCCGACATCCCGGCGCCGAAACGGTCGATTGGGCGCGGTCACGCCAACCTGTGGTTGGCACGGGGGCGCCCTGTGCCAACCGGGTTGGCACGGGGGCGCCCTGTGCCAGCCGGGGACTGGCGTGATCCGCCCCTCAGGAGCGCGTGCGGCCCGGGCGGCCGGCTCGTCGCTGCAGCGTGTCGGCGGCGCGGCGGTCAGGTGGCAGCGGCCAGGACGACGAGGGCGCCGGTGGTCGCCGCCTCGACGGCCGCCCCCAGCACGTCGCCGGTCGTGCCACCGAGGCGCCGGACGGCGTGCGCAGCGACCGCGAGCCCGCCGACCCAGCCGACCACGACCGCAGCCACGCCCACTCCCGCCGCCACGCCGCCCGCCGCGGCGAGACCGGCGGCGAGCGCGAGCGCGACGCCGGCCGCCGCGAGCGCGGGCAGCAGGCGGACGGTGCCGGCCACCGCCGCGCCCAGGCCGTCGGCGCGCGCGGCCGGCCACGGCAGGACGCACAGCAGCGGCAGCACGGTGCGCCCGGCCAGCACCGCGACGACCACGGCCGCCGCGCCCGTGGCCGCGCCTGCGGCGACCGCTTCGCCGAGCGCGGTCACCTGCGCGAGGAGCACGAGCACGAGGGTCGCCGCGCCCAGCGGCCCCACGTCGCCGGTGCGCATCACCGCCAGCGCCCGCTCCCTGTCGTGGGACGCCGCGAGCCCGTCCGCGGTGTCCGCCAGGCCGTCGAGGTGCAGGCCACGGCCGGCGAGGGCGACCGCGGCGACGGCGGCGACCGCCGCCAGCGCCGGGGGCAGGCCGAGTCCCGAACCGGCGGCGACCGCGGCGGCACCGACCGTGCCGGTCAGCAGCGCCGGCACGACCGCAAGCGCCAGCGCCGTGCCCGCGACTCGGCGGTCGACGCGGGACGGCGCGGGGACCGGCACCGCGGTCAGGGTCCCCACCGCGAGCAGCAGCGCGTCGGTGAGCAGTGCCCGGCCCGGTCGCGGCCCGGACGGCGGTGGCCCGGGTCGGCCCGGCGTCACGGCAGCTCGACGGCGCGGCCCGCGACGGTCAGCACCACGCGCTCGCTGGCAGCCGCGAGGCGCTGGTTCAGCCGCCCCAGCCAGTCACGGAACACTCCGCCCGAGACCGTCGCCGGCACGACGCCTGAGCCGACCTCGTTGCTCACCGCGACCGCGGGCACCGGCAGCGCCGACCACGCGGCGACGAGATCGTCGACGGCGTCACCGGCCCGGTCCTGCCAGCCCGGCGCGTCGTCCCAGGCGCCGCACGCGCCGAGGGTGCCGGCCAGCCAGGTGCCGGCGCAGTCGAGCAGCACCGGGCGGTCGGCCTCCCGAAGGGCGGCGGCGGCGTCGGCCGTCTCGACCGTCGTCCAGCCGGGGGTGCGACGTCGCCGGTGGTTCTCGACGCGCCCGGCCCAGGCCGGGTCCGAGCCGTCGGGCACGGGCCCGGTGGCCAGGTACAGCACGTCGTCCCGGTCGGCGAGCAGCCGCTCGGCGAACGTGGACTTGCCGGAGCGGGCGCCGCCGAGCACGAGCACCCGGCCCGACGTCGCGCGAGCCCGCGCGTCGGGAACGGAGTCGCCGGTGACGATCCTCTCGCCGTCCCGGCCGGCGCCGGCGCCCCAGGCGGCGAGCCGTGCGTCGAGCCGCGCCTCGGGCGGGTTGTGGTGGCCGAGGTGCACCGCCCGCACGACGGTCCGGTCGTCGAGGGCGCCCGCGCTCCGCAGCCTGGCGAGCTGGCGCGGGAACGTGGTCAGGTCGAGGTGGGCCGTGCCGTGGCCGGGGTGGTCCCCGAACGTCTCCTCGAGCAGCAGCACGTCGAGCCGGGCCTGCGCGGCGGCGGCCACGGCGGCGTCCGGCAGCGGTCCGGTGTCGCAGCCGTGCAGCAGCCGGTGACCGGCCGCGTCGGTGACGAGGTACAGCACGGCGGGCGCGTCGTGCGCGGCGGGCAGTACCTCCACCCGGTGGCCGGCGACCGTCAGGTCCGCCCCGGCCTCGACGCCCCGCCACCGCACCGGCGCGTCGGGGTCGGCCCACGCCCGCCACTGCTCCAGCACCGCGGCCGGCCCGACGACGTCCAGCGAGGCGGCGTCGCGGCCGGCCCAGTGACGGGCGAGCAGCGCCATCGGCGCGCTGTGGTCGGGGTGTCCGTGGGTGAGCAGGACGGCGGTGACGTCGTCCAGGCGGCGCCCCGCGCGCAGCGCCGACCGGGGGGTCTCGGGTCCGCAGTCGAGCAGCAGGACGCCGTCCACGAGCGCCGACGTGGGCGAGCGCAGCACGCCGGCGCTCGCCTGCGCCGAGCACGAGGCGCACCGGCAGAACGCGTTCGGCCAGCCGTCGGCGGACCCGGTGCCGAGCAGCACGACCTCCACGCCGCGTCAGCCCTCCGGCGCGAAGGAGGCCCGCCGCACGCCCCGGCGCAGGGTCGCCAGCACGGGACGCCCTGCGACGACGCACAGGACGGCCGTCAGCAGCGCCCGCGGCAGGTCCCAGCCCAGCGACGTCGCCGCGTAGAACACCGCGTACGCACGCAGGTTGTCCGCCACCGGCGCGCCCGCCACGAACGCCGCCCCCTCGGGGGCGCCGGTCGTGAGGAAGGGCCAGAACCACAGGTTCATCACCGCGCCGTAGGCGAGCCCGGCGACGAAGCCGTACCCGGCGAGCAGCCACAGCTCTGCCCGGCCCGACGCCCGCGGCAGCAGACCTGCGAACAGGGTCACCCAGCCTGCCGCGAACATCTGGAACGGCGTCCACGGCCCGATGCCACCGGTGAGGAACCCGCCGACCAGCAGGGCGAGCCCCCCGAGCAGGAAACCGGCCCCCGGCCCGAGCACGCGGCCTGCGAGCACGAGCAGGAAGAACATCGGCTCCAGCCCGGCCGTCCCCACCCCCAGCACACGTAGCGCCCCGCCGACGGCGGCGAGCACGCCGAGCACCGCGACGGTCTTCGCGTCGAGCCCGCCGGCCCCGAGCTCGGCGGTCACCACGGCGCCGAGCAGCGCCATCAGCAGCACGAACAGCCAGGGCGCGTCGCCGGTGTGGTCGCCGGCACCTCCCGCGCCGAGCAGGAACGGCCAGCCGAACGCGGCGACCCCGACAGCGCCGGTGAGCACGAGCGACGCCGCCGGCGCGGCACGCATCGGCAGCACGGCGCGTCGGCGGGGGCGGCGCGGTGGCGCGTGCCCGGTCGCCGCCAGGGCTCCGCTCACGACGCCGGCTCCAGCGCGGCCGCGACGTCCGCGACGGTCAGCCAGGGCGCCGGGTGCATCACCTTCGCGACCTGGGGGGCGAACGCCGGGGACGCGGCGAGCACCCGAGCGGCGTCCCCCTGCGCGACGAGCTCGCCGTCGGCGAGCACGAGCACGCGGTCCGCGACGTCCGCGGCGAGCTCGACGTCGTGGGTCGCGACGACGACGGCGGCACCGGCCGCCGCGAGCCGCTGCAGGTGCGCCACGAGTCGTGCCTTGGCGCCGTAGTCCAGACCGCGCGTGGGCTCGTCGAGCAGCAGCACCGGTGGCTCCCCCGCGAGGACGACGGCCAGCGCGAGCGCCAGCCGCTGCCCCTCGGACAGGTCGCGCGGGTGGACGTCGTCGGCCACCTCCGGCGCCAGGTCCGCCAGCAGGCCGCGGCAGGTGCCCGGCGCCGCGGCCATGTCGGCGTCCCCGCCGGCACACTCTGCGGCGACCGTCTCCGCGTACAGCAGCAGCGTCGGGTCCTGCGGCACGAGACCGACCCGGCGCACGAGCCGGGCGGGGGCGGTGACGTGCGGGGCCTCGTCACCCCCTGCGAGGCGCACCGTGCCCGAGCGCGGCGCCAGCTGCCCGGCGAGCGCCGCGAGCAATGTCGACTTGCCGGACCCGTTGCGGCCCATCAGGGCGACGACCTCGCCACCGCCGAGGGTGAGGTCGACGCCGCGCAGGGCGGGCGTGGCGCCGCGGCGGACGACGAGCGACTCGACGCGTGCCTGCACGGGACGCGGGGCGTGCGGCTCCGCGGCCGGCGGTGCGACCCCGTCGAGCCGTCGCCGGAGCCCGGACGCGGCACGGCGGGCGTCGCGCACCGACAGCGGCAGAGGCGACCAGTCCAGCAGCCGGCCGAGGTCGACCACGGGTGGGCGCACCGGGGAGGTGAGCATCGCGGCGGCCGGCGCGTCGCTGCGGACCCGCCCGCCCTCGACGACGACGACCCGGTCCGCGTACTGCACCACCCGCTCGAGGCGGTGCTCGGCGAGCAGCACGGTCAGGCCGAGGTCGTGCACGAGACGGGTCAGGCTGCCGAGCACGTCCTCGGCGGCGACCGGGTCGAGGGCGGACGTCGGCTCGTCGAGCACGAGGACCCGCGGGTGGGCGACGAGCACCGACCCGATCGCGACCCGCTGCTGCTGCCCGCCCGACAGGCTGCGCAGCGGCCGCGCGCGCACGTCGACGAGCCCGAGCAGGTCGAGGGTCTCCTCAACACGGCGGCGCATCGCGGTGCCGTCGACGCCGAGCACCTCCAGGGAGTACGCGAGCTCCTCCTCGACGGTGTCGGTGACGAACCCCGACAGCGGGTCCTGGCGGACGACCCCGACGACGTCCGCGAGGTCGCGGGGACGGTGCTCGCGGGTGTCCCGGCCGTCCACGACGACGCGGCCGGAGAGCTCTCCGCCGGTGAAGTGCGGCACGAGGGCGTTCACGCAGCCGAGCAGCGTCGACTTGCCCGAGCCCGTCGGCCCGACGACGAGCGCCAGCTCGCCCTCCGGCACGTGCAGGTCGACGTCGGCCAGGGCGGGGGAGTCGCTGCCGGCGAAGCGCACACCGACCGCGCTGAAGCGGATCACGGCGCCCCCGTCACGGCAGGCGTGCGCGCGGTCGCGCCGGAGCGCGGGTGCTCGGCGGCGGCGCGCAACGGGGGCGGCGGGGAGGTCCACGCCGCCGTCAGGGCGACCAGCACGCCTGCCGCGGCCAGCAGCGGCAGCGCCGGCACGCGCGCCGGGGACGCCGGCGGCACGATGTCCGTGGCGCCGGCGGCCGCGGCCGCCACGACGGCCGCGGCGGCACAGCACCCCGACCCCGCCACGAGCCACTCCGGCAGCGCCCACGGGTCGGGCCGGTACCGGCTCCGGGGGTCCCTGCGGGCACCGACGAACAGGGCCAGCGCTGACGCCGCGGCCCCGACCACGAGCAGCGGCAGCCCCAGCAGCGGCGGCGAGCCCTGGTCGAGCAGGCCGTACAGGCCCGCGACGACGCCCCCGAGGCCGAGCAGGGTCAGTGCCGTGGCGGCGCGACGGCGCCCCGTGGTCCGGTGCACGGTGCGCCCGTAGCCCCTCGACTCCATCGCGGCGGCGAGCGCCAGGGCCCGGT
Organism: Actinomycetales bacterium; assembly: GCA_038206105.1. GTDB lineage: Bacteria > Actinomycetota > Actinomycetes > Actinomycetales > JBBRBF01 > JBBRBF01. The sequence continues at coordinate 103,693 of JBBRBF010000005.1, read as the reverse complement.
CCATCGCGCCCTCGAGCACCGGGACGGCGAGCCGTGCCAGCTCCCGGGGCCCCCGGCCGGCGTGACCGCGCAGCCGCCGCGCCCGGCGGACACGGCGGGCGTCGTCCACGAGCTGCGGGGCGTAGGTGAGGGCGACGACGACCGCCGTCCCCACCTCATACAGGGTCGCGGGCACGTGGCGCAGCAGCCGCCGCGGGCTGGCCAGCGCGTTCGCGGCACCGAGGCAGGCGAGCACCGCCGCGAGGCGCATCCCGTCGTACAGCGCGAAGAGCACCTCCTCGAGCGTGACCGTGCCGCCGAGGCGGAGCCGGCCGAACAGGTCCGGCAGCGGCAGCTCCGGCAGCCGCAGCAGCACGGTGCTACCTCCCGTCCCGCCGCCGAGGAGCACCTGCGCCAGCACCCGCATCACGATCACGAACAGGCCGATCCACAGGAACGTCGCGAAGACCGGCGGTGTCCCCAGCTCTCGTCGGGCGGCGACGACGTAGGCCGCGACGGCCACGACGAGCAGCAGCAGCAGCGGGTTCGTGGTGCGGCTCGCCGCCGCGGCCAGCGCGACTGCCCACACCCACCAGGCCACGGGGTGCAGCGGCCGGGGCAGGTCCGGGCGGTCGACGGGACGCAGCACGGCGGGACCGCCCGGCTCTCAGTCCCCGCCGGCGGCGCGGCGGCGGCGCAGTGCGAGCAGCGCGAGGGCCGCGACGACGACGACCACCGCGAGGGCGACCCACACCGTCGCGCCGATCCCGTCGTCGTCGGCGGCGGTGGCGGCAGCGCTGTCCGTCGTGCTGTCGGTCGCCGTCGCCTGGGGATCGGCGGAGTCCGCCAGCCCGGCGAGCTGGACCTGCTCGTCCGGCTGCAGGGCCTCCGGCGAGAGCTGGGCGACCGGGTCGCCGCAGCCGTCCGCGGGGTAGCCGTCCAACGCGCAGGTCAGGCCGCCGGGGTCAGCCCGGACCTCGGCGACGGCGGCAAGGGCGTCGGCGCCGTTCGCGGCCGCGTCGACCACCGCGCACGCGGCGCGCGGCTCCGGCGGCGTGGCGCCGTCCTCGCCGTCTGCGGGACGCCCGGCGTCGATCACGAACCCGACGCGCTTCTCGCCGTCACCGGCCTCGGTGCCGCCGCAGATGTCCTCGAACGTGGGTGTCGCCCGCGGGAAGCGGGGGTCCTCGGCGGTGGCTGCGGCGTATCGCCAGCCCTCGACGTCGCCGTCCGCGGGGTCGAACCCGTCAGGGCCGGTCTCGGCGAACGCCCAGTCACCGTCGCTGAGGTGGAAGTAGCCCCAGAACCGGAAGCCGGACGTGTCGGTGCCGCTCGTCTGTGTGCCGCGGGTCTCGGTGCTCGTGGCGGCACCTGCCGGAGCCACCGCCAGGGCGGGGGAGAGCAGCGCAAGCACGAACAGCCACGCCAGCGGGGCGCGACGGCGTCGGGGGGTGGACTGGCTGGGACGCTTCACGAGCGGAGAACCTCCTGCACGACGGGGTGCCGGAGGGCAGGACGCGTCCCCGGCTCCTGTCCGCTGACCACGACGGACGACGACGGAACCTGTCTACGCGCGGCGCTCCGGCTCGCCGCCCGCGACCGCACGGAGCGGGGCGGGCGGCCTACGGTTGCGGGTCAGCGCCGGACTTCGACCGGCTTTCCCGCTCGCAGGACGCCGCGACCCTCCCACGCCCCCCCAGGTCCGTCAAAGCGACCCCGACCCGCAGGAGCCCGCCGTGACAGGTCCGGACACCGCAGCCGACGAGCCCCCTGAGGAGGGCTCGGACGCCGCCGTCCTCGCCCGCACCCTCGCCGCAGTCCCGGGCCACGACGCCGCGGCCGCCGCTGCCGCCTGGCGACGTCAGCACGACCTGACCAAGCCCCGCGGGTCGCTCGGCGCGCTGGAGCACCTCGCGGCGCGGCTCGCGGCCGCCACCGGTGACCCTGAGCCTGTGGTCGACCCGGTGGCGGTCGCGGTGTTCGCCGCCGACCACGGCGTCCACGCGCGGGGCGTGTCGCCGTGGCCGCAGGAGGTCACCGGGGCGATGGTGCGCACCGTGCTCGACGGCGGGGCCGCCGTCGCGGTGCTCGCCCGCCAGGCAGGCGCCGTGGTCCGTGTCGTCGACGTCGGTCTCGTCGAGCCCCCCGCGGCGGAGATCGCGCCCGACCTGGTGCGGCGCAGCGTCCGGCGCGGGACGGGCGACCTGTCGACCGGGCAGGCGGCGACGCGCGAGGAGATGCAGCGCGCGGTGCGGGTCGGCGTCGACACCGCCGACGACCTCGTCGCCCGCGGCCACCGCCTGCTCGTCGCCGGCGACCTCGGGATCGCGAACACCACCGCATCGGCCGCCCTGGTCTGCGCGTTCACCGGCGCCCCGCCGGCGGCCGTCACCGGGCGCGGCACCGGCGTGGACGACGCGACCCTGGCGACGAAGGTCGCGGTCGTCGCCGCGGCCCTGGACCTGCACCGACCCCGACGGCAGGACCCGCTCGGGGTGCTGGCAGCGGTCGGCGGCCTGGAGCACGCGGCGATCGCCGGGTTCCTGCTGGGTGCCGCTGCGCACCGCGTTCCCGTGGTCCTGGACGGGGTCGTCGTGGGTGCCGCGGCGCTGGCCGCGGCGGCCTGGTCGCCGGCGGCCGTCGACCACTGGGTCGCCGGACACCGCTCGAGCGAGCCGGGCGCGACGGCGGCGCTGGAGCACCTGGGTCTCGACCCGCTGCTCGACCTCGGGATGCGCCTCGGCGAGGGGACCGGTGCGCTGCTCGCCGTCCCGCTCGCGCGGGCGGCGACGGCCCTGCTGCGCGAGATGGCCACGTTCTCGGGCGCCGGTATCGACGCGGACCCCGCCGCCGCAGCAGACGGCGTCGCCGGAGCAGACCGGATCGAGGACGCCGCCAACGGGCGCTAGCGTGCTGCCATGAGCTTCACGTGGATGATGGAGGACGCCTCCGGCCAGCCGGTCGAGGCCGAGGGCGCGCCTGGGCGCGGCTTCCCGACGCAGGCCGACGCCGAAGCATGGGTCGGGGAGAGCTGGCGCGACCTGCTCGAGAGCGGCGTCGAGCAGGTGCGCCTGGTCGAGGACGGCACCGAGGTGTATGGCCCGATGAGCCTGCGCCCGGCCCAGTAGCCCGTCAGGCCCAGCAGCCCTCCGGCCGCGGGCGCCAACAGGTCGCAGGCACGTCGGGAGTACCTGCGACCTGCGCGTACGGGGGGCCTGCCGCGCGGTCAGGCCACGCGCTGCTGCGGCGCGGTCTCACGGGTCATGCCCGCGTCCCGCTCCACGGCGTCGCCCAGGACGTCGTCGATCCGGCTCATCAGCTCGGCGGGGATCCTCACCCCGGCGGCCTTGACGTTCTCGTGCACCTGCTCGGGGCGGGACGCGCCGACGAGCGCCGCGGCGACGTTGTCGTTCTGCAGCACCCACGCGACCGCGAGCTGTGCCATCGAGATGCCCAGCTCGTCCGCGACGGGCGCGAGCCCCTGCACGCGGGTGAGGACGTCGTCGTTCATGAACCGCTTGATCATGTCCGCGCCGCCCTTCTCGTCGGTGGCGCGGGAGCCCTCGGGCGGCGCCTGACCGGGCTTGTACTTGCCGGTGAGCACTCCCTGCGCGATGGGCGACCAGGCGATCTGCGAGACGCCGAGCTCGCGCGCTGCGGGCACGACCTCGTCCTCGATCACCCGCCAGAGCATCGAGTACTGCGGCTGGCTCGAGATGAGCTGGATGCCATGGTCCTTCGCGAGCGCGTGCCCCGCGCGGAGCTGGTCGGCGGTCCACTCGCTGACCCCGACGTAGAGGGCCTTGCCGGCGTGCACGATGTCGGCGAAGGCCTGCATCGTCTCCTCCAGCGGCGTCTCGGTGTCGTACCGGTGCGCCTGGTAGAGGTCGACGTAGTCGGTCTGCAGCCGGCGCAGCGAGCCGTCGATCGACTCCATCATGTGCTTGCGGCTCAGGCCGGTGTCGTTCTTGCCGCCCGGGCCGGTGGGCCAGTAGACCTTGGTGAAGATCTCGAGGGACTCGCGGCGCTCGCCCGCGAGGGCGTCTCCGAGCACCGACTCGGCCTTCGTGTTCGCGTACACGTCGGCGGTGTCGAAGGTGCTGATGCCGGCGTCGAGGGCTGCCCGTACGCACTGCGTGGCGACGTCGTTCTCGACCTGGGACCCGTGGGTCAGCCAGTTGCCGTACGTGATCTCGCTGATCTTGAGGCCGCTGTTGCCGAGGTATCTGAACTCCATGCGCCCGACCCTACGGCCGCAGAGGCAGGCCCACGACTCGGTCGTCCCATGAATCGGGATGGGGCCGGCGCGTGGAGGGGAGACGGCGCTCTCAGGTGGGGTAGGCGCCGCGCGTGACACGCGGCTTGGGCAGCCGGGTCCGGCGGATCTGGAAGGCCCGGAGCACGCCGTAGCGCACCGGCTTCTCGGCCAGTGCCTCCTCGCCGAACTTCGCCACGAGGCGCTTCTTCAGCGTGCGGGAGAGCACCCAGCCGTCGGCGAGGCAGACGATCACGGTGCCCCACAGCAGCGCGGTGTACACCAGCGCCGTCGCGGCGCTCTGGAAGAAGCTGAGCGCTACGACGATCAGCGCGACGAAGAGGAAGAACTCACCGGCGTTCCACCGCGCGTCGACGTAGTCGCGGGTGAAGCGCTTGACCGGGCCGCGGTCCCGCAGCGGCAGGTAGCGCTCGTCGCCGGTGAGCATCGCCTCCCGGGTGCGCATCCGGTCGGCGCGCGTCTTCTCGCGGGCGGTCCGTGCCGCGGCCTTGCGGTCCCCGCCCCCGCTCCCCAGCGGTCGCTTGTTGGCCGCCTGCTGCACCGACCGCTTGGGCGTCGGACGGTTCTTGGCGCCGGGCCGGTCCGGGAGCACCTCGGCGGGCTGGGGGCGCTTGCGACGTCCGAACACGCGCCCAGCGTACGCACCGGTCGCCGCCGGCAGGCCCGGGTGCTGACGTAGGTTCGCCGACCATGAGCGACGACACCTCCGCCCGGGACGCCGTCCACGCCGGGTCCGGGGACGGCGGGGTCGACGTCGACGGGCTCCGCGCCGAGCTCGCGACCCACCTCCCGGGCGTGCGGGCGGACCTGGAGGCGCTCGTGCGGCTGCCGAGCGTCAGCGCGGCGGCGTTCGACCAGGCGCAGGTGCGGGCGAGCGCCGAGGCCGTGGCCGACCTGCTGCGCGGGACGGGCCTGGACGACGTCGCGCTGCTCGACGCCCCGCGCCCCGACGGCACCACCGGCGCACCGGCCGTCGTGGCCCGCCGCCCGGCGCCCACGGGGGCACCGACGGTGCTGCTCTACGCCCACCACGACGTCCAGCCGCCGGGGCCCGAGGCCGACTGGACCACGCCGGCGTTCGAGCCGACCGAGCGCGACGGGCGGCTGTTCGGCCGCGGGACGGCCGACGACAAGGCCGGTGTGATGGCGCACGTCGCCGTGCTGCGCACGCTGCTGCCGCGGTGGGGCCCGGACGAGGGGGTGGGGATCACCGTCTTCGTCGAGGGCGAGGAGGAGGTCGGGTCGCCGTCCTTCGCGGCGTTCCTCGCCGAGCACCGCGACCGGCTCGCGGCCGACGTCCTCGTGGTGGCCGACTCAGCCAACTGGACCGTCGACGTGCCCGCCCTGACGACGTCGCTGCGGGGTCTCGTTGAGGCCGTCGTCGAGGTGCGCACGCTGGACCACGGCGTGCACTCCGGGATGTACGGCGGTCCGGTGCCGGACGCGCTGATGGCCACCACGACGCTGCTGGCCCGGCTCTGGGACGACGCCGGCGACCTGGCCGTCCCCGGACTGGTCCGCAGCGAGGCGGCGGACCTTCAGATGACGGAGGAGCAGCTGCGGGCGGACGCCGGCGTTCTGGACGGCGTCGACCTCGTCGGCAGCGGGTCGCTGCTCTCGCGGCTGTGGACGCGGCCCACGGTCACCGTCGTCGGGCTGGACGCGCCGTCGGTGGCCCGCGCCTCGAACACGCTGGTGCCCGCGGCCACCGCGAAGCTGTCGATGCGGATCGCGCCGGGGCAGGACCCGCAGGCCGCGTTCGACGCGCTGGACGCGCACCTGCGCGCGACCGTGCCCTGGGGCGCGCGGCTGGACGTGCGTCTCGCCGAGACCGGCCAGGCGTTCGCGGGCGAGGTCGAGGGTGAGGTCTACGACCACGCCCGGTGGGCCCTGTCGCAGGCGTGGGACGGCGCCGAGGTCGTGCACGCCGGGCTCGGCGGCTCGATCCCGTTCATCGCCGACCTGCTCGAGCACCTGCCCGGCGCGACCGTGCTCGTCACCGGTGTCGAGGACCCTGACACCCGCGCGCACGGCGTGGACGAGTCGCTGCACCTGCGCGTGCTCGAGCGCGCCTGCCTCGCCGAGGTGCTGCTGCTCGCCCGTCTCGCCCCCACCCCTCGGTGATCAAGGAAGTCGCGCACCCCACCCCTCGGTGATCAAGGAAGTCGCGCACGCCGGAGGCCAGCGAGGTCGAGCGAAGGAGGTCGCGGTGAGGGTTCTGCTGGCTCCCGAGGCCTTCACCGGCACTCTCTCGGCGTCGCAGGCGGTCGCCGCCCTCCGCGCCGGCTGGACGCGCCAGGCACCCGGCGACGAGCTGACGAGCCTGCCGATGTCCGACGGGGGCGCCGGGCTGGTCGAGGTGGTGCACGGCGTGCTCGGCGGCGACCTGGTGCCCGTCGTGGTGCCTGGACCGGAGGCCGTTCCGGTGCCGGCCACCCTGCTGCTCATCACGACCGCCGGCGGCGTCACGGTCTGGGTCGAGGCCGCCCAGGTGCTGGGCCGCCGCCTGGTGGGTGACCCCGCCGTCGCCGCCGGCACGGCCACCAGCGCCGGGCTCGGACACCTGCTCGCCCGGGCGCTGGAGCATCTGGACGCCGACCCGCGCCGGGGCATCGCCCGCCGCGTCGTCGTCGGACTCGGGCCGGCAGCGCCCTGTGACGGCGGCGCCGGCCTGCTGGCCGCCCTGGGTGCCGGGGACGCGCAGGCCCTGGACGGCGGCGGTCTCGCGCTCGCGGACCTGCCGGACGACGCGCTGGCTGGGCTGGACGCCGTCCGCCGGCGGTTCGCCGGCCTCGACGTCGTCGTGGCGAGCGCCGACGACGCGCCCCTGCTCGGCTTCTCCGGCGCGGCCGCCGGCCTGGCCGCCCGCGGCGTCGTCGACGCGGCCGCGGCGCAGGACCTGGAGCGCGCCGTGGGCAGCCTCGCCCACGTCGCCGAGGGCCCGCTCGCCGTGGGGCGCAGCGGTACGGGCGCGCCCGCGAGGCGGCCGGATCGGCCCCGGCGGCTCTCGGCGCTCGCCGGTGCCGGTGCCGGCGGGGGAGCGGGGTTCGCGCTGACGCTGCTCGGCGCCCGCCGCGGACCCGGCCCGCAGGTCGTCGCCGACGCGGTCGGCCTCGCGGCCGCGGTCGCCGCCGCCGACCTCGTCGTGACCGGGGAGGGGCGGCTGTCGTGGCGTTCGGTACGCGGGTCCGTGCTCGTGGCCCTGGCGCGGGCGGCCGCTGCGGCGGGCGTTCCCTGCGTCAGCGTCGCCGGCCAGGTCGACGCCGGCCGCCGCGAGCTGCTCGGGGTGGGCGTGGAGGCCGCGTACCCGCTCGCCCAGACCCCGGCGGAGCTCGCCGCGGCGCTCGCGGACCCGGCGGGCACCCTGGCGGCCCGCGCGGCCCGCGTGGCCCGCACCTGGTCGCGGTGACCGGCCGGGCCCGGGCCGGGCCGGCGCGCGTACCGTACGCTGGGAGCACCGGAACAGATCCGCGCAGGCGCGGGTTGACGCCGTGGTACACGCACCGTCACCACGCCCGACCTCGAGAGGACGGCCGATGAGCGAGACCGCCCAGACCATGCAGCCCGAGCAGGCCCAGGACGCCCCCGCGCACGGCGTCGTGCTCACCGGCGTCGCCGCCACGAAGGTCGCCAGCCTGCTCGACCAGGAGGGTCGCGACGACCTCCGGCTGCGCGTCGCGGTGCAGCCCGGTGGCTGCTCCGGCCTGATCTACCAGCTCTACTTCGACGAGCGCACGCTGGACGGCGACGCCGTCCGTGACTTCGACGGCGTCGAGGTCGTCGTGGACCGGATGAGCACGCCGTACCTCGACGGCGCCACGATCGACTTCTCGGACACGATCGAGAAGCAGGGCTTCACGATCGACAACCCCAACGCCGGCAGCTCCTGCGCGTGCGGGGACTCGTTCAGCTGACCCGCTGAGCACCTCGTCGGGGCCACAGCCTCGAACAGGGCCTCGAACACGGCTCGGACCTCGGCCCCGACGGCGCGCGCGCGCCGACGGGGCCGAGGTGCGTCCGGGCCCGTAGGGTGCGCGCGTGCGCATCGCCATCACCGGGTCCATCGCCACCGACCACCTGATGACGTTCCCGGGCCGGTTCGCCGACTCCCTCGTCGTCGAGCAGCTCGACAAGATCTCGCTCTCGTTCCTCGTCGACGACCTGCAGCTGCGCCGCGGCGGCATCGCGGCGAACATCGCGTTCGGGCTGGCGAACCTCGGGCTGCGCCCCCTGCTCGTGGGCGCGGTCGGCGAGGACTTCGTGGAGTACCGGTCGTGGCTGGAGCGGCACGGGGTCGTGACCGACCACGTCCACGTCTCCGAGCTGGCCCATACGGCCCGGTTCGTGTGCACGACGGACGCCGACCACGCGCAGATCGCCTCGTTCTACGCCGGCGCCATGAGCGAGGCCCGTGAGATCGAGCTGCTGCCCGTCGCCGACCGCGCCGGTGGTCTCGACCTCGTCGTGGTCAGCCCGAACGACCCCGAGGCGATGACCCGGCACACCGACGAGTGCCGTACGCGGGGCTACGCGTTCGTGGCCGACCCCTCGCAGCAGCTCGCGTGGATGGACGGTGACCAGATCCGCGGGCTCGTCGACGGGGCGGCCTACCTGTTCACCAACGCCTACGAGGCGGCGCTGGTGGAGCAGAAGACCGGGTGGACACGTCGTGACGTGCTGGAGCGGGTCGGCGTGCGGGTGACGACCCACGGCCGGGACGGGGCCATCGTCGAGACGGCCGCCGACGGCGAGATCGCGCGCGTCGGGGTGCCCGCCGAGGACCGCCGGGCCGACCCGACCGGCGTCGGCGACGCGTTCCGCGCCGGTTTCATCGCCGGGCTGGCGTGGGGGGTCAGCCCGGAGCGGTGCGCCCAGCTCGGGTCGATGCTGGCCACGTACGTCGTGGAGACCGTCGGCACCCAGGAGTACGAGCTCGGCCGCAGGCGGTTCCTCGGCCGCTTCGCCACCGCCTACGGCGACACCGCCGCGGACGACGTCGCGGCGCACCTGAGCACCCTGCGGCCCTGAGCCCCCGTCCCCGGACCTCCGGATCCGTGACGCCCGTCGAGCCGCCGGCGTCGCCGTGGGCGGCGGGGATGGTCGCGGCCCTGGACCGGGTCGCCGCCGGCGAGGACGTCGTCGCGGTCGGCGCCGACCTCGCTCCCGGCACGCTGCTCGCGGCCTACCGGGCGGGGCTGTTCCCGATGGGGCTGGGGCGCCGCGGCCGGCGTCCGCTGGGCTGGTGGTCCCCCGACCCCCGCGGCGTCCTGGAGCCCGGCGCCCTGCGGGTGAGCCGGTCGCTGCGCCGGTCCCTGAGCCGCTTCGAGGTACGCGTCGACACGGCCTTCGCGGACGTGGTCGCCGCGTGCGCGGACCCGAGCCGCCCCGGGCGGTGGATCACGCGCGACGTCGCCGCGGCGTACACCGAGCTGCACCGCCTCGGCTGGGCCCGGTCGGTGGAGGTGTGGCGCGACGACCGGCTCGTCGGCGGCCTCTACGGCGTGGCGGTCGGGGGGCTGTTCGCCGGCGAGTCGATGTTCCACCGCGACACGGACGCGTCCAAGGCGGCCCTCGTGGCGCTCGTGCGGTGGGTGCGTCAGGACGGCGACCCGCGTCGGGTCGTCGACGTGCAGTGGGACACCCCGCACCTGGCGAGCCTCGGCGTCGCCGAGTGGCCGCGCCCGGCCTACCTGGCGCGGCTGCGGCTGGCGCTGACCGCCCCTGCGCTGCCGTCCCCTGCCGGGGGGCTGCTGGGGGGTCCGGAGCGTCCGCCGGGCCCGACCCCTGCCGCCGGGGACGGTACCGCCGCCGGACCCCCTGGACCCGGCGCGGCCCGACGGTCGCGACGGCGGCCGGGAGGGTAGGGTCGGCGACGAGACGAGACCGCTGCTCCCGGTTCGCCCGGGGCCGTCTGGATCGGGAAGGCCGCCTTGCTGCACGAAACCCCCACGCCCGCTCCGGTGCGGTCGTCGCTCGCCGCGCGGCGCCTCCGCGCTGCCGGCGTCGCCGCCGCGACCGTCCTGCTCCTCACCGGCTGCTCCTCCGAGGTCCGCCGCGGCTGGCTGCCGGGCAACAGCGACGCCGAGATCACCGACCACACCGGGCGGGTCGTCAACCTCTGGGTGGGCTCCTGGATCGCGGCGCTCGCCGTCGGCGTCGTCACGTGGGGGCTGATGATCTGGTGCGTCGCGGCGTACCGGCGTCGCAAGGACGAGACCGGCCTGCCGTCCCAGCTGCGCTACAACGTGCCCGCAGAGGTGCTCTTCACGGTGCTGCCGCTGTTCATGGTCGCCGTCCTGTTCTTCTACACCGCGCGCGACCAGCAGGTGCTCGAGTCGCGCGAGGCGGAGCCGGACCACACCGTGCAGGTGATCGGCAAGCAGTGGAGCTGGGACTTCAACTACGTCGACGAGGACGTCTTCGAGTCGGGCAAGCAGGTCGACCTGGAGAGCACCCGCGCCACCTCCTCGATCCCCGAGCTGGTGTTCCCGGTGGGAGAGACGGTGCGGCTCGAGCTCAACGCCCGCGACGTCATCCACTCCTTCTGGGTACCGGCGTTCCTGTACAAGAAGGACATGATCCCGGGGCGGACGAACCTGTACCAGTTCACGCCGCAGGAGACCGGCATGTACGTCGGCAAGTGCGCCGAGCTGTGCGGCCAGTACCACTCCGAGATGCTCTTCAACGTCAGGGTCGTCGAGCGACCGGAGTACGACAGCTACATCACGGCCCTGCGTGCCGCGGGCCAGGTCGGCCAGCTCGGGCTCGGCCTGAGCCGCGTCGACACCGACCAGGGCGACAACCAGGTCGAGGACACCCAGGGCGGTTCGGGCACCGAAGGGGAGAACGGCTGATGGCGATCACGGAGCGGCCCCGCGCCGGGGAGGCGACGACGACGTTGCGCCCGGTAATGAAGCGCGAGCGCGCCGGGTCCGTCGTGGTGAAGTGGGCGACGTCGACCGACCACAAGGTCATCGGCAACCTCTACTTCATCACCTCGTTCATCTTCTTCGTGCTCGCCGGCGTGATGGCGCTGTGGATCCGCGCCGAGCTCTGGGAGCCCGGCCTGCAGGTGGTGCAGAACAAGGAGCAGTACAACCAGCTCTTCACGATGCACGGCACCGTCATGCTGCTCCTGTTCGCGACGCCGCTGTTCGCCGCGTTCGCGAACGCGTTGATGCCGTTGCAGATCGGCGCGCCCGACGTGGCGTTCCCCCGGCTGAACATGCTCGCCTACTGGCTCTACCTGTTCGGCGGCCTGATCGCCGTCGGCGGGTTCTTCACCCCCGGTGGTGCCGCGGCCTTCGGGTGGTTCGCGTACGCGCCCCTGTCGGACGAGGTGTTCTCGCCGGGGATCGGCGGCGACCTGTGGGTGTTCGGCCTCGCCATGACCGGTTTCGGCACCATCCTGGGTGCTGTCAACTTCATCACCACGATCATCTGCATGCGGGCGCCCGGCATGACGATGTTCCGGATGCCGCTGTTCACCTGGACGACGCTCATCACGAGCGTGCTCATCCTGATGGCGTTCCCGCCGCTGGCCGCGGCACTGTTCGCGCTCGGCGCCGACCGCCGGCTCGACGCCCAGGTCTTCAACCCCGAGAACGGCGGTGCGATCCTGTGGCAGCACCTGTTCTGGTTCTTCGGGCACCCCGAGGTCTACATCATCGCGCTGCCGTTCTTCGGGATCATCTCGGAGATCCTGCCGGTGTTCAGCCGCAAGCCGCTGTTCGGGTACCGCACGCTGGTGTTCGCAACGATCGCGATCGCGGGTCTCTCCGTGGCCGTCTGGGCGCACCACATGTACGTCACCGGCGCCGTGCTGCTGCCGTTCTTCGCTTTCATGACCATGCTCATCGCGGTGCCTACCGGGGTGAAGTTCGTCAACTGGATCGGCACGATGTGGCGCGGGTCGCTGACGTTCGAGACGCCCATGCTGTGGGCGATCGGCTTCCTCGTGACGTTCCTGTTCGGTGGCCTGACCGGCGTGATCCTGTCGAGCCCGCCGCTGAACTTCCCGGTCTCGGACACGTACTTCGTCGTCGCGCACTTCCACTACGTCGTCTTCGGCACCGTGGTGTTCGCGATGTTCGCCGGCTTCTACTTCTGGTGGCCGAAGTTCACCGGGTACATGCTCGACGAGACCCTCGGCAAGATCCACTTCTGGATGCTGTTCCTGGGCTTCCACGGCACGTTCCTGATCCAGCACTGGCTGGGTGTGATCGGCATGCCCCGCCGCTACGCGGACTACCTGGAGTCCGACGGCTTCACGTGGATGAACCAGGTGTCCACGGCGAGCTCGTTCCTGCTCGGTGCCTCGCTGCTGCCCTTCGCGTGGAACGTCTACAAGACCTGGCGGACGGCGCCCAAGGTGCAGGTCGACGACCCGTGGGGCTTCGGCGGGTCGTTGGAGTGGGCGACGTCGTGCCCGCCGCCGCGGCACAACTTCCACTCGCTGCCCCGGATCCGCTCGGAGCGGCCGGCCTTCGACCTGCACCACCCGGAGGTGTCGGTGGCCGACACGGCCCTTGCGGACGCGAACCTGTTGGACCAGCTGGCAGGCGCCCCCGACCTCGGTAGGAGCGACCGGTGAAGACCGAGACCGTCCTCTTCGGTGCGGGCACGTTCTTCTTCGCGCCCGTCGGGCTGATCTACGGCTTCCTGACGTCGTGGGCCGAGCCGGTCGGGACCGTCGGCATCCTGCTCGTCGCGGGGCTGTCCGCGATGATCGGCGGCTACCTGGCCGTCACGGCTCGCCGCATCGACGCGCGGCCGGAGGACGACCCGTTCGCGGAGGTCGAGGACTCGCCCGGCGAGCTGGGTGCCTTCCCGCCGCACTCGTGGTGGCCGCTGCCGCTGGCCCTGTCGGCCGCGATCTTCTTCCTCGGCCTCGCGGTCGGCTGGTGGGTCACGTACATCGGCGCCGCCGTGGCGGCGGTCGCGCTCATCGGCTGGGTCTACGAGTACTACCGCGGGGCCCACGCGCACTGACGAGCCCGAGCAGGGGTCAGCGCCACAGCACCCGGTAGCCCCACGGGGGCAGCTGCCACCGTGTGCTCGGGTCGACGTCCACCGCCTCGGCATCGGCGAACAGGTCGGTGGTACTGCCGGGCACGACAAGCGGCTCGCGCTCTTCGAGCACGCCCCGATCGTCTGGCGCCAGGACGCGATGGGCGAGCTCTACCGCCGCCTGCTGCGGCTGAAGCGACACCACGCCGCCCCGGCGAACGGCGCCTGGGGGGCCCGGATGGTGCCGCTGCGCGGCACCGCACCGGAGCACGTCCTGTCGTTCGTCCGGGACGACGGCCCCGGCGCGGTGCTCCTGGTGCTGAACCTGTCCGACCGCGCCGTCGACGTCGCCCTGGGAGGTTCCGGCCTCCTGCCCGTTGTCGACGAGCGGGACACGACAGGCACACCCTCGATGGTGATCATGCACGGGTAGGTCCCACCCTCGATGGTGATCATGCACGTCAGGTACGGGTTCGCGTGGACCCGTACCTGACGTGCATGATCACCGCGGTGGGGCGTACCCGAGGTGCATGATCACCGCGGTCGGGGAGGCCGGGGTCAGTCGCCGGCGGAGCCGACGACCTGCCGCCCACTGGTCTCGGTCTCGCTCGCCTCGATCGCCTCGGCGGCGTGACCGTCGTGGTGCGCGGCGGCGAGCTCGGCCGGGGTGGCGGGCTCGACCCGCTCGTCGAAGAACCAGTGCGACAGCTTCGACCGGACCGCGTCGGTGCGGGCACCGGGTCGGCGGACACCGTTCTCGTCCTTCGCCGGGGGCAGCTCCAGCGGACGGTGCGAGTCGTGCTGCACGAGCACCCAGCGATCCTCGTCCGACAGGTCCGCGTGCACCTCGAAGTGCTCGCCGTCGGCGGTCCGCACGATCCGTCCGGTCTCGCGCCCGTGCAGGGCCACCTCCCGGTCCTTGCGCTGCAGCCCGAAGCAGATCCGCTTCGTGACCCAGAACACCAGCGGCGGACCCACGATCACCAGCGCCCTGAACAGGTTCGTCAGGTCGTTGATCGACAGGTTGAAGGCCGTCGCGATCAGGTCATTGGCGGCCGCCAGGCACAGGACCAGGTAGAAGAAGATCCCCGCGATGCCGGCGGCGGTGCGCACGGGGGCGTTGCGCGGCCGGTCGAGCAGGTGGTGCTCGCGCTTGTCGTTGGCCGCCCACGACTCCACGAACGGCCACAGCATGAGGACGCCGACGAGGAGCCCGGGCAGCACCAGGGCGGGCACGAGGATGTTCAGCGACAGCGTGAAGCCCAGCAACGTGAACTCGACGAAGCCGGGCATCAGCCGCAGCGCGCCGTCGAGGAACAGGATGTACCAGTCGGGCTGGGTGCCGGCGCCGATGGGGGACGGGTCGTACGGCCCGTAGTTCCACACCGGGTTGATCGACACGGTCGCCGAGATCAGCGCGATGACACCGAAGACGATGAAGAAGAAGCCGCCGGCCTTCGCGGTGTACACCGGGAAGAGCGGGTACCCCACGACGTTGTCGTTCGTCCGACCCGGACCCGGGTACTGGGTGTGCTTGTGCGCAAACACCAGGCCGAGGTGCACCGCGATCAGCGCGAGGATGATCCCGGGGATCAGCAGCACATGGATGATGTACAGCCGCGGGATGATCACCTCCCCGGGGAACTCGCCCCCGAAGAGGAAGAACGTGACGTACGTGCCCACGACCGGGATCGCCAGCAGGATGCCCTCGATGATCCGCAGTCCGTTGCCGGACAGCAGGTCGTCCGGCAGCGAGTAACCGGTGAAGCCGGTGCCCAGGCCGAGCAGCGTCAGCACGACGCCGATCACCCAGTTGAGCTCGCGTGGCTTGCGGAACGCGCCGGTGAAGAACACCCGGAACATGTGCACGGCCATCGCCATCACGAAGATGAGCGCCGACCAGTGGTGGATCTGCCGCATCAGCAGGCCACCGCGCACGTCGAACGAGATGTGCAGCGTCGAGGCGTACGCCGCGGACATCTCCTGCCCGTTCATCGGCGCGTAGGCACCCTCGTACGTGGTCAGCTGCATGCTGGGGTCGAACCACAGCGTCAGGAACGTTCCCGACAGCAGCAGGATGACGAACGAGTAGAGGGCGATCTCCCCGAGCATGAAGGACCAGTGGTCCGGGAAGATCTTGCGGGCGAGGCCCTTGACCGCTTTCGAGGCACCCAGGCGGGTGTCGAGGAAGTCGGCGGTGCCGCCGGCGGCCCGTGTGGTCAGGTTCTGGCTCATCCGCGCTCCCAGTAGGACGGTCCGACCGGCTCGGTGAAGTCCTGCGTCGCGACGAGGTAGCCCTCGTCGTCCACCGCGATGGGTAGCTGCGGCAGAGCACGCTTGGCAGGCCCGAAGATGACCTTGCAGTGCTGCGTGACATCGAACGTCGACTGGTGGCACGGGCACAGCAGGTGGTGCGTCTGCTGCTCGTACAGCGCCACCGGGCAGCCGACGTGGGTGCAGATCTTGGAGTAGGCGTAGACGCCGTCGATGTCCCACCCGGCGCGCTCGGGGTCGTCCTCGACCAGCTCGGGGTCGAGCCGGATCAGCAGCACCGCCGCCTTCGCCTTCTCCTCCAGCGGGTGCTCGGACTCGGACAGGTTCTCCGGGATCACGTGGAAGACCGAGCCCGGGGTCACCTCCTCGAGCTTGATCGGCACGCCGCCGGGGTCGCGCGCGAGGCGAACGCCGTCCTCCCAGAGGGTCTCGCTGAGCACGGCGCCGGGCAGCGGGCCCAGGTCGCGCAGCAGCACGACCGCGGGGATCGGCGCGAGCGCCGCGGCCCCGAGCAGGGAGTTGCGCAGCAGCGCGCGCCGCCCGACCCCGGACTCCTCGGCGCCCAGCGCCAGGATGTCGACGGCCGCCTGCCGGTCCTCGTCGGTACCCCGCTGCGGGTGGCGCTCGTCGATCATCTCGGTGTCGGGCATGAGGGTCTTCGCCCAGTGGACGGCGCCGACGCCGATGCCGAACAGCGCCAGCCCGAGCCCGATGCCGAGCACGAGCGTGGACTTCTGCAGCTCGCCGAAGGTGCTGTCCTCCAGCGGGAACGCGAAGTACCCCACGAGGAAGATCACGGTGCCGATGGCGGACGCCGCGAAGAGCAGCGACACCTGACGCTCGGCCCGCTTCGCCGCCCGCGGGTCGGCGTCGGTGAGGCGGTGCCGGTGGGCGGGGAGCCCTGGGTTGTCGAAACGGTCGGGCACGCCGGCGTGGTCACCCGGGCGGGCGACCTCGCGGCTCTGCTCGCTGCTCATCATTCCCTCCGTCTTCGCGTCGCCGTGCCCCGGCGGATGCACCCCGCTCACGACGACTTCTGCCCGAGCCAGACGGCGCACGCGATCAGCAGACCCAGGCCTGCGACCCAGACGAACAGGCCCTCCGAGACCGGTCCGAGCGACCCCAGCGAGACGCCGCCCGGTGAGGGCACGGAGTCGACGTAGCCGAGGTAGCTGATGATGCTCTGCTTGTCCTCGGGGGTGAGGTTCGCGTCGTTGAAGACCGGCATCGACTGCGGGCCCGTGGTCATGGCCTCGTAGATGTGCACCGGCTCGACGCCGCGCAGCGGTGGTGCGTACTTGCCGCGGGTCAGGGCCCCGCCGGCGCCGACCACGTTGTGGCACATCGCGCAGTTGATGCGGAAGAGCTCGTTGCCCTCCGCCACCCGCTCGTCGTCGTCGAGCAGCGGGGTCAGGTACTCCTCGTCGGGGATGGCCGGACCGGGGGACAGCGAGGCGATGTACGCCGCCATCTGCTTGACCTGCTCGTCCTCGAACTGGGGGTCGCGCTGCGGCGCCTGTGGAGCGGTGGCCTGCAGCGGCATCCGCCCCGTGCCCACCTGGAAGTCCACGGACGCCGCGCCGACGCCGATCAGCGTCGGCCCCGCATCGCTGCCCTCCGCCTGGAGCCCGTGGCAGGTGGCGCAGTTCGCCAGGAACAGCTCCCGGCCAGCGTCGACGTCCTCCTGGCTGGCCGGTTGGGCGGCCGCGTCGGCCTTCGACGGCGCCAGGGCGGCGTAGAGCATCCCGGTGGCGAGCAGCGCGACGAGGAGCAGCGCCACGAAGGCGAGCGGGTGGCGCCGGTGCGCCGCGAGGGCGCTCACGTCGCAGCGCCCGCGGCCCGGGGGACGGCGGTCCCAGTGGTCAGGGAAGTCGGAGCCTCGAGCACGGCCGGCCTCACTTGATCAGGTAGATGACGACGAACAGTCCGATCCACACCACGTCGACGAAGTGCCAGTAGTACGACGTGACGATCGCGCCGGTGGCCTCGTGGTGGCCGAAGCGGCGCGCGGCGAAGCTGCGACCGATGATCAGCAGGAACGCGATCAGGCCGCCGGTGACGTGCAGGCCGTGGAAGCCCGTCGTCAGGTAGAACACCGATCCGTACGCGGTCGACGAGATCGTCACGCCCTCGGCGACGAGCTGGGCGTACTCGTAGACCTGCCCGGCGATGAAGGTCGAGCCCATCAGGTACGTCAGCACGTACCACTCGCGCATCCCCCAGCGCCGCACGTCCAGCAGGCCACCGGTGCGCCCGGGCTGGAAGCGCTCGGCGGCGAACACGCCCATCTGGCACGTCACCGAGCTCAGCACGAGGATGACCGTGTTCGTCAGCGAGTAGGGGATGTTGAGCTTCGCGGTCTCGCTCGCCCACAGGCCCGGCTCGACCGAGCGCACCGTGAAGTACATCGCGAACAGGCCGGCGAAGAACATCAGCTCGCTCGCGAGCCATACGATCGTCCCGACGGAGATCATGTTCGGCCGGTTCGCCGACAGGTGCGGGGGGGTGCTCTGCACTGCGGTTGCGGTCGCCACCGGGCCAGTATGGGGCAACCCCCCCGTCATGGGGAGTCGGGCCCGCCTCGCCCGGTCGTGTCGTGCGCCACTGCCGCAGAAGCGGTGCCGGCCCGGCCGCCGGCGCGTCGCGGCGCGGTCCAGTGCGCCGCCGACCTCGTCCACCGCACCGGCGGAGGTAGCATCCGCGGCGGCGCGACCGCGACCGACGGCCGGTCGCCACGACCGGTGGACGGCGAGCAGGGACGAGGACGGCGATGAGCAGCAGCGCCCAGGGCGCGACGGGCTCCTACGACGCGGCAGGCACGCGGCAGCCCGCGCTGCGGGTGCTGCTCTACAGCGACGACGTCGACACCCGCGGTGCGGTCCGGCTCGCGGTGGGACGCCGCCCCGCCCCCGACCTGCCGCCGGTCGAGTGGCACGAGTGCGCGACCGCCCCCGCGGTGCTGTCCGCGATGGACGCCGGCGCCGTCGACGTGGTCGTGCTGGACGGCGAGGCGGCGCCGGTCGGCGGTCTCGGGCTCTGCCGCCAGGTCAAGAACGAGATCTACCGGTGCCCTCCGGTGCTCGTGCTCACCGGTCGCCCGGACGACGCGTGGCTGGCCGCCTGGTCGCTCGCCGACGCCGCCCTGCCCCACCCGCTGGACCCGCGGGCCGTCGCCGCTGCGGTGGCCGAGCTGGCCCGCCGCCGGCTCGCGGCCGACGCGTCGCGGTGAGCCGGTCGTGAGCGGCGCGGGCGCTCCGCCGGGCTGGCCGCGACTGATCTCCCAGCTCGTCGCCGGCGAGGACCTGTCCGCGGCGGACACCGCCTGGGCGATGGGCGAGGTGATGGCCGGCGAGACGACGCCGGCGCAGCTGGCTGGCTTCCTGGTCGCGCTGCGGGCGAAGGGGGAGACCGTCGCCGAGCTGGAGGGCCTGACCGCCGCGATGGTCGAGCGCGCCGTCCCGCTCGAGGTGGCCGGGCCGACCGTCGACGTCGTCGGCACCGGCGGGGACCGGCACCACACGGTGAACATCTCGACGATGGCGGCAATCGTCGTCGCCGGCGCCGGGCACCGCGTGGTCAAGCACGGCAACCGGGCGGCGTCGTCCGCCAGCGGCTCCGCCGACGTGCTCGAGGCGCTGGGCGTGGCGCTCGACCTCGGGCCCGACCGGGTCGCCGCGATGGTCGACGAGGTCGGCATCACCTTCTGCTTCGCCCAGGTGTTCCACCCGGCGATGCGGCACGCGGCGGTCGCCCGACGCGAGCTCGGGGTTCCGACCGCCTTCAACTTCCTCGGACCGCTGACCAACCCGGCGCAGCCGCGGTCCGCCGCGGTGGGGGTCGCCGACGAGCGGATGGCGCCGCTGGTGGCCGGTGTCCTGGCCCGCCGCGGCGCGCACGCCCTGGTCTTCCGCGGGGCCGAGGGGCTCGACGAGATGTCGACGACGGCGGCGACCCGCGTCTGGTGGGTGCGCGACGGCGACGTGGCCGCCGAGGTCGTGGACGCGGCCGACCTCGGGCTGCCCCGGGCGTCGCTGGCCGATCTGCGAGGTGGCGACGCCGCTCAGAACGCTGCAGTGGTCCGGCGGCTGCTCGCCGGCGAGACCGGCCCGGTGCGTGACGCGGTGCTGCTCAACGCCGCCGCTGCTCTCGTCGCGACCGGCGACGGTCGCTCGGGGCTGCTCGACGCCCTGGAGACCGGCGTGACCGCGGCGGCCGAGGCGGTCGACTCGGGGGCCGCCGCGGACGTGCTGCGCCGGTGGGTCGCCGCCGGGGCGTGAGTCGGTGGGGTCTGCGCGGTCAGGTCCGGTCCGGGCGGTCCGGTCTCAGCCGTCCTCGAGGCCGAGTGCGAACGCCGCCTCCAGGTCGTGGCGCGAGTAGGTCTGGAACGCGATGTAGGTCCGCGTCCCGGTGACTCCCGGCACCTTGGAGATCCTGTCGGCGATGACGTCGGCGAGCTGCTCGTGCTCCCGGACGCGCACCATCGCGACGAGGTCGGCGTCCCCGGTCACCGAGTAGACCTCGCTCACCCCGTCGATCTCGGCGATCTGCTGGGCCACCTCGGGGATGGAGTCGACGGCGGTGTCGATCATCACGATCGAGGTGATCACGGTGCCTCCTCGCGGGGTGGGGGACGTCGCGAGACTAGCCCGTGCGCCGCGGCCGGTGACCACGCGCCGCAGCGGCCGGGCCGACGCCACGGCCCCCGTCGGGGAAGGGCTCGACGTCGCTGCGCGCCGCGGCCGCGGTCTCCAGCACCGCCCGCGAGCCCCCCGCACCGGCGACAGGGCACGACCACGTGCCGTCGACGTCGACGAGGCGCACGCCGGGCTGCTCCAGCCAGCACAGCACCTTCTCGGTCTCCTCAGGATGGGCGGCCGGCGCCGGGACGGGAGCGGGCGCCACCTCCTCGGCAGCCAGCCGCAGCGCGTCGATCGCCGGGCCGGGCGGCGTCCCCCGGGGGACGAGCGTCGTGCCCGCCAGCCGGCCGTGCCGCACGAGCACCACCTCCCACCCGCCGGTGTCGTCGCGGCGGGCGGCGACCAGCTCCCGGCAGGCCGCGATCGGGCCGATCCGCTGGGTCCGCCCCGCGCCCCGCACGAAGGCGGTCAGGCGGTCGCGGTGCACCGCGGCGTCCTCGAAGGCCTCCCGCTCGGCGAGCGTGCGCGTCCGGGCCAGCACCGCCTCGACGACCGGGCGGGCGTCGGCCAGCATCGCCCGCCGCACCTCGGCGACGACCGCGGCGTACTCGTCGCGGCTCTGCGCCCCCGTGCAGGGCGCGCCGCAGCGGTCCATCTCGGCCAGGGCGCAGGCGGACGCACCCGGGCTCGGCCGGGCCGGCAACCGGCGGGTGCACTGGCGCACCGCGAACGCCTCGTGCAGCGCTGCGACGGCCTGCTCGGCCGCGAGGGTGGACGGGAAGGGGCCGAGGTAGTCCGCGCCGTCGTCGCGGACCTCGCGCACGACCGACAGGCGGGGGAACGCCTCGACCGTGAGCTTTACCCACGGCGCCCGCTCGGGGTGCCGGGACCTGCGGTTGTAGCGGGGCTTGTGCTCCGCGATCAGGCGCAGCTCGCGCACCTCGGCCTCCAGCGGCGTCGCGCAGACCACGGGCGTGACGCGCTCGGCGAGGCCGACCATCTCCGCCATCCGGGACCGCGTCTCGCTGGCGGTGAAGTAGGAGCGCACGCGGGTGCGGATGTCCCGTGACGTGCCCACGTACAACGCTCGGCCGCGCGCGTCGGCGAAGACGTAGACCCCGGGGGCGTGCGGCAGCCCCTCGGCCAGGTGCCGCTTGCGCCGCTGCTCGGGGCTGACGCGGGAGGTGAAGGTGCGCAGCTCCTCCAGCGAGGTGACCCCGAGGTTGCCGAGCCGACCGATCATCGCGTGCAACACGTCGACGGTGGCGCGGGCGTCGTCGAGCGCGCGGTGGGTGGGGGTGGTGCTCGCCCCGAAGAACCGGGCGAGCGTGGCGAGCCGGCGGTCGCGCACCTCCTCCCGGGTGACGGTGTGGCGCGCCAGGTGCACCGTGTCGAGCACGTCGAAGCCGGGCCAACCGATGCCGAGGCGGGCGACCCCGGCCCGCAGGAAGCCGATGTCGAAGGGCGCGTTGTGAGCGACGAGCACGCAGCCGCGAGCGAACTCCAGGAACGCCGGCAGCGCCTGCTCGACGCGGGGTGCGACCGCGACCATCGCGTCCGTGATGCCGGTGAGCGAGGCGATGAAGGCGGGGATCGGCTGGCCGGGGTTCACCAGGGTGCCCAGCTCGGCGAGGACCTCCCCGCCGCGGACCTTGACGGCGCCGATCTCGGTGATGGCGCAGCGCTCGCTGGAGCCGCCGGTCGTCTCCAGGTCGACCACGCAGAACGTGACGTCCCGCAGCGGGGTGCCGAGCTCGTCGATCGTCGCCTGCACCGGGACGGGCCGCGGCGCCTGCACCGGTACCGCACGGGGTGGCCCGGCGGCGGGGCGCGGGAGGGACGGTGCGGACATGCCGGTCACGCTAGGAGCCGGGTCCGACACCGCGGCGCAGGCGCGCGGCACAGTGGCCGGTGTGGGAGCCCTCGACGGTGTGCGCGTGCTCGACCTGTCCCGGCTGCTGCCGGGGGGCTACCTCACGATGGTCCTCGCCGACCACGGTGCCCAGGTCACGAAGGTGGAGCAGCCGGGCACCGGGGACGGGCTGCGGGTGACGCCGCCGCTGACCGCTGCGGGGGAGGGCGCGCTGCACGTGACCCTCGGCCGCGGCAAGCGGTCGGTGGCCCTGGACCTGCGCGAGGCGGTCGGCCGCGACGCGGTGCTCGACCTCGCGGCGCGCTCCGACCTGGTGGTGGAGTCGTTCCGGCCCGGGGTGCTCGACCGGCTCGGCATCGGCTGGGAGGTGCTGCACGCCCGGCACCCGGCGCTCGTGCTGGTCTCGGTGACCGGGGAGGGAGCCGGGTCGCGGCGGCCGCTGCACGACCTGAACGCCCAGGCCGAGGCCGGGGCGCTGTTGCTGCCTGCGCCGGCGGACGGGGCGCCCGTGCCGCCCGCGACGCAGGTCGCGGACCTCGGCGCCGCGCTGCACGCGGCGGTGGGGGCGCTGGCCGCGCTGCGGCACGCCGCGGCCACCGGCGAGGGGCAGCGCGTCGAGGTCTCGATGGCCGACGCGGCCCTGTCGCTGCTGCCGGTCGCCACGGCCGCGGTGACCGTCACCGCCGCGGTGCCGGAGCCCGGGGGTGACGCGCTGACCGGCGGCCTCGCCTGCTACGCCACCTACCGGTGCGCCGACGGCCGATGGCTCGCGGTCGCGGCGCTGGAGCCCGTCTTCTTCGCCCGGCTCGCCGAGCTGCTCGGCGGGACCGGCCTGCTCGGCGGGACCGGCCTGCTCGGCGCGACCGGCCTGCTCGGCGCGACCGGCCCGCGCGGCGTCGAGGAGCTGCTCGCGTGGCAGTACGACCCGGACCGGCAGGAGGCGCTGCGGGCGCGGCTCGCCGGCGTGCTCGCGCAGCGCGACCGCGACGCGTGGCTGGACCTGCTGGGTGCCGAGGACACGTGCGTCACCGCCGTGCTCGACGTGTCCGAGGCGATGCACGAGGCGCGAGCGCGCGGCGCCGTCGTCACGACCCTCGCGCCGGACGGCTCCCCGCTGCAGCAGGTGGCGCCGCCGGCGCGGCTCTCCGCGACCCCGGCGCGGGTGGGCTGGCACCCGTCGCGGCTGGGTGCCGACGGCGGGGACGCACCCGTTGTCGGCGGTGGCACCTAGCGTCCCTGACGACACCCGGGCACCGGGTCGCCCCCGGCAACGGGTCGACCCGGCCGGCCGGGTCGGCGAAGTCGTCACCGCGGCGGCGCCACGCGCGGCGAGAGGAGCAGAGAGTGATCGTGGACTGCGACACGTGCCAGGTGCGGGGACCGGCGTGCGGCGACTGCGTCGTCACGGTGCTGCTGGGGATGCCGGCACCGGAGCGCCCGGTCGAGCTGGACGACGCCGAGCGGGCTGCGATCGGCGTGCTCTCCGGCTCCGGGCTGGTCCCGCCGCTGCGGCTGGTGGGCGCCGGCGTGCCGGCACCGGGTGCACCGGATGAGGGCGGTCCGGTCGCGCCGACCTCACGGGAGGCTGCCGGCGCCTAGCATGGTCGGTGTGCTGGGGGACGACGGGGTCGAGCCGCGGGACGGCGATCCGGCGCCGGACCCCGCCGGCGCGGGTGAGCCCCCGGCGGAGTACTCGTCCCTGGAGCGCTCCGCCGAGCCCGAGCAGGGCACGCAGGCTGGGCGCCACCGCCACCGCACGGCGCGACGGCTGCTGCTGCCGGTCGTCGTCGGGGCGGTGTCCCTGGCGATCGTCGTCGCCGCGTTCGTGCTCGCCCTGGCGGGGGGCACGTCGGCCCCCCAGCCGGCCTCGGTACCGACGGCCACCGGCACCGGCGACGGCGACTCCCCGACGGGGGACGCCGCCGCCGTCGACCCGGCGCGGCCCGCCCCGGCGGTGCTGCGCCGCGAGGGTCTCGACGCGCTGCTGGAGCGGCGCGCCGACGCGATGCTCCGGCGCGACGAGCAGGCGTGGCTGGCGACGGTCTCGTCGGCGGCCCCGGACTTCACGCGGCGGCAGGCGGAGACGTTCGCCAACCTCGCCGACGTGCCCCTGGTCGCCTGGGGGTACGAGTACGCCGGTGCCGGGCCGCCGTTGCCCGACCGACGCCGCGACGCGCTCGGCCCGGACGCCACCACGGTGCGTGTCGTGCTCGCCTACCGGCTGGCCGGCGCGGACACCGGCGACGTGCGCCGGGAGCAGACGCTGACCCTGACGCGGTCCGGCGACGGCTGGCTGGTCGCGGACGACCGGGACGGCCGCACCGCCACGGACCTGTGGGACATGGGGCCGGTGTCGGTGGCCCGCGGCACCCGGACCCTCGTGCTCGGGACGGTCCCGGCCGCGGACCTGCAGCGCTACGTCACCGAGACCGACGCCGCCGCCGCCCAGGTCGACCGGGTGTGGGGGACCGGTTGGCCGCGCACCGCGGTGGTGCAGGTGCCCCGCGACCAGGAGGAGATGGCGCGGCTGCTGCTGCGCGACGACCCCGGCGGCCTGGAGCAGGTGGCAGCGGTGACCACCGGCGAGCTCGGGCTGGAGCCGGACGGCGCGCGTGCCAACCGGGTCGTCGTGAACCCCGGCGGCTTCGCCCAGCTCGGCCCGCTGGGGCGGTCCGTCGTGCTCGCCCACGAGCTCACCCACGTCGCGACCCGTGCCTCCAGCGCCGGTGACGTGCCGGTCTGGCTGTCCGAGGGGTTCGCCGACCTGGTGGCCTACTCGGGCACCGACCTGCCGCGCCGCATCGTCGCCGACGACGTCCTGCAGGACGTCCGCGAAGGGGACGCGCCGAGCGACCTGCCCGGTCCCGCGGACTTCGACCCCACCGACGGCGACATCGCACCGGCCTACTCGGGGTCGTGGCTGGCCGTCGACCTGCTTCAGCGCCGCCACGGCATGGCCGCCGTCGTCGAGCTGTACCGGCAGGTGTCGGCCGGCAGGTCGGTGGACGCCGCCCTGCGGATCGGCATGGGCACCGACGTCGAGACGTTCCGGCAGGACTGGCTCGCCTACCTGCACGACCTGGCGGGACACGAGCGCACCTGAGCCGCCGGACCCGCGGCAGGCGGGACCGGGCGGCCTGCTCCTATGTTGACGCCATGGCACGTCCCGGACGCACCCTCGTCGTGACGAACGACTTCGGTCCGCGCACCGGCGGGATCGAGACGTTCGTGCTGGCCCTCACCGCCCGGATGGACCCCGGCTCGGTCGTGGTCCACACCGCAAGGCAGCCGGGGGACGCTGCCTTCGACGCCGGCCTGGCCCACCCGGTGGTGCGCGACCCGACGCGGGTGCTGCTGCCGACCCCGGCGACCGCCGCCCGGGTCGCCCGGACGGCCCGGGCGTACGGCTGCGACCGGGTCTGGTTCGGGGCGGCCGCGCCACTGGGGCTGATCGCCCCCGCGCTGCGCCGTGCCGGTGTCGCCCGGACCGTCGCGACCACCCACGGCCACGAGGTCTGGTGGGCGAGCGTGCCCGGCACGCGGCAGGCGCTGCGCGCGGTCGGCGAGCGCAACGACGTCGTCACCTACCTGGGGGAGTACTGCCGCTCGCGGATCGCGCCGGCGCTCACCCCGGCGGCGCGGGCCCGGATGGCGCAGCTCACCCCGGGCGTGGACCCCTCGGTGTTCCGCCCCGGCGCGGGGGGCGCGCAGGTGCGCGCGCGCCACGGCCTCGACGGGCGGCCCGTCGTCGTCTGCGTGTCCCGGATGGTGGCGCGCAAGGGACAGGACGTGCTCGTGAGGGCGTGGCCCTCGGTTCGCCGCCGCGTGCCCGGGGCGGCGCTGCTGCTCGTCGGGGACGGCCCCCACCGCGGTGAGGTCGAGCGGCTCGTCCGCGCGCACGGCGTCGATGCCGACGTCGTGCTCGCCGGCCGCGTGCCCTGGCCCGAGACCCCGGCGTACTACGACGCCGGGGACGTCTTCGCGATGCCGACCCGCACGCGTCGGGGCGGGCTGGAGCCGGAGGCGCTGGGGATCTGCTACCTCGAGGCGGCCGCGACCGGTCTGCCGGTGGTGGCGGGCGACTCCGGCGGTGCCCCCGACGCGGTGCTGGACGGCGAGAACGGCATCGTGGTCGACGGCACCGACGTCGGCATGCTCGCCGACCGGCTCACGGCGCTCCTGGCCGACTCCGGGGCCCGCACCCGGATGGGGGAGCGGGGCCGTGCCTGGGTCGCCGACCGCTGGTCCTGGGAGCGCCAGACGGACATCCTGCAGCGCCTGCTGGCCGGCGACGCTCAGTAGGTCCCGGGGTCGCCGGCGAGGAGCCGGAGCCGGTCGCGCTGCCACCACGAGACCTGGACCACCAGGGCAGCGGCTGCGAGGGCGCAGACCGTCCAGAGCACGGAGCCCCACAGGCTCCAGATCGCGGTCGCCTCGACGAAGCCGACGAGGTCGACTCCTGGTGGCAGGGCGGCCAGCGGCGACGCCCCTGCGGCACCCGGTACCGAGGCGGCAGCGCCGGAGCGTGCCGCCGCCACGACCTGACCGACAAGCGGGACCACGGATCGAACGGTCCCGACGGTGACGAGCAGCGGCGCCAGCAACCAGGTGCCCCACCACAGGTACCCCAGGCTCGGGCGCGGGACGAGGTCGAGGCGGGTCCCCGGTGGCACGGACGGGTGCGAGCCGCGCCACACGTCGTCGAGGAGCTGCTTCGGCCACCACAGGTTGACCACCGGCACGAACCAGGCGCCGAACGCCCAACCCGGCCCGCGGCGCAGCGGCGTTCCCCAGGCGCGGGCGGTGCGCAGGGCAATGAGCAGCCACGTCGCGAAGGCGATGCCGCACAGCGGCTGCAGCAGCGACGGGGCGGCGGAGAGCAGCCGGTCGCCGAACGCCGGTGCGACCAGGGCCTGCTGGACGGCGGCCGTGCCGCCGCTGACGACCCGGGTCGTGACGACCGCTTGCGCGACCATCACGAGCGCGACCAGGACCAGCAGCGCCGCCGCGACCGCGCCCGCCGCGACGACGGGTCCGGCGTCGGGCAGCACCGGCGGCCTGGGCATCGCCGCCGGTGACTCCGTCGGGGCCTGACCGCCGGGCCGGCTCGCGTAGCCGATCGGCGGGCCGGTGACGGGCGGCTGCGGGGGTGGGGCGTAGGCGTTCATCGTGGCGGCTCCGGGTAGGTGAGCGAGAGGGGTCAGAAGAGGCCGGGGACGAGGCGCGCCGTGCGGCCGCGGTAGCCGGCGTAGGCGGGCAGCACAGCCACGAGCAGGGCCTCCTCGTGCACGGCGCGGTATGCCTGCAGCCCGACCAGCACCGCCCAGGCAAGGAGGACGTACGGCCCGCCGAGGGTCAGGGCGAGGCCGAGCATCGCGACGATCTCGCCGGTGTACAGCGGGTGCCGCACGAGGGCATAGGGACCGGTGTCGACGACGCCGCGGGCCTGTGCCACGACGCTGAGGTTGCGGTCGAGGTGTCGCACCGACCACACCGACCAGACCAGCCCGGTCACGAGCAGCACGTCACCGACGGCGACCACCGCGAGGGGGGCACCGCCGGCTGCCAGGAACGGGAAGCCGAACGGCAGGAAGGTCGCCACCGGCGCGGCGACGACCGCGAGCGGCGCTGCGGTCGTGCGCCGGGCGGGGCCGCGGCGCAGGTACGCCCACACGATGAGCGCGTAGAAGGCGGCGGTCAGGGCGCTGCTCAGCACCGCCGCAGTGTGCGCGGCGGTGCCGGTGGCGGCGTCGGTGGCGCCGAGCAACCGCGCCACGGCCGCGCCACCTCCAACGACGCTCACGGGCACCATCGCGACCCTGCCCCAGTCGACGGCTCGGGGGGTCCGGCGCTCGGCAGGGGCGCCAGCGGTCACGGTCATCTCGGAAGTCCTCGTCGGTTGCTGTGGTGGGTGGTGGGGTCGGTGGGTGCGTGCCGTCAGCCGGAGAAGACCGCGACCATGCCGATCGCCGCGGGCCCGAGGATGACCACGAACATCGCGGGGAAGATGAAGAAGATCATCGGGAAAAGGATCTTGATCGGGATCTTCTGCGCCTTCTCCTCGGCGCGCTGACGTCGCTTCAGTCGCATCTCGCGTGCCTGCTCGCGGAGCACGTTGGCGATCGGGATGCCGAGCTTGTCGGCCTGCACCAGCGCGGCGACGAAGCTGCGCAGGTCGGCCACCGTGGTCCGCTGGCTCATCGCCCGGAACGCGGCGGACCGTGCCTTGCCGATCTGCATCTCCTGCAGCACCCGGAAGAACTCGCCGGAGAGCGGGCCGTCGGTGTTGCGGGCGACCTGGTGCAGCGCCGCGTCGAAACCCAGACCCGCCTCCACGCTGACCGTCAGCATGTCCAGCGCGTCGGGAAGCGTCTTCTGCACCTCCTCCTGCCGTTTCAGGCCCCGGTTCCAGGTCAGCACGTCGGGCAGGAAGAACCCGGCGGCCGCCAGGCCGCCCCCCCACAGCACGAGCGTGGCGAGGCTGCCGCTTCCGAGCAGCGCGCCGAGCCCGAGGCCGGCGAGCAGCCCGACGCCCTTGAACGCGAGCACTTTCTCCACGGTCCACCCCGCCGGGTTGCCGGCCAGGTCCAGGTGGCGCTGGATCCGGGGGACGACGCCGCTCGGCGAGAGGCGCCGTCCGAGTGCCGCGAGGCGCTGCAGCGACGGGCTCAGCACGCGGTCGCCGAACCCCTGCTCGCTGCGGGAGGTGACAAGACCCATCCGTTCGACCTGGGCCAGCGACGCCGCGACGCGGTTGTCCCGGGCCGCCACTCCCACGGCCGCCGTCAGCGCCACGGCGAGCGCCGCGAACACGAGCCCCAGCCCCGCGGCGAGGATCACGGTGTCACTCACGTCAGACCTCCAGCTTGATCAGTCGGCTCATCCACCAGGCGCCGAACGCCATGGTCAGCACCGCGAAGGCGGTCATCACGAGGCCGAGCGGCTCGGTGACCAAGGGGGCGACGTAGGCCGGCCGGAACGCGGCCATCCAGGCGGCGATCCCGATCGGCAGGGCGATGAGGATGTAGGCGCTGAGCCGTCCCTCGGCGGACAGCGTCTTCACCTGCCGCTGCACCCTGCCTCGCTCGCGCATCGTCTCCGCGGTAGTCGTGAGCACCTCGGCGAGGTTGCCGCCGACCTCCCGGGAGATCCGGACCGCCATCACCGTCCACTCCAGGTCCTTGCTCGCCATCCGCTCGGCGACCCGCTCCAGGCAGTCCTCGAGGCTGACGCCGAGCCGGGACTCCGCCAGCGCCCGGGACAGCTCGCCGGCGATCGGCTCCTGGCCCTCGGTGGCGGCGTTGTCCAGCGCCTGCGGGAACGAGAAGCCCGTGCTGAGGCTGCCCGCGACGAGATGCAGCACGTCGGGCAGCGCCTCGGCGAACTTGCCTGCGCGACGGCCGGCCCTGATCTTGAGGTAGACGCCGGCGGCCAACCACAGCAGCAGTGCCACCAGGGGCGCGGTGAGCAGCCACCACGGCAGCAGCAGCACGCCCGCCACGAGCCCGACGACGACGAGCCCGAGCCGCAGCAGCAGCCACTCGTGCGGCTTGAGGGGAAGGGCGGCTCGGTCCAGCAGCAGCTGGGTCGCGTGTGCCGTGCCGCGGGCCTGCACCCGCCGGTCGGCCCACGCCAGCGCCGCCTGACCCACGGCGGTGGGGGACGCGGTGGGGTCCGTCGCGGATGCCCCGCCGGCGCCGACGAGCGCGTACCGCTGCACGTCCAGGGCGCGCCGGGTCGACGTGCTCGACCGCCACGTCCCGGGCGAGAGCAGCACCGCGGCGAGGCCGAACAGCCCCGCGAAGGCGAGCACCACGGCGACGGGCAGGAACCACGCCGGTGACGCTGCCCCCGCCACCGCCCCCCGAGGGAGCGAGACCGGCGCCGCCGGGACCTCCGGCAGCGTGACGCCGGTCTGCGCGACCGCGACCGCGTCCCCGCTGCCGACCTCGATGGTCACGCCCGTGCCGCCGCCGACACCAGCGGGCACCTGCGCCGTCACGGTCACGGTCTGCACCAGGTCCTCCGCCGAGGCGGCGAACAGGGACTCCAGCTCTCCGCCGTCCGCGGCCTCCACTGCGGACCCGGACTCTCCGGCGAGCTCGGCCAGCACGTCCAGCTCGGCCCCGGTGCCGAAGCCGACGAGGCGGGAGTGCACCCCGGAGGCCGCCAGGTCGTCGCGACTCTGCTCGAACGTCGCGGTGCTGGCGGTGTCCTCGCCGTCGCTGAGCAGCAGCACCGCTCGGTCCCCGTCGTCCCCCAGGGCCTGCAGCGACGTCGCCAGCCCGTCGTACAGCGCGGTGTCGCCGCCGGCCTTCATCTCGGCCAGCGCGGCTCGCAGCGGTCGCCGGTCGGTGGTCGGTGCGACCACGACCTCGGCCGTCGCGGAGAACGTCACCAGCCCGACGGCGACGTCGTCCGGGACGGCGGTGAGGAAGGCCTGGGCGGCCTGGCGGGCGTCGGCGATCCCGTCGGCACCCATCGACCCGCTGGTGTCGACGGCGATCACGGCGCGCCGCGACAGCGGCTCGCCCGCGCCGTCCTCGCCGGTGGCCGTCGCCGGCCAGTCGACCTCGCCGCTGCGGACCCGCACCGTGCCCGGGTCCAGCGGCGTGCCGTCGGCGGCCGCACCCACCTCCACGGTGAACGTCGCGGTCCGGTCCTGCACGGCGACGTCGGTGACCTCAGCCGGCGGGGCCGCCGCGGCAGCTGGGCCACCGAGGGCCACGGCCCAGGCAGCGAGACCGACCGCGAGCGCACGGCCGGCGGCGACCACCGCCGGCGGGACGGGCGTGCTCATGACACCAGCTGCGAGAAGGCGAACGCGTCCTGCGGCACGTGCACGCCGGCGTCCCGCAGCTTGTCCAGGAACGTCGGCCGCAGGCCGGTGGACTTCAGGTGGCCGCGGTAGCGCCCGGCGGCGTCGAAGCCCATCGACTTGTCGAAGGTGAAGACGTCCTGGAGGGTGATCACGTCCCCCTCCATGCCGACCACCTCGGTGACGTGGGTGATCCGGCGCGACCCGTCCCGCAGCCGCTGCTGGTGCACCACGAGGTCGACGGCGCTGGCGACCTGCTCGCGGATCGCGCGCACCGGCAGCTCGACCCCAGCCATCAGCACCATCGTCTCCAGGCGGCTGATCGAGTCGCGGGGCGAGTTGGAGTGCACCGTGGTGATGGACCCGTCGTGGCCGGTGTTCATCGCCTGCAGCATGTCGAGCGCCGCCCCGTCGCGGACCTCGCCGACGACGATGCGGTCGGGCCGCATCCGCAGCGCGTTGCGGACGAGGTCGCGGATGCTCACCTGGCCTCGGCCCTCGATGTTCGCCGGCCGGGACTCCAGCCGCAGCACGTGCCGCTGCCGCAGCTGCAGCTCTGCCGCGTCCTCGATCGTGACGATCCGGTCGCCCTCGGGGATGAACGAGGAGATGACGTTCAGGGTCGTGGTCTTGCCCGAGCCGGTGCCCCCGCTGATGACGATGTTCAGCTTGCCCTGCACGCACGCGTGCAGGAAGTCGGCGACCGGGCGGGTCAGCGTGCCGAAGTCGATCAGGTCCTGGTGGGTGAACGGGTCGGTGGCGAACTTGCGGATCGTCAGCATCGAGCCGTCGAGCGCGATCGGTGGCACGACGGCGTTCACTCGGCTGCCGTCGGCCAGCCGCGCGTCGACCATGGGGCTGGACTCGTCCACGCGGCGGCCCACCCGCCCGACGATCTTGTCGATGGTGCGGCGCAGGTGCGCCTCGTCGGTGAACGCTGCGGCCACGGGGCTGATCAGGCCGGCGCGCTCGACGTAGATGTGGTCGTGGCCGTTGACCATGACCTCGGAGACCTCCGGGTCGCGCAGCAGCGGCTCCAGCGGTCCGTAGCCCAGGATCTCATCGGCCACCTCCTGAGCCACGCGGCTGCGGTCGGCGGAGGTCATCGGCACGTCGGTCACGTCGAGCACCGCCTGCAGCGTCTGGCGGACCCGCTGCTCCAGCTCGGTCGCGTCCATCCGCGCGTCGTACAGCTTCGGGCCCATCGCCTCCAGCAGGCCGGTGTGGACCTTCGCCTTGATCTGGGCGAAGGGGTCCACCGGTACCGCACCGGGGGTGCTGCCCGGTCGTCCGGCCGCGGCGGGCGGGCTGACGCGCCGTGCCGCCTCGATCCGGTCCGTCAGGCTCATCGCGCGACCGCCTTGCGCAGCATCGGGAAGCCGCGACGGCGGGCCGTCGCCTCGCGGTTCGCCGGCGCGGCCCCGTGGGCCTCGTCGGCCGGCGCCGCCGGGAACAGCCGCTGCTCGACGAGCTCGCGCAGCGCGCGGCTCACCGGGTGGTTCGGCTGGGACGCGGCCAGCGGGACCCCGCGGTTGATCGACTCGGACACCGCACGGCTCGAGGGGAGCTGCGCGGCCAGCGGCACCGAGATCGTCTTCTCCACGTCGTGGACGTCCAGGCCCACCTTGCTGTCGGAGCGGTTGAGCACGACGTGCCAGCGCTCCCGCGGGTAGCCGAGCACGTCGAGCATGTCGAGGGTCAGACGCAGGTTCTTCAGCGCCGGGATGTCCAGGGTGGCGAGCAGGACGTGCGCGTCGGAGAGGTCGAGGGCTGCCAGCACCCAGTCCTTGAAGTCCGGTGGCGTGTCGATGACGACGACGTCGAACATGCGGCGCAGCACGGTGAGGACCTCGGTGACGACGGCGGTGGGGATCCGCTCGGCGTCCTTCGGCTCCAGCGGCGCGAGCAGCGTCTCGACCCCCGAGGAGTGCGTCGTCAGCAGGGACCGCACGCCCGCCTCGTCGAGGGTGTGCTGCATCGCGACGGCATCCACGATGGAGCGCGTCGGGAAGAGCTGCAGCGCGATGCCGACGTCGCCGAAGGCGAGGTCGAGGTCGACCAGGCAGACCGTGCGACCGCCGGCCGCGATGGTCACGGCGAGGTTCGTGGCCACGGTCGTCTTGCCGCAGCCGCCCTTCGCGGCGAAGACCGTGACGATCTTCCCCTCGGACGTCGCGGCGTCTCGGCCGCGGGACTGCGAGGCGCGCTCGGAGACCTCCAGGGACCGGCGGCAGGCGTCCGCGA
Organism: Actinomycetales bacterium; assembly: GCA_038206105.1. GTDB lineage: Bacteria > Actinomycetota > Actinomycetes > Actinomycetales > JBBRBF01 > JBBRBF01. Next base: position 70,583 of record JBBRBF010000005.1, on the reverse strand, counting down.
GTGCCGCGGTGTCGTCGGGGGCGACGACCTCGCGGACCCCGGCCCGCAACGACGCCGAGAGCACGCTGACGTCGATCCGCCGGCGCAGCAGCACCACGCCGAGGCCGGGACGGGCCAGTCGCTGCTGCTCGGCGAACGCCAGTGCCGCATCGAGCGGCATGTCGGCGCCGATCACGACGAGGGTGACCTCGGGTCGGTCGAGGAGCTCCTTGGTCAGCGCCGGCCAGCTCCCCACGACGTGGGGGGCTCCCGGGACGGCGAACGAGTAGGTGGCAGCGCTGTTGCGGTCGCTGTCGAGGATCAGGGTCATGTCGTGTCCGCTCACTTGTCGAAGAGGGTGCGGTTGTCGACGCCCTTGCCGGGCTGGACGTCGGTGTTCTCGCCCAGCAGGCCGAGGTAGAGGGTCCCCGTCTGGGTCCCGTGCACGAGCTTCTCGGCCTCTCGCTGTGTGACGGCGACGGTGACCAGCGTCAGCCGCTCCGCGGCGGCGTTGGGGTCTGATGCGGCGCCGGTGTTCTCGCCCTCGGGCTCAGCCGCGGAGCCGGGCTCGTCGGCTGCGACCGTCTGCTCACCGACGGCCAGGACCTGGACATTCGGCAGCAGCACTCGGGTGGCCTTGTTGACATCGAACTCCTCGCTCAACCGGTCACCAGACGGTGTCCAGGAACTGCCGTCGTGCCCCTCGAACACGTTGAAGGAGTCGAAGACCGTGATCTGGGACCCGACCGTGACGAAGCCGGCGACACGCGCCGGGTCGGCGAGCTGCACGGTGACGGCGAGCTTGCCGGCGGGGACGGCGAGGGTGCCGTCGTCGGCGACAGCGGTCACCAGGCGCGGCCGCTGGATGATCTCCCCGGGGGTGACGTCGGACGCGAAGACGAGCGGCTCCTCCGCCGGCGTCAGCTCGACGAGGGCCCCCTCGGGGACCGACCGGCGGGGCAGCTGCTGGGTGGTCAGGAGGCCGGCAGCCTGCGCCAGCGCCACGGTCTGACCCTCGGCCAGAGTGCCGGCGGCGACGACGACGTCGACCGTCTCGACGCCCTCCAGGGCGCGCGCGTCGGCGCGGCCGACGTACGCGACGACGAGCAGCGTGCCGAGCAGCGCGAGCACCAGCGCTGCTGCGACGGTGAGGATGCGGCGGGCCATGGGGGCTTCCTTCTGACGGTGGTCGGGGGGACGGGGACGTGGTTGGGGCGGTCAGCCGGTCAGCCGGTCAGCCGGACAGCTGGACGGCGGTGATGCCCATGGAGGGGCCGCCGACGACTCCGGACACGGGGACGAGCTCCTTGGTGAAGAAGCCGTAGACGCACTTGTCGGCGCCCGAGCACTTCGCCGGGTTGGACGGGTACAGCCACGAGGCCTTCTTGCCGCCCGGCAGCCAGTACCCGGTCAGGACGAAGGCGGCGAACCCCTTCAGGTGGTACTGGGTGTTGGTGCCGGTGCCGGAGACCGAGTCGTAGACCGGGATGTGCATCACGGGGTAGGGCGACGAGCTCGCGGCGTCCATCGCGGTCTTGCAGGCCGACGACAGGCTCACACCGGGGTCACCCTGGTAGGTGCCGTTGGCGTCGACGGTGTTCCGGCACGGCCCGGACTCGTTCAGCCAGCCGAAGGCACCGGGAGCGTCCGAGCCGGCGTGCCCGCCGGCGGGACAGCTGCCCGTCGTCGTGGTGTGGATCTTCAGCACGCGCTCGACGGAGGTCGGTGGGTTCGGCGGGTACGGCGGTGGTGTCGCGAAGGCCGAGCCGCCGCCGGTGGCGAGGTCCCACTCGCAGTAAGAGATCGTCATCGACAGGCCGGTGATGGACGCTGCCCCGCCCCACGAGGCGCGGGCGCAGGCGCGCACCGTCGTTCCGGCGTAGGCGGGGTCGAGGACGCGCGCGAGCAGCGGGGGCATCAGGTTGCTCCCGCCGCTGCGGCGGGTCGCGGTCCGCACCTGCACGTACTGCGCGGCGAGCGGCCCCGCGGGCACCGGCCGGCAGTCCCAGGTGCCGCCGGACGGGCTGCAGCCCGACAGACCGCCGCCGACCCCGCACACCTCGGTGACCGTGGACAGGCCGTCGTTGGCGTTGAGGTTCGCGTACTGACCCGTCCGGCTGCCCGGCGCGGTGCTGGTGTCGCAGACCGACGCCGCGCAGTCGGGGGCGACGGCGAGCGCGGCGGCGTCGGCGCCGTTCTGCAGCTGGCGTCGTTCGGCGTACAGCGACCCCACGTCGAGCACGAGCGTGCCAACGCCCAGCAAGGCGACCATCAGGATGGCCACGAGGACCGTGGTGGCGCCGTCGTCGCCTCTCAGCCGGTGCATCGCATGTACCCCTCTCCGCGCAACAACGGCGTCGACAGTGACCCGCCGGCCAGGGAGACCATGGCGCCCAGCGGGGTGATGTAGTCGTACGTTCGCGTGACCGTCACCCGGGCCGGTGGCGTCGTGGTCGTCACGGTCGTGGGGCAGCCAGCGGTGCTCACACTCATCCCGGTGACCGGGAAGGCGGCCTGCTGGGTTCGCGCGGTCGCAGCCGCCGGATCCTTCTCGATCACGAGCACCCGGACCCCCTCGCGGGCGGCCTGGGTCATGCTGATCTGCATGTTGTAAGCGCGGCCGAAGTCCACGATGCCGAAGAGGATCAGCAGCAACGGGACGAGGAGAAGCGCGAACTCCACGGTCGCCGCGCCGGAGTCGCGGCCGGCCCGCGCACGGGAGGCCGCTCGCAGCGGGGTCCACATGGTCACAGGACGGCGGCGGTCGCGCCGAACCAGCCGGCGAGCGAAATACCGAGAACGGTGACGGCGGCCACGATCGCGAGGAAGAGCAGCGCCACCATCAGCGCGTACTCGACTGCTGTGGCGCCGGACTCCGGGTCCCGACGGGTGTCGCTCATGGCGTTCTCCCGGTCGTGGTGCACGGTCGCCGGCCGCGGTCGGAGGTGACCGCGGCCGGCGTGCGGGGGGTGTGCTGCGTCAGATGGCGGCGGCGACCTGGTTGAAGATGGCGGCCAGGTTGGTGCCGATCAGGGTGACGGCCGCGATGATGACGACGGCGATGAGCGAGACCATGAGGCCGTACTCGACGGCGGTGGCGCCCTCGTCGTCGCGGGTGAGCTTGGCGATGAGCTTGGAGGTCATGGGAGTTCCCCTTGTCGTGTCAGCGGTCGGCGCCCTTCGCCGACCTGCTGAGTTGATCCTCCGGTCCCAGGCGGTGCTGCGGCAGCGGGTGAACGGCCATGCCGCGTGGCCCTTTCGCCGTCCGTGCCTCGTCCGAACGGACGATGCCCCGCGCCGAGCCCGGATGTGCCGGTTCAGACCTCGGACTCGGCGGCCCGCTCGTCGACGAGCGTCTCGGCCACGATCCGCCCGCGCGGGTCCAGGAGGCCGTGGGACAGCCGGCTGCGGAACTCCATGTCGACGTGGTCCGCGCCGTGCCGGTTCTTCTGCAGGGTCCACACCAGCCAACGGTGGTACTCCTCCGCGGGGACGGTGTCGTACATCAGGTGCCGGCGTGCGACGACATCCGTCTTGTGCTGCAGCACGAGGATCACGTCGGCCTCGTAGGCGAGGGCGACCGAGCCCTTGAGGTGCCGGGCGCGGATCCGGCGCGTCAAGGCCGGTGCGGTCGACGGTCGCGACTGCCAGCACGGGGCAGGCGAGCTCCAGGGCCATGTCCTTCAGCGCGGTGGCGATCCGAGCCACGCGGACGTCCTCGTCGGGCGCGCCGTCCATCCGCACCTTCTGCAGGTAGTCCACGACGACGAGGGCCGGCTCGCCGCCCGCCGCGGCGTAGTGGCGCAGCTCCGACACACCGGTCACGTCACCGCGGGCGCCCACCAGGCGCAGCCGGTTGCCGTAGCGGGCGACCGACTGCATCGCCTCGGCCGCCCCGGGCAGGTCCGCCAGCGTGCCGACGAGGTCCGCGCCGCCACGCGCGAGGCGCTGGCGCACCTCCTCCAGGGACGGCGCCTGCGCGCCCGCTGCCAGGGCGGCCTCCATCACCAGCAGTCGTTCCAGCAGGTGGGTGGGGCCGTGCTCGTAGCTGACGACGACGGCGTGCCCGCCGGCTGATGCGACGTTGCGGGCCACCTGCAGCGCCGCCGTCGTCTTGCCGGCGCCGGGGGCACCCGCGAGAAGTGCGAGGTCGCCGGCGTGCAGCCCATCACCGAGGTGGGTGTCCAGCGGCGTGAGACCCGTTGCCCAGCAGCGCGTCAGCGTGCGGCCGGCGCGGACGACATCGTCCACCGCCTGCAGCGCGTCGAGCGCCGTCACATCCGGAACGGTGCCTCGGTCGACCACGACGTCGGTCATGTCCCGCTCCTCACATCACGTCGAACAGCCAGTCGAGCAGCGAGAGGGACAGCGCGGCGGCGAACGCGCCCGTGGCGACCCGGAGCAGCAGGGGGCGGCCGTCGCCGCGAGCACGGCCCGGCTGCCTCGTCGCCCGTGTCTGCACCACGTCATCCTGGCGCCGCGCCGGCGCCGGCACATCGGCGGTGTGGCCAGAGCCGGCTCGTCCGAACGGGTGATGCTGCGTGCCAGGCGTGGCTCAGGCGCTGGAGTCCACCAGCCGCATCCGCACCGCGGTCATGATGGCCTGCGCGCGGTTCGTCGCGCCGAGCTTGTCGTAGACCTTGGAGATGTGGGTCTTCACCGTCGACTCGCTGAGGTACAGCCGCCGGGCTGCCTGCCCGACCGACAGGCCGTCCTTCAGCAGGTCGAGCACCTCGGCCTCGCGGGGGGTCAGGAGAGGCTTGGGCGCCGCCGAGCGCCGCCGCATCGCCGCTGCCAGTCCGGCTGCTGAGAACAGGTCGGGGGAGACGGCGGCGCGGCGTACCGCGTCGAGCACCTCCTCCAGATGGGCGCTCTTGAGCACCAGGGCGGACGCCCCGGCGTCCAGCGCCGCGAACAGCGTCTCGTCGTCGCCGTGCATCGTCAGCACGACGACGCCGGTGCCAGGCAGCTCCTCGCGGCAGGCGCGCACGAGCTGGATCCCGCTGCCGTCGCCCATCGAGACGTCGCAGACGACGACGTCGGGCCGGTGGCTGCGGACCGCGTGCAGACCCGTCTCGACGGAGTCGCCCTCGCCGGCGACCACGAGGTCGGCCTCGGCGTCGATCACCTGCTTCAGACCGCCACGAACCACGCGGTGGTCGTCGACGAGCACCACGCTGGTCACGTCAGCACCTCCACCGCGGTGGCGCGCCCGTGCGTCGCTGCCTCGTCAGGCGCAGCCGGGTCACGGGCGTCGCTGCCGAGCAGGATCCGCGCCGTGACGTCGCCGTCGGTCTCACCGACCACGAACGACCCGCCCATCGTCCGCAGCACGCCGACCAGCTGGGGGTCCGGCTCCCAGCCGCCGCCGCCGTCGCGGCGCAGCTCCAGCCGCGCGGTCGGGGCGTGGGACTCCAGCTCGACACCGACCACGGTCACGGCCCGCCGGGTGCGGGCGTCCGCCAGAAAGTCCTGGGTCAGCCGCAGCAGCGCCGACTCGTGGTGCGCAGGCAGCCGGAACGCCGACTCCTGCAGGCTCACCGTCACCGCGACGTCGCGGGCGGTCCCGAGCGCCTGCAGGTGGCTGGCGAGGGCGGCCCCGAGCCCCCGCTCCGGGTGCACCGTCGACCGCAGGTCGGAGATGGACAGCCTCAGGTCGCGCAGCGTGCCGTTGAGGTCCGCCCTCGCGTTGCGGAGCGCCTGTGCGGCGTCGTCGTCCAGCGGCGCGACGCGGCGCGTGGCTGCGTCGAGAGCGAAGCCGAGCGCGGCCAGGTCCTGCGCGACGCCGTCGTGCATCTCACGGGCCAGTCGCTCGCGCTCGCCGACCTCGCTGATGTGGCGCAGCTCGGTGAATGCCAGCGCGGCATGCAGGTGGGCGGTCCTGCGCTGTACCCGAGCCTGAACGGCGCGGGCCTCCTCCGGCGTGAACGGCCCCGCACCGAGCCGCTCCAGCACGAGCAGCCCCAGCAGCTCGTCGTTGCGGTTGGCGATCGGCACTGCGAGCACCGCCGAGCCGCGCCGCCGGCCGTGGCCGTCGCCCGCGCGGACGTCCTGGACGACCTCGCGGGTCGTCCAGGCGGTGTGGGCGGTGCCGGGGGAGCGGATCGGGTCTCGCCACGGAACCCGGTCGACGCCGCGGACCGCGACCGGGCTGACGTCCTCGTCGCCCACCCGAACGAGCACGGCGACGCGGTCCGCCGGTGCCACCTGGGCCACCTCGTCCAGCAGCAGCTGGCAGATCGCCGGCACGTCCAGCCCGGTCGGCAGCCGGCGGGCGATGTCGTTCAGCCGGCCGAGCAGCCGACCGGCCTCGCGGGCCTCGACGCCGCTTGCGTCGACGTCCTGCGCGGCCAGGCCGGCCCGCCGGTGCCACGCGCCGAGCTCGCCGATGCCCACGGCGAGCAGCCACCACTGCGCCGCGACGAAGGTCCCCTCCGACGTCGGGTACGCGACCAGACCGGTCGTCAGCGCCGCGCCGAGAGCCAGCAGCACCGCGGTGGCGGCGGCCCGACCGTGCCGCTCGCCGGCCCGGAACGCCGGCACCAGCAGCAGCGGCATCACGTGCGGGGGCTCGCTGAGCACCAGCGCCGCGGCGACGCACACCGCGCCCGTCTGCGCGACGAGCAGGTGCTGCGGGCTGGTCCAGGCGGGTACGCGCGTGCTGAGGAGCTCGACGGCGGCCACGGCGGCGGCCCAGGGCAGCACCGTGGTCAGGTAGCCGTCCACGGTGGCCGCGGCGAGGCAGACCAGGACCAGGCAGAGCCGGAAGGAGGTCGCCGGGGACGGCAGCCAGCCACCCCAGGCGCGTGCCCCGGTCCCGGTCATCCGCCCCCTGCTCACCTCATCGGGACCACCGCGACGTGCGGGGCGGGGCCCGTGCCCACCGCGACGTCCGGACGCGGGGCTGCCGCGAGGTTACGGCGGCGATGCCGCAGCGTGCTGCTCCCTTCGCCGGATCCGTCCCAGCTGCACCCGGACGGAGCAAGCACCGGCGACGCGCCGCGCTCAGGTGGCGTACAACCGCTCCACCTCGGCGGCGTGGTCCTTGACGACCGACGACCGCTTCAGCTTCAGCGACGGCGTCAGGTGCCCGCTCTCCTCGGTGAAGTCGACGTCGAGCACCTCGAAGCGCCGGATCCCCTCCGCGCGGCTGACGGCGGAGTTGGCGTCGGCAACGGCCCGTTCGATCTCGGCGTGCACCCGGGGGTCCTTCGATGCCGTAGCGACGTCCATCTCGGCCATGTCGTTGTTCGACAGCCACGTGGGCAGCATCTCGGCGTCGAGAGTGACCAGCGCGGCGATGTAGGGCCGTTGGTCCCCCACGACGACGCACTGGCTGACCAGCGGGTGGGCCCGCAGCCGGTCCTCCAGCACGGCCGGGCCCACGTTCTTGCCCCCGGCCGTGACGATGATCTCCTTCTTGCGGCCGGTGATCCGCAGGAAGCCGTCGTCGTCCAGGTCGCCGAGGTCACCGGTGACGAACCAGTCGCCGTCGAAGGACTCGGCGGTCGCGTCCGGGTTGTTCCAGTAGCCGCGGAACACGTGGGTGCCCGCGATGTGGACCTCACCGTCCTCGGCGATGCGGACCCGTGCCCCGGGCAGCGGCGGCCCGACGGTCCCGATCTTGATCCGCTCCGGGGTGTTCACGGTGCTCGGCGCCGTCGTCTCGGTGAGGCCGTACCCCTCGAGCACGACGAGGCCGATCCCGCGGAAGAAGTGGCCGAGCCGCTCGCCGAGCGGGGCCCCGCCCGAGACCGCGTACTTCGCTCGCCCCCCCAGCGCCGTGCGCAGCTTGCCGTACACGAGCCGGTCGAACACGGCGTGCCGCAGGCGCAGCCCGAGGGCGGGCCCGCCGGTGTCCTGGGCGCGGCTCCAGGCGATCGCCGTGGTGGCCGCCTGGTCGAAGATCCTGCCCTTGCCCCCGGCCTCGGCCTTCTGCTGGCTGGCGTTGAAGACCCTCTCGAAGACGCGCGGGACGGCCAGGATGAAGGTCGGCTGGTAGCTCGCGAGGTCGGCGAGCAGGTTGCGAGCGTCGGGCGTGTGCCCCATCGGCGTGCCGGCTGCGACGCACAGCACCTGGATGAACCGGGCGAACACGTGCGCAAGGGGAAGGAAGAGCAGGGTCGAGGCCTCGGGGTCCTGGACGACGTCCGCGAGCCGGGCGACCGCGTTGCTGCTGATGGTCACGAAGTTGCCGTGCGTGAGCTCGCAGCCCTTGCAACGGCCGGTGGTGCCGGACGTGTAGATGATCGTCGCGAGGTCGTCCAGGCAGGCTCCGCTGCGACGGGCCTCGAGCTCCTCGGCCGACGTCGAGGCGCCCGCGGTCTCCAGGTCCGCGAGCCCCCCCGCGTCGATCTGCCAGACGTCGGTGAGGTCGGGGAGCTGGTCGCGGACGTCGGTCACCGTCCCGGCGTGCTCCGCGGTCTCGACCACGACGGCGACGGCACCGGAGTCGGCCAGGATCCAGGCCACCTGGTCGGGTGAGGAGGTCTCGTACAGCGGCACGGTCACCGCGCCGGCGAACCAGATCGCGAAGTCAGTCAGCGTCCACTCGTACCGGGTCTTGCTCATCAGGGCGACCCGGTCACCGGGCCGCACCCCGGCGGCGACCAGCCCTTTGGCCAGCGCGGCCACCTCGGCAAGGAACTCCACGTTCGTGACGTCCTGCCATCGCTCACCGGCCCTCCGGCGGAAGGCGACGCCCTGCGGGGCACGTGTGGCGTTGGCCACGACGAAGTCGGTGAGGTTGCTGGTGGGGTCGACCTCCACCAGCGGCGGGACGGCGTACTCGCGCACGGGGGCCTCCACGGGGTCGGGACGCGCTGGCTGCGGTGACGCCGTCGAGCCTACCGATCGGCGGCGGCCGGCACGGCCGTCCCGGGCGACTGGTGCTCGTCCGGCCGCACCGGTCGCGCACGGGGGTGGGTCGGCACGAGGACCGGTGGAGCGCTCAAGGACGGCGCCCGGGCAGCCGACAGCACCCGGGATGGACGCCTTCGAGCCGGCCGTGGCCGGTCACGACGCCGGCCGCGAGGAGCGCTGCCCCGCCTGCGCCGCGCGGTGCGCTCGCGGCGCGCCCTGGTGCACGCTGTGCTTCGCGGACCTGCGCCCGGCGGTGCTACCCGTGCCGCCCGTGCCCGTGCCCGTGCCGCCCGTGCCGGAGGCGCGGCCTGTGCCGGCCCCCGGTGCCGGGGGGACGTCGGGCGCCACCGGTGCGACCGGCCCCGCCGACACCCCCGCAGGTCGCCACGAACCCGAAGACCTCCTGCGCCGCGAGGTCGCCGGACGGGCGCCGCGCATCCCCGTCGTCACCGACCTCGTCGCCGGCCCCGGGGGCGCCGTCGCGGTGATGCTGTTCGGCACCGCCTTCGTCGGGGGCGGCGCGGTCGCGCTGATGTGGCTGGTCGGCCTGCTGCTGTGACCTGCGGGCGCCGCGCCGGCCCCGTGCGTCGTGCTCCGCAGCTGCCCGTCCGCCGCGTCCCGGGTGACCGGAGTCCCCGCCCGCCGCAGCCTCGTCCACGACCCCGGACGCCCCCGGGGCGCCGCGCCCGGCCCCGGTAGCCTTCGCCCGTCGCGGCCGCAGCGCGCCGACGCGACCGGTCCCCAGCCAGCGCGGAGGAGACGAGATGGCCGACGTCACCGAGTCGAGCATCACGATCGACGCCGCTCCCGCCGCCGTGCTCGCGGTGATCGCCGACGTGGGCGCCTACCCGGACTGGGCCGCGGGCATGGCCAGCACCGAGGTGCTCGCCACCGGCGCCGCCGGGCGTCCGGGGCGTGCCCGCTTCTCGCTGGACTCCGGCCCGATCAAAGACACCTACGTGCTGGACTACACGTGGTCGGTCCGCAAGGACGGCACCGGCACCGTGAGCTGGGTGCTCGTGGAGGCAACGATCATCTCGCGGCTCGACGGCTCCTACGTGCTGCAGGCGGTCGGCCCCGGCACCGAGGTCACGTACCGCCTCGCCGTCGACGTGAAGATCCCGATGCTGGGGATGCTGAAGCGCAAGGCCGAGCGCGTGATCATCGACACCGCCCTGAAGGACCTGCAGAAGCGCGTCGAGGGCTGACGCGTGCGGCTGCTGCTGCTGACCGGCAAGGGGGGCGTCGGCAAGACCACCGTGGCGGCCGCCACCGCCGTGCATGCGGCACGCCGCGGCACCAAGACGCTCGTGCTGTCCACCGACAGCGCGCACTCCCTCGGCGACGCGCTCGGCGTGCCCCTCGCTGGCCGGCCCACCGAGGTCGAGACCGGCCTGTCGGCGCAGCAGGTGGACGTGCGTCCCACGCTCGACGGCACCTGGGCGCACGTGCAGGGCTACCTCGCGCGGCTGCTCGACGCGGCCGGCGTCGACGGGCTCGCCGCCCACGAGCTCACCGTCGCTCCTGGGATCGAGGAGGTCCTGGCCCTGCTGGAGGTGCGGGACCAGGTGCGCCAGGGCCCCTGGGACCTCGTCGTCGTGGACTGCGCGCCGACCGCCGACGCCCTGCGCCTGCTGTCCCTGCCGGAGGCCCTCACCGGCTACCTCGATCGGCTGCTGCCCGCCGAGCGCCGTCTGCTGGCCGGCCTGCGGCGGCCGGTCCGGGCAGGCGGCCGCCCCGGCCGGCTCCCCGCCCCCGGCGACGCCGTCGTGCAGGCGCTGACCCGGCTGCACGCCGGCCTCCTCGACGTCCGGGAGGTGCTGACCGACCCGGCCGCGACGGTGCGTCTCGTGCTGACCCCCGAGGCGGTGGTGCTGGCGGAGGCACGCCGTTCGCTCACGGCCCTGGCGATGCTCGGGTACCGCGTCGACGCCGTCGTCGCGAACCGGCTGGTCCCGCCCGGCGACGACCCGTGGCGTGCCCGCTGGGCGGCCACCCAGTCCGACCGGCTCACGGGGCTCGCCGCCGACGTCGCGCCGGTGCCGGTGCTCGCGGCGCCGTACCTCGACCGGGAACCGATCGGGGCGGACGCCCTGGCCGGGCTCGCCGCGCACCTGCTCGGCGATGACCACGACCCGGTCGCGGTACCCGACCTGCCTGCCCCGATGCGCGTCCACCGCACCGACGGCGACCTCGTGCTCGACCTCGCGCTGCCGCTTGTCGCCGGAGGGGACGTCGACCTGCGGCGGCGCGGCGACGACCTCGAGGTCGCCGTCGGCGCGCACCGTCGACTGCTGTCGCTGCCGAGCGCCCTGCGCCGCTGCGACGTCGTCGGGGCCACCCTGCGCGACGGCAGGCTGCTGGTGCGGTTCCGGCCCGACCCCGACCTGTGGAGGCCGCTGTGAGCGACGACGGTGCTCACGACGGTGCTCACGACGGTGCTCGGGGTCGCCCGGACGGCGCCGGGTCCACGGGGTACGCCGCCGTGGCCGGCGAGGCGCTGCGGCTGATCGAGGCGCTGCAGCATGCGGCCGCCGGGTGGGGTACGACGTCGGGTCCCGGCGGGGGCTCCGCGTGCCGCTGCGAGGCGGGCGCCCACGACGGGCCGCCGGTGACGTGCCGCGCCTGCCCGGTGTGCCGGCTGCTCGGCGCCCTGCACCACGCGCGCCCAGCGGTGGTCGAGCACCTCGCGGACGCCGGTGCCTCGCTCGCGGCAGCGCTCGCCGAGGTCGCCGCGGCGGCCACGGCCCCCGGCGAGGGCGGACCGCGGGGCCGTGACGGTCCCGGCCCGCACGGCCCCGACCCGGGAGGCCCCGACCCGGGAGGCAGGCTCCACCCGGCCGGCGAGCACGGCGACCCGCGTCAGCACAGCGGCGCGCACGAGCACGACGGCCGGCGTGAGCAGGGCGACCCGGGCGCCGGGCGAGGCTGGCACGGCTCGACCTGGTCCGGTCGCAGCCCGCAGCCCGTGCAGCACATCGACGTCACCGACTGAGCGAGCAGACAGGAGCAGCATGAACACCATCGGTGTCGACATCGGCGGGACGAAGATCGCCGCGGGGGTCGTCTCACCGTCTGGGCAGATCCTGGCCCGGACCCGCCGGGAGACCCCCGCCACCGACGTCAGGCAGATCGAGGCGGCCGTCGTGGACGCCGTCCGCGAGCTGCTCGCCGAGCACGAGGTCGCGGGGCTCGGGGTGGCCGCGGCCGGTTTGGTCGACTCGACCCGCTCGGTGATGCGGTTCTCCCCGAACCTGGCCTGGCGCGACGAGCCGCTGCGGGAGGACCTGCAGCGCGCGCTCGGGCTGCCCGTGCTCGTCGAGAACGACGCCAACGCCGCGGCCTGGGGCGAGTTCCGGCACGGGGCCGGCCGCGACGTGGACGACATGGTGCTGATCACCGTGGGCACGGGCCTCGGCGGCGGGATCGTGCTGCACGGGAACATGCTGCGTGGCGCGAACGGGATGGCCGCCGAGATCGGCCACATGCGCGTCGTCCCCAGGGGCCACCGCTGCGGCTGCGGCAACCGGGGCTGCTGGGAGCAGTACGCCTCTGGTTCGGCCCTGGTCCGCGAGGCGCGCGAGCTGGCCCGGTTGCAGGCGCTGCACGCGGCGCGGCTGCTCGAGCTCTCCGGGGGTGACCCTGACGCGGTCACCGGTCCCCACGTGACCACCGCCGCCCAGGAGGGCGACCCGGCGGCGACCGAGCTGCTCGCCGACCTCGGCACCTGGCTGGGGGAGGGCACGGCGAGCCTGGCCGCGGTGCTGGACCCGGCGCTCGTGGTCGTCGGTGGCGGGGTGATCGAGGCCGGTGACCTGCTGCTGGAGCCGACGCGGCAGGCGTTCCGCCGCCAGCTCACGGCGCGGGGACACCGCCCCAAGCCGCCGATCGTGCCGGCGACCCTGGGCAACGACGCGGGCATGATCGGCGCGGGTGACCTCGCCGCATCGTTGTGACCTGGGCCTCCGAGGCCCGCAGCCGCCGCGAGGGTCGCGTCGCGGGCCGCCCGCCCCGCAGACGGTTGCGCACGGCGCTGCGTGACCTGACCACGCTGCCCGGGTCGGGGCTCGCCATCGGTGTCGACATCGGCGGCACGAAGGTCGCCGCCGGGCTGGTGGACCCCGCGGGCCGGGTGCTGGCGACCGTGCGCCGGTCCACACCGGGGTTCGACGCCCGGGCCGTGGAGGACACCATCGCCGAGGCCGTGCTGGAGGTCGCGGGACGGCACCACGTCGTCGCCGTCGGCCTCGGCGCCGCCGGGTTCGTCTCCGCCGACCAGTCCACGGTGCTGTTCGCACCCCACCTGGCGTGGCGGCGGGAACCCCTGCGGGACGCCGTCACGCGGCGCCTGGGGCGCCCCGTGCTCGTCGACAACGACGCCAACGGGGCGGCCTGGGCCGAGTACCGGTTCGGCGCCGGCGTCGGCGAGCCGCGCCTGGTCTGCATCACCCTGGGCACGGGGATCGGTGGCGGCATCGTCGTCGACGGCCGGCTGGAGCGGGGCCGCTGGGGCCTGGCGGGGGAGTTCGGCCACATGGTCGTCGTCCCCGGAGGGCACCGCTGCGAGTGCGGCAACCGCGGCTGCTGGGAGCAGTACGCCTCCGGCAACGCGCTCGGCCGCGAGGCCCGGGAGCTGGCCACGGCCGGGTCGCCGGTAGCCGCGGACCTGCTGCAGCGCGCCGGCGGTGACGTCTCGGCGATCGTCGGGCCGCTCGTCACCGACGCGGCCAGGGCGGGCGACCCGGCCGCCGGTGAGCTGTTCGAGGACATGGGACGGTGGCTCGGTATCGGCGTGGCCAACCTCGCCGCGGCGCTGGACCCGGGCATGGTCGTCATCGGCGGTGGCCTGGCGGCAGCCGGTGACCTGCTGCTGCACCCGGCCCGGGAGGCGTTCGCCCGCACCCTGACGGGTCGGGGGTTCCGGCCGGCCGCTCGCCTCGAGCTCGCGGCGCTCGGGCCCGAGGCGGGCCTCGTCGGCGTCGCGGACCTCGCGAGGACGGCGGCCGTCCGCCGGTGAGCCGCGGACGGGCCCCGGAGCCGACTCCGGCTCCGACTCCGACTCCAGGTGCCGCCGGGACGGCGGCGGTGCCCGGCGGGCTACGGGTGCTGACGTGGAACGTGGCCGACCTGCGGGGCGATCTCGACGCCCTGGGACGCGTGCTGCGATCCGCGCGGCCGGACGTGGTGTGCCTGCAGGAGGCCCACCGCGGTGTCCGCGCCCGCCCGCGCCTCGAAGCCCTCGCCCGCGGCAGCGGGCTGCTGTTCGCCGCGGGAGGGCGAGGGGGCGCGGGCACCGCCGTCCTCACCGCCGCCGGGACCCGCGTGCTGGCCGCGGCGTCGGGACGGCTGCCGACGCCGCGGGTGCGGGCCTCCGCGGGGGGCCTGCCGCGACCGGTGCGCCCCCGCGGCTGGGCGGCGGCCACCGTCGCCGTCGTCGACGCCGGCCCGGTCCACGTGGTGAGCGTCCACCTCGGCCTGCACGCCCCCGAGCGCACCGAGCACGCCGCGGCCGTCCTCGCGGCGCTGCCGCCGCGCGTGCCCGCCGTCGTCGCGGGGGACCTCAACGAGCGCCCCGGCGGGCCCGCCTGGGTGGTGCTGCAGGCGCGCCTCGACGACCCGGGCGCCGGCTCGCCCGCGACGTTCCCGGCCCACCGGCCGCGGCACCGGATCGACGTGCTGCTGGCAACACCCGGCCTGACGGTCACCGGCTACGGGGTGCCGGCGGGCACGTGGTCACCGGCCGCCGCCGACGTGCAGGCGGCCAGCGACCACCTGCCCGTCGTGGCGGACGTCGCGCCGGCGCGCGCCTGAAGGATCGCGCCGGCGCGCGCCTGAGGGGTCGTGCGGTGCCCGTACGGGTCAGCCGTTCCAGCCGGGCACGAGCTCGTCGGCGAGCTGCTCCAGGAACAACCCGATGTCGGTGACGACCCCGCGGGCCTGCGACGAGCCCCGGTCGGCGAGCTTGACGACCGTGGCGGGGTTGATGTCCACGCAGACCAGCGGCACCGACGCCGGCAGGATGTTCCCCGTCGCGACCGTGTGCAGCATGGTCGCGACCATGATCGCGAAACCGACGTCCGCGAGGTGGGCCCGCATCGCCCGCTGCCCCTCGATCACGTCGGTGTAGACGTCGGGCAGCGGGCCGTCGTCCCGCACGGACCCGACGAGCACGAAGTCCTTGCCCTCGGTGACGAGCGCGTGCATCACGCCGCCTGTGACGACGCCCTGCTCGACCGCGGCGCTGATGGAGCCCGCCCGGCGGACCTCGTTGATGGCGCGGATGTGGTGCTCGTGACCGTGCTCGACGCCACGGCCGCGCGACAGGTCGACACCGAGGGACGTGCCGTACAGCGACGACTCGATGTCGTGGGTCGCGATCGCGTTGCCCCCGAACAGGACGTCGACGAAGCCGGCGCGCACGAGGGCGACCATCGCCGGGGCCGCCCCGGTGTGCACCACCGCGGGCCCGGCCACCCACAGCACCTTGCGACCGGACGCCTTGACCTCGCGCATCTCGCCCGCGACCTGGCTGACCATGAGGGCCTGGGGCTTCTCGCTGGAGACCTCCGAGTTCATGAACTCGAAGACCTCGCCGGCGTGGACCTCCATCGGCAGCTGCACGACCCGGACCCCGCCGGCCCCGCACACGATCGACATCCCCGCCGTCACGTCGGAGACGGGGATGGTGCGCACGCCGCGGTGCTCGCCCGCGCCGGTGACCACGAGCCCGCAGTCCATCTCGGGCTGCTCCACGTCGATCCAGCGGCCGTCGAGGCGCACCTGGGTGGCGAGGTTGGTCGTGGAGTAGAAGCCGGCCGGGAAGACGCCGTCGGTGTCCGCCTCCGTCAGGCTCGCCTCGCCGGGGTCGGTGAGGTTGACGCCGTGGGCGTTGAGCCGCATCAGGATGGAGTTGAGCTGGGTCTCGCTGTCCGCGCGCACCCGGATCCGGGCGTGGGACTCGTCGGCGTGGTTCTTGCCGATGTCGATCCGCTCGATGACGTAGTCGCCGCCGAGCGCGAGGACGTCGTCCACGCACCGGCTCAGCACGCCGGAGTCGAGCAGGTGCCCCCGGATCTCCACGGTCTCGGTGTGCTGCACGCCCTCGTCCTCCTGCGTCCGACTGCCGCTCGTCCCGGTCGCGGCGGACGCTACCGCCCTCGTGGCGGACGGCGGCGGAGGCTAGACGACAGCGCCGTCGTCCCCGTCGTCGCGGCTGACGGGCATCCGCACGACCAGCGCGCCGAACCCGGCGACGAACGCCGCGATGCCCGCCACCACGAGCAGCCCCGGGACGTCGCGCCAGAACAGCGCGCAGACGAGGAAGAACAGCGGCGACCCCAGCACCCCGCCCCAGGCGAGCCGCGACGGCAGGTCGCCGCGCGGCAGCGGCGGGGGCTCCGGTGGTACGAAGCCCTCGGGCTCCTCGCGCCGCTGCTCGTCGTCCTGCGCCGCGCGCAGCACGCGCTCACCGCCGACGTGGGACCGGGGCGGGTCCCAGTCCTCGCTCCAGTCGTCCGCTCCGTCGCGCCCGACGTCCTGCGGCTCGCCAGGTCGGGGCGCGGTCGGCGCGGCCGCCGCACCGGGGGAGCCGTCCACGCCGGCACCCGGGCGCCGCGCACCGCCCGCGGGGTCGGCGGCACGGGCTGCTCGCTCGCCGTCACCGGCCGCGCCAGCGGCCTCGGCTCCGTCCGGGCCGGTCCGGGGGTCGCCAGAGCCCGTGGACCCGGGATGGGGCGGGTCGTCCCAGCGGGCGACGATCTCGGCCCAGGCGGCCTCGACGTCGACGCTGCCGTCGTCGGGTTCCGGTGTGCTCACGACGACCCGCCCGCCGCCAGGCGGCGGCCCTGCGACACGGGCTCGGCCGTCACGCGGCGCACGAGGTGGACGCTGCGGCGGAAGAGGTCCTCGGCGTCGTGGTCCAGGGTGGCCACGTGGTAGCTGTCGGCCAGCACGACCTCGGTGACGTCGGTGCTCGAGATCCGCGAGAGCACCAGCGCCGAGCTCGACGCGGGCACCACGTGGTCTGTGAGCGAGCGCAGCAGCAGCACCGGCTGCGTCACTGCCGGCAGGTCGCGGACGACGTCGCGCATGCCACCGAGCATCGAGTGCAGCGCGTGCAGCGGCGCGCGGTCGTAGGCGAGCTCGCGCACACCGGGGCGCCGGATGTCGTTCGCGGGGCCGGGCATCGACGCCATCAGGTGGCGCAGCACGGGCACCGCGGCGAGACGGCGGTCATCGAGGGCGACGGCGGGGTTGACCAGCACGAGACCCGCCACGCCGTCGCCGTGCTGCTGGGCCAGCCGCAGCGCCAGCCCGCCACCCATGGACAGCCCCGCGACGACGACGGCCCGGCAGCGGTCGCGCAGCGTGTGGAGCTGGGCGTCCAGGGCGTCGTACCAGTCCGGCCACGCGGTGGCGTTGAGGTCCTGCCAGCGGGTGCCGTGCCCGGGCAGCCGGGGAAGGCGCACCGTGAAGCCCTCACCGGCCAGGTGCTCCGCCCACGGTCGCAGGCTCTGCGGCGTCCCCGTGAAGCCGTGGCAGAGCAGCACTCCCACGTCGGAGCCGTCGTGGGCGTACGGCTCGGCGCCGGTCAGCAGGGGCACCGGGTCATCGTCGCACCGCGGACGCCCGCGGTCGAGGCCGGTCTCTGGCATTGTTGCGCCGTCGAGCGGGCGGTGCCGGGCACACGGGTGACGGCGGGCCGCGGGAGAGGATCGGGCGTTGTTCTACTGGCTGCTCAAGCGGATCGTGCTGGGCCCGCTCCTGCGCACGCTGTTCCGACCCTGGGTCAAGGGCCTGGCGCACGTGCCGGAGACCGGCGGGGCGATCTTCGCCAGCAACCACCTCTCGTTCTCCGACTCGATCTTCCTGCCGCTGATGGTGCCGCGTCGGGTCACGTTCCTCGCCAAGAGCGACTACTTCACCGGGCGCGGGGTGAAGGGCAGGCTCACCGCCGGCTTCTTCAAGGGTGTCGGGCAGCTGCCGGTGGACCGCTCGGGCGGGCGGGCGGGGGAGGCCGCGGTGCGCACCGGGCTGCGTGTGCTGCGCCGGGGCGACGTGCTGGGGATCTACCCCGAGGGCACCCGCAGTCCCGACGGCCGGCTGTACCGCGGCAAGACCGGGGTGGCGCGGATGGCCCTGGAGGGCAAGGTGCCGGTGCTGCCGGTCGCCATGATCGGCACCGACCGGGTGCAGCCCATCGGGCGCAAGATCCCGAACATCCACCGGCCCGGCATCATCATCGGCGCCCCGCTGGACTTCTCCCGGTACGAGGGGCTGGAGACCGACCGCTTCGTCCTGCGCTCCATCACCGACGAGATCATGTACGAGCTGATGAACCTGTCGGGGCAGGAGTACACCGACATCTACGCCGCGACGATGAAGGACCGGCTGAAGGCGCAGGCCGTCCGTGACGTCACCGAACAGGTGCGCGAGCGGATCGCGACGGTGCGCCAGCGCGCGGCGGAGGTCGCGCCCGGTGGCCGCGCGGCCCCCCGTGCGGACGACGAGGACGCCGGCGACGCGGCGGACGACGAGGACCCTGCCGCAGCCGCTGGCGAGGTGCCGGGCGACGAGCCCGACGGTGGCGTACCCCCCGGCGTCCCCGGTGGCGTGCCGGGCGACGTCACCGGGCGGGAAGGCCCCCGGGACGCGGACCGCCACGACGAGCGACGCCACGACCCCCGCACCGGCGGCAGCGCCGCCTGACGCGCTACCGGCCACGGGCCCGGAGTGGCGGGGTGGCGGTTCGACGTCGGCGACGGGGGGCGGCGGTAGCGTGACCGCCATGCCCGAGCACCGCGCCCTGCCTCCCGCGCGCCCGTTCGGCGCGGTGCTGACGGCGATGGTGACCCCGTTCGACGCCGGCCGCGGGCTCGACCTCGACGCCACCGCACGGCTCGCCGAGCACCTCGTGGCCGCCGGCAACGACGGGCTCGTCGTCAACGGCACCACCGGCGAGTGCCCCACCACGAGCGACGCAGAGCAGGACGCCGTGCTGCGTGCGGTGCTCGAGGCCGTCGGCGACCGCGCCCACGTCGTCGCCGGGGTGAGCAGCAACGACACCGCGCACACCGTGGCGCTGTCGCGGGCCGCCGAGCGGTCCGGTGCCCACGGGCTGCTCGTGGTGACTCCCTACTACTCCAAGCCGCCCCAGGAGGGGCTGCTGGCCCACTTCCGCACGGTCGCCGACGCGACGTCCCTGCCGGTGATGGTCTACGACATCCCCGGCCGCACCGGCGTCCCGGTGGCACCGGAGACCATGCTGCGGCTCGCCGAGCACCCCCGGGTCGTCGCCGTGAAGGACGCCAAGGACGACCTGTTCGCGGCCGCGCGGGTGATGGCGGGCAGCGACCTCGCGTGGTACTCCGGCACCGACGAGCTGAACCTCGCGCACCTGACCCAGGGCGCCGCCGGCACCGTCAGCGTCGTCGGGCACGTCGCCGCCGGCCGCTACGCGCAGATGGTCGCCGCGGTCGACGCCGGTGACCTCACGACCGCGCTGCGGGTTCACTACGACCTGCTCGCCGTCGTGACGGCGATCATGAGGACCACCCAGGGGGCGATCATGGCCAAGGCGGCTGCTCAGCTCGTCGGCGCCGTCCCCCACCGCACCACCCGTCCGCCGCTGGTGGACGCGACCGACGAGCAGGTCGCCGCCCTGCGGCGCGACCTCGAAGGAGCATCCCTGCTGTGAGCCACCCGCACCCCGAGCTGTCGGCGCCCCCGCCGCTCGCCCCCGGCGCCCTGCGCGTCACCCCCCTCGGCGGTCTCGGGGAGGTCGGCCGCAACATGGCCGTCCTCGAGATCGCCGGCAAGCTGCTCGTCATCGACTGCGGCGTGCTGTTCCCCGAGGACAACCAGCCCGGGGTCGACCTGATCCTCCCCGACTTCTCCGCGATCGCCGACCGGATCGACGACGTCGTCGCGGTCGTGCTGACCCACGGTCACGAGGACCACATCGGCGGCGTGCCGTACCTGCTGCGGCTGCGCTCCGACATCCCGCTGATCGGCTCCACGCTCACCCTCGCGTTGGTGGAGGCGAAGCTGCGCGAGCACCGCGTCAAGCCGTACACGCTCACGGTCGCGGAGGGCCAGGTCGAGCGGCTCGGTCCGTTCGAGTGCGAGTTCGTCGCGGTGAACCACTCGATCCCGGACGCGCTGGCGGTGGCCGTGCGAACCGAGGCCGGGACCGTGCTGCACACCGGCGACTTCAAGATGGACCAGCTGCCGCTCGACGGCAGGATCACCGACCTGCGGGCGTTCGCGCGGCTCGGCGAGGCCGGCGTCGATCTGTTCATGGTCGACTCGACCAACGCCGAGGTCCCCGGTTTCACCACCCCCGAGCGCGAGATCGGCCCGGTGCTCGACCGCGTCTTCGGCCAGGCGCAGCGGCGCATCATCTGCGCCTCCTTCGCCTCGCACGTGCACCGCGTGCAGCAGGTGCTCGACACGGCCGTCGCGCACGGCCGCAAGGTCGCCTTCGTCGGCCGGTCGATGGTCCGCAACATGGGGGTCGCGGCCGACCTGGGCTACCTGCACGTGCCCCCGGGCGTCCTGGTCGACGTCAAGGCCCTCGACAACATGCCCGAGGACCAGGTCGTGCTGATGTGCACCGGGTCGCAGGGCGAGCCGATGGCGGCCCTGAGCCGGATGGCCAACCGCGACCACCGGATCTCCGTCGGTGAGGGCGACACCGTCGTGCTCGCGTCGTCCCTCATCCCCGGCAACGAGAACGCCGTCTACCGCGTGATCAACGGCCTCACGCGCCTGGGTGCGGACGTCGTGCACTCCGGCAGCGCGAAGGTCCACGTCTCGGGGCACGCCAGCGCCGGTGAGCTGCTCTACTGCTACAACATCGTGCGCCCCCGCAACGTGCTGCCCGTGCACGGCGAGGTGCGCCACCTCTACGCGAACGCGGCGCTGGCGCGGGCCACCGGGGTCCCGGCCGACCGCGTGGTGATCGCCGAGGACGGCGTGGTCGTCGACCTCGTGGACGGCGTCGCCGCCGTCGCCGGCGCCGTGGAGTGCGGGTACGTCTACGTCGACGGGTCCAGCGTCGGCGGGATCACCGAGGCGGACCTGAAGGACCGCCGGATCCTCGGCGACGAGGGCTTCGTGACCATCTTCGTGGTCGTCGACTCCGGCACGGGAAAGGTCATCGTCGGTCCGGAGATCCATGCCCGCGGCATCGCCGAGGACGACGCCGTCTTCGACGCGGTCAAGGCCCAGCTCGCCGAGGCCCTCGCCGACGCGGGGCGCGGGGGCACCAGCGACACCCACCAGCTGCAGCAGGTGGTGCGGCGCGTCGTCGGGCGGTTCGTCGGCAACCGGCTCAAGCGCCGTCCGATGATCATCCCGGTCGTGGTCGCCAGCTGACGCGCCGGGGGCACCGGGTCACCAGGGTCGCAGGCGCCGCGGGGGGCCGCTCCGCGAGGTCGGGGTCGCCGGCGGAGGTGCCGCCCGCAGGTCGTCCGCGTGCTCCCCGCCGTGCCCGCGGCCGACCTGCGGCGGCACGAGAGGTTCGGCGCCGGGCCGTGACCGGATGGGTGGGGACCGGTGCCTTTCGTGCCCGTTCGCCGGGGTCTGTGCGGCGTGTGACTGGTGTGAACGGTGTGACTGGCGGGTAGCCTGCCGGGCATGGCCACGCGTACGACGTCCCCCGTGCGCCGTGCCGGCACGTCGACCAGCCGCAGCGGCAGTGCGTCAGGCGCGTCGAAGCGGCCCTCCGCACGCTCCGGCTCCTCCGGGTCCAGCCGCAGGTCGGGGTCCACCCGCACGTCCGGGTCCACCCGCTCCTCGGGTCGGCGACCGGCGAAGCGGGCCCGGCGGCCCGGCCCGCCGCTGCCGCTGCGCGCCGCGCGCGGTGCCTGGATGGGCTGCGCGCACCTCGTCGGCGGCACCGCCCGCCGCGTCGGCTCCGGGGCCCGCGACCTCGACCCGGAGCTGCGCCGCGACGGCCTCGGGCTGGCCTGCCTCGCGCTGGCCGTCGTCATCGCCGCCCGGGAGTGGTGGGGGCTGTCCGGCACGTTCGGGGACGGCGTCCACGTCGTCGTCGCCGGCACCCTGGGGCGGGTCGGCCTCGTTGCGCCGCTGCTGCTGCTCGCCGCTGCGGTGCGGTTGCTGCGCCACCCCGACCGCAGCCGGGCCAACGGCCGGATGGGGATCGGCGTCGGCGCCCTGCTGCTCGCCGCGACCGGCCTCGTGCACCTGGCGGCCGGCGTCCCCAGCCCGGCGGAGACCGCGGCCCTGCGCGAGGCCGGCGGCATGATCGGCTACCTCGTCTCCTCCCCGCTGCAGGCCGCCGTCACGGTCTGGGTGGCGGTGCCCCTGCTCGGCCTGCTCGCCTTCTTCGGGCTGCTCGTCGTCACGGCCACCCCGGCGTACGCCGTGCCCGACCGGCTCGCCGTGGCCTACCGGCGGCTCACCGGCCACGAGGGCCAGCCCGCGGGCGGCCAGGCGGCGGACCCCGACGCGGACACGACCGGGCACGGCGCGACCGGGCCCGACGGCGGCGCCCCCGCGCGTCGCGGCAGGACCCGGCGGCGGGTCGGGTCCCGGCGGCAGGACGCCGAGGCCCGCGAGGGCGACGAGGCGTTCGAGTCCCCGGTCGAGCTCGGCCGGGGCGGGCAGGCACGGGTTCCACCCGGGCAGAAGCGACCTACCGCGGCCCAGGAGGCGGCGGCCGCCGCCGGGGCGACGGGTACGGGCGCGACCAGCGCGCAGGGCGCCGCCGGTGCGACCCCGAGCGCGGCCGGTGCCGTGCCGGGCCCGGCCACCGCGGGCGCCGCGCGGGAGCGGGGAAGGGGGGAGCGGAGCACCGCCGCGGCCTCTGTCCCGGAGGCGCCGCCGACGACGCAGCTCCCGCAGCGGGTGGAGCAGCTGGCCCTCGCCGGCGACGTGACGTACACCCTGCCGGCGTCCGACGTGCTCGTGCCGGGCACGCCGCACAAGGCCCGGTCCTCGGCGAACGAGCGGGTGGTCGAGGCGCTCACGGGCGTGCTCGACTCCTTCGGCATCGACGCGCAGGTGACCGGGTTCAGCCGGGGTCCCACCGTGACCCGCTACGAGGTCGAGCTCGGCACCGGCGTGAAGGTCGAGCGGGTCACCGCGCTGAGCAAGAACATCGCGTACGCGGTCGCGAGCGCCGACGTCCGGATCCTGTCGCCGATCCCCGGCAAGTCCGCGATCGGGATCGAGATCCCCAACACCGACCGCGAGACCGTCAGCCTCGGCGACGTGATGCGCTCGCAGGCCGCCCGCCGCAACGAGCACCCGATGCTGATGGGGGTGGGCAAGGACGTCGAGGGCGGGTACGTCGTCGCGAACCTCGCGAAGATGCCGCACCTGCTCGTCGCGGGCGCCACGGGCGCCGGCAAGTCGAGCTTCGTCAACTCGATGATCACGTCGATCCTGATGCGGGCGACCCCGGACGAGGTCCGGATGGTGCTCGTGGACCCCAAGCGGGTCGAGCTCACCGGCTACGAGGGCATCCCGCACCTCATCACCCCGATCATCACGAGCCCGAAGAAGGCCGCCGAGGCGCTGCAGTGGGTCGTGCGCGAGATGGACATGCGCTACGACGACCTCGCCACGTTCGGCTTCAAGCACGTCGACGACTTCAACAAGGCGGTGCGGGCCGGCAAGGTCGCCCCGCTGCCGGGCAGCGAGCGGCGGATCCAGCCGTACCCGTACCTGCTCGTCATCGTCGACGAGCTCGCGGACCTCATGATGGTCGCGCCGCGCGACGTCGAGGACTCGATCGTGCGCATCACGCAGCTGGCGCGTGCCGCCGGCATCCACCTCGTGCTCGCCACCCAGCGCCCGTGCGTCGACGTCGTGACCGGCCTGATCAAGGCCAACGTGCCGTCCCGGATGGCGTTCGCGACGTCGTCCCTGGCCGACTCGCGCGTCGTGCTCGACCAGCCCGGCGCGGAGAAGCTCATCGGGCAGGGCGACGCGCTGTTCCTGCCGATGGGCGCGTCGAAGACGATGCGGGTGCAGGGCGCCTGGGTGACCGAGTCCGAGGTGCACGCGGTCGTCGCGCACGTCAAGGAGCAGCTGAAGCCCTCCTACCGCGACGACGTCGTCGTGGCGGTCGCGAAGAAGCAGGTCGACGAGGACATCGGTGACGACCTCGACCTGCTCGTGCAGGCCACCGAGCTCGTGGTCACCACGCAGTTCGGCTCGACCTCGATGCTGCAGCGCAAGCTGCGCGTGGGCTTCGCGAAGGCCGGCCGGCTGATGGACCTGCTCGAGTCGCGAGGCGTCGTCGGGCCGTCCGAGGGCTCGAAGGCGCGCGACGTGCTCGTGAAGCCGGACGACCTCGCCGGCACGCTGGCCCTGATCCGGGGGGAGAGCCCGCCGTCGTCCGGCGAGGACGCCTATGACCAGGCGGTCGTCGACGTGGACGTCGAGCCCGTCGAGGTGCTGGACGACGAGGGCTTTCAGGACGCCTGGGAGCTCACCGGGCGCGACTGACGCCGCGGAGCCGTGGTCGCGCGGGCGCCGTCACCGGGCGGCCGCCTGACTCGGCTCGCCCGGCACCACGTCGACCAGCCGGGTCAGCAGCGGCCCGCTCACAGCGATCACGAGCACGTAGGCGGCGGCGACCGGGCCGACGCGACCGGCCCCCGCTGCGACCGCGAGTCCCGCGATCACGATGGAGAACTCGCCGCGGGCCACCAGCACGGTGCCGGCGCGCAGCCGTCCGGCCCGGCCGACGCCGTCTCGCGCGGCGGCGTACCAGCCGCTGGCGACCTTCGTGACGGTCGTGACCGCTGCGAGCGCCAGCGCTGCCGGCAGCACCGGCCAGATCTCACCGGGGTCGGTGGCGAGGCCGAACGCGAGGAAGAAGGCTGCCGCGAACACGTTGCGCAACGGGCCCAGGAGGGCGCGAGCCCGGTCGGCGATCGACGCCGGTACCGCGATGCCGACGAGGAACGCCCCGACGGCCGCGGATGCCCCGACCGCCTGAGAGAGCCCGGCGACGAGCAGCGTCAACCCGAAGACGCGCAGCAGGACCTGCTCGTCGTCGGGGTGGGACAGCAGCCGGTGCAGCCGGTGCCCCATCCGGTGGGCCGCGGCGAGCACGACGAGGACGGTGCCGACGGCGAGCACGGCGCCGCCCGCCGCCCGCAGCGGACCGCCCCCGGCGAGGGCGACGACGAGCAGGGGCAGGTACAGCGCCATCGCCATGTCCTCGAGCACGAGGACCGACAGCACGGCCGGCGACTCCCGGTTGCCGAGCCTGCCCAGGTCCGTCAGCAGCCGCGCCACGATGCCGGAGGACGAGATCCACGTGATGCCGGCCAGCGCCGCGGCGCCCTGCCAGGGCAGGCCGAGCAGCAGCCCGGCGACGAGGCCGGGCGGCGCGTTGAGCGCGAGGTCCACCAGGCCCGACGGCAGGTGGCGGCGCAGGCTCGTGACGAGCTCGGCGGCGGAGAACTCCAGCCCCAGGGTGAGCAGGAGCAGCACGACGCCGATCTCGGCGGCGGCCTCGACGAAGGGCTCGGAGGTGTCCAGGCCGACGAGGCCGCCCTCCCCGAGGGCGAGGGCGAGCAGCAGCACGAACGGGATCGGCGACAGCCCGAACCGGCGCGCCAGCAGGGTGAGCACGGCGACGCCCAGGAACAGCAGTCCCAGCTCCACGAGGAGCGTCGCGACGTGGTCCACGCCGGGCCGGCCCGTCTACCCCTGCACGAGGTCCGCGAGCGCCTCGAGGCCCGACTCGTTGCCCACGGCCACGAGCACGTCGCCGGCGTGCAGCGGCTCCGCCGGGGACGGGGACGTGACCACCTCGCTGCCCCGCACGACGGCGACCACCGAGCAGCCGGTGAGGGTGCGGGCCCGGGTGTCGCCCAGGGGCCGTCCGTCCCACCGGGAGCCGGTCGGCACGGTCAGCCGGCCGGAACGCAGCCCGGGGACCTCGCGGCTCAGGTCGGCGAAGCGCTCCGCGACCCGGCGCATCCCCAGCAGCTCGCCGATCGTGTCGGCCTCGTCCTGCTCGAGCGACAGCACGCTGCGGGCACGGTCCGGGTCGCGGCTGTCGTACACGACGAGGTCCACCGGGCCCTCGCGGTGCACGACGAGGGCGGCGGGCGTCCCGGCGACGGTACGGAACTCGTACCGGAAGCCCACCCCGGGCAGCAGGGTCTCGGTGACGTCCACTCGCGATCCCCCTTCTCAGGCATGTCGGGCGGGTCGGACACGTCGGATGGGTCGGGCGCCCATCCTGCCACCGGCGCGCTCCCTGCCGGGGTGGCCGCCGGCGCGTAGCCTGTGCCGGGTGCCCGCCCCGTCCGACTCGCGCACCGTCGCCCTGGTGACGCTGGGCTGCGCACGCAACGAGGTGGACTCCTCCGAGCTCGGGGGGCGCCTGGTCTCCGCCGGCTGGCAGCTCGTGGACGACGCGGCCCACGCCGACGTCGCGGTGGTGAACACGTGCGGCTTCGTGGAGCAGGCCAAGAAGGACTCCGTCGACGCGCTGCTCGAGGCGGCGGACCTGCGCTCGACCGGACGCACCCAGGCCGTCGTGGCCGTCGGCTGTCTCGCGGAGCGGTACGGCCGGGATCTCGCGGCCACGCTGCCGGAGGCCGACGCCGTGCTCGGGTTCGACACCTACGCGGACCTGTCCGGGCACCTCGACGCCGTCCTGGCCGGGAGGCCGCCCGCCTCGCACGTGCCCCGGGACCGGCGCACGCTGCTGCCGCTGAGCCCGGCCGCCCGCCCGGGGGCCGCTGTGGCCCTGCCCGGGCACCGGCAGCCGGGGCCCGACCGGGACGACGCGCCGGACCTGCCCCCGGGTGTCGCCCCCGGTTCGGGACCGAGGGCCGTCGTCAGGGTGCTCGACGGGCGGCCGTGGGCGCCGGTCAAGCTTGCGTCGGGGTGCGACCGACGCTGCTCGTTCTGCGCGATCCCCGCGTTCCGGGGCGCCTTCGTGTCCCGGCCCCCGGCAGACGTGCTCGCCGAGGTCCGCTGGCTCGCCGGCGAGGCTGTGAACGAGGTGCTGCTCGTCAGCGAGAACTCCACGTCCTACGGCAAGGACCTCGGCGACCTGCGGGCGCTGGAGGCGCTGCTCCCGGCGCTCGCGGCCGTCGACGGGGTCGACCGCGTCCGGGTGGCCTACCTGCAGCCGGCGGAGGTCCGCCCCGGTCTGCTCGACGTGCTGCTGGGCACGCCGGGGGTCGCGGCCTACGCGGACCTGTCGTTCCAGCACGCGTCCGCCGCGGTGCTGCGACGGATGCGGCGGTTCGGCGGCACCGAGGCGTTCCTCGGCCTGCTCGAGCAGGTGCGCGCCCGCGCACCGCTCGCGGGGGTGCGTTCCAACGTGATCGTCGGCTTCCCGGGCGAGACCGAGGCGGACGTCGCCGAGCTCGAGGCCTTCCTCGTCGCCGCCCGGATGGACGTGGTCGGCGTCTTCGGCTACTCCGCCGAGGACGGCACCGAGGCCGCCGGGCTCGACGGCGCCCTGGACGCCGCGGAGGTGCGGGCCCGGGTCGAGCGCGTGGGCCGGCTCGTCGAGGAGCTCGTCGCCCAGCGCGCCGAGGACCGGGTCGGGGAGCGCGCCGACGTGCTCGTCGAGCAG
Organism: Actinomycetales bacterium; assembly: GCA_038206105.1. Lineage (GTDB taxonomy): Bacteria > Actinomycetota > Actinomycetes > Actinomycetales > JBBRBF01 > JBBRBF01. The sequence goes on along the minus strand of JBBRBF010000005.1, from coordinate 43,156 downwards.
GTCGAGCGCGGTGACGACGTCGGGGCGGACGACGCCGGCGCCGCCGGCCGCGCGGAGCACCAGGGGCCGGACGTCGACGGGTCCACCCGGCTCGTCGGACCCGGGGCGCGTGACGTCAGGGTCGGTGAGGTCGTGGCCGCCCGCGTGACCGGTTCGGACGGTGCGGACCTCGTCGCGCAGGTGCTCGCGTGAGCAGCAGCGGCCCGGCCCCGAGCGCCTGGAACATCGCGAACGGGCTGACAGTGCTGCGGGTCGCGATGGTGCCGGTGTTCGGGTGGCTGCTCGTGCACGACGGCGGCGAGGACGCCGGGTGGCGGGTGGCGGCGGCCGCCGTGTTCTGGGCCGCGGCCCTCACCGACCGGCTGGACGGCGACATCGCCCGCCGCCGTGGGCTGGTCACCGACTTCGGCAAGGTCGCGGACCCGATCGCGGACAAGGCCCTGATCGGGACCGCGCTGGTGCTGCTGTCGGTGCTCGGCGAGCTGCCGTGGTGGGTCACGGTCGCGGTGCTGGCGCGCGAGCTCGGGATCACGGCGCTGCGCTTCGTGGTGATCCGCCACGGCGTGATGCCCGCCTCGCGGGGAGGCAAGATCAAGACGGTGCTGCAGTCCGTCGCGATCGGGCTGTACCTGCTGCCGCTGGTCGACTGGTTCGGGGCCTGGGCGGGGACGGTGGCATGGTCGGCGATGCTGCTGGCGCTCGCGGTGACCCTGGTGACCGGCGCGGACTACGTGCTCCAGGCCGTGCGGCTGCGGCGCGACAGCGACCGGACGGCGGCTCGCCGGCTCCAGGCGCGGCACTGAGCGTGACCGTCCCTGCCGGCCCCGGCGGTGGCCCGGCCGCTGCGGCTGCTGTGACCGCTGCGGCCGGCCGTCCGGACCCGGCCGCCCTGGTGGCGGCGCTGGCGGGGGCCGGGCTCACGGTCGCCACGGCGGAGTCCCTGACGGCGGGGCTGCTCGCCGCCCGGCTCGCCGACGTCCCGGGGGCGTCCCGGGTGCTGCGCGGCGGCGTCGTCGCCTACGCGACCGACGTCAAGGCGCACCTGCTCGACGTGCCGCGGGACCTCCTCGCGGCGGTCGGCGCGGTCGACGCCGCCGTGGCGGCCGCTATGGCCACCGGGGCGCGGGGCCGGCTCGCCGCCGACGTGGGGGTCGCCACCACGGGCGTCGCGGGGCCGGACCCGCAGGACGGTCACCCGCCGGGCACCGTCTGGGTCGCCGTGGCCACGGCGCGCGGCACGGTGGTCCGGGGTCGCTCCCCCGGGGACGGCGCGGCGGTCGGCGAGCGCCCTGCCGTGCGCCGCGCCGCGGTCGACGCCGCGCTGGGGCTGCTCGGCGACGTGCTCGCGGAACACCGTTTCGAGCCCGGGAGTTGAGTACTTTGTGATGCTCTCGCGCGAGACGGCGCCCCGGACCGGTGGGTCCGGCAGGCCGGTGACACCCCTGACGGGGTACCGTCGACCCAGCGACGTGCAGGCGAAGGGAGGCAGGCCCGTGATCGTGCTGCGGCAGGAGATCGGTGACGTGCTGCGCGACCAGCGCACTCTTCAGGGCCGCACCCTGCGTCAGGTGTCCGCGGACGCGCGGGTGTCCCTCGGCTACCTCTCCGAGGTGGAGCGGGGTCAGAAGGAGGCCTCCTCCGAGCTGCTCTCCTCGATCTGCGGTGCGCTCGACCTGCCGCTGTCCCGGGTGCTGCAGGAGGTGACGCGCCGCGTCGCCGCCACCGAGGGTGTGGAGCTCAGCGGCCTACTCGTGCCCGACACCGTGCCGCCGGAGCTGTCCGAGGAGCTGCGCGACCGGCAGCTCGCCGCGCCGAAGCTCGATGACCGGCATCTCGACGACAGGCTCGGCGGCGACGACGCTCCGCGCGGACTGGTCAGTTCCGCGGCCTGAGCGCCCCGACCGGTCCCGGACCGATTCCGGTGGGAGGACCCGGCGTCACCGCCCGCGCGGGTGCCGGTCCCGGCTGGCACGTCGGGCACCACGAGGCGGTCCGAGCCCGCGGCGCCTGACCGATCTCCTCGACGCGGACGATGGTGCCGCAGCGCCGGCAGGCACGACCGGCCCGTGAGTGCACCCACTGACGCTGCCCGGGCCGGGTGTCCCCGGTGGTGGTCTGGATCGGGGAGGTCGTCGCCAGCGACAGCATCCGGTGCACGAGCCCGACGAGGGCCCCCACGTCGCCGGCGTCGCCGACCGGCGTCCACGGCGTGACCCCTCGCACGAACAGGGCCTCGCACATGAAGAACGTGCCGACGCCGGCGAGCACCCGCTGGTCGAGCAGCGCTTCGCCGACCGGGCGGCCGGGGTCCGTGAGCAGGTTCGCCGCGGCGGTCGCGGGGTCCCAGGCCGGCCCGAGGACGTCGGGCCCGAGGTGGCCGACGAGGTCCGCCTCGCGGTCGGTCGGCACGAGGTCGAGCTCTCCGAGCCGGTGACCGACGGCCGTCCAGCGCTGCGTGGCCAGCACGGCGCGGACGGCGTGCCCGCCGCGGACCCCGCGGCCTGGTGCGCCGGTGCGGTGCACCGACCACGACCCCTCCATCCGCAGGTGGCTGTGCAGCGTCAGCGGCCCCCCGCGGTCGCCGGCGCCCAGACGCACCAGCAGGTGCTTGCCGGCGCTGACGACGCCGGCGACCTGCCGGCCGGTGAGGTCCGAGGTCGCCAGCGACGGCCAGCGCAGGTCCGCCCGTACCAGCACCGCACCGGCCAGCGCCGACCGCAGCCGTTCGGCGGTCCGGAAGACCACGTCGCCCTCGGGCATCAGGCACGCATCCGCAGCCCGCGGGGCGTGGCCGCGAACCCCGCGTCCTCCAGGGCCGCCACGAGCGGGACGTCGCGGCGCAGCACCTCCTCGCCGTCGGCGCGGCGCACGGTCAGGCGCCCCAGCGCGCCGGTCCGCACGGCCGCGGCCAGCCCGCGGGCGGCGCGGACGAGCACGCCGGCGTCCTCCGACCACGACAGCAGGGTGCGACCGCCGCGCTCGACGTACAGCACGAGGTCGCCGTCGACGAGCACCACGAGGGCACCGGCCTTGCGCCCGGGGCGGTGCCCCGCCGCCGGCGCCCTGCTGGTCGACGCGACGACGCCGTCCGCGGCCGCGTCGGGGGCACTCCCGGCGGCGCTGTCGGCGGCACCGGCCGTCGTCGCCCGCTCCGGCCACGCCAGCGCCGCCCCGTAGGGGTTCGCGGGGTCCGCCGCGGCCAGCACGAGCGCGCCCGCCGGCTCGGCGGTCTGCTCCTGCCGGGGAGCCCACCCCGGCCCGGCGGTGTCCAGCGGCCGGGAGGCAGCCCGCAGCCGGTCCACGGCCCCGGGGGTCGCGAACTGGGAGGCGCCGAGGTGCTCCACGAAGTACCCGCGCCGGGCCGTGCCGGCCTCCTCCATCGCGGCCAGCACCCGGTACACCGCGGCGAAGCCACCGGGTACGTGCTCGGCGCCCACCGACCCCCGGGTCAGCACCCCGTAGCGGTCCAGCAGCACCTCCGCGGTCGCGGCCGCGCGCACCGTGGCGTCGGGCTCGACGTCGGGCAGCAGCGACCAGCGCCCGGCCGTCGTCGGCGGACCGCCGCGGGTGGGCGGCGCGGGCCGCCCGCTCCGCTGGCCGCCGGCACCGAGACCGCTGCCCGGCCGACCGGGTCGCACCCGGCCGTACCGGGCCCGGGGCCCCGGCCGGCGGGAGCGGTGCGCGGTCCGGCCCCCGGCGAGCCGGGCGCGCAGCGGCGCCAGCGTGTCGTTGCTCAGCCGCCCCGCCCACACCAGGTCCCACAGCGCGGCCGCCAGCGCCGCGTCGTCCGGTGGACCGGTACCCGCGGCCAGCAGCGCGGTGACCGCGTCGGACAGCGGCCGAAAGAAGTAGGCGCCGCCGCCGGCGAGGGCCTCGGTCACGGCCGCGCGCAGCGCGGACGGTTCGATCGCCTCCACGGCCGCGGTGTCGGGCAGGGTGAGCGGCGCGGCATCGGCGAGGTGCAGCGACACCCAGCCGTCGTCACCGGGCAGCGAGCCGTGCCCGCACCACAGCACCTCGCCCGCGGCGGTGAGCTCGTCGAGCAGGGCGGGGGAGTAGTCCTGGACCCGGGTGGGGAGCACCAGCGACTCCAGCGCGCTGGCTGGCAGCGCAGCACCCGCCAGCTGCTCCACGACCCGGAGCACGCCGTCCGGCCCCCGCAGCCCGCCGCGGGTCCCCGCGGGCACCACCTGCTGCCAGGCGGGCAGGAACCGTGCCAGGTCCCGCAGCGGGACCGGCTCCACCTCCGCCCGCAGCGAGGCGAGGGACCGGCGTCGCAGCAGCCGCAGTACCTCCGCGTCGCAGTGGTCGGTGGCTGTTCCCGGGCCGGTGCCGTGCTCCCCGCCGAGCTCGACGCGGACCTCGACCGGCAGCAGGTCGCCACTGACGAGGCGTCCGGCCCGCTCGAGGCGGCGCAGCGCGTCGGTGACCACGGCGACGCCGAGCCCGAAGCGGTGCGCGACCTGGGCCGCGGTGAAGGGAACGTGGGTGCGGGCGAAGCGGGAGACGAGGTCGCCGACCGGGTCCGCCACCGGCGCGGTGAGCGCCTCGGGCAACCCGACCGGCAGCGCGACGCCGAGCGCGTCGCGCAGCCGGCCTGCGTCCTCGACGACGGCCCAGCGCTCCTGCCCGGCGATCCGCACCCGGGCCACGCGACGGGCCTGCTCCAGACCGGCCAGCCACACCTCGACGTCGGCGACGGGCACGGGGGCGCCGTCACGACCGGAGCGCTCGGCGACCTCCGCGGCGGACTGCGGCCCGAGCACCCGCAGCAGGTCCCAGGCGTCCTCGGCGTCCCGGGCACGGCGGTCCGGGGCCAGACGCTGCAGCTCGGCATGGGTGCGCAGCACCTGCTCCGGGTCGAGCAGGTCGGCCAGCGCGGCGCCCTCGCCGCGGCCGAGCAGCTCCGCGAGCAGCGAGGGGTCCAGGGCCAGCGCTGCGGCCCGCCGTTCCGCGAGGGGGTTGTCGCCCTCGTAGAGGAACTGCGCGACGTAGCCGAACATCAGGCTGCGGGCGAACGGCGACGGCTGCGGTGTCGTCACCTCCACGACCCGCACCCGCCGTGACGCCAGGTCGCTCATCAGCTCGGCGAGGCCGGGCACGTCGAAGACGTCCTGCAGCACCTCGCGCACCGTCTCCAGCACGATTGGGAACGAGGCGTACCGGCTCGCGACCTCCAGCAGCGCCGCCGCCCGCTGTCGCTGTTGCCACAGCGGCTGCCGCCGGTCGGGGCGGCGGCGTGGCAGCAACAGCGCCCGCGCGGCGCACTCGCGGAACCGCGCCGCGAACAGAGCGGACCCGCCGAGCTCGCCGGTGACGACGTCCTCGACCTCGCCGGCATCGAGCAGCAGCGACTCCGCGACGTCCGGCGCGACCCGCGCACCGGCGGCCCAGCCCTCGGCGGCGTCCCCACCACCGACGAGGTCGACGTCGGGCAGGCGCAGCACGAGCCCGTCGTCCCCTGGCATGGCCTGCACGTCGACGCCGAACCGCTCCCGCATCCGCGCCGCGAGCGCGAGCGCCCATGGCGCGTGCACCGCCATCCCGAACGGGGAGTGGACGACGACCCGCCAGTCGCCGAGCTCGTCGCGGAACCGCTCCACCACGAGGGTCCGGTCGTCCGGCAGGTGCCCGGTTGCCTCGGACTGCTCCCGCAGGTACGCGAGCAGGTTGTCCGTCGCCCACGGGTCGAGGCCCGCCGCGGCGACACGCTCGCGGGCCGGGTTGGTCGGGGCGTCGCTACCGTCGTCGAGCGCGGAGACCTCGCGGACGAAGGCCCCCAGGGCCCGACCCAGCTCTAGCGGGCGGCCCAGGGCGTCCCCGTGCCAGAAGGGCAGCCGGCCCGGCAGGCCGGGCGCGGGGGTGACGAGCACCTGGTCGTGCGTGATGTCCTCGATCCGCCACGTGCTCGCACCGAGGGTGAACACGTCCCCGACACGGGACTCGTAGACCATCTCCTCGTCGAGCTCGCCGACCCGCCGGCCGGGACCCTGCCCGGAGGCGAGGAACACGCCGTACAGCCCGCGGTCCGGGATCGTGCCGCCGCTGGTCACTGCGAGGCGCTGCGCGCCGGGGCGACCGGTGACGGTCCCGGCGACCCGGTCCCACACGACCCGCGGCCGCAGCTCGGCGAACTCGTCGCTGGGGTAGCGGCCGGAGAGCATGTCGAGCACCGCCTCCAGCACGCCCCGGGTCAAGGTGGCGAACGGTGTCGCCCGCCGGACCACCTGCTCCAGCTCGTCGACGTCCCAGGTGTCCATCGCGACCATCGCGACGACCTGCTGGGCGAGCACGTCGAGCGGGTTGGCCGGCACCCGCAGCGCCTCGATCGCACCGGAGCGCATCCGCTCCGTGACCACTGCCGTCTGCACGAGGTCACCGCGGTACTTGGGGAACACGACCCCCCGGCTGACCGCGCCGACCTGGTGGCCGGCGCGCCCGACCCGCTGTAGCCCGCTCGCGACGCTGGGCGGCGACTCCACCTGCACGACGAGGTCGACGGCGCCCATGTCGATGCCCAGCTCGAGGCTGGACGTGGCGACCACCGCGGGCAGCCGCCCCGACTTCAGGTCGTCCTCGATCAGTGCTCGCTGCTCCTTGCTGACCGACCCGTGGTGGGAGCGGGCCAGCACCGCCGGCGCACCCACCGAGGCCCCGGACTGCGCCATCACCTGCGCCGGGCGCGTCTCGCCGGGTGCGGGCAGGCCGCCGCCGTCCGGGCTGCCGCCGTCGCTGTCCTCGCGTGGCGCGATCCGCTCGGCCCACACCTCGTTCAGGCGTGCGGTGAGCCGCTCGGCCAGCCGGCGCGAGTTCGTGAACACGAGCGTCGAGCGGTGCGGGTTCTCGACGGTCGGGGCGACGAGGTCGACGACGCGCTCCTCGACGTGCGGCCAGATGCTCGTGCGCTGCTGCGCACCGGCGGCCAGACCGGTGAGGTCCTCGCCGCCGTCGCCGCCGTCGACCGGGGCGCCGAGCTCGGCGAGGTCGGGCACCGGCACCACCACCTCGACCTCGATCCGCTTCGTCGACGGCGGCTGGACGACCGTCACCGGGCGCCCGCCGTCCTCGCCCGGGGCTCGGGCCCCGGTGAGGAACCGGGCGACGTCCGGCACCGGGCGGACGGTCGCCGACAGGCCCACCCGCTGGGCGGGCCGCTCCAGCACTGCGTCGAGCCGCTCCAGGCTCAGCGCGAGGTGGGCGCCGCGCTTGGACCCGGCCATCGCGTGCACCTCGTCGAGCACGACCGTCTCGACCCCGGCGAGCTGCTCGCGCGCGCGGGAGGTCAGCAGCAGGAACAGCGACTCCGGCGTCGTGATGAGCACGTCGGGCGGGGTGCGCGTGAAGGCCCGGCGCTCGTCGGTGGGGGTGTCACCGGTGCGGTTGCCGACGCGGACCTGGGGCGGCGGGACGCCGAGGCGGGTCGCGGCGTGCGCGATGCCGGTCAACGGGGAGCGCAGGTTGCGCTCGACGTCCGCTGCCAGCGCCTTCAGCGGGGAGATGTAGAGCACCCGGCAGCGTCGGTCCCGCTCCGCGGGGGTGGGCTCGGTGGCGAGCCGGTCCAGCGCCCACAGGAACGCCGACAGCGTCTTGCCGGACCCGGTCGGGGCGACGACGAGGGCGTGGTCACCGCTGCTGATGGCGTCCCACGCCCCCACCTGGGCCGGGGTCGGGGCGGCGAACGCGGAGGTGAACCACTCGCGGGTGGGCCCGGAGAAGCGGGCGAGGACGCGCTCGGCCGCCTCGGCGGCGTCGTCGGTCGCGCCATCGGCTGCGCCCGCGCCCGCGCCCGCGACCGAGCCCCGTCCTGCTGTCACGGGAGCGATTGTCGCCGCCCCCACCGACAGCCGCGCCCCGGCGGTCGCCGCGAGCGTCCCCACAGCCCGCCGGTGGCGCCGCGGAGGCCGTCTTGACAGCATGCGGCCATGCGCCACTCGCAGTTCTGGGAGCTGATGGACGCGGAGTTCTCGCCCGGCTACGCCCGGTCGATCGCCCGCGACCAGGTCATCGGTGCCCTCGGCGGGCGCACCGCCGAGCAGGCGCTGGCCGCCGGGACCCGGCCGCGGGAGGTCTGGGAGGCGCTCTGCGACGCGCTCGATGTGCCGCCGGAGCGCCGGCTCGGCCCGGACCTTCGCGAGCCGGCCGGTGGCGGCACGTCCAGGGGCGCGCGCTCATGAGCGACGAGCGCGGCGAGCGGATCGTCGTCACCCTGCGCGAGGCGTTCGAACCGCTGATGCGCTCGGCGCCGGACGCCTTCCGCACCAAGTTCCGCAAGATGGCCCGCGACCCGTTCGCGTTCTACCGCGGCACCGCGCCGCTGTTCTTCGCCGACGTCGCCTCGCCCGAGCACGCCGACGTCGACGCGCGCTGGCTGACCGGCGCGGCCGACCGGGTCTGGATCCAGGGCGACCTGCACGCCGAGAACTTCGGCACCTACCTCGACGCCGACGGCCGGCTCGTGTTCGACGTCAACGACTACGACGAGGCCTACGTCGGCCCGTGGACCTGGGACGTGCGCCGCCTCGTGGCGAGCCTGGGGCTGATGAGCTGGCAGAAGGCGCTGCCCGACGACGTCATCGACGACCTCGTGGACACCTACGTGCGCGCCTACGTCGACCAGGTGCACCACTACGTCGACGTCGAGGACGACACCGACTGGGCGCTCACCCTGGAGAGCGCCGAGGGCGCGGTGCTGTCGACGCTGCAGGCGGCCAAGATGAGCCGCCGCTCCGACCTGCTCGAGTCCGTCACTGTCGTGGAGGACTACGCCCGCCGCTTCGCCGACGGCTCCGGCGTGCGCCGGCTGGACGACGACGAGCACGGCCGGGTCTGTGCCGCCTTCGAGGCGTACCTGGAGACGATCCCGGAGAGCAAGCGGGACACGGCGGTGCGCTTCGACCCCCTCGACGTCGTCGGCAAGTCGGGCTTCGGGATCGGCAGCGCGGGCCTACCGGCCTACAACGTGCTCATCGAGGGGTCGTCCGAGGCGCTCGACAACGACGTCGTGCTGACCCTCAAGCAGGGGAACGTCGCGGCGCCGAGCCGGGTCGTGGAGGACGCGCGGGTGCGCGACTACTTCCGCCACCACGGCCACCGCACCGCCCTGTCGCAGCGGGCGCTGCAGGCGCACGCCGACCGGTACCTCGGCTGGACCGAGCTCGACGGCGAGGGCTACGTCGTCAGCGAGTTCTCCCCGTACGAACACGACCTCGACTGGGACGACCTGACCGAGCCCGACGGCGTGCGCACCGTCGTGGGGCAGCTGGGGCGCGCGACCGCGAAGGTGCACTGCGTCGCGGACGACGACTCCGACCACGACCTCGTCGACGTCAGCGTCGAGCACCTCATCGCCGAGGGCGTCGGGGACGACGTCGCCGGCCTCGTCTCCGACCTCACCGAGTTCGCGCACTCCTACGCCCGGCAGACCCGCGAGGACCACCGGCTGTTCGTGGACGCGTTCCGGCACGGCGAGTTCGACCTCGTCGACCCGACCACCTGAGCCGACCGGCGCGGCCTGCGGCAGCGCCCCTCGGCCGGCCAAACCGCCGGGGCCGTTCCCTCGCGGGTGCGACGATGCGCCGGTGGAGCACAGCGAGCCGGACCAGGGCACCACGTCGGCGGCGGTCGCGGCCGATGCGGCGGTCGCCGATGCCGCAGTGTCCGGGCGGGCTGTCGTGCAGCGCCGCGCCGTCCGTGCCCTCGTCGGCAGCCAGGTGCTGGGCGGCGTCGGTGTCGCAGGCGGCATCGCCGTCGGTGGTCTGCTGGCGCAGCAGGTGTCGGGGTCGACGGCGCTGTCCGGCCTGGCACAGACCGCGACCGTGCTCGGGGCGGCGCTGCTGGCCGTCCCACTCGCGCGGCTCGCGCAGCGTGCCGGCCGACGTCCGGCCCTGGCGACCGGGTACGGCGCCGGGCTGGTCGGGGCCGCGCTGGCCGTGACCGCCGCGGTCGTCGACAGCTTCGCCCTGCTGATGGTCGCGATGCTCCTGTTCGGCGGCGGGACCGCGGCGGGGCTCCAGGCCCGGTACGCCGCCACCGACGCCGCCGAGGCGCCGCGCCGCGCCCGGGCGCTCGCGGTCGTGGTCTGGGCGACGACGGTCGGTGCCGTGGCCGGACCCAACCTGGCCGGTGTCGGCGGCGACGTGGGACGGGCGGTCGGCGTCCCCGGGCTCGCGGGGCCGTTCCTGTTCTCCGTGGCGGCGTTCGCTGCGGCCGCCCTGGTGGTGCTCCTCGCGCTGCCGGGCCCCCGGGAGCGTGCGCCGAGCGACCGCGCGGCTCGCCGCGCGGGGACGTCGCGGGCTGCGCCGGTGAGCACCGGAGCGACGCTGCGGGCGGTGGCGGCGGTGCCGGCGGCCCGGCTGGGTCTGGTGACCATCGCCACCGCGCACGCCGTGATGGTCGGGGTGATGGTGATGACGCCGGTCCACCTCGGCGACGGGGGCGCGAGCCTGCAGGTCGTCGGCCTCGTGATCAGCGTGCACGTCGCCGGCATGTACGCCGCCAGCCCGGTGATGGGGTGGCTCGCCGACACGGCGGGACGCGTGCCGACGATCGGCGTCGGTGTCGCGCTGCTGGCGCTCTCGCTCGCGACCGCCGCTGTCGGCGCCGGGTCCGCCGCCGCCGTCGGCGTCTCGTTGACCCTGCTCGGCCTCGGCTGGTCGTGCTGCTTGGTCGCGGGTTCGGCGCTGCTGAGCGAGTCGGCGCCGGAGTCCGTCCGGACGTCGGTGCAGGGGGTCGGCGACCTTGCGATGGGGGTCGCCGCGACGACGGCGGGGGCTCTGGCCGGACCGGTGCTCGCAGCCGTCGGCTACCCGCTCCTGGCGGTGGCGGCGGGCCTGCTCGTCGTTCCCGTCGTCGTCCTGCTGCTGGCGGCGCGTCCGCGCGCGGCGGCTCAGGTCTGAGACACGCCGGGCATCGTCGTCCGCGCTGTCGAACACGTGTACGGATAGGCTCGGAGATGTCCACCAGGACCCGCGAGCAGCCCGTCGTCCACACTCCCGGCGGGTCAGGACCGGCGTTGTCGGTGGCGCGGCCTAACGTCACCGACGACGCATCAGACAGCCAGACCAGCAGACCAGCCCCACAGCCAGTGCACCCCGCGGCCCCCGGGCCGCCGACCCAGAGGTGAGGACATGCCAGCTCCCGCGGACCGCGAGAAGGCCCTCGACACGGCGCTCGCGCAGATCGACCGCCAGTTCGGCAAGGGGTCGGTGATGCGGCTCGGGGACGACGTCCGCCCGCCGATCGAGGTGATCCCGACAGGGTCGATCGCCCTGGACGTCGCCCTCGGCATCGGCGGACTGCCGCGCGGCCGGGTGGTCGAGATCTACGGTCCGGAGTCCAGCGGTAAGACCACGGTCGCGCTGCACTCGGTCGCGAACGTGCAGAAGGCCGGAGGCATCGCCGCGTTCATCGACGCCGAGCACGCCCTCGACCCGGACTACGCCCAGCGGCTCGGGGTCGACACCGACGCGCTGCTGGTGTCGCAGCCGGACACCGGGGAGCAGGCGCTGGAGATCGCGGACATGCTGATCCGCTCCGGTGCCCTCGACGTCATCGTGATCGACTCCGTCGCCGCGCTGGTCCCGCGGGCCGAGATCGAGGGCGAGATGGGCGACAGCCACGTCGGCCTGCAGGCCCGGCTGATGTCGCAGGCGCTGCGCAAGATCGCCGGCGCCCTGAGCCAGTCGAAGACCACAGCCATCTTCATCAACCAGCTGCGCGAGAAGATCGGGGTGATGTTCGGCAGCCCGGAGACCACGACGGGTGGCAAGGCGCTGAAGTTCTACGCCTCGGTGCGCCTCGACGTCCGGCGGATCGAGACGCTGAAGGACGGCACCGAGCCGGTCGGCAACCGCACCCGCGTCAAGGTCGCGAAGAACAAGATGTCCCCGCCGTTCAAGCAGGCCGAGTTCGACATCATCTACGGCCACGGGATCTCCCGCGAGGGTGGCCTGATCGACATGGGCGTGGAGCACGGCTTCGTCCGCAAGTCCGGCGCCTGGTACACCTACGAGGGCGACCAACTCGGGCAGGGCAAGGAGAACGCCCGCGCCTTCCTCCGCGACAACCCCGACCTCTCCGACGAGATCGAGAAGAAGGTCAAGGAGAAGCTCGGCGTCGGGCCGCGGGTCGACGCCCCCGCCGACGCCCCCGCCGACGCCGCGCCGGACGCCCCGGTCGACTTCTGACCCGCCGGGCCATGAGGCCCATGGGGATCCTCGGACCATGACGCAGCGACGACGCACCCGTGGCAGGCGGCCGGCACCCGAGCCACCCACCACGGGCGCCGCGGCGCAGGATGCCGAGCCAGACCCGCACGACGTGGCGCGGTCGATCGCGCTGCAGCAGCTCACCGAGGCACCGCGCAGCCGGGCGCAGCTGCGCGAGGCGATGGACCGCCGCGACGTGCCGGCGGACGTCGCGGCCGCGGTGCTCGACCGGTTCACCGAGGTGGGCCTCGTGGACGACGCCGCCTACGCCCGGTCGCTCGTGGCCTCGAAGCGGTCGTCGCGCGGCCTGGCCCGGCGGGCGCTGGCGCACGAGCTGAGGGCCAAGGGCGTCGACGACGACACCGCCCGAGACGCCCTCGACGAGGTCGACGCGGACGACGAGCTCGCGATCGCGCGCGACCTCGTGCGCCGGCGGTTGCCTACGACGCGGCGGCTCGCGCGCGATGCCCGCACGCGAAGGCTGTCGGGGATGCTGGCGCGCAAGGGGTACCCGACGGGCGTGGCGATGCGGGTGGTGCGGGAGGCGCTCGACGCCGAGGGCGGTGCGGACGTCGACGACGCCGCCGCGGCGGACGAGGTCGAAGCGTACGACTGAGCCCGCGTGAGGGCGGCGCCGCACCGGGTGCTCAGGCGCCGGCGCCGACCGGCTGCTGCTCGACCGCGTCCTCGACGTCCCCCTTGCTCGTACCGCCGCTGAGCCGCCGCTCCAGCCAGATCGCGAACCGGCTGAGGGAGTAGTTGATGATGATGTAGATGAGGGCGGCGACCGTGAGCATCTGGATCGGGTTGTCGAGGAACTGCGAGATGCGACGTGCCTGCAGCAGCAGCTCGGGGTAGATCCCGAGGATCGCTGCCAGCGACGTGTCCTTCACCGCGACGACGATCTGGCTGATGAGAGCGGGCAGCATCTGCCGGAAGGCCTGCGGCAGCAGGATGAGTCGCATCGACTGCCCTGATGTCAGGCCGATCGCCATCCCGGCCTCGCGTTGCCCACGAGGCAGGTTGGCGACACCGCTGCGGATGATCTCGGCAATGATCACCGAGTTGTAGGCGGTTAAGCCGAGCACGACGAACCACAGGCCGTCCTCACCCGGCAGCGGGGCGATGTTGACGCCCATGTCCGTCAGCACGCGTGAGGCGAAGAAGATCGCGAGCACGACGGGCAGGCCGCGGAAGAGCTCCATCGCCCCGGCGAGCGGGATGCGCCCCCATTTGCCGAGCATCAGCCGAGCGACCGCCAGCAGCGTGCCGATGACCACGGCGAGCACGATGGTCACCGACGCTGCCTTGACGGTGTTGAGCAGCCCCTCGCCGAGCTGCTGCCAGACGAGCGGAAATCTGTCGTTGGTGGGGTCGATCACTGCACCCCAGCGCTCGTAGCTGAGCTGGTCCTGGTCCGCGAGCCGGAAGAGCACGTACGCCAGCAGGGCCGCGAGCAGGAACACGGCGACGATGCTGAACACGCGGGTGCGGGCGATTGCTTTCGGTCCCGGGGCGTCGTACAGGACCTTGTTCGGCGCGCTCATCGCAGGATCGCCACCCGTCGCTCGATGACGCCGAGCAGGACGCCGGCGGTGAGGGTGATGATGAGGTAGCCGACGGCGACCCCCAGGAAGATCGGTAGGGCGGCGAACCCACCGGCGCCGATCAGGCGGTTCCCCTCGCTGTAGAGGTCACCTCCCACGCCGAAGGCCCCGACCACGGCCGAGTTCTTGAACATCGCGATGATGACGCTGCCCACAGGCGGAACGGACGACCGGAACGCCTGGGGCAGCACGACCTCGCGCAGCGACTTCGCGAAGGGCAGGCCGATGGCTCTCGCTGCCTCGGCCTGGCCCGGGTCGACCGCGTTGATGCCGCCGCGCAGGGCCTCGCAGACGAAGGCCGACGTGTAGAGGATCAGGCCGACGATGCCGAAGGTGAAGTAGGAGATGTTGATGCCGAGCTCCGGCATCCCGAAGGCCATCATGAAGAGCACGACCGTGAGCGGGGAGTTCCGGAAGATCGTCACATAGGCGGTGCCGAACGCCTGCAGCGGTGGGATCGGCGAGACGCGGCACCCGGCGATGATCGTGCCCAGGATCATCGACCCGATCATCCCGAGGAAGCAGATCCACAGGGACGTCTGGAAGCCGTCGACGAAGCGGCCGAAGTTGTCGAAGACCGGGGACACGGCACCTCCTTCGAGCGGCGGGCCCGGGTGGGCCGGTCCGCCGAGACTGCTGACGGACCGGCCCCCCGGGGTGGTTCAGGTGGTGCTCACGCGCCGGGGCACGGCTCCAGCGCCGGCAGGTCCGGGGTCTCGATGCCCTCGATCTGGCCCGCGGTGGACTCCCACGCCTCGGTGTAGGCGCCGTCGTCCGCGGCCTCCTGCAGGCTCGTGTTGATGAACTCGCAGAACGCGGTGTCGTCCTTCTGCACACCGATGCCGTAGGGCTCGTCGGTGAACTGCTCGCCGACGAGCTTGTACTCCTCGGGGGCCTCGCTGACGAACCCGGCCAGGATGACGTTGTCCGTCGTCACGACGTCCACCTGACCGGTGCGCAGCGCGTCGGCGCAGCGCTCGTACACGTCGAACAGGACGAGCTGGTCGTCACTGGCCAGGTACTCGCGGATGCTCTCGCTCGGGGTCGAGCCGCTGACCGAGCACACCTTCGCGTCTGGGTTGGCCTTGAGGTCGTCCGGGCCGGTGATGGTGTCGTTGTCGGTGGCGACCATGAGCTGCTGACCGGCGACGTAGTAGGGGCCGGCGAACGTGATCCGCTGCGCCCGCTCCTCGTTGATCGTGTAGGTGGCTGCTACCAGGTCGACCTTGTCGTCCTCGAGCACCTGCTCACGGACCTGGGAGGGCGCCTCGACCCACTCGATCGCGTCGGGCGCGACGCCGAGCTTGCCGGCGATGATCTTCGCGATCTCGACGTCGAAGCCCTCGGGGACCCCCTCGAGGTTCTGCAGGCCGAAGCCGGGCTGGTCGAACTTCGTCCCGACCCGGATGGTGCCGGCGTCGACGATGTCGGCCATCGTCGTGCCGGCCTCGAACTCCGGCGCCTCGGAGACCTCGACCTCCGGCGTCGAGCCGCTGTCGTCGCCACCGCCGCACGCGGCGAGCGTGAGCGCCGCCACGCCGATGCCGGCTGCGAGGGTTGTGCGTCGGAACCTCATGCTGCGTCTCCTACGGGTCGGTGCCGGGTGGTCTTCGGTCGGTGGAGCCGGTCGGTTCAGTGCGCCAGGATCTTCGAGAGGAAGTCCTGGGCGCGGGAGGTCTGCGGGTTCGTGAAGAACTCCTCAGGGGTGTTCTCCTCGGCGATCTCGCCCTCGGTCATGAAGACGACGCGGTTCGCCGCCCGCCGGGCGAAGCCCATCTCGTGGGTGACGACGACCATCGTCATCCCCTCCTTGGCCAGCGACGTCATCGCCTCGAGCACCTCGTTGATCATCTCGGGGTCGAGGGCGGACGTCGGCTCGTCGAACAGCATCACCTGGGGGTCCATCGCGAGCGCCCGGGCGATCGCGACGCGCTGCTGCTGGCCGCCGGAGAGCTGGGCCGGGAACTTGTCGGCCTGCGTGTCCACGCCCACCCGCTCGAGCAGCTCGTGCCCGCGCTTGTCGGCGTCGGCCTTCTTCTTGCCGCGGACCTTGATCGGCCCGAGCGTGACGTTCTCCAGCACGGTTTTGTGCGCGAACAGGTTGAACGCCTGGAACACCATGCCGACGTCGGAGCGCAGCCGCGCGAGCTCCTTGCCCTCCTCGGGCAGGTCGGTGCCGTCCAGGGTGATCGTGCCGGACTCGTACGTCTCCAGTCGGTTGATCGTGCGGCACAGCGTCGACTTGCCCGAGCCCGACGGCCCGATCACGACGAGCACCTCGCCGCGGTGGACCGTCAGGTTGATGTCCTTCAGGACGTGCAGGTCACCGAAGTGCTTGTTGACACCGGAGAGCACGACCAGGGGCTCACCGGTGTGCTCGGGCGCGTCGGGGGCTCCGGCGGAGGGCTCGGCCATGCCCGGGAACCTAGACCCTCGACACGCGCGGGTGCCATCACCACGGACCCCGAAGGACAATTCGTGATCGACTCGCGACCTTCGCCGCAGTCCTTCCCGCGCCCGGTGGCGCCGCCGGGGGCCCGTACCCTGTGCGTGCGATGAGCATGACAACCGGGACCCAGCAGGCGGCAGCCGCCGCGACCCAGCCCTCGGACGCGCGCACGTACGCGGTGCGCACCTTCGGCTGCCAGATGAACGTACACGACTCCGAGCGGCTGTCCGGATCGCTGGAGGCCGCCGGCTACGTCCGCGCAGACGACGACGCCGCCGCCGCCGGCGAGGTCGACGTCATCGTGCTCAACACCTGTGCGGTGCGCGAGAACGCGGACAACAAGCTGTACGGCAACCTCGGTCACCTCGCGCCGCGCAAGGCTCGCCGTCCGGGGATGCAGATCGCGGTCGGTGGCTGCCTGGCGCAGAAGGACCGCGACACGATCGTGCGACGGGCCCCCTGGGTCGACGTCGTGTTCGGCACCCACAACCTGGGCTCGCTGCCCGCGCTGCTGGAGCGGTCGCGGCACAACGAGCGGGCCGAGGTCGAGATCCTCGAGGCGCTCGAGGTCTTTCCGTCCACGCTGCCGACGCGGCGTGAGTCCGCGTACGCCGGGTGGGTGTCGATCAGCGTCGGCTGCAACAACACGTGCACGTTCTGCATCGTGCCGTCGCTGCGCGGCACGGAGAAGGACCGCCGGCCCGGGGACGTCCTCGCGGAGGTGGAGGCCCTCGTCGCCGACGGCGCGATCGAGGTGACCCTGCTGGGACAGAACGTCAACACCTACGGGGTGGAGTTCGGCGACCGCGGCGCGTTCGCGAAGCTGCTCCGCGCCTGCGGTGACGTCCCGGACCTCGAGCGGGTGCGCTTCACGTCCCCGCACCCGGCGGCGTTCACCGACGACGTCGTCGCGGCGATGGCCGAGACGCCGAACGTCATGCCGCAGCTCCACATGCCGCTGCAGTCCGGTTCCGACGCCGTGCTGCGCGCCATGCGCCGCTCCTACCGCTCGAGGCGCTTCCTCGGCATCCTCGACTCGGTGCGCGCCGCGATCCCCGGGGCCGCCATCAGCACCGACATCATCGTCGGCTTCCCCGGCGAGACCGAGGCCGACTTCGTCGCGACGCTGGACGTCGTCGCCGCCTCCCGCTTCGCGCAGGCCTTCACGTTCCAGTACTCGAAGCGACCGGGGACCCCGGCCGCGGATCTGGACGCGCAGGTGCCCAAGGCCGTCGTCCAGGAGCGCTACGAGCGGCTGGTCGCGCTGCAGGAGCAGGTCTCCTGGGAGGAGAACCGCGCGCAGGTCGGCCGCGTCCTCGACGTGCTCGTCGCCGAGGGGGAGGGCCGCAAGGACGAGGCGACCGCGCGGCTCAGCGGCCGGGCCCCGGACAACCGGCTCGTGCACTTCCGCGTGCCGGACGGCGGCGACGTGCCCCGCCCCGGGGACGTCGCGACCGTCGAGGTCACCTACGGGGCGCCGCACCACCTGGTGGCCGAGGGCGCCGCGTACGCGGTGCGTCGCACCCGCGCCGGTGACGCCTGGGACCGTCGCCGCGCCGACTCCTGCGGCGTCCCCGCCGTCGGCTCGTCCGCGCGGGGCGCCGGCGTACCCGTCGCCGTGGGGATGCCGACCCGCCGTCCCTGATCGGCGCCGCCACCTCGTTGGCCGCCCGCTCCTCCTCGCCGCCGGCTCCTCCTCGCCGCCGGCTCCTCGTTGGCGCCGGCTCCTCGTTGGCGCCGGCTCCTCGCGGGCGCCGGCTCCTCGCGGGCGCCGGCTCCTCGCGGGCGCCGCCACGGTCGACTGGGCGCGGTGACGCCAACTCGGATCTGGCACAGGGCGCCCCTGTGCCAACCGGGTTGGCACAGGGCGCCCCTGTGCCAGTCGGTGCGCCGGCCGGCCTGGGTAGGTCTGGGCAGGTTCGGGTAGGGGGTCTGGCGTCGGGGTCAGGCGCCGGGGACCCGGACGTCGACCCACACCAGGCGGTGCTCGGACGTCGGGAAGGGGTAGCTGCCGGTCAGCCGCGACAGCGGGTCGGACGGCACCGGCCAGAAGATGCCTGCGCCGGTGACCTCGAGTCCGGGGGAGGGCAGCACGTAGTCGCGTCGCAGGTTGCCCGGCGCGGGGTCGTCGGTGAGGTCCGCGGTGTCGAGCCGGGGGTCGCCGTCGTGGTCGGCGTTCGCGCCGCCCTGCTGTGCCGCCGCGGCCTCGCCGCCGGGCGAGGCCGGCATCGGGTCGGTGACCAGGCGGCCGTCCAGCAGCAGGCCCGGCGCAGGGTCGGCGCCGTCGGGTGCCTCGCCGTCCACGGGGTCGCCGCCGAGGTCGCCGAGCACGACGAACTCGGCGTCCGGGTCGAGCCCGCCGGAGACCCCGCGGTCGTCGTAGACGTAGGCGGCGGCGTCCCCGCCGGAGACGTAGTCGGCCCAGAACCGGATCTCGTCGTGGTTGCGGCGCGCGTCCCGGTCGGTCGTCCCGCCCGACGCGGCCGCCGTCGGGCCGGCTGCGAGCACGTGAACGGTGCCGTCGCCGACCTCGACGGGGACGTCCCAGTGCGACGTGCTCGACAACCTGACGTCGGCGAGTTCGTCGCCGGCGTACCAGTCACCGGGTTCGGGGGTGCCGGGGTCGTCCGGCAGCAGCGCACCCGGCATGTCCTGCCAGCGGAAGCGGCGGAAGGTGCGCACGTCGTCCGAGGCGATCGGGTGGCGCGACAGCACGATCATCCCCTGCTGCCCCGGGAAGGCACCGGGCCCGTAGGAGTCGCCGGCGCCGCCGACCTCCCCGTCGCCGTCCAGGTCGTGACCGCTGGGGACCCCGGAGTTCACTGTCGCGGAGAAGGCGTAGGGGTACTCCACCGGGTCGGCCCCGGCCTGGCCCTGGGCGAGGTAGTCCTCCCGGAGCAGGTCGACGACCGCGCCGCCCCCCGTGCGGTCGACGTCGCTGAGGAGCACCACGTCCGGGCGCGTGCGCTGCAGCACCTCCGCGAGGGCGCGGGCCTGCTCGTTCTGACCGCCGGAGAGGTCGCGGGCGAGGGTCTGGGGTTCGGCGCGGGCCAGCCCGACGCTGTAGGCGGCGACGCGCACCGTGCCGTCGGCGACGTCCGGCACGGTGGTCGCCGCGGCGGGGGACGCGCCCGCGACGGAGGGCAGCACGGCGACGGCAGCCGCGGCAGCGAGCACCCGACCCCGGCCACGGAGGCGGCGCGTCGTCCTGGTCACGTCCCTCACCTCCGGGTTGTCGCGGGGCGGCCGTCGGGAGCGACGGCCCGTCACGGTCCGAGGCTACGTCCCGGTCCCGACGGCGGACCACCCCGCCGTGGGGGGTTGCGCGGACCGGTCGCGGCACGCAGCCGCAGGCACAGGGCGAGCAGGCGTGTCGCGGCGCCGGATCGCACGATCACCGGAGGGTGTGGCGGCTGCGGCTAGCGTGGCGGGGGTGCCCGAGCCCGTGCCCGTGATCGCCCTCGTCGGGCCGACGGCCACCGGCAAGTCCGACCTGGCCGTCGAGCTCGCACTCGCGCTCGGAGGCGAGGTCGTGGGCGCGGACGCCTCCCAGCTGTACCGGGGGATGGACGTCGGCACCGCCAAGCTCCTCCCCGCGCAGCGCCGGGGCGTGCCGCACCACCTGCTCGACGTGCTCGACGTCACCGCCGAGGCCAGTGTCGCCGCCTACCAGCGGGACGCCCGCGCGGCGCTCGCCGACGTCGCCGCGCGGGGCCGCCGGGGACTGCTCGCAGGCGGGTCGGGGCTGTACGTGCGCGCCGCGCTCGACCGGCTGCAGTTCCCCGGCACCGATGCTCGCCTGCGCGCAGACCTGGAGGCGGCCGCCGCGGTCCCCGGCGGCGCCGACGCGCTCCACGTGCGCCTCGCCGCCGCCGACCCCGTCGCCGCCGCGCGCATCGCGGCGTCGAACACCCGCCGGGTGGTCCGGGCGCTGGAGGTGGTCGAGCTCACCGGGCGCCCGTTCTCGTCCTTCCTGCCCGACCCGGCCGGCGACGTGGCCGCGGTGCCCCACGTCCAGGTCGGTCTCGACCTGCCCCGCGAGGTCCTCGACACGCGGATCGCCGACCGGGTCGCCGCGATGTGGCGGTCCGGGCTCGTCGCCGAGGTGGAGCGGCTCGTGGCCACCGGGCTCCGCGAGGGCCGGACGGCGTCGCGGGCGCTGGGGTACGCCCAGGTGCTCGACCTGCTCGACGGCCGCTGCGACGAGGCGGAGGCGCGGGCGGCCACGGTGCTGGGCACCCGGCGGCTCGCGCGACGCCAGCAGCGGTGGCTCCGGCGCGACCCGCGTGTGGTCTGGCTGCCGGCCGACGCCCCCGACCTGCTCGAACGGGCCCTGGCGGTCGTCGCCGCCGCGGACGTCGGCGCCTCCGGTGCGGTCGCGCGGCCGGGTGCGTCGCCGGTGCCGCAGCCCGGCGGTGCGTAGCCTGCGGTTCGTGAGCACACCGCTACGGGTCACCAAGGGGCACGGCACCGAGAACGACTTCGTGCTGCTGCCCGACCCCGACGGCGAGGTCGACCTCACACCGGGTCTCGTCCGCGCGCTCTGCGACCGCCGTGCGGGGGTCGGCGGGGACGGCCTGATCCGCGTCGTGCGCAGCAGCGCCCTGCCCGACGGCGCGCACGCCCTCGCGGCCGACCCCGGCGCCGAATGGTTCATGGACTACCACAACGGCGACGGATCGACCGCGGAGATGTGCGGCAACGGCGTCCGGGTCTTCGCGGCCTACCTGCTGCGCGAGGGCCTCGTGCCGACGGACGCCGTCGACGGCGGTGCCGTGCTGTCGGTCGGCAGCCGCGGCGGCGTGAAGCGGGTGACGTACCGCGACGGGCTCTTCGCCGTGGACATGGGCGGGTGGGCGATGCCCGGGGGGGCCGCGGCCGCCGAGCGCGGCTACGACGCGCGGGTCAGCATCCACGGCCTGGACGGCGTCCCGCGGCCCGCGATCAGCCTCGACCTCGGCAACCCCCACACCGTCGTCGCGCTGCAGGGCCGCGACGAGCTGGACGACGCCGACCTCGCCCGCGCCCCGCTGGTCGACCCCGTCCCGCCGCACGGCACGAACGTCGAGCTCGTCGTGCCCGGTGAGCCCGTCGAGGACGGCGGGGAGCTCGTCGGACGGCTCGCGATGCGTGTGCACGAGCGGGGGTCCGGGGAGACCCGGTCCTGCGGCACCGGCGCGTGCGCGGCCGTGCTGGCGGCGCGGCTGTGGTCCGGCGGCGGGTCGCCGCAGCGGTGGCTCGTGGACGTCCTCGGCGGCCGGGTCGAGGTCCGCGTGCTCGAGGACGGCGACGCCGGCGACGGTCACGTGTCCGGCGGCGACGTGTCCGGCGGCGGCGCGCCCGGCCGCGGGGTGCCCGGCTCGGCAGCCCGCGCCGGCCGCGTCGAGCTGGCGGGCCCGGCGACGCTCGTCGCCGACGCCGTGCTCGACCCCGCGTGGGTCGCCGCCGTCCTGACGTCTGACGTCCGTACGCCCTGACGGGAGTCCTGCTGCCCTGACAGGCAGGGGCCACGCCGCGTGGTGGCGGCGGACTGTCCGCGATCGGCTGCGCCGGTCGGGGCCGTCGTGGTGTGATCCGTTGTGCATCGACCGCACGGGGGGACCGTTCGACCAGGGAGCACCCATGCGTGTCCGTCCCCGCAGCAGCCTCGTCGTGCTCGCCCTCGTGCTCGTCCTCGCCGCACCCGCCGGTGCCGCGACGGCGCACGACGGCGGCGACCGGCCGGACAGGTCCGCCGGTCACGACAGCCACGACGGGCGCGATGACGACGGGCGCGATGACGACGGGCGCGGCGGTCGCGCCTCGGTCGACGTCGCGACGTACAACCTGTACCTGGGCGCCGACCTCGCGCCGCTGTTCGGCGCCACCAGCGTGCCGGAGCTCGTCGCGGCGGCCGGGCAGGTCGTCGCCGCCGTCGACGCGACGGACTTCCCCGCCCGGGTCGAGGTGATCGCCGACCTGATCGCAGACGAGCGCCCCGACGTCGCCGGGCTGCAGGAGGTCGCGCTGTGGGAGACCGCGCCCGGGACGGCGGCGGCCCCCGGTGAGTTCTGGGTCCGGTACGACTTCCTCGCGACGCTGCTCGCCGAGCTCGCCGACCGCGGCGTCCCCTACGAGGCGGTCGCGACGAACACGAACTTCACCGGAGTGCAGCCGATCGCCTTCGGGGGCGAGGAGGATGACGGCTTCCCCGACTCGCAGTGGGCCCGCTTCGCCGACCGCGACGTGATCATCGCCCGCGCCGACTCCTACGGCGTCTCGGTCGACCGGTCCTCGGTCACCGAGGCCGCCTTCGAGACCCCGCTGATCCTCCCGTCCGCGGTCCCGGGCGTCCCCGACTTCGTCGTCCCCCGCGGGTACTCCTCGGTCGACGTGACCGCCGAAGGCGAGACGTTGCGGTTCGTCAACACGCACCTGGAGGCGTTCGCACAGGATGTCCGGGTGGCCCAGGCGACCGAGCTCGCCGGTGTCGTGACCGTCTCGCCGCATCCCGTCGTCCTCGTCGGCGACGTGAACTCGGCCCCGCCGGGGTGCGGGTCGTCGTCCGCCGCGTTCGAGGTGCTGCTCGCAGCCGGGCTCGTCGAGTCGTGGCCTGCCGCCGACCCCGACGACCCCTGCGGCGGGTTCACGAGCCCCCAGGCGGCGGATCTGCGCAACGCCGAGAGCCTGCTCGACGAGCGGATCGACGTCGTGATGTACGACCGGGACGCGTGGCGCGCGAAGGACGCCGAGGTGATCGGGGACGAGCAGGAGGACCGGACCGCGGGCGGGCTGTGGCCCTCGGACCACGCCGGCAGCGTCGCCGAGCTGCGCACGGTCCGCCACTGACCGCTGCCGGGGTCCCCTGGGGTCCGTGCGAGCGGGTGACGAGCAGGCAGGCTCGGGCGTGGCGGAGGCCGCCACGGCGGTAGCGTGCCCCCGCCGCGGTCGCGAGGGTCGCGCACCGCACCTGGGGGACTTCCGTGGACGTCGTCGCTGCCTTCGCCGGCCTGATCGGCTTCGGCCTGCTCGCGCTCCTGGCGCTCGTGGTCGCTGTCCTGGCGATCCGTCGCTACAAGATCGCGAACCCGTCCGAGGCACTGATCGTGGTGGGGCGCAAGGGCGGCAAGCCGGTCCTCAACCCCGAGACCGGCGAGTCGTCGATGGACCTGTCGGGCCAGAAGGTCGTGATGGGCGGCGGCGTGTTCGTCAAGCCGTTCGTGGCGCAGTCCTACCCGCTGTCCCTGGCGAGCCGCTCGATCCGCGTGCAGATCCGGGGAGCGGTGTCGAAGCAGGGCATCCGGCTCAACCTCGACGCCGTCGCGATCGTCAAGGTCGGCGGCTCCGAGACCGCCGTGCGTGCTGCGGCCCAGCGGTTCCTGCACCAGCAGAGCGAGATCGAGGCGTTCACCCAGGAGGTGCTCGCGGGGTCGCTGCGTTCCATCGTCGGCACCCTGACCGTCGACGAGATCATCCGGGACCGGGCGGCCTTCGCCAAGCAGGTCGCCGACGAGTCCGTCAGCAGCCTGAACAACCAGGGCCTCGTGCTCGACACCTTCCAGATCCAGGACGTCTCCGACGACAGCAACTACCTGCGCGACCTCGGCCGTCCCGAGGCCGCTGCCGCCGCCCGCAACGCCGCCATCGCCGAGGCCCAGGCGCAGCAGGAGTCGTCCCAGGCCGAGTCCGTGGCGTCGGTGCTCGTCGCCGAGGCGCAGCGCGACCTGGCGCTGCGGCAGGCCGAGTTCAAGGCCGACACCGACCGGGCGCAGGCCAACGCCGCCGCCGCCGGGTCGCTCGCCAAGGCCGACCAGGACCAGGAGGTCCTCACCTCTCAGGAGCGGGTCGCCGAGCGGCAGGCGAAGCTCACCGAGCGCACGCTCGACACCGAGGTGCGCAAGCCCGCCGACGCCGCCCGGTACAAGAAGGAGCAGGAGGCGCAGGCGAGCCGCAACGCGGTCCAGTACGAGGCCGAGGGGCGGGCGAAGTCGTCCGTGGCCGACGCCGAGGCCGCTGCCGAGCGGGTGCGGCTGTCGTCGACGGCCGAGGCAGAGCGGGTGCGAATCAGCTCAGAGGCCGAGGCCGCGTCGGTGCGGGTGGCAGCGGAGGCCGAGCTCGCCCGTCGCGGCGCGCAGGCCAACGCCACTCGACTCGAAGGCGAGGCCCGCGCCGCGGCCACCGAGGCGGAGGGCAGGGCCGAGGCCACGGCCCGGCGCGAGTCCGCGGACGCCTTCGCGGAGTACGGCGACGCCGCCCGGCTGCAGATGGTCGTGGAGGTGCTGCCGTCCGTCGCCGAGGCCCTGGCGGCACCGATCGGAGCGATCAAGGACCTCACCGTCATCTCCAACGACGGCGCCGGGCAGCTGTCCCGCTCCGTCGCGGGCAACCTGCACGAGACCCTGGAGACGGTGCGACGCACCACCGGCGTGGACCTGCTGTCGCTCGTGAAGGGCGCCGCGGACAGCGGCCCGGCGCCTGACGGGGCCGTCACGGTCGGCCGGGAGGAGTAGTCGTCTCAGCCGGTGCGCGCGAGGAACTGCTCGAACGTCACGGAGCCGTCGGCGTGCTCGGGGGTCAGGTGCGCGCCGCGGCGCATGCTCGGCAGCACGAACCCCGGCACGGGCAGCTCGACGACGCGGCGTCGAGGTCCCCGCGCGGCCAGGTAGGCGCGGGCGAGGCCCCCGACGGTCCGCACGTGCGGCCCACCCAGCTCCGGGACGTACGCGGACGGCGCGCCCAGGGCCAGGGAGGTGAGCCGGTCGGCGACCTCACCGGCGTCCACGGGCTGCAGCCGGGCGCCGTCCGGGACCGGGACGACCGGCAGCCGGGCGAGCACGCCGATGCCGGCCGCGACGAGGTCGTGGAACTGGCTGGCGCGCAGCACGGTCCACGGCAGCCCGCTCGACGCCACGATCCCCTCGACCCGCAGCTTCACGCGGTAGCAAGGGATCGGCAGCACGTCGTCGCCGACGATCGAGAGGTACACCAGGTGCGGCGTGCATCCCGCCGGCACCGCCGCGAGCAGGCGCTCCACGGCGGGGACATCCCGGGCCCACCGCTTGCTGTCGGACGCGCAGTGGACGACGGCGCCGGCGCCGTCCAGCGCCTCGTCCAGCCCGGCGCCGGTGTCGAGGTCACCGGTGACCCACTGCGCCGCGACGAGATCGCCCGCACGCCGGTCCCGCCGGGACAGCACTCGCGCCGTGGCGCCGGCCGCCTCCAGCAGCGGCACGAGACGCCTGCCCAGCGTGCCGGTGCCGCCGGTGACGAGGACTGGGGTCATCGCGCGCCGTCCCCGTCGCCGGCACCGGTGGGCTCGCCCCCGTCACCCGCGCCGGCGCGGGTGACCCGCAGCACCCGGAACCCCTTCGCGCTGGCCGCCTTCGACACGACGAGACCGTCGACGGCGAACCGCTGCGCCGCCCACGCCGACAGCGAGTCGGCGCCCAGGTTCCGCTGCACCACGAGGTGGGCGCCGGCGCCGGCGTCGAGCCGCGGCAGCCACCGCTCCAGCAGAGCGTGCAGCGCGGGTTTGCCGACCCGGATCGGCGGGTTCGACCAGATCGCCCCGAAGCGGACGTCGTCCGGGACCTCGTCCGGTGTCACCGCCCGCACTCCCGCCAGACCCAGCGACGCCGCGTTGCGGCGGACGAGGTCGAGGCTGCGCTCGTTCACGTCCACCGCCCAGACCACCGAGCGCGGGGCCCGCCTCGCCATCGACAGTGTCAACGGCCCCCAGCCACAGCCGAGGTCGAGCAGGTCCACGCCGTCCGGGGGGTCGGGGACCCGCGCCAGCAGCACCGACGTGCCGAGGTCCACGCGGCCGGGGGAGAACACCCCGCCGGCGGTGACGACGTCCACCTCGTCGCCGGCCAGCCGCACGCGCAGCCGGCGCAGCGTGGCCGGGGAGGCGGGGTCGGCGGAGAAGTAGTGCTCACCGTCCACCCCCCGACGCTACCGCCGCGGCCACGGAAACAGGGTCGCCGTTCCCGGTGTTGACGTGCGAGAGTCGTGTCACGTCCGGCGCGCCCGAAACAGGTGCCGGCAGCACCCCCCTGGAGGACCGTGAACCAGCCCGATTCAGCACCCGAGCGCGACGTCGACGCCGCCGTGGCGCGCGTGCTCTCCCGCCACGGCGCCGCCCCCGAGCCGCCGGGCACCGGGTGGTACCACGACGACGCAGCCCGGGACGGCGACCAGCAGGACCTCGCCGACCGGCAGGCCCTGCGCCGGGTCGCCGGGCTGTCGACCGAGCTCGCCGACGTCACCGAGGTGGAGTACCGGCAGCTGCGCCTGGAGCGCGTCGTGCTCGCGGGACTCTGGACGTCGGGCACCGTGGCCGACGCGGAGGTCTCGCTGCAGGAGCTGGCGGCGCTCGCCGAGACGGCCGGCTCGCTCGTTCTCGACGGCGTCGTGCAGCGGCGCCATGCTCCCGACCCCGGCACGTTCCTCGGCTCCGGCAAGGCCGCCGAGCTCAGGGACCTGGTCGAGGCGGCCGGCGCCGACACGGTCGTGTGCGACGGGGAGCTGTCGCCGTCCCAGCGTCGTGGCCTGGAGGACATCGTCAAGGTCAAGGTGATCGACCGGACCGCCCTGATCCTCGACATCTTCGCCCAGCACGCGAAGTCCAAGGAAGGCAAGGCGCAGGTCGAGCTCGCGCAGCTGGAGTACCTGCTGCCGCGGCTGCGCGGCTGGGGCGAGTCGATGTCGCGCCAGGCGGGCGGTCGCGTCGCGGGCGGGGCCGGGATCGGCTCCCGCGGCCCCGGCGAGACCAAGATCGAGCTGGACCGGCGCCGGATCCGCACCCGGATGGCGAAGCTGCGCCGGGAGATCAAGGGGATGGCGCCCGCGCGGGAGACCAAGCGGTCCGGGCGCCGCCGCCACCAGGTGCCCTCGGTGGCGATCGCCGGGTACACCAACGCAGGCAAGTCGAGCCTGCTCAACCGGCTCACCGGCGCCGGCGTGCTCGTCGAGGACGCGCTGTTCGCGACCCTCGACCCCACGGTCCGCCGCGCCGAGACCCCGGACGGCCGCCTCCACACCCTCGCCGACACCGTCGGCTTCGTGCGGCACCTGCCGCACGAGCTCGTGGAGGCGTTTCGCTCCACCCTGGAGGAGGTCGCCCAGTCCGACCTCGTCGTCCACGTCGTCGACGTCGCCCACCCGGACCCGGAGGGGCAGGTCGCCGCCGTCCGCGCGGTGCTCGCGGGGGTCGGCGCGGACGCCGTCCCCGAGATCGTCGTGCTGAACAAGGCCGACGCCGCCGACCGCGACGTGGTGGCGCGGATGCTGCGGCGGGAGAAGTCCGCCGTCGTCGTCTCCGCCCGGACCGGCGCCGGCGTGGAGGAGCTGCGCCAGAAGGTGGCGGCCGCACTGCCTCGCCCGCGGGTCGAGCTGCACGTGCTCGTGCCCTACGAGCGCGGCGACCTCGTCAACCGGGTGCACGCCGGCGGCGAGGTGGTCGAGACCGAGCACCTCGAGCACGGCACGCGGCTGCTCGCGCGGGTGCACGCCGATCTCGCCGCGGACCTCGAGCCCTACCGGACCGCGCTCACCGGCTGACGGCCTGGCCGCCGTCCACAGCGGGCGCCGGCCGGGCCCGGGGCGTCGCTAGGCTCGCACGGTGGGAGGCCAGGGCAGGACGGCGACCGCCCCGGCCGTCACCGACCTGCTCGACGCGGCCGTGGCGGGCATCGGCGGCGCCGCCCGTGACGGCCAGCACGCGATGGCCGAGGCGGTGGATGCCGCCCTGCGGCGCCGACGCCACCTGCTCGTGCAGGCGGGCACGGGCACCGGCAAGTCCCTGGCGTACCTCGTGCCGCTGGTGCGCCACGCCGTGACGTCGGGGCGCACCGTCGTCGTGGCGACCGCCACGCTCGCGCTGCAGGCGCAGGTCGTGGACCGCGACCTTCCGCGGCTGTCCGAGGCGCTCGCGCCGCTGCTCGGCCGCCGTCCGACGTGGCAGATCGTCAAGGGCCGCTCGAACTACGTGTGCCGGCACAAGCTCGCCGGCGGTTTCCCTGCCGAGGAGGCCACGCTGTTCGACACCGGTGGTAGCAACGGCGGCGGCAGCGGCGCCGCTGCGCCGACGAGCCCGCTCGGCCGCGAGGTGCTCCGCCTGACGCAGTGGGCGCAGGAGACCGGCAGCGGGGACCGTGACGAGCTCGTGCCGGGGGTCAGCGAGCGGGCGTGGCGACAGGTGTCAGTGACCGCGCTGCAGTGCCTCGGCGGGCAGCGGTGCCCGATGGCGACGGAGTGCTTCAGCGAGCAAGCGCGCGCCCGGGCGCACGACGTCGACGTCGTCGTGACGAACCACGCGGTGCTCGCGATCGACGCCTTCGAGGGCCGGGCCCTGCTGCCCGAGCACGACGCCGTCGTCGTCGACGAGGGTCACGAGCTGGCCGACCGGGTGACCGCCGTCGTCACCGACCGGCTGACGGCGCCGATGGTGACGTCGGCCGCCGCGGACGCCCGCAGCCACGCCGGCACCGCCACCGACCGGCTCGACGCCGCCGCCTCCGACCTCGCCGACGCCCTCGAACCCGTGGACGACGGCCGGCTCGCCACGGGGATGCCGGAGACCCTCGGCGTCGCGGTGGCGGCGGTGCGCGACGCGGCACGCGAGCTGGCGTCGGTGCTGCGCCCCGAGCCAGGAGCGGACGCCGACGGCGGCCGGCAGGTGGCCCGCGCCGCCGTGACCGAGGTCTTCGACGTCGCCGAGCGCCTCGCCGAGGCCGCCGGCAGCGCGGGCGCGGCCGACGTCGTCTGGGTGAGCCACGGCGACGGCTCGCCCGGCGTCCCGCGCCGCGCGCTGTACGTCGCGCCCCTGTCGGTCGCGACGCGGCTGCGCGAGGGGCTGTTCGAGGGCCGGACGGTGGTGATGACGTCGGCGACGCTCGCCGTCGGCGGAAGCTTCGACGCGGCCGCCGGGTCGGTGGGGCTGCGCGGCGACGGCGCGCCGGCCGCGGACGACCTCGACGTCGGCAGCCCGTTCGACTACCCGCGGCAGGCGATCCTCTACCTGGCGCGGCACCTGCCGCCCCCGGGTCGCGACGGGCTCTCCGATGCGCTGCTCGACGAGCTCGCCGAGCTCGTGCAGGCCGCCGGTGGCCGCACCCTCGGGCTGTTCTCGTCCCGGCGTGCCGCGGTGTCGGCGGCCGAGGCGATGCGGGAGCGCCTCGACGTCGACGTGCTGTGCCAGGGCGACGACGTCACCCCGACCCTGGTGCGCCGCTTCGCCGGCGACGCCAGCACATGCCTGTTCGGGACGCTGTCCCTGTGGCAGGGCGTCGACGTGCCGGGCCCGGCGTGCCAGCTGGTCGTCGTCGACCGGATCCCCTTCCCTCGCCCCGACGACCCGCTGGGCTCGGCGCGCTCCGAGGCTACGGCGCGCGCCGGCGGCAACGGGTTCATGCAGGTGTCCGCCGCCCACGCCGCCCTACGGCTCGCCCAGGGGGTCGGCCGGCTGGTGCGCACCGCGTCGGACCGGGGCGTGGTCGCCGTGCTGGACCCACGGCTCGCGACTGCGCGGTACGCGCCGTTCCTGCGCGCGTCGCTGCCGCCGATGTGGACCACGAGCGACCCCGCCCTCGTGCGCGACGCGCTGCGCCGGATCGACGCCGCCGCCGGCGACGTGCTGGCTGTCCCCGACCCGGTCGCCCGCGGCGCGCCGTCCTCGTGAGCGCCCCCGTGAGGTCGGTCCGGCGGGGACCCGGTCGTGCTGCCCGCGTGCTCGTGGGCGAGCCTGGGCCCGTGACGACTCTCGACGCCGCCCGCGCCGCCTTCGAGCCCGTCCCGGGGTACCTGAACGCCGCCTCGCTCGGGTTGCCGCCGCGCTCCGTGGCCGACGCGATGCGGGCGGGCGTCGACGCCTGGCAGGCGGGGTCCGCCGGCCCGGCCGACTACGACGACGCGGTGAGCCGCTCGCGGGAGCTGTACGCGGGCATCGTGGAGGTCGAGGCGTCGCGTGTCGCGGTCGGTTCCCAGGTGTCGGTGGCGGCGGGGATGGTCGCCGCCTCCCTGCCCGACGGGGCGCGGGTGGTCTGCGTCGACGGTGACTTCTCCTCGATGGTGTACCCGTTCGCGGTGCACGCCGACCGCGGCGTCGACGTCGTGCACGTGCCGCTGGACGACCTCGCCGGCGCCGTCCGCCCGGGCGTCGACCTCGTCGCCTTCTCCCTCGTGCAGTCCGCCGACGGGCGCGTCGCCGACTCGCCGGGGGTCGTCGCGGCGGCGCGTGCCGCCGGGGCGACAACCTTCTGCGACCTGACGCAGGCCGTCGGGTGGCTGCCGGTGCGGGCCGGTGACTACGACCTGACCGTCTGCTCGGCCTACAAGTGGCTGTGCGCGCCCCGCGGCACCGCCTTCACGACCGCGACGCCGCAGGCGGCGGCGCGGCTGCGGCCGCTGCACGCCGGGTGGTACGCCGGTGCGGACGTATGGGGCTCGACGTACGGACCGGCGATGCGCCTGGCGGACGACGCCCGGCGCTTCGACGTCTCACCGGCCTGGCTGCCGTGGGTCGGCACCGTCCCGGCGCTCGAGCTGTTCTCCGGTCTGCTCACCGGCGACGACCCCGGCGCGGTGGCGCGCCACGGGGCGGGGCTGGGCGACGCCCTGCTCGCCGCCCTCGGCCACGAGCCCCGCGGTCGACCGGTCGTGTCGCTGCCCGACGCCGACGGGGTCGGCGCGGCCCGGCTCGCGGCGGCCGGGGCGACCGTGGCGTCGCGGGCGGGCCGGGTGCGGGTGGCGTTCCACCTCTGGAACTCGGGCGCTGACGTCGCTCTCGCGGCAGGGGCGCTGGCGGGTTGACCGATCGCCGGCTGACCGATCGGGCGGGCTAGCCGATCAGGATGCCGGCGATGGCGGCGCTCATCAGGTTCGCGAGCGTGCCGCCCAGCACCGCCCGCAGGCCGAGGCGCGCGATGTCGGGACGGCGCTGCGGCGCGATCCCGCCGAGCCCGCCGAGCAGGATCGCCAACGACCCGAGGTTCGCGAAGCCGGTGAGCGCGAAGGTGACGATGGCTTGAGTCTTCGCGCTGAAATCGGCTGCCTGCGGCGCGAAGTCGCTGAACGCGACGAACTCGTTGAGCACGATCTTCTGCCCCAGGAACGTGCCGGAGTCCAGCGCCTCCGCCCACGGCACCCCGATCGCGAACATCAGCGGCGCGAACACGTAGCCGAGCAGCTGCTCGAACGTGAGGTCGTCGAGCCCGACGAGCCCGCCGAGCGCGCCGAGCAGCAGGTTCAGCAGCGCGATCAAGGAGATGAACGCGAGGAGCATGGCGCCGACGTTGAGCGCGAGCCGCAGCCCGTCGGCGGCGCCGGCGGCCGCGGCGTCGATCACGTTGCCGTGGGGGGTCTCGGCCGCCGCGTCGTCGTCGGTGTCGCTGTCCGTGGTGTCGTCGTCCGCGGCGGCGCCGCTGCTCCGGACGGTCCCTTCGCCGTTCGCGTCGCCGCCTCTGTCCGTGGCCTCCGCGCCGTCGTTCGTGGTGCCGGCCCCGCGTCCCGCGCCGGCTGCGGCGGCGACCGGTTCGGCCCGCGCGTCCTCCATCGATCCCGCCGGGACGATGAGCTTGGCCATCAGCAGCGCCCCGGGCGCCGCCATGAAGCTGGCCGCGATGAGGTACTCCAGCTGGGCGCCGAGCAGCGCGTAGCCGACGAGCACCGACCCCGCGACGGTGCTGAGCCCCCCGACCATCACCGCGAACAGCTCGGAGCGGGTCATCGAGAGCACGTACGGCTTGATCACCAGCGGCGCCTCGGTCTGCCCGACGAAGATATTGGCCGCCGCGTTCATCGACTCCGGTCGCGTCGTGCCCAGAACCGCCGCGAGGCCGCCCCCGACCACGCGGACCACCTGCTGCAGCACGTTGAGGTGGTACAGCACCGCCGTCAGGGACGCGAAGAACACGATCACCGGCAGCACCTGGAAGGCGAAGACCGACCCCTCCTCGGGCAGCACCGGCCCGAACAGGAAGTCGATCCCGGCACGCGAGGAGTTGATCACCGCCTGGACGCCCTCCGTGGCGCCGCCCAGCACCCGCTGGCCGACGGGCAGGTACAGCACGAGCACCGCGAACAGCACCTGGAGCCCGAGCGCGCCGGCGACGGTGCGCATCCGGATGCGCCGGCGGTCCGCCGACGCCGCGACCGCGATCAGCAGCACCAGGGCCATCCCGGCGATGCCCCACAGGACGTCGAGCATGACGAGCCTCCTCGGATCGGGACAGGTGGTGACAAGGCGCCCCATGCTGACCGTCGGCGGCGAGCCTGACCACCCCTCGGCCGGTACGCGTCACGCTGCGGGCCGCGGCCGGGTGGGCCGAGTGCCGGCGACGGCGGACACCCCGCTGGACGAGGCCGGGAGCTTCACCGTGACGTCCGGGCTGCTGCCGGAGGACGAGTTCCCGCAGTTCCGCAGCTGGGCCTCCGGGTCGGACACCAGCGCGGGCCCAGCCGGGCCGTTCGAGCCGGTCGAGGGGGACTGGTACGTCGGTGGCCTGCACGCCGACAACTCCTACGTGCGCCTGACTCGGACGGTGGACCTCACCGGCGTACCGGCGTCCGACAACCCCACGCTGCGGCTCGCGCTGTTGTTCGACGCGGAGGACTGCTACGACAACGTGCTGCTGGAGGCGCGGACGGCAGGAGCCGAGGCCTGGACGACGCTGCCGGAGCTCGGAGGGCTCTCCGACACCGGCGTCCCGGCCGAGTGCGAGGCCGGCTTCCTGCTCGACGAGCACCCGTTCCTGGAGCACTACCTCTCCCGGGTGAACCCGTGCACCGCGACGGGGACGTCGGGGGAGTGGCACCGGATGACCGGCAGCTCCGGCGGCTGGCAGCAGGTCGCCTTCGACCTGTCCGCCTACGCGGGGGAGCAGGTGGAGGTCTCCGTCGCCTATGTCACCGACCCCGGCACCGGCGGGGTGGGCGTCTTCGTCGACGACACCCGGGTGGACGTCGCCGGCCGACCCACGCTCGCCGAGGGCTTCGGTCTGGAGCAGGTGGCCGACCCCGCCGAGCGCTCCGCGCTGCTCGGGCAGGCCGTGAGCGGGCTGATCGAGGGGCGGTGACGACCCCGGCCGCGAGGGCGCGCCGCCGGTGGGGTTCCCCCCGCGTGGACGGGGCACCCCCGGCCGCGCCAGAGTGGCCGCCATGACGACGTCCCCCGACGAGCAGAGCAGCGACGACCAGGCGACCGAGGGCCGCGGCGGGGCCCAGCACGCCGACGTGGGTGTCACCGGCCTGGCCACGATGGGCCGCAACCTCGCGCGCAACATGGCGCACCATGGCCGCGTCGTGGCCGTGCACAACCGCACCGGCGAGAAGACGCGCACGATGCTGGAGGAGGTCGGCCACGAGGGCACGTTCGTCGGGTGCGACGACCTGGCGGGGCTGGTGGCTTCGCTGCGGACCCCGCGGGTCGTGGTGATCATGGTCTCGGCGGGCAAGGGCACCGACGCCGTGATCGACGAGCTCGCCGGGCTGCTCGAGGCCGGCGACGTCGTCGTGGACGGCGGCAACGCCCACTTCGCCGACACGCAGCGGCGCGAGGCGGCCCTGGCGACGAAGGGCATCCACCTGCTCGGCACGGGGATCTCCGGCGGCGAGGTCGGGGCGCTGGAGGGCCCGAGCATCATGCCCGGCGGCACCGCGGAGGCCTACGCCGTCGCGGGCCCGCTGCTGGAGGACATCTCGGCGCACGTCGACGGGCAGCCGTGCTGCACCCACATCGGCCCCGACGGCGCCGGCCACTTCGTGAAGATGGTGCACAACGGCATCGAGTACGCCGACATGCAGCTGCTCGGCGAGGCCTACGACCTGCTGCGCTCCGCCGGGATGGAGCCCGCCGAGATCGCCGCCGTACTGCGCTCCTGGGACGAGGGCCCGCTCGGGTCGTTCCTCGTGCAGACCGCCGCCACGGTGCTGGAGGCGGTCGACGCGGACACCGGGCGGCCGTTCGTGGACGTCGTCAAGGACGCCGCCGAGCAGAAGGGCACCGGCCGGTGGACGGTGCAGATCGCCCTCGACCTCGGCGTGCCGGTGGGAGGCATCGCGGAGGCGGTGTTCGCCCGCAGCGCGTCCGGGCACCCCGAGCAGCGCGACCCCGCCCGGGTACAGCTGCCGGGACCCCACGAGGAGGTCCCGGGGCGCGACCGCGACGCGCTGGTGGCCGACCTCGAGCAGGCGCTGTGGGCCACCAAGGTCGTCGCCTACGCGCAGGGCTTCGACCTGCTTCGGGCTGCGTCCACCGAGCACGACTGGGACGTCGACCTGGCCGGGGTGGCGACCATCTGGCGGGCGGGCTGCATCATCCGGGCACGGCTGCTGGAGGACATCCGGGCCGAGTTCTCGGCCTACCCCGACCTGCCCAGCCTGCTGCTGGCCCCGTCGCTGGCCGACGGCCTCGCCCGCGCGCAGGAGCCGTGGCGGCGTGCCGTGGTCTCGGCGGTGAAGGCCGGTGTGCCGGTGCCGGGTCTGTCGTCGGCGCTGGCCGCGTACGACGGGTTGCGGCGGGACCGGTCCCCGGCTGCCCTGGTGCAGGGGATGCGCGACCTGTTCGGCGCCCACACGTACGCCCGGGTCGACCGCGAGGGGACGTTCCACCGCGACTGGTCCGGTGACGGCGCCGAGCACGAGCGGTGATCGACTCGCGGGGGACCCGTTGCTGCCATAGGAAAGCGGCATGACGACCCACGAACGCAGCGCCGACGTCCAGGCGTCCCCGCAGGCCGTGTACGACCTCGCCGACGTCAGCAACCTGCCCGAGTACCTGCCGCGGATGACCGAGGCCCACACCACCGGCGAGCAGGAGGTGGAGGTCACGGCCGAGCTCGACCCCTCCGGTGAGGCCGGGCGGCGCGAGGTACAGGGCCACGCGCGCTTCGTCACCGACGCAAACGCACGCACGATCGCGTGGGGCAGCGAGGGCGACCGGCTCACCGTCCGCGTCGGCTGAGCCCGTCGCGCTCCTGCCGGCGGGACGCGGTGCCGTGACGGTCGACCCGGACGTCTGGGATGTCGCCGTCGTCGGTGCCGGCCCCGCCGGGTCATCGGCTGCGCTCGGCGCCCTCGCGGCAGACCCGGGCCTGCGTGTGCTCCTGCTCGACCGCGCGGACCTCCCGCGCGACAAGGCGTGCGGGGACGGCGTCGCGCCTCACGTGCTCGACGTCCTCGCGGGGGTCGGCGTCACCGGGCTGCTCGACGACCGGGTGCCGGTGCAGCGGCTCGTGCTCCGCAGCGGGGGCGACGGCGTCGACGGCCTGATGCGCCGCCCCGCATACGTGGTCCCCCGCACGGTCCTCGACGCGCGGATCGCGCAGGCCGCCGTCCGAGCGGGAGCGCACCTCCGGCGGGCGAGGGTGCGTTCGCTGAGCACCGGCACCGCCCCCCGCACCGCCTCGCCACCCCGCGGTGATCAAGGACGAGTGGCCGACGTCCCTGATCACCGCGGTGGGGGTGGGACGTCGTGCGTGACCGCCGCCGGCGGCTGCGTGACCCTTGTGACCGGGCACGACGACGTCCGCGCGCGGGTCGTGGTCGGCGCCGACGGAGCGTCCTCACGCGTGCGTGCGGCGCTCGGGCTGCCGTCGCCGCGGCACGTGGCGCTGGCGATCCGCGGGTACGCGCCGGTGCGTCCGCAGTGGCAGGGGCGGCAGGCGATCGTCTTCGCGGACGGGCGGGGGTCGTCCGCCTACGCGTGGACTTTCGACCGCGGCGACGGCCTCGCGAACGTCGGGTTCGGGCAGGTGCTGCGGCGCGGCCGGCCGGCACCGTCCAGGGCCGGGCTGACCGCCGAGCTCGACCGGCTGCTGCCGGGCGTGGCCGTGGGCGCAAGCGCGTGGCGTGGTCACCACCTGCCGCTCGCGACGGGGCGGGTGCGGCGGCACCCGGACGGCCGCGTGCTGCTCGCGGGGGATGCCGCCTCGCTGGTGAACCCGATGACGGGGGAGGGGATCTACGACGCCGTCGTCTCCGGCGTGCTCGCGGGCCGGGCGGCGGCGGCGTCACTGGCTCGGGGCGACGGTTCGGAGGCCGGCCGCCGGTACCGGCGGGCGATGCGGTCGGTGGGGGAGCGGCACTACCGGCACACCGGCCTCGCCGCACGGCTGGTCCGCTCACCGGCCGTCGTCGGGGCCGGACTGCGGGCCGCGGCCGACGACCCCCGCGTCTTCGACGACCTCGTCGAGGTCGGTCTCGCACACGGCACCCTCACCCCGAGCGTGGTCACCGGCCTGGCGCGCCACCTCCTGCCCCCCCAACGGTGATCATGCATCTCGGGTACACCTCCGGGCCGTGATCATGCACATCGGGTACGTCCAGCCAGGAGGCGTACCCGACATGCATGATCGCCGAGAGGAGGGGAGTGGGGGGAGGCGGCGTCAGATGCTGCGGAGGACGGCGACGACCCGGCCCAGAACCGTTGCCTCGTCGCCCGGGATCGGCTCGAAGGCGACGTTGTGCGGCAGCAGCCACACGTGCCCGTCCTTGCGCTGCAGCGTCTTCACCGTCGCCTCGCCGTCGATCATGGCGGCGACGATCTCGCCGTTCTCGGCGACCGGCTGCTGACGGACCACGACCCAGTCGCCGTCACAGATCGCGGCGTCCACCATCGAGTCGCCGACGACCTTGAGCAGGAAGAGGTTGCCGTCGCCCACGAGCTGGCGGGGCAGCGGAAAGACGTCCTCGACCGCCTGCTCGGCGAGGATCGGACCACCGGCCGCGATCCGACCGACGAGCGGCACGTAGGACGGCGTCGGGCGGGCGTCGCCCGACCCGGTCTCGTCGACGGCGTCGGCCTCCGCGGTGCGGACGACGTCGCTGCCACCGGTGCGTCGGGGGTGGGCGTCGGGGGAGACGACCTCGATGGCCCGGGGCCGGTTGGGATCGCGGCGCAGGTAGCCCTTGCGCTCCAGGGTGGTGAGCTGGTGGGCGACGCTGCTCGGGCTGGTGAGCCCGACGGCCTGCCCGATCTCCCGCATGCTGGGCGGGTACCCCCGGCGCCGGACGGCGTCCCGGATGCACTCCAGCACGGTGCGCTGGCGCGGCGTCAGCCCGTCGCCGGGGTCGGGTGGACCGGGCAGCTCGTGCACCGTGGCGTCGGGGTCGCTGTGGTCGTTCACGTTGCCCCCGCTGGCCTTGCGCGTCATGGGACGCACCTCCTCGACGTCGTGCTCACACGCTAGGCGCTGGAGCACGCGCCTTCAAACACCTGTTCGAGCGTGTCGCGGCTGTCGAGCGCCCCTGCCGCGCTCTCCAGCGCCGACCCGAAGGCCTCCCGCCCCATCGTCATCACGTTTGCGCGACATCACTCTGAGTGATTGTTTCGGCGATTCGGCGCAGCGCGCTGGGTGATCCCGTGCTCGATCGTCCTCGCGACGGTGACGCAGGGCGATTGACTCCGGACTGCCGGCTCAACGGAGAGCGGCTCTACTCACCCAGCGTCATCACTCCTTCCGGAGGCCGGCACGCCATGTCCGTCACGCTCAGCCCCTCACGCACCGAGCTCGAGGTCCAGCACAAGAACCTCTACGCCGGCACCAGCACCATCACCGGCCCGCTGCAGGCGGGCACCACGGTTCGGTACACCGACGTCCTGTCCCGCCGCCAGAAGGTCACGCTGGCCGCGCTGATCGTGGCCCAGGTCGTCACCGGGGTCGGCTTCGTCGGCTGGCTGGTCTGGCCGAGCCACCTGCCCGTCCTCTCGCAGACCGGCGTCGCCCTGTTCGTCACCTCGCTCGTCGGGGTCGCCCTCATGGTGGGCATCGAGCTCCTCCGTCTGGCCCAGGGCGCCGCCCTCTGGCTGTTCTCGACCCGCGCCAAGGACCCGGTGCCGCTGCTGGCACCGAAGGCCCGGCGGGTCGCCGTCCTCACGACGATGGTCCCCGGCAAGGAGCCCCTCGACCTCATCCTGGCGACCCTCGAGGCGATGAAGCGGATCCGCTACGACGGCCTCGTGGACGTGTGGCTCCTCGACGAGGGCAACGACCCGGTGGTGGCGCAGGCGTGCGCCCGGATCGGCGTCAAGCACTTCTCCCGCAATGGCATCGAGCGCTGGAACACGCCGAGCGGGGCGTTCAAGGCCCGCACCAAGGCCGGCAACCACAACGCCTGGCGCGACGCGCACGAGGCCGGCTACGACGTCGTCGCACAGATGGACCCCGACCACGTGCCCTGCCCCGACTTCCTCGAGCGGACGCTCGGCTACTTCATCGACCCGGACGTCGCATTCGTCGTGGCCCCGCAGGTCTACGGCAACCTGCGTGAGTCGTGGATCGCCAAGGGTGCCGCGGTGCAGGCCTACGTCTTCCACGGCATCATCCAGCGCGGCGGCAACGGGATGCGCGCTCCGCTGCTGATCGGCACGAACCACCTGTACCGCCCCAGCGCCTTCGGGGTCGTCGGGGGCTACCAGGACTCCATCATCGAGGACCACCTCACTTCGATGGCGGTCTACGCGACCCGGAACCCTTTGACCGGCAACCACTTCACCGGCGTCTACACCCCGGACGTCGTCGCGGTCGGCGAGGGCCCGACGTCCTTCACGGACTACTTCTCGCAGCAGAAGCGGTGGGCCTACGGGATCTGGGAGATCGCGACCAAGCACTCACCGCGACTGTTCGGCCAGATGCGCCCGGCGCAGCGGCTGTCCTTCACGCTCCTCCAGCTCTTCTACCCGTCGGTGGCGGTGTCGTGGCTGCTCGGCAACATGCTGACCGCGCTCTACCTGCTCGGTGGCTCCGCGGTGCGGCTGCCGGTCACGGAGTGGGCCGTGCTGTGGACGGCGTCGATGGCCGCGAGCCTCGGCACCTTCTTCTGGCTGCGCCGCTTCAACCTGGCCGAGCACGAGCGCAAGGAGTGGGGCATGGTCGGCCTCGGCCTGCTGCTGATCTGCGCTCCCGTGTACGTGGCCGCGGCCCTGACCCGCCTCGCGGGGCGTCCGCTGACCTACGCCGTGACGGCCAAGGGCGCGCTCACCAGCGGGGACTCCCTCGCGACCTTCCGTTCCCACCTCTGGTGGCTGGCGGCGTCGGTGGCGCTGCTGGTGGCCACGGTGGGCCTCGGGCTCGGCGACACCTACCCCACGCTGGTGTTCTGGCTCCTCGTCACGATGACGGTCTGCGCTGCGCCGCTGGTCATCCACGCCCGCGGCGTCCGCTCGACGCGACGTGTCTCGACCGTCGCGACGGTGCCGCTCTCGGCCGACGAGCTGACGCTGCTCGCCCTCGGCGCCGAGCTCGACCTCGGCGGCCTCGGGCGACCGGTGATGTCGGACGAGGGGAACGCGGTCAGCGCGTAGGACGGCCGACTCCGGCGACGACCTGGCGCTCGCGGACCGCTTCGTTAGGGGGTGCGGTCCACGTCGTCGGACGTCGCGCGGTCAGCCGCCCGCTCGGCAGCCGCCGCTTCCGCCCGGTGGGCGGCGACACCCGCCCGCCACGCGGCTGCCGACTCGTCGGAGGAGTCGATCCGCCAGTCCCGCTGCACGTCTCGCTGCTCGTCCTCGCTGAAGTACACGATCGCCGTCACCCGGGGGAACGCCGTCGTGGCGAACATGTCCCGGATCCACTCGGCCTTGCCCGGGTCGGTGGTCCCGGTCTCGCAGACCCAGATCGGCTTGTCGGTCAGGCGGGTCAACCGCTCGTAGGGGCCGCGGACGACCTCCTCGAAGCTGCGGTCCTTGCCGTCCCCGCGCTGCGGCTTGGTGCTCGCCCAGTCGTAGCCGTCGAAGCCGGCGATGTCGACGTAGTCCTCGCCGGGCCAGTAGTCCTCCATCCGGTTGCCGTCCCGGGCGGGAAAGTCGTCCTCGTTGGGGGACCACACGAAGACGGCGTTGTCGGCGCCTTCGGCGCGGAAGCGGTCGACCACGCGGCGCCAGGCCGCGACGAACTGTTTCGCCGACGGCCCGTGGGGGTTCCCCGCGGAGTACGTCATCCAGTGGCCGTTCATCTCGTGTCCGAACCGGATGTGCACCGGCCGGTCGAAGTCGCGGACGTCGGAGGCGAACTCGTCGATGTAGTCGTCCTGGTCGCCCGCGACGATCCGCTGCACGAGGTCGCCGTTGGGCTTCATCGACAGCATCACCTCGTGCTCGTCGAGATTGGGCGTGCGCACCTCCTCGAACTGCCGGCCCCAGGTCAGGTAGTAGTGCACGAGGTCGAGGGGCCCGATGCGTGCCTCGAGCGCCGCGAGGTCCTCGGGGGCGACCGGGTCCTTGAACGGGCGGTCCTTGAGGTGCACGTAGGCACCGACCAGCAGCCGACCGGCCGAGGGCTCATGCGGCTGGGACGCCCGCAGGCTCACGGTGAGCGCCAGCGCCCCGACGATCGCGGCCGCGAGCGCGACCCACAGTGCGGTCCGGTGGGGCACGGCTCTCCTCCTGCGGCGTCACCAGGACCGTCAGGCAGGTGCCCGCTCGGCCGCCGGCGACGACCGCCGGCATCCCTCGGAGTGTCGGCGCGGGGCGGAGCGGGCTTGAGCCGGCCCCGCGTCAAAAGCCGGGCCACGCGGCGGACCGGGCGCGCCGCAGCAGCGCGGCCAGCTCGTGGGCGTCGTCCTCACCGAGCGCGGCCAGGACCCGGGCGGTCAGGGCGTCGTCGGTGTCGGACTCCGCGGCGGTCCAGCGGCCGCGGCGGTCGTCGTCGTCCATCGCCGCCTCGAGCTCGGCGACCTCGGCGTCACGCCAGCCGAAGAAGCGCAGCCGGGAGGGGCCGGCGTCCGGTTCCGCGAGCACGGCCTGGGCGACGGGCAGGCCGTGCAGCGCCAGGGCGGCGAAGTGCAGCGCGCCCCGCAGCTCGCGCAGCAGGAAGGCGGCGTGCGCGGCGCGTGCGGCCGGCTCCTCGGGCCTGGGCTGCTGCGCCCAGGCCGCCGCGAGCGGCAGGGCGTCGGTGGGGGTCCGGTCGACGACGGCCTCGGCGAGCGAGGAGAGCCGGAGCAGGTCGTCGTCGGGGAGGTCGCCGAGGTGACGCGTGCCCCACGCGGCGGCGGCGCGGGCGAAGGCGGTGGCGGCGGTGGACGGTGGCACGAGCGGCTCGCGTCCGCCCATCGCCGAGTCCACGGCCCGGGCCGGGAACATGCCGAAGAGCCGCGTCACCGAGGCGGTGGTGAGGTGTCCGAGCGCGCCGGAGCGTCCCTGGAAGTACAGGCCCAAGGGGCTCAGTGCGAGCGGCCGGGCGGCCGCCACGATGTCCTCGGACGTCATGAAGGCGCCTCCGAGGCGGACCAGCGCCGGGCGGCTGGCACGGACCGCGGAGCGCAGGTCGTCGTGGTCGCCGTCGCGCACCGCGTCCCAGCGGCCGCTGGCGTCCTCCTCGCCGGGTAGGGCGGGGGCAGCGGTCGTCACGCTCGCGTCGGAGGTCATGGTGCGCTCAACCGCGGGGGACACCTCGGGCATTCCGCTGTGTCACTGCCGCTGACTCCGTGCCGCCGCCTTCCGCCGACCAGCTGCCTGCGGCAGGGCCCGCCACGACCGGCGCGTGCGGTCGTGGCGGGCTGCGTCACCGCTGTGGGGTCACCGCTGCGGCGTCACCAGCTGTGCGCGACGTCGATCACGAGCCGGGAGTGACCGGCCCCTGGTCCGTCGAGGGTGAAGACGCGGAACGGGAGCCGCCCCCGGACGCCGAGCCCGATGGTGCTCTGCCCCTCGAAGGAGCCGGCGCCCGCGACCTGGCGGAAGGTGCGGAAACCGGTCACGTCGACGAGCTCGCGGCGGTTGATCGGGTAGGTGAGACGGCCCGTGTCCGGGTCGTCGGAGCGGGCCGCGACGACCGCGAGCCGGGCGCCGCCCCGGAGCGGGACGACCCTGCCCGAACCGTCCTCATGCACGTGCGAGACGTACCGGACCGCGTAGCCCGCAGCGTCCCCGTGGACGTCGACGACGAGCCGGTCGTAGCACGTGTTCCGGCCGGCGCGGACGTCGTGGATGTGGCCGCTGGACGGCAGGTGGCCGTCCGTCTTGGCCAGGGACCCCCAGGTGATGCCGCAATACGGGGTGTGCGCGGACGCCGAGCCCGCGGGGACGAGCGCCACGAGGACGCCGACGACGAGAGTGACGATGGCTGCTGCTGACCGCTTCATGGCGGTTCTCCTCGGTGCTGGGAGTGGACGTCTGGTAGACGGCACATCTCCGCCTACCAGAGTGACACGATCGCCGGCGCTCCGGGCTGATACATGGTGTCCGGCAGTGGATCCCGGCGGTGTCGTGGTTCTCGACCTGCCGACCTGCTCGGCTGGGGGGCCCGGTGCGGGGCGCGGCGACACCCCGCACCGGGCGGTCGCGTCACCAGCTGTGCGCGACGTCGATCACGAGTCGTGAGCCGCCTCCGGGGCCGTCGACGGTGAAGGCGCGGAACGGCAGCCGTGCCCGGACCCCGAGCCCGACGGTGCCGTGGCCCTCGAAGGAGCCGGCGCCTGCGACCTGGCGGAAGGTGCGGAAGCCGCGGACGTCGACGAGCTCGGAGGCGTTGAGGTCGTAGGTGGGCCGGTACATGGCGTCGTGTGCGGCCGCGCCGACGATCTCGAGCTTCGCGCCGCCGCGCAGCGGGACGACGAAGCCGGCGCCGTCGGTGCGGACCTGGCCCACGTAGTAGACCCAGTACGTCACCTTGCCGCCGTCGTAGTCCAGGACGAGCCGGTCGAAGCAGGCATGGCGGCCCGCGCGGACGTCCACCAGCGGCCCGCCGGTGCTCGTGCGTGCGTCCTTCGGGGCGGAGCCCCAGGTGATGCCGCAGTAGGGGGAGGAGTGCGCCGTGGCAGCCCCGGCGGGTACGAGCGCCACGAGGACGCCGACGACGAGGGTGACGATGGCTGCTGCTGACCGCTTCATGGCGGCCTCCTTGGGTGAAGACGGGATGCTGACACCACCTACACGCGTGGCCAGGGCTTGGGGTTTACATGACCAGCGCATGACCTTC